>NZ_CM168041.1:517500-730000 GCF_057004685.1 Exiguobacterium sp. FD-YE-25-4 | reverse complement strand
GATGATTACCAAATGAATCCGCTGTTCTAGCGATTCTTGTCCGCTCACCAGTTCTTCATGTAACTTATATATTTCCAAATCGAGTGTGCGCACTTGCTTCCACAATACGATTTCCGGATGAATTCCGGCCTCCAACACCGACAACCGCGCCAAATGAGTCAAGGCATGATGGATTTGGGTGAAAGCATCTTGATGCTCCTCTTGTAAAAATAAGCTTCGTCCATCTTCAAAGCGTCGCAACAACTTCGCAAAAGCAAGGGACAGTTGAAGACGTTGCTCATCATTCGAAAAATTACGAAGGCGTTGTCGCAAGTCTAATAAAAACGTATTTCGTTCAAACAAGACCATTCCATCTTCAATCCAATGAATGGCCCGGCGATTCTCGTTCATTAAAATCCAACGATCCATCATCGAGTCACTTACGAGATGAAGAATAATTTTTTCTTGCCCAACCTGATAATGTTTCACTGTCCAGAACGGTTCTTCTTTCGCTTCAATCACAATCAACAGCCGGTCCGATTGATCGGTCAAAGGATCTCTCGGCCGTTTCTTTTTCACTTCAATGATGCCAAGCGTTGTCTTCAAGGCCGCATATTCCGAATAGATCGTGCGCGTCGCATACTCCATAGTCACCTTGATACCTTCTTTCTATAATGATGAACCACAATCGTCCACCCAATAATCTGATACAAAAATGATTCGCCTTCTTTTAAAATTCTCCTGCCAGCGATTGTATGAACTTCTCACGGTCGTGCAGATGAGCTATAGTAAAGACAGACATGGAGGGATTACGAAATGAAAAAACGGGGGAATAAAATCAATCGCGCTCGAAACCTTGCGTTGTTGCTCGTCTTTGCGGGAATCGGAGTCATGTATCTCGGCCTGTTGGCGAAAAGCATCACATGGCTGATGATTATTTTCATGTTGCTAGGCTTCGTGATGGTGTTATCGAGTTCAGCGCTCTACTTTATTATTGGGATGGCATCCACGAAAGCCATCGTCGTCACTTGCCCGAATTGTGAGAAACCGACAAAGATGCTCGGCCGGGTCGACTTATGTATGCACTGCGACGAACCGCTCACGATCGATCAATCGCTCGAAGGTAAAGAGTTCGATGAAAAATATAATAAGCGTCAAACCCATTCACACGAATAAAAAAACATCCTCTGCCTGAGGATGTTTTTTAATGTTTATGCGCTTGTTCAGCTTGGCAAGCTGGGCACGTCCCGTATACTTCAAGACGGTGACGATCGACTTTGAACCCTGTCAATTGAGACGCGACCGATTCGATTTCGTCGAGGACCGGATAGTTGAAGTCGACGACTTTCCCACATGCATCACAGATGATGTGGTAGTGACGCGACGTCACAAAATCAAAGCGACTCGAAGCGTCCCCATAGTTCATCTCTTGAACGAGTCCGACTTCTTTAAAGACGCGCAAGTTATTGTAGACGGTAGCGACACTCATGTTCGGAAATCTCGCCGAAAGTGCCTTATAAATGTCATCCGCTGTCGGGTGACTGTGCTCCGTGACGAGGTACTCCAAAATGGCCTGGCGCTGAGGCGTCATTCTGACTCCATGTTCTCGGAGCGACTGAACAGCATGGTCAAGCATTTCGCTTCCCACGTCAATCCCTCATTTCTTCTATAAAATTCATGCGAAATGTCAGTTAGAATTAACCTATTTCTTACATAGTAATCTTTATAAATAGTGTACTGATTTCTTGAACGGTCGTCAAACGTTGAGCTTATGCGGTTGACGGCTATGATACAATAAGTGCGAATTTGTAAAAGGAGGCAATACATATGGCAACACCATCTACACGCAACAATTCAGACGTTTTGTATACCGACGCCTTGACGCACATCGTCGGCGGGGTCAATAGCCCTTCCCGCTCATTCAAGGCAGTCGGCGGCGGTGCACCCGTCTATATGGAACGAGGAGACGGCGCTTATTTCTATGACGTCGACGGCAATCGCTATATCGACTATTTGGCGGCGTACGGACCGATTATCACAGGCCACGCCCATCCGCATATCCATAAAGCGTTGATTGAGGCGTCGTCTAAAGGACTCCTTTACGGGACACCGCACGCGCTTGAAGTCGAGTTCGCGAAAAAACTAAAGGCGGCCATCCCGTCAATGGGTAAAGTCCGTTTCACCAACTCAGGGACCGAGGCGGTCATGACGACCGTTCGTGTCGCTCGCGCCTATACCGGTCGTGAGCTCGTCGTCAAATTCAGCGGTTGCTATCACGGTCACTCGGACTTGATGCTCATCGCGGCAGGCAGTGGACCGGCCACGCTCGGCTCACCAGACTCGGCCGGCGTCACACGAGCTACGGCGAAAGAAGTCATCACCGTGCCGTTCAATGACGTCGAAGCGTTTCGCGACATGATGAACGAATGGGGAAATCAAATCGCCTGCGTCCTCGTCGAACCGATTGTCGGGAACTTCGGGATCGTCGAGCCGAAACCAGGCTTCCTCCAGGCCGTCAATGACATCACCCATGAACATGGTGCGCTCGTCATTTACGACGAAGTCATCACGGCGTTCCGTTTCACGTACGGAAGCGCCCAGCAAGTGTACGGGATTGAACCGGATATGACCGCACTCGGGAAAATCATCGGCGGAGGCTTGCCGATTGGTGCCTATGGCGGTAAAGCTGAAATCATGGAGACGGTCGCTCCGCTCGGCCCAGCCTATCAGGCCGGAACAATGGCCGGCAACCCGGCGTCGATGGCAACGGGTCTCGCTTGTCTCGAGGTTCTCGAGCAACCCGGCGTTTACGAAAAGCTCGACGCACTCGGTGCCGAGCTCGAGGCCGGGATTCGTGAAGCCGCAGAAACACATGGTGTGACCATCACGTTGAACCGTTTAAAAGGTGCCCTTACGGTTTACTTCACGGACGAGATTGTGACCGATTACGAAGGCGCCGAAAAATCAGACGGTGAAGTGTTCGGACGTTTCTTCAAATTGATGCTCGAGAACGGTGTCAATTTAGCCCCTTCGAAGTACGAGGCTTGGTTCTTGACGACTGAGCATACCGAACAAGATATCGAAGAGACGATTGCCGCTGTGAATCGCGCGTTCGCCCAACTATAAGCAAAAGGAGATGCCGCGGCATCTCCTTTTCGTTTACACCGAAGGCCGAATCCACAGCTGGTCGTAGCGGGGGTGGCCGAACACATCGACTGGAACTTCCCCTAGAAAGCTCGGGAATCGCCGCTCTCGGGCCACGTGATACAGAGGAATAACAAGTGCCGCTTCTGTCAAATAACGCTCGACGTCACGATGGAGCCACGGCCACGCACTCATATCGGTCTGACGGTAACGGTCCATCATCGTCCGGAGCTCCGTTTCATGCGCGATTAACTTGCCGACGAGTGACAGTTCACTCGTCAAAAACGCGAGAAACGCCAAATCGAGATCTTCGCTCATCATCTCCCCGCATAAAATCAAATCAGCACGGCGGAGCGTCTCCTCTTGTAGTAACGAGGCAATCGTATACGTCTCGGTCTCAACGGTAAAGCCGGCTACGCGCAACTGTTCCGCGACAAGCATCGCGTCTTCTGTCGCAACGTCGAACGGCAAATGCAATAGACGCAGTGGACGGCGCGAACTTCCCGTTGCTTTTGGTGCCGCCACCGGTCGACTCGCCTCCGGGAAAAAACCATGGGCCACTTGATGACGCTCTCCTCCCAAGTCGACGAACGCTTCTTTATGGATTGCCTGTTGAATGGCAAGTCGTGTGTCCATATCATCTTTGAGCCAAGAGTGCTGCAAGTTGAACATGAGATAACGCGCCCCGGCCTCAGCGATCCACTTGACGATGCTCTGATCATCACCGGCGCTCCACTTGGCATAATCCGTTTCTGAGAACGTGACAAATTCGACCACATCTAATGAAGGACGCGGTCGAAGCCCACGCTCGAACGCCCGCAACCGGACGACTTCTTCGGACCGTTTCTCCAATTTGAACGGTCCCGTCCCGACAATCCCTTCTGCCCCTTCATACGTAATGGATGCCGGCGTTTGGGCAAGTAAACGTTCGATGTAGGCCCGGTGCGCTTTCGTATGGATGTCAATGACGTAAGGCGCCGGCGATTCGACCCGTTCGATTGGCGCGAACAACCAAACTTGTTTTCCGCGAGCCAATAATCGATTCAACGCGTAAACGACATCTTTGGCGGCTAACGTCATTCCGTTGTGGAATGTGACGCCTTTTCGGATATAACACCGAAATCCGAATGTCACTTCTTCGATATGATGGGCAAGGGACGTTTGGACCGTCGTCCCATCCCATTCGAAGAGGCGATCGAAGACGTGCCGAGACAAGGACGCCTCCATCGCGATATGGATGTCGAGCGGGTCGAGTGATTCAAGCGTCCGGGTACGCGGGAACACGAATCGGTCTTCTTCCGTCTGTTCGAAACCGAATCGACTCCAAATCCGGGCTTGAATCAATTCACGTAACGCGGGTGGCCACTCCCACTCCAACCATTTGGCCGCGTCCGCCATCGAGGCCGTTGAGAATGAGGTTTCGACCCAGTCGTTCAGCGTTCGAGCAAATCCCGACTGAAAGCGGAGTATTGATTCATGACCCCGCCCTTTCCCGGCCTGATATTCCACCCAGCCTAACGTTTGCCACGCCTTGATATCACGCTTCACTTGTTTCTCACTATAGCCGACCGCTTCAACCGCTTCCCGCAACGTCACTTCCCTTTTGCCCGTCTCTATCGTGTGGCGATAAATCGCCACTAGTTTCGCATTCATGACCTTCCCCCTAAAAGTGGACATGTCCAAATATTTTGTCTCTTTTTACCAAGTGTAGTCCACGTTTAAAGTAGTGACAAGGAGGTGCTCACATGAAATTCAAAGATTTTCCAACCAACGTTCGGCTTCGACTCGTCTGCGGCTTTTTCATCCGCATCGTCGGCTCGGCCATCTTTCCATTCATGGCTTTATACTTTTCAGAAGAACTCGGCAAAATCGCTGCCGGGATCATCATGACGTCATTCGTCATCGTCGGGTATGTCACCGGCTTGTTCGGTGGGTACTTCTCGGATCGCTTCAATCGCAAGCACGTCTTACAAATCGGCCAACTCGTTCAAATCCTTTGCTTCATCGGAATGACGGTGGCGATTCACCCATCAAACAATTGGGCACTCGCCGTGGCCATTCTCTACTTCGGTCACGCGGTCGCCAACGGGTTGAACTATCCGGCCTTGGAGGCAATCGTCATCGATTCGATGGAAGAATCGAATCGGAAAGCGATTTATGTATATGATTATTGGCTCGTCAACTTGGCTATCGCCGGCGGTGTCATGCTCGGCGGTGCCTTCTATCGTGACTACCGCTTCGGCTTGTTCGTCGGGATGACGCTCGTATTGACCATCACAACGGTCGTCTTGCAACGCTATCTCGTCGATTCGCATCAAGGTAACCGGTCGACGCCGGCCAATCCGATTGTCGGCGTGATTCAAAACTACCGGATCGCCCTCAATGACCGACGCTGGATGTTGTTCGTGCTCGGCAGCATGCTCGTCTTCTCGACCGAGTTCCATATGGCGAACTATATCGGTGTTCATTTGGCGGAATCGTTTCAACAGCGCTCGATCGTCGGTGTTCCGTTCGATGGTGTCCGAATGATGGCATTCATGCAACTCGAGAATACACTACTCGTCGTCGCCATCACGTTCGCCGTCACTGCGTTTGTGAAACGGTACCGTGAGAAATACGTGTTCTTCATCGGCTTGTCGTTATACATCACGGCGTACGCTGCCATCACGTCGATGAACTCGTTCCTGATTCTCGCCGTCTTGGCCGTTGTCTTCACAGTCGGCGAATTGCTGTACTCGCCAATCCGCCAAGTGAAACAAGTCGATTTGCTCGACCCGAAGCGTCGCGCCTCGTACCTTGCTTTCGGTGGACTCACATTCCACGGGGCCAAACTCGTGGCCGCGGCCGGGATTGTCGTCGGAGCATTCATCGGACCCGTGTTCATGAGTGGCTACATCTTCTTGTTCGGAGCGCTCGGTGCCTACCTCTACTACGTCTCGTTATATAGGATGGAATCGGTGCGCCAGCTCGCCGCATGACGTTTGAAGTGACACCGGAACGGAAACAGGCAAGAGTGAAGGAGGCGAGTGGTATGCCAGCCATTGTATTATTTGATGGAGACTGTAACTTTTGCGACGCGAGCGTCCAGTTCATCTTGAACCGTGACGCGACGGGGAACTTTCATTTCGCCTCGCTTCAAGGCGAGGCCGGTCAAGCTTTACGTAAACGTCATCGTATCAACGACTCGGTCGACAGCATCGTGTTGATTCGCGATGGTGTCCCGTACATTAAATCCGACGCGGCGGTCCGCATCGCTGAAGGATTGGATGGGAAGTGGCGTTGGCTCAGGTTTGTGAGGTTCGTCCCAAAACCGATTCGTGATTTCGGCTATGATGTGATCGCTAAACATCGTTATCAGTGGTTCGGACAAAAACAGACGTGCAAACTGCCGACGCCGGAAGAACGGAGCCGATTTCTCGACCAACAACCAAAACCGCCGACTCGATGAGTCGACGGTTTTTTTTAGTCCATACAGGTCAAGTACGTCCAGTGGCACTCCGGCATCGGATTGCCCATGAAACTGACACCGAGGTCGTCCGCCCGGTGAATCGTCGTCCATGGGGCATCACCGACTTGAAGATACACTTCATGATGTGGCGATTGCGTATGACTTCCGGACAGCTTGAACGTAGCATTGTCCTTTAATTGCGCGACGATCGTATATTTGATGTCCGGCGCGATAACGAGCGGGTTGCCAACGGAATGTTGCAACCGATACGCCGCCCGCCCGCGGTCGATATCGACATCTTCAAGATACACTTGGTCGACAGAGGCGATATCTTCACCCGTCAAACGGTGATGCTTCGTATAGCCACGCGTCACATTCGCATCTTTTTTGATGGAGACGATCGGAATATCACTCAGCCCTTCGGCTTTCACTTCCGTCCGCGTCCGGTAGTCGGTCGCATGAACGTTATAAGGGCGACCGTCTCCTTCAAAATACGGATGAGGCGACAACAAGTTCGGGTTTTTAATCATCGGCGGGCGGATGAACGTCTGGACGCGAAGCTGAATCTGGTCCACCGTCTCCAAATCAGGTCGAATCGGACTGACGAGAAAATACATGACGTACAATTCCTTGTCCCGTCTCGTGTCCGTCTTCAATTCTTTGGCGAGTGACATCGCTTTGCCGACGGCGTGAATGAGACTCGTCCCCGGTTTCTCATCTCGCTTCACAGAGCGGAGCGCCCGCACTTCATACATCGTCGGCTCATGGAGCGGCGTCTCGTCCAAATAAGCATGGCCGACGACTTCGGCAATGCGTCGTCCTTGCCGGTAAATCGCATACGTTTCGACGTCAGCAATCGGGTCCCATTGGAGATAGGTGCCGTTCGAGGCGACGACTGCCGACGTGAGATGACGATTCCAGTACAAGTCGTCAGTTGGGTCCACGGCGGCCGTATACACTTTCGCCACTTCCCCTTGTTCGTCCGTGATGCGATAAGCGACTTGTTCTCCCACACCGGTCTCGTGATCGACATAGTGTTGATCGGTTCCTTCATACACATACTTCCCGTTCCGCGTGAGCCGGACCGTCCCTTCGACTGACCACGTCAGCTCGAGTGCGTCTTTTAGCGGTTTTACCGTAATTAATCCTTCCCCGTTCATCATTGGTTCATCCCCCTTTTGGCATGTCGTTTCTTCATTCCCGTCTCACTGTCACGGAAAACAAAAAAAGGCCCCGAGTCTCCTCGAGGCCGCGTCTCATTCGACGACTGCTAAATCTTGAATCATATACAAATCGTAATAGGCGCCGCGGCGACGCATCAGTTCTTCATGCGTCCCGGTCTCCATAATTTGTCCGTTATCGACGACGACGATTTTATCGGCGTCGGTGATGGTCGACAATCGGTGCGCGACGATGAGCGTCGTTCTGCCTTTCGTCAATCGCGCGAGCGAATCCTGAATCATCGCCTCACTCTCAAGGTCAAGCGCACTCGTCGCTTCGTCGAGAATGATGATCGGCGGATGTTTCAAGAAGACCCGGGCGATGGCGAGCCGTTGCTTTTGCCCACCTGACAGTTTAACCCCTTTCTCCCCGACCGGCGTATTGTAGCCGTCCGGCAAGTTTGAGATGAACTCATGGGCGTTGGCAGCTTTCGCGGCGGCGATCACATCTTCGTCACTCGCTTCCGGATTCCCCATCCGGATATTCATCGCGACCGATTCACTGAAGAGGACCGAGTCTTGCATGACCATCCCGATTTGGTCACGGAGGGCCCGCAGTTTAAAATCGCGGACGTCGGTACCGTCAATTTTAATGCTGCCTGACGTGACGTCATAAAACCGTGGAATCAGGCTGACGAGCGTCGATTTCCCGCCGCCAGACATGCCGACGAACGCGACCCGCTCTCCAGAACGGATGTGCAAGCTGACATCGTGGAGAGCCCGGGCTCCGTCTTTCTCATAAGCGAAGCTGACCCGGTCGAGTTCGATATCGCCAGCCGTTTGTACAGGTACGAAGGCGCTATGCTTCTCTTCGATGTCGTACGGCTCATCGAGGAATTCAAACACACGGTCCATCGAAGCGACCGATTGGGTGAGCGTCGTCGCCGAGTTGACGAGACGGCCGAGCGGTGCGTAGAGACGATCGATATAGGCGATAAAGGCGACGAGCGTCCCAAGCGAGACGTCCTCTTGCAAGACGAGCCATGAGGCCGTCGTGAAAATCAAGATTGGAGCGATATCGGTGATCGTCGAGACGACGACGTACGTCTTCGCGTTCCACCCCGTATGGCGGAGTGCGGCCTTCAAGAAACCACCGTTTTGTTCTTCGAACGCTTTGTTCTCGTACGGTTCGAGCGCGAAGCTGCGGATGACGGCCATCCCGTTGACGCGTTCGGTCAAATGACCTTGAAGGTCCGCAAGGGCTGCCGAGCGTTCCCGTGTGAGCCGGCGCAACCGTCCATAGAAGTAACGGACGGCGATGGCGTAGAACGGGAGCGGCAAGACGGCGATGAGCGTCAGCTGCGGGTCAATCGTGTACATGATGGCGATGGCAATCAAAATCGTGACCATATCGAGCCAGATGTTCATCAGACCGGTGATGACGAAATCTTTCGTCTGCTCGACATCGTTGATGATGCGCGAGATGATTTGTCCCGTCTTATTGTTCGAATAGTAGCGGAGCGACAACTTTTGGACGTGGTCGAACAATCGGTTCCGGACGTCGAACAAAATCCGCGTCGCCGCCCATTGCGCCAAATATTGGCGTAAGTATTCAATCGGTGGCTTCAAGACGAGGAAGACGAAGAAGACGATGCTGAACAGCCAGACGAGCTCCGTGTAGTCGGCAGCCGGAGCATCTTCCGTCAAATAGTTATCGATGACATATCTATAAAGGAGCGGCAACCCGAGCGGGATGGAGAATTTCAAAATCCCGACGAAGATGGTCAGCGCGATTTGTTTTTTATACGGTTTAACGAACTTTAAATAACGTTTAATACTACCCATTAGTTCCTCCTTCAAGAAAAAAGCGGAGATGAGCAATCATCTCCGGTAACGTGCTTCGTATTCGCGATACCATTCATCGACGAATGTTGGGTTGAACGGCCCTTTCCGTCCTCGAATCCAGTTAATAAGTTCTTGAACGTTCTGTTTCAAGATTCGATCAATCGCTTTCGGATAATTCATCTCGCGACGATGCCGCTCATATTCATCCTCATCTAAAATCGTGTACGACATATCCGGGAACACCTTGATGTCCAAATCGTAGTCGATGTACTTGATGGCACGTTCTGCCCCATCGAACGTTGTCGGCGAACCTAGATTACAGTAATAGTAAATCCCATCTTCGCGAATCATGCAGATGACATTGAACCAAAACTCAGATGAAAAGTAGCAAATTGCCGGCTCACGAGTTCTCCATTGCCGGCCGTCTGACTCACTGACCATGATGCGGTCATTGAATCCGATCATATCCGTTTTTGACGACTGAAGGACGAGCGTTTCTTCCCAAACGCGATGCAAAGTTCCGTTGTGCTTGTAGCTCTGTATCTCGATCTTGCTACCTGCTTTGGGAAATAAGCTCATAAGCTCCTCCTTTCCGCTATGATGCTATACAATTCTCATATTTAATTATAGCGACTTTCAGAACCAATGAAAAAGGAAATCTCTTATTTTCACGAATTTAGTGTTTTTTGGAATGCTTTGGCTCGCGCTTTGAACATCGGTCGAAGCACGAAGTATTCGACAAGGACGGTCGGTACGTAACTATCGAATGTGACCTCATCGACCATGACAGCCTGTCCTCCGACTTGTTCGACCCGATGGACATGGCTGAAGCGACGGAACGGAAACGGCAACTTCACACCTTGGTCACAAAAAGCGTAATTCCCGGTCAATGTGATGGCACTGTTCCACGGTAATGAAACTGGACCGACACCAACCCGCAATTGAACGAGATTCCCCTCGACCGACGCCCCATCCCCAAGGAGCGTCACTTTCGGGAACGATGTCAGTGTTGATAAGAGCGAAGCATCTTGGAGCAGCGTCCAAAGCGTGTCAACGGATGTGTCATATGGCGTTCGTACGTCAAACTGTCTCATCTTTTGCACCTGCCATCTGCTCTAATTTTTGTTGGGCGACCGATACGGTCACCACGTCCCGTGCCTCTTCGTCGAGCCAAGTCCATTCCCCTGCCGGTAACGTCTCGACTTCGTATAAGTCGATGTACCAGACGATGTGGGAAAACACATGTTTCACTTGTCCAACATAGGTTCCGTTTAACTGTTCCCCCGTTCCCCGGTCTGTAAGCGGATATTGCCACATTCCAGCGAGAAGACCTGTTTCCGGTCGCTTCATATAGGCCGTGCGGCCCTCTTGTCGACAATAAAGCGCATCATACATCTCAATCCGAGCCGCCCCTTTTTTCGTCTTGACCGGGAGTTCATCTTGAACGTTATGGGTATAAGCATAACAATCGTCTTGAACGGGACAAAGCGAACACATCGGGTTTTTCGGCGTACATACCGTCGCCCCGAGTTCCATGATGCCTTCGTTAAAGTCCGAGGCATGCGCCGGGTCCATCAGTCGACGCACGACTTGCTCAAACAATTTCCGCGTTTTTGGGATGGCGATGTCGTCATAAATCCCGAATTGTCGGGACATGACGCGCATGACGTTGCCATCGACGGCCGGTTCCGGCTGATTGTAGGCAATCGAGAGCACGGCCCCGGTCGTATACGGCCCGACGCCTTTTAGTTTTTCGAACCGCTCTTTTTCCTCGGGGACGATGCCATCGTACACGGCAACGACTTCCCGGACGGCTTGATGAAGGTTTCGGACCCGTGAGTAATAACCGAGTCCTTCCCAATATTTGACGACCTCATCGGGTTCGGCCGCTGCCAATGCCTCAATCGTCGGGAAGCGCTCCATGAAACGGTTATAGTATGGGATGACGGTATCGACGCGCGTCTGTTGGAGCATGACCTCACTCACCCAGACGCGATACGGATTTTTCCCGTGACGCCACGGCAAATCTCGCTTTTCGCGATTGAACCACGTCACTAAATTTGTGTTAAATTCTTGAATATTATAATTTGTGAACAATTTATCAACATCGAGCATTTCGTTTCCCCTCGTTTTAAAAATATTGTATGATGAAATGGATCAAATAACGCCGTTTTTTCTACTTATGGAGGTGCTGAAGCACATTGGATACTGCTACTCACATTGGGATGGGACTTGGTTTAAGTGCAATCGCGACCCTCAGCCCAGAGGTGTCAGGCGACGCACAAATGTTTCTAGCCATGACAGCGACGGCTCTCGTCGGCTCGCATGCTCCGGACTTTGACACGGTCTTCAAACTAAAAGGAAATAGCACGTATTTACGCCAGCACCGCGGTCGTTCACACGGAATCACCGCACTCCTCGCCTGGCCGATCATCGTCAGCGCTGTCATCGGACTCGCGCTTGGCGTCAACCCTGCCTCATTATGGGTCATGGCACAAATCGCCGTGCTGTTGCACGTCACGGTCGACTTGTTCAACGCCTACGGGACGCAAGCCCTCCAACCATTTTCGAAGAAATGGATTGGCTGGGGCGTCATCGGGACGTTCGATCCGTATTTGTTCTCTGCCTATTACGGCGCATATGTATTATGGCTTATCACAGGGGCGACTGTCCCGATTTTTGCACTGCTCATTGCGCTCGTCATCAGCTATTACGCCATCCAGTTCAAATTGCGTAATCGCGCCCTCGCCACGGTCGCCCGTCACTTCGCCGGCGCCCACGAACTGTTCATCTCGCCGGGGATCGGCTGGGATGACTGGCACGTCGCCGTTCGATTCCGCAACGGTTTAGGAGCAGTCAAAGTGAAAAAAGGAACGGTCATCGAATGTGGTCGTTTCCGTGACAAGCCGATGCCTGGGGAAGACGACCTTCACTTCGTGGAGGCCCGTAAAAATGCGGATCTTCAATCGTTCCTTGAGTTTTCGAAGATTCACACGTATACGGTCACACGCCACAATGGCATGATTGAATATCGCTTCACGAACTTGCGCTACTTTTCGAAAGACATTTATCCGTTCGTCGCCGTCGTCATCGTCGATGAAGTGTCAAACGAAGTGTTGTCTTCGTTCACCGGTTGGGTGTTCAGCGAAGAGAGCTTACAAAAGAAATTGGCCTACGAACAGTAAAAAGTCGCTCGCGAGAGCGACTTTTTTTTTATGCCTCCGACTCCGTGAACTGGAGCTCAAAGTCAAACTTCACTTTTTTATCGACGAGGACGCCGCCCGCTTCAAGCGCCTGGTTCCACGTCAATCCGTAATCTTCCCGGTTGATTGACCCGTCACCGGTGAAGGCGTGCTTCATGTTGCCCCATGGATCTTTTGCACTTCCCTCATATTCGACTTCGAACGTCTCTTCCCGGGTCGTCCCGCGAATTGTCAAATTCTCGGTCAGTTCGAATTCACCGCCGCCTTTTGAGCGGAACGATGTCGACTCGAACACGATGTCCTCGTGTTGCTCCACATCGAAGAAGTCTCCGGACCGTAAATGGTTGTCGCGATCGCTGTTATTCGTATCGATCGATGCCGCCTTGATCGTCACGTTCACGCGGGCGTTCGCGAGATCGTCCGGTTGTCCGTTCGCTTCGACGTGAAAGTCTTTGAACTCCCCTTTTACTTTCGAGATCATCATATGCTTGACCGTAAATGTAATCGAACTGTGTGCCGGGTCGACTTGATATGTTTTTGCCATTATTACGTCCACTCCTTCGATTTAAAATTGATGCTAATATGATGTTTACCACAAATCTTGACTTCAAAACATTTCCGTTTAAATGTGACAAATTATTGTCGAAAAATTTTGACTTTTATCACACCAACCCGTTACGATGAAAAAAGGGAGCTGTTGACTTACAGTAAAATGTAAGCGCATACATAAGGTCCCTACACTTTACGGAAAAGGGAGGAACGACCATGATTTATGAAGTCCCAAACTCGACAGGCACGAAAGTTCACTTTAAAGACCGCTATGAAAACTACATCAACGGAAAGTGGACCGCGCCTGCAGGGGGAGAATATTTTGAGAACACCTCTCCGGTAAATGGTAAAGTTTTATGCGAAGTCGCCCGCTCAACGAAAGAAGATATCGAGCTCGCCTTGGATTCTGCCCATGCCGCCAAAGACGCCTGGGGCAAAACGTCGGTCACCGAACGCTCTGTCATTTTAAATAAAATCGCCGATCGTATGGAAGCGAACCTCGAAATGCTCGCCTACGCTGAGACGTGGGAGAACGGGAAAGCCGTCCGTGAGACGCTCAACGCCGACCTTCCGCTCGCCATCGATCACTTCCGCTATTTTGCGGGCGTCATCCGGTCACAGGAAGGCGGCATCAGTGAACTCGACAACGACACGGTCGCTTATCATTTCAATGAACCGCTCGGTGTCGTCGCCCAAATCATCCCATGGAACTTCCCGATTTTGATGGCGGTCTGGAAAGTCGCGCCGGCTCTTGCTGCCGGAAACTGTATCGTGTTGAAACCAGCTGAACAGACGCCTGCTTCCATCATGGTGCTCATGGAATTGATTGAAGACTTGCTCCCGCCAGGCGTGTTGAATATCGTCAACGGGTTCGGACTCGAGGCCGGCAAACCGCTCGCGTCGAGCGACCGCGTCGATAAGGTCGCGTTCACGGGTGAGACGACGACAGGTCGACTCATCATGCAGTATGCCTCACAAAACATCATCCCGGTCACGCTCGAACTCGGCGGCAAATCGCCGAACATTTTCTTTGCCGACATCATGGACGCCGATGATGATTTCTTTGACAAGTCGATCGAAGGACTCGTCATGTTCGCCTTGAACCAAGGCGAGGTATGCACGTGCCCATCACGCGCGCTCATCCACGAGTCGATTTATGAGCCAGTCATGGAACGCGTCCTCGAACGGGTCAAAGCGATCAAACTCGGAAATCCGCTCGACCCTGACGTCATGATGGGTGCCCAAGCATCAAATGAGCAGATGGAAAAAATCTTGTCGTACTTGGAGATCGGAAAGTCGGAGGGCGCGGAATGCCTCATCGGCGGCGAGCGCAACATGATGGACGGCGAACTCGCTGACGGTTATTACGTGCAGCCGACCATCTTCAAAGGCCATAACAAGATGCGTATCTTCCAAGAAGAGATTTTCGGACCGGTCTTGTCGGTGACGACGTTCAAGGACGATGCCGAGGCGCTCGCCATCGCGAATGACACGTTATATGGACTCGGCGCCGGCGTTTGGACCCGTGACATGAATCGGGCTTACCGGTTCGGTCGCGAGATTCAAGCGGGTCGCGTCTGGATCAACTGCTATCACCAATATCCGGCCCATGCCGCGTTCGGCGGATACAAGATGTCTGGGATTGGCCGCGAGAACCATAAGATGATGCTCAACCATTATCAACGGACGAAAAACATGCTCGTCAGCTATAGCGAACAAAAACTCGGGTTCTTCTGAGATGGTGAATCGCGTCGAGGCCACCCCCGCCACGCTTGCGCTCCTCGAACAGCTGAAACGAAAACATGGACCGCTCTTGTTTCACCAGTCGGGCGGTTGTTGTGACGGGAGCTCCCCGATGTGTTTCCCCCAAGATGAGTTCATGATCGGGGATCATGACGTCCTGCTCGGTGAGATTGGTGGGTGTCCGTTCTATATGCACGAGAAGCAATACGATTATTGGAAACACACCCAGCTCATCATCGACGTCGTCGAGGGCCGGGGCGGCATGTTCTCGGTCGAGGGCGTGGAAGGAAAACGATTTTTAAGTCGTTCCCGTGTGTTCACGGACGAAGAACGGGCCGAGTTGCATCAAAGCTGAATGTAGAAGACCAGTCATCTCGATGGCTGGTCTTTTTTCAATCAATAGACATCTTTTTCTTAAAATCACATTTCCAATTATCCCCAAAAATCAACCTAAAAATCGGCTCGATTCGATATAGTAAAGAGAGACACGAAAGGAGGCAGCCTATGTCCGAGCTTCTAACGAGCACGTTCAACGGAATGTTGATTTCATTGGTCAGTCTATTCGCTCCTTTGTTCCTGGTGATGAGCGGTATGTTGTATACGAAGGTCAAGCGCTATAAACGGAGCCGCTATTACGCCCAGACCGGACACAGCTATTTCAAAGTCGTTCAAGACACCGGCTTATACGGCGAGTATTTATGTGTCGCCGCCATCGAGGAGCGCGTCCCGAATCCCTTCATCTTGACGAATCTATATTTGCCTCACCCAAAGAATCGAGAGCGTACGACTGAAATCGATGTGGTGTTCATCAACTAGAGTGGTGTCCACGTGATTGAGTCAAAAAATTATAGCGGCTGGATTTTTGGACATGAACAAGAACGGCACTGGACGCAGTCGATGCCGAATCGAAAGAAGTTCCGCTTTTTCAATCCGATTAAACAAAACGAGTTGCATATGAAAGCGATGGAACAAACGCTTGCTGTGGAGCGGAGTCTGCTCCACTCTTGGATCGTCTTCAGCGACCGGTCGACCTTGAAGCGCATCGACGTGGCGGACGTTCCCGTATTGAACCGGAAGACATGGAAACAGCAGATTGCCTTGCCAGGCGAGGCCCGGTTGACGTTGGCGGAACAGACGGCCATCTACGAGCAGCTGCTCCAATTCGCATCTGCGGACGAAGCCGTCAGGGAGGCCCATATCGCTGCCAAGCAACGGGTGACGTGATTCCCCGCCCCATCCAAAAAAGTCCCGCTCACGGTGAGCGGGACTCCTTTTATTTACTTTGCATTTTAAAGCGCAAGTAGAGTTCGTTGTAGTACGCGTTCATGCGCTTGCCTAAGTTCTCATACACTTCGAGCTCATCTGTCACGTCTTTTGACGGATAAAAACGTTCGTCTGACGTCACTTCTTCATCTAAGAATTCAAGTGCCGCTTCGTTCGGTGTCGAATAGCCGACATAGTCGGTATTGCGGGCCGCGATTTCCGCGTCGAGCATGAAGTCGATGAACTGGTGCGCGCCTTCGACGTTTTTCGATGTGTTCGGGATGACGAGGTTGTCGAACCAGAGATTCGTCCCTTCTTCCGGGATCACGTACGTCAACTCTTCGTTCTCGTACATAATCTCGGAAGCATCTCCAGACCAGACGACGGCCGCGGCCGCTTCGCGATTGGCCATGAGCATCTTGATTTCATCGCCGACGATCGCTTTGATGTTCGGCCAGAGCGTCTCGAGCTTTTTCTCCGCCTCGAGCAACTCGTCTTTGTCCGTCGTGTTGAGCGAGTAACCGAGCGAGTTCAGACCGAAGCCCATCACCTCACGAGTCCCGTCTGCGAGCAAGATGTCATTCTCGAGCGGCATGTCCCATAGGTCGTTCCATGACGTAATCTCACCGTCGACGAGCTCAGGGTTGTACACGATACCGACCGTTCCCCAGAAGTAAGGGACCGAGTACGTGTTACCCGGATCGAACGACTTGTCGAGGAAACGTGGGTCAATGTTATCGAAGTTCTCGAGCTTGTCATAATCGATCGGCAAGAGCAGGTCCTCTTCGATCATTTTACTGATGGCGTAATCCGACGGGACCGCAATGTCGAACGCCGTACCGCCTTGCTCGATTTTCGTGAGCATCGCCTCGTTCGAATCGAACGTCTGATAGATGACTTTCAAGCCCGTCTCTTCCTCGAACTCGCCAATCAAGTCTTCATCGATGTAATCGCCCCAGTTGTAGACGACAAGCGTGTTATCGCCGCCAAACCCTTGCGCCATATTGATTTGATACACCCAGAGCAAAAGAGCGGCACTGACGAGGACCGGCACCGTCAACATGATGACCAATTTTTTCATCGTCTTACCTCCTTCGCTTTACCACCGCGTTGGGCAAGTACATAATACCCAAGGACGAGAATGAGTGTGAACAAGAACAAGATGGCTGACAAAGCGTTAATTTCGAGCGAGATGCCTTGGCGAGCCCGTGAGTAGACTTCGACGGCAAGTGTCGTAAAGCCGTTGCCGGTCACGAAGAATGTGACGGCAAAGTCATCGAGCGAATACGTGAGCGCCGTGAAGAACCCGGCGAAGATGCCCGGTGTGATATACGGCAAGATGACTTTCGTCAACACGTCCCACGTGCTCGCGCCGAGGTCACGCGACGCATCGATGAGCGTCGGGCTCATCTCTTGCAGCTTCGGCAAGACCAAGATGACGACGATCGGCACCGAGAAGGCGATATGCGCCAATAGCACCGAGTAGAAACCGAGCTGAATCCCGAGCATCGTGAACAGGATGAGGAACGACGCCCCGATGATGACGTCCGGACTGACGATCAACACGTTGTTGAGCGACAAGAGCGACGTCTTCGTGAAGCGTTGCCGCGCCGTATAGATGGCGAGCGCGCCGATGACGCCGAGCACGGTCGAGATCGTCGCCGACAGCAGAGCGATGACGATCGTGTTCAAGACGATGACGAGCAGGCGGGTGTCGGTAAAGAGCGACTTGTACCAGTCGAGCGTGAAGCCTTCAAAGTTACTCATCGTCCCGCCACTGTTGAACGAGTAGACGACCAAGTAGATGATTGGTGCGTAGAGGATGAAGAACACCGCCATCAAATAGAGGTTGGCTAATTTAAATTTTTTCGGTTTCATCGACGCACCGCTCCTTTCGCGCCCCAGTCACGCGTGATGACCATGACGAGGACCATCGCCAAAATCAAGAACACGGCAATCGTCGAGCCCATGCCCCAGTTTTGCGTGACGAGGAATTGTTGTTCAATCGCCGTCCCGAGCGTGATGACTCGGTTTCCGGCGATGAGTCGGGTGATCATGAACAGTGACAATGCCGGGATAAAGACGATTTGAATCCCTGACTTCACGCCGTCGAGCGTGAGCGGGAAGATGACCCGGCGGAATGTCGTCCAGTTCGAGGCCCCGAGGTCACGCGACGCATAGACGAGCGACGGCGGGAGCTTTTCAATGGCGTTATAAATCGGCAAGATCATGAACGGGATGAAGATATAGACCGACACGAATACGAAACTAAAGTCCGTGAACAAAATCTGTTGTGTCCCGATGCCAATCGCCTCTAAAAATTGGTTCGTGATGCCATACGTCCCGAAAATTCCGAGGAATGCATAGGCTTTAAGCAATAAGTTGATCCATGATGGCAAAATGATGAGCAAAAGCCAAAGTTGCTTATGCTTTGTCTTCGTCAATAAATAGGCGGTCGGATACCCGATCAAGAGCGAGAAGAACGTGATCAAGAACGCATACCAGAAGGAAGACAACGTCATCGTCAAATATGTCGACGTGAAGAACATCTGATAGTTCTCTAAACTCAAGTTCCCTTCGATATCAAAAAACGAGTAATAGACGACGAGCAGGAGCGGCGCGATGACGAACAGCGCGATCCATAACCAATAGGTCGTCAAATAGACCGTCTTCGCGGTTTGACTAGTTTGATTCATGAGCGACCTCCTCATAGGACTCGAGACGACGGTCGAACTCTTCCTCCGTCTCCCCTAAGCGCATGACGTGAATCGCCTCGTCATCGAACGTGAGGCCGATTTTTGAGCCGACGACCGATTTTTTCGTTGAATGGACGAGCCATTCGTTCCCTTCTTGGTCATAGCAGCAAATCTCATAGTGGACGCCGCGGAACAGTTGCGAGTCGACATCGACGACGAGTTTCGCCGAGTCGACCGACGTCATCTCCAAATCTTCCGGACGGATGATGACTTCGACTTTTTCATTGCGATCAAACCCTTGGTCGACACAATCGAACGTCTTCCCGGCGAACGTGACAATGTTATCTTCTGGCATGACGCCCGGTACGATATTCGACTCTCCGATAAAATCGGCGACGAAACGGTTGATCGGCTCATCGTAAATGTCGGTCGGTGTCCCGCTTTGGACGATCTTCCCGTTATTCATGACGAAAATCTCATCCGACATGGCGAGCGCTTCTTCTTGGTCGTGCGTGACAAAGATGAACGTGATGCCGAGACGCTGTTGCAATTCACGAAGCTCATATTGCATCTCCGTCCGGAGCTTCAAATCGAGCGCCGAGAGCGGCTCATCGAGCAAAATGACTTCCGGTTCGTTGACGATGGCACGGGCGATGGCGACACGCTGGCGTTGCCCGCCTGACATCTCATCGATTTCACGTGACTCGTACCCTTTCAGGTTGACGAATTTGAGCGCTTGTTCGACTTTCGTCTTCACGTCCGCTTCTTTCATCTTTTTGATGCGCAGACCGAATGCGACATTCTCGAACACGTTCAAGTGCGGGAAGAGCGCATAGTCTTGAAACACAGTGTTCACTTGACGTTTGTTCGCTGGGACGTCGTTAATGCGCTTCCCGTTGAACTGGATGTCGCCTTCTGTCGCATCCGTGAAACCTGCGATCAGACGCAAAATCGTCGTCTTCCCACATCCAGACGGTCCGAGCAACGTATAGAATTTCCCTCGTTCAATCTCAAAGCTAATGTTTTCCAAGACGACGGTGTCATCGTAACGCTTCGACACGTTGTCAAAGCGGATAATCGTTTCTGGGTTCATTTCGGTTCCTCCCTTATAAATATGAATGGGTCGCGACGATCAAACATTCACTCTCGCCATCACAGTCGTTGACGAGCTGATGTGAATCCGAAGCGACGTAATATAATGTTTCTCCCGCTTTGGCGAAATACGTGTGATGGCCGAGCTTCAAGGCGACCCGCCCTGACAGGACGTAGACGAACGTCTCAGAACGGGAAGGCTCATAGCGCTTGAATTCCCCATGTTTGGAGAAGGTCAGCAAAATCGGTTCCATCTCTTTTTCGTTCGATTCCGGGATGAGCCATTCGGTCCGGTATTTTCGTTCCTCATCCACATACACGGTCCGGTCGTCTTCGCTATAACTTACCTTTTGAAAGATCTCTTCATCGAAAAATTCTTTCGGTGAGCAACCTAGTACTTCTAACAAGTCGAATAATGTCTCAAGCGAAGGTGAACTCAAATCACGCTCGATTTGAGAGATATACCCTTTACTCAAATCCGTGCGTTCGGCCAGCTCTTCTTGCGTCAAGCCCTTCTTGACGCGGAGCCGTTTGATTTTTTGACCGACGTCCAAGTCACATTCCCTCCTTTCGGCCTCGTCTCAAGTTTAGTGAAAGATGATTCCAACTAAAGAAAGTTTATAAATACTTAACTATGAAACGAACTAATAGCGACCTTTATTATAACGGATTGTGAGTTGTTTGCAAGCAAAAAATCACGCCAATTATGGCGTGATTTTTCAATGAAGGTCGCGCTTTGACATCAAGTGCTTGAACTTCTCATTTTTCGTTTGAAACAAGTGGAGTTGCGGTCCGTACGCATCAATCTGTTGCACGACATACTGGAACGATTTTGCTTCTCCCGGATATGGTTCTCCGGCCCGGGCGAGTGTCGTCTCAAAGTCCTCCCACAGCACTTCGACCCACGTCAACGCCTCCACGTCGCTTAAGACATCATTTTTCTGTTTCAAGATGTGTGCCAAGCGCTCGTATTGTTCGGTCCGGTTCATGCGTTCACCTCCGACAGCTCCGAGAGCGGAATCGCATGGTCAGCCGTCTCGCCTTCGAATGTCCCCCAACCCATGACGCCGTTCACAAACTTCAATCGGAATGGACGGTCATTATAGTTGACGATATACGTCGCTCCCGGCTTGAACGAGTTCGGGTCGATCAAGTAGCTCTCGGCAATCGCAATTCGTCGCAAGACGACCTCAATCTCACTGACCATGCCCATCTGCTCGGCTTTCCGCTTCCGTTCATGGAGCGCCCGAATCTCTTGTTCGAGTTCATATTTTGATAAATCACTCAATCGTTTTTCCATTTCGCTCACCTCTCTTGTAGCGTATCAGATTTTTCGCGGAAAAGAAAAAGGCGAAACTGAATTCGCCCTTTCAGTTCGCCTTGAAGTTATACAGTGGTTTGATGACTTGATCAATCGTGACGGCCGGTTCGATATAGCGGACAATCTCTTTCATCGACTTATAGACGAACGGTGATTCGTCAATCGTCGACGGCCGGACCGAGCTCGACCAAACCCCTTCCATTGATCGTTTGAACTCTTTGAAGTCAACCCGTTTCCGCGCTGCCGAGCGTGACATGACCCGACCGGCGCCATGTGGACCCGAGTAGTTCCAATCCGGGTTGCCTTTCCCGGTACAGATGAGCGAGCCGTCGCGCATGTTCATCGGGATGATGACCCGCTCCCCGTTCCGCGCCGAGATGGCCCCTTTCCGAAGCATCATCGCGTCGTGATCGATATAATTGTGGACCGTATCGAATTGGTCGACGACGTTCCAGTTCATCGCCTCAACGATAACGTCGGTCATGGCGAGACGGTTGGCGGCCGCATATTGCTGTGCGATGCGCACGTCGTGCATGTAATCTTCCATCGCTTCCCCTTCGACGTAGGCGAGGTCGCGGAAACGATTCCGTGCCTCGCGCTCCGTCTCGAGATAGACCGAGATGTCCTGCTGCCGTCCCGTCGCCTTCATCCGTTCAATCTCGTCTCGAATGTCGACCGTCTTCATCATGTGCTCGACCGCCAACTGTTGATAATGGTCAGCGATTTGGACACCGAGGTGGCGTGAGCCGGAGTGGATGACGAGAAACGTGCGTCCGGCTTCGTCCCGGTTCACTTCGATGAAATGATTGCCCGAGCCGAGCGTGCCGACCGAGCGGAGGGCCCGGTCGAGCTTATAAGGCGCCCGCACATCCTCGAGTGGGAGCTCAGACGCGTACGGGTGTGCTGTATCCCGGATGTTCATCCCGCTCGGTACATATTGGCGGATGACGTCGTCGAGCCGTTGAAAGTCGATGCGCTTTACCTTGATTTCCGTACAGAGCATGCCACACCCAAGGTCGACGCCGACGAGGTTCGGCACGACCTTGTCGTGAATCGTCATCGTCGTCCCGACGACCGATCCTTTGCCGGCATGCATGTCCGGCATGATTCGAATCGAGGCGCCTCGCGTGAACGGTTGGTCGACGAGCGTTTGGATTTGGGCCCGCGTCGTATCGTCAATCCGTTCATTGAACACTTTGGCCCGGTTATGCTTTCCGATAATTTCCATAAGACCTCCTCAACTGATGGCTTGTTGTTTACTTTGCAACTCATGCATCCGGGCGTAGACCCCGCCATCAGCGATGAGTGATTGATGGTTGCCTCGCTCGATGATGTGACCGTGATCGAGGACGAGGATTTGGTCTGCTTCCCGTATCGTCGAGAGACGGTGCGCGATGACGAACGTCGTCCGCCCGTATGTGAGCGTCTTGAGCGCGTCTTGGATGAGCGCTTCTGTCTCCGAATCGACACTTGCCGTCGCCTCATCTAAGACAAGGATGGCTGGGTCGAAGACGAGGGCACGGGCGAAACTGATCAACTGGCGCTCTCCGCTCGAGAGCGAGGCGCCGCGTTCGATGACCGGCTCGTCTATTCCGTGTGGCAACTGTTTGACGAATCGCTCGGCTCCGACCGCCGTCAACGCTTGCCAAATCCGCTCGTCCGAGATCGTCTCGTCACCGAGCGTCACGTTCGTTCGAATCGAGCCCGTGAACAAGAACGGGTCTTGGAGCACGATACCGAGATGGGCGCGGACGGCTTGCGTCGGCAGTTTCGTCACGTCCATGCCATCAATGTTGAGCGTTCCTTCTGACGGGTCATAAAAACGCATGAGCAGGTTCATGATCGAACTCTTGCCGCTGCCCGTATGACCGACGAGCGCCACCGTCTCACCCGGTTCCGCATGGATATCGATGTGTTGAAGCACCGGTTTCCCGGCCTCATAGCTGAACGACACGTCCTCGAAGGCGACCTCGCCTTTAAAGCGTGCAATCCGTTCCGTGGACACGTCTTCCCCTTTCTCGTCGAGCAACTGGAACATCCGGTCTGCCGAGACGAGCGCTTGTTGGAGCGGGGACAGTTGGTTCATGATTTGTGTGACCGGCTCAAAGATCCGTGACACGTAATCGATATAGGCGTATAAAATCCCGAGCGTGAGCACGCTGCCCGTTCCAAGCGTCTGCGCACCGACGACCCAGATGAGTAAGGCGAGCGCCATGTTGCGGAAGAAGTTGACCAAGTTGTGCGACATGAGCGCATCCAGTTTGAGCAGTTTCCGTCTCGTTTGGAAGTTGTCGCTGTTTTTCTCGTTGAACTCGTCATAGACGAGATCTTCTTTGACGTACGATTGAATGATCGGCATCGTCTGGATGCTCTCATTCAATTGGGCGTTCATATCCGCGACGAGGGCACGGACACGGAAGTTGTTTCGGGTCGACAGGCGTTGGAACAGCTTAATCCAGACGATGACGACCGGGATGATGATGAGCGAGACGAGACCGAGGCGCACGTCCAAGAAGAACATGGCGATCAGGACACCAATCATCATGACGACGCTTTGGAAGACGCGTGCGAGCACGCCTAAATATAGGTCGCGAATCGTCTCAGTGTCATTCGTGACGCGGCTGACGATTTTCCCGATCGGTGTCTGGTCAAAGTAGCGGACCGGAATCGTCTGCAAATGTCGCATGACGTCGAGTCGCATCGTCTTGACAATCTTATGGGCCGATTGCTGGAGGAGCATCTGTTGCCCCCAGTTCAAACCGGCCGCGATAAGAAGCAAGACGACGTACAAGGCAGATAACATAAGCACGGCCTGAAGATCCGTCTCATAAAATTGAAACACATCGGTCGAGGAGAGCGGCACGATATTGTCGTACGTCGCTGATTCCTCGCTCCGTGTGATGGTGAGGACGCCGTCTTCGACTTCACGTACCCCACCACTCATGACAGCGTCTGGGACGAGATAGTATCCGTCCGTCGTCTGAACGATCGAGACAGGTCGGACGACGGTCTCTCCGTCGAGCCGTGTCTCTTTTTCATAGGAGTTGCCGTCAAAGTCGACACTCCCGCCTGACTCGACTTGAACCCAATCGCGCTCGATGGCGACGATATGGTCGTCGATGATAATTTTGGCGATATACGGTCCGGCTAGTTCGGCGCCGACCGCTAAAAATAGTAAGGTCAAACCGAGGAAAATCGAGCGTCTCACTTGTTTGGCATAGCCGACGAGTGAACGGATCGTTTTTTTCCTGCGGACTGGATCTAATTCGTATTGATCGATCATGAGAGATTCCCCCTTTCCCGGATTACTCCGACTCTCCTTGTCGAACGTATTGTTCATAATACCAACCGCGTCGTTCCATCAGTTGGTCATGTGTGCCCCGCTCTGTGACGCGACCGTCTTGCAGCACAAGAATCTGGTCGGCATGGGCGACAGCGGACAGGCGGTGCGCGACGATGAACGTCGTCTGTTCGGCCCGGCTCGTCCGGACCGAATCGATGATGCGTGCTTCCGTCTTGGCGTCGACCGCTGAAAGCGAATCGTCGAGCAAGAGGATCTCTGGGTCTTTCAAGAGAGCGCGGGCAATCGAGAGCCGTTGTTTCTGGCCACCCGAGAGCATGACCCCTTGTTCCCCGACGACCGTGTCGAGACCGTTCTCTAAATGCTCGATATCGGTATCGAACGCCGCAAGTCGAATCGCCGTTTCAAGGTCTTGTTCCGTCGCATCGTTTGAGCCGAACAAGATATTGTCACGGACCGTTTTCGAGAACAGCAAATGTTCTTGCGAGACGTAACCGCTCCAACCGCGCACAGTATCGAGTTTGATGTCGTGAATCGGGACCCCGTTGACGAGTAGCGAGTCATCGATTGGATACTCGCGGAGCATTTGACGCAATAGCGTCGTCTTCCCGGCCCCGGTCGGTCCGACGATGCCAATCGTCTCGCCACGCGACACGTGCAAGACGATGTCTTCAAGCGAGGCTCGGGTCGATCCTGGATATTGGAACGATAGTGATTTGAACGTGATTTTCTCCGGGACGCCGACTTCGACCGTGCCGGTCGAGACGACGTCCGGTGTCTCGTTCATCGTCGCCTCGATTCGTTCAAGGCTGGCCGTCCCCCGTTGCACGACGTTGATCAGTTCCCCGAACGCGTACATCGGCCAAATGAGCATCCCGAGATAGATGTTGAACGAGACGAGCTGTCCGAGTGTGATGTCGTTCGTGAACACGAGATACGTTCCGAACGACAAACCGATCAAATAGCTCAAGCCGACGAGCAGTTTAATGACCGGTTCGAACAAGACGTCGATTTTCGCGACGTGCATGTTTTTCGCCATCACGTCGTCGGTGATCGTGTCGAATTTCTTCGTGTCCGCCTCTTCTTGGACGAACGAACGGACGACCCGAAGGCCTGAAATCGATTCGACGACTTGGTCGTTCATCACGCCGAACGCGTCCTGTGCCGCTGTGAAGCGAGCATGGATTTGGCGTCCGAGCTTATTCATCGACCAGGCGAGAAGCGGCATCGGCAAGAGTGCGGCGAGCGTCAACTTCCAATCGATGAACACGCCCATGATTGTGAGGGCGATGAGCGTCATATTGAACGAGTCGACGAGCGTCATGACGCCGAACCCGGCCGTCCGTTCCACCGCCTTCAAATCGTTCGTCGCGAGCGCCATCAAATCCCCGGTGCGGTGCTGTTGATAGAAGCGCGGTGTCTGCCGGAGCAAGTGGCCGAAGAAACGGGCCCGCAATTTTTTCTCGAGCAGGAACGCCGTCCCAAACAGACGGGCGATCCATAGATATGAAAGGACGTATGATAAAACCATGATACTGAGCAATGATCCGACGATCATGACGAGACGTTCCGTCGTCAAGCTCCCTTCGCGGATGGCATCGATCGCCTGTCCGATAATCCATGGCGGCAGCATATCGACGACTCCGGTGATGATGAGCAGGATGATGGCGACGATATACGTCCGCTTCTGTCTTTTAATAAACCAATCTAGTTGTTTAATCAGTTTCATGACTGATTCCCCCTTCCGTCCTTTCCGCGCACGCAAAAAAAGCGCACGTCACCTGATTGTGCAACCAATCGGATGAAGTACGCTTCTGAGTCTTCAGTCTTTTGCATGGTCAGGGAAAGGACACTACCCCTATCCAGCTGCCAAATTACGCAGTCAAATACGAGTAGCCATATGATGTTGTGTGTGTGCGTTGTAGTGTTGGAATGTACTTCATCATGCTGGCTCCTCTCTGTTCATAGTTTGAAAATCTACTAAAACCTTAGCAGACTGTTCAGAAAATTGTCAATATTATTGTCGTAAATAATTTGTAACTTTTTTACAAGAAGAAGGTGGCGAGCATCAAGCCAACAAGGCCAGTCGCCGTCACGTAGTAAATCATCGGCATGAGCGTATAGCGAATGATCGTTCCTTCTTTCCCAAGAAGACCTGCGACCGAGGCGACCGCGACGACGTTCAACACACAAATCATGTTACCGGCGTTGGCTCCTGCCATCTGCATCGATAACGCGAGCGTCTCGTTCAAACCAACGGATTCGGCAACATTCGTCGTCAAACTTGAGAACATCATGTTTGAGAACGTGGCCGATCCGGAAACGAAGGCGCCGAGCGCCCCAATCCATGGTGCGACGAGCGGCCAGACACCGCCGAACGTATCGGCTGCAGCCGTGGCGAGTTCGACCGGCATCGAAGCCAGGCCAGCTCCACCATTTTCTGAGTGAATGAAGATTCGAACCATCGGCACTGACGCAGCGAGCGTGATGGCCGTCCCGACGACACCGAGCGTCGTCGCTTTAAACACCGAAGTCACTTGTGACCAGCTCATGTTGTGGAGGAAGAATGTCGCAATCATCGTCAAGATGAACATGAACCCTGGCGAATAGAACGGTTCCCACGACGTCGAGATTCCTTCGACCCCGATGATGTTTGGCAAGTCAATGCGGACGCTACGTGCCAATTCATTCAAGAATGGCACAGTCCGTGTCAACACGAGGAAAATCGTCAAAATCAAATATGGTGCCCACGCCTTCCACTGCGGAAGTTCACGTTTGCCTTTACCGACAGACGGCTTCTCAAGCGGCTGCTCGATCTCATCGGCATAACCGTCGAACGTCCACACCCGTTTTGGCATGAGGATCCCTTTGCGTGCCATTGCGACGAGGATGACGAGACCCGTCAACCCGCCGAGCATGCCCCCGAATTCAAATCCGAGGATGAGTGTCCAAATGTAGGCCGGGATACTGTAAACGAGTGCCGCGATAATGGCAATCGGGAACACTTCGAGCGCCGGCTTGATTGACTTCTCTTTGCTGAAGAATCGGGTCAGCATCAAAATCAAGATAAACGGAATCAACAAACCGACGAACATGTCGATGAGTACCGTCTGTAAGACGACGCTTGTCAAAAACTCGATCGTTTCCGGTTGATTGACGTCAAGCGACAGCCCGTTCCCAATTCCGATTAAAGCTGGTGTGCCGACCGCACCGAACGTGACCGCCGAGACGTCGGCCGATAAAGCGATGACGACCGCTGCAATCGGCGGGAAGCCGAGGGCGATCAAAAGGGGCGCCGCAACCGTAGCTGGTGTCCCGAAGCCCGAAGCACCTTCGATGAATGAGACGAACAACCAGCCGACGATGAGCACTTGAATCCGGGGATCCGGTGTGATGTTAACGAATCCAGAGCGAATCGCGTTCATACCGCCGCCCTCTTTCATCGTATTCATCATCCCAATCGCACCGTACACAATCCAGACCGTCGTGACGGCGATCACGAGTCCTTGTAACGTCGCCGCCATAATCCGTGTCGCATCGAGTTGCCAGACGAAGAACGCCAGTCCTGCCGTCAATACGAGCGAGAGCGGCATCGCGACCGACGCCGGTAAACGCATAATGACCAATAATACGAGCACTGCCACAATCGGCATGAGTGCTGTAATCCATTCAAAAATCGTCAATGTAGACCCACCTTTTCAGATTTTTCCCCTACCGTAAATGAATCTCCCGTTATGACTCTTGTTCAGCGAGTCGATCTAAAGCCCGATCAATCACCTCATATGGAAAACCTTTGCGTCGAAGCTGCATCTTCATCCGCTGTTTCCGCTCATATGGGGCATATCCACTGAACTTCCGATTTAATTTTTCCGCCTGTGTCAAACAAGCCGAAAGTTCAACGTCCTCATCCTCGTTCTCCCAAAACGTGAGAATCGCCTCTGAAATGATATCAAACGTAAATCCCCTTTGCATTAGGGTTTGTTGAATTCTTTGTTGCACTTCTGTGGCAGAACGGCGATTTGTTTCCATTTGTTTCCTATTTACGAATTTTCCGGCCTTTTCAAGCTGGTCTTCGTGCGAAATTGCGCCGATGACTTCTTCAATGATGTCAGCGTCGATTCGGAGCTGGGTGAGTTCTCGTTTAATTTTGACCGGTCCGCTCGGACTCGTATTGAACTTCGTCTGGGTATAGGCTTTGGCAAATTCAGCATCGTTCAAGTAGCGCTGTTCGATTAATCGCTCGATGACGCGCTTGATGGCTGCCTCATCTATCTCTTTCTTCACGAGGTAGTCACGCACCTCTGAAACGGCACGCATCCGGTACGATAAATAATTGACGGCCGCTTTATATGCTTTTTGTTCTTCTTCGGCTTGAAGGACGTCACGGACGAAGTCGTCTTCGAGCTCCATCCCTTTCGTCAATTCATATTTGATGAAGACGTCGAGGTCGATGGCGAACGCAAACTCCTCACGCCCGTCCTTTTCGACGTACACGTTGAGCCGGTCTTTATTTTTCTTCTGGGTCGTAAACTTGGCAATTTTCACGAAATCCCTCCATTTCCTGCTTCTAACATATCACGTTCCCCTTTCGAGCAGGATTTTTGATAAGTTAGAAGAAAGGGTATTCACAATACGAACGGTCCGCTTTCTTTATGGAACTCATACCCGTTTTGAAATCGCTTCAATATACTGGAGGGAGACTTATGAAAATTGCAATCACCGGCGGAACCGGACTAATCGGTCGCCCGCTCGTCCGCGCGCTCGCCGAGGCCGGACATCAAGTCGTCGTATTGACGCGCCGCCCGCGTCCGCGACAAGGAGGGATCTCGTTCGTTGAATGGTTGACTCCTGATAGCCATCCTGAGTCCGAGTTGCAAGACGTCGACGCCTTCATCCATTTGGCTGGCGCCTCCATCAACGATGGACGCTGGACACATAAACAGAAACAAGCCATTCTTCAAAGCCGAATCGACGGGACGAAAGAAGTCGCTCGGATCATTAAAAATATGAAACGCAAGCCGAGCGTCGTCATCAGCGGATCCGCCATTGGAATCTACGGGGAAGATCGGTCGATCACGTATTCGGAGGCGACCCCGCTCCCCGACCGGACCAATTTTTTAGGCAACGTCTGTGTGTTGTGGGAGAAAGAGGCGGCCCCGATCAAAGACATGGGAATTCGCCTCGTCACGATGCGGACCGGTGTCGTCTTATCGAATGACGGCGGTGCCTTCCCGCTCATGAAACTGCCGTACACGCTCGGTGTCGGAGGACGGCTCGGCTCAGGACAGCAATGGGTACCGTGGATTCATTTGGACGACCTCGTTCGCCTGTTTGTCCATATCATCGAGACGACTTCCATCGAAGGCCCCGTCAACGGCACGGCACCGACGCCCGTCACGATGAATGAGTTTGGAAAAACGCTCGGACGCGTGATGCATCGCCCGCATTGGGCACCTGCCCCAGCACCGCTCCTCAAGCTCGCGCTCGGAGAGAAGAGTGTCATCGTCCTTGAAGGGGCGAAAGTCGTCCCGACGAAAGCACTCAATCACGGTTTCCGCTTCCGTTACGAAACGTTAGAACCCGCTTTGAAACAACTACTTCATTTGATTTGAAAGGAGCTAGCACGTGAGTAATTTGTTAATTCGTAACGCCCACATTTATCCGATCACTGCCCCACATTTTTACGGAGATTTGCGCGTCAAAGACGGCAAAATCATCGAAATGGCAGACTTGCTGGACCCGCTCGACGGAGAAACGGTCATCGAAGCCGAAGGCAACTTCTTATTCCCAGGGTTTATCGATGCCCATACCCACCTCGGACTGTATGACGAAGGGACAGGTTCAGTCGGAAACGATGCAAACGAGACCGTCGAGGCGATGACGCCGCACGCTCGGGCCATCGACGGCGTCTATCCGCTCGATGAAGGGTTTCAAGAGGCGCTCATGGCCGGAGTCACTGCCGTTCAAGTCATGCCCGGCAGTATGAACGTCATCGGCGGGGTGACGAGTGTCATTAAAACGCACGGCCGCTTCATCGAGGACATGGTACTTCGGCGTTATGCCGGTCTCAAGCTTGCGCTCGGAGAGAACCCGAAGCGTGTCCACAGTATGGGGAGATCCGGTGAGTTGACCCGCATGGGGATCATGGGATTATTGCGTGAAGCGTTCCGGACCGTCGACTCGACGAAGACGATCGGCACGTTCGGCAGCCAGATGATTCAACTCGCCCTTGACCGCAAGATGCCAATCCGGGTCCACGCCCACCGCGCCGACGATATTTTATCGGTCGTCCGCTTCGCGCAAGAGTTCGACCTCGATTATCGGATCGAGCACTGTACGGAAGGACATCTCGTCGCTGAAAAGTTACGCGAACTCGGTGTCAAACATGTCACCGTCGGTCCGACGTTCACACGTAAATCGAAAATTGAGCTCCAGAACAAAACATGGGAGACGTACCGAATTTTACATGAACACGATATGATCGTCTCGATCACGACGGACCATCCTTATACGCCCGTTCAATATTTAAATCTTTGCGCCGGTCTTGCTGCCCGCGAAGGACTTCCGGTCGACGTCGCACTCCGCGCCATCACGATCCATCCGGCCGAATCGCTTGGAGTAGACGACCGCATCGGCTCGCTCGAAATCGGCAAAGATGCCGACCTTGTCCTTTGGAGTCACTTCCCGCTCGACTACATGTCAAAGCCGATTATGACCATCGTCGATGGCCACATCGTTTACTCGACGAGCCGATCGAAAACACATCATGAGATGTGAGTGAGGCCAGTCGTGAAAGCGCTCTTATTATTTTTTTGTGAAGTTGCATTTTATTTACTTGCTTTTTCAAAAAAACTATATAAAATAATCTTGTAACTTCATAAAAGGGAGCAGCCAAGGCAAGTTCGAACAACGAAGCCAGAAGTATGCTTTCGTTACAACTATTCTTCAGCGGTCTGAAATAGGAGGAGGAATGTAAAGGTGCTCAAATTTCGTGAGCTTACCGACTGCGCGGAGTTGTTCGAACTGATGCAACACCCAGATGTCTTTCCGTATGTCCGTCAAAAGACGGTCCACTTTGACGAGTTTTTATTTAGCACGAAGCAAATCATCGAGCTAGAAGAGCAAGGAAACATCATCTCACGTACCATCACGAACGAGTTCGGTACCCCGATTGGGACAATCAGCTTGTTCGATGTGGAATCGGGCTATGGATTCCTCGGGACGTGGCTTGGCAAACCGTATCACGGCAAAGGTTACAATCAAGTCGCGAAAGAAGCGTTCTTCTCTGAACTTTTCTTCGAGCTTGACATGGAAAGTGTATTTTTAAAAATCCGTCAATCGAATGAGCGTTCGATCGCGGCGGCTGAGAAACTACCGTACGCTTTCTGCGCTAACGAGATCCGGTCTGAACTATTGACTGAAATCAACCAAGGGGACGTCGAATATGTCTTGTATGAAGTGTCGAAGTCGAGTTTCCAACTCTACTTGCACTCACTCCATGCGCCTGAATTCGACCATACCTATGAAGCACAGCTCGAAGCGTAAGCCAATTCTGACAAAGAATTGGCTTTTTTGTGGCGTTTTTGTGTGGATTTCATGAGGACAACTTTACGGCAATGAATATTTCTGTTCTAATTCGGAGAGATAGGTATGATAGAGGTATGAGGGAATTATCACACAGCCTCGTTAACCGTTTTGTAAAGGAGAATGCCCAATGTCAGAACCAACGTTTCGCATCTTAGTGACCGATGATGAAGAACAAATGCGGGATTTACTCGTTTCGAACTTAGAGAAGGAAGGATATGAGACCGTCACAGCCACGAACGGCCTCGAGGCAATCGACTTATTGAAAGAACAGTCGTTCCACCTCGTCCTGCTCGACGTGATGATGCCTGAACTCGATGGCCTCACGGCGTGCATGCGCATCCGCGAGTTCTCGAACGTCCCGATTATCATGCTCACGGCCCGGTCAGAAGAACTCGATCGCATCCATGGCTTGAAGATCGGCGCGGATGACTATATCACGAAGCCGTTCAGTCCGCGCGAGCTGCTTGCCCGCATCGAAGCAACGCTTCGTCGGACGCATAACTTCTCGAAAGAACAAGAAGCGACGTTCGATACCGGAGTCCTGTCCATCGATATCGATGGCCGTGCGGTCAGCGTAAAAGGGAAAACGGTCAACTTGACCCGCAAAGAGTTCGATTTGCTCTACTTGTTCATCACGAATGAAGAGAAAGTATTCTCACGTGAACAGTTGCTCGATCAAATTTGGGGCACCGAGTACCACGGTAACCTTCGGACGGTCGACACGCATATCAAGACGCTTCGCCTCAAGCTCGGTGAAGCAGGTGGCTACATTCAAACCGTCTGGGGGATCGGCTACAAGTTCGAGGCAACCGTATGAAGCAATACACGATCCGGAAGCGGATTTGGATCACCATCTGGACCGCTAGCCTCTTCTCCGCGTTCGTGTTCATCATCATGACGTTTTACTTATACGACAAGTTCTATATTCAGACGCAGGAAGAACTGCTCATCAACCGCGGAGAGAAGCTCGTCACCATCTACAAGGCGGACGGCTTCTCTGACGCGTTTTCGGACAGTATGACGTACACGAACGAACTGACCGAGACGAAAGTGTTCCTCTCGTCGGTCAGGGAAGACAGTCTCGGCTCAGGCAAGACGTTTTTACGGGAACAAGACCTCGCCAAACTGCAAGACGGCTACGCGATCTCCGTCACCCGTAAACACCCGACCGAGGATGTGGATATCCTGATGTCCGCCTTCCCGCTCATCCGGGACGGCGAACTCGATAATGCGCTCATCCTATATATGGAGTTAAGTAAAATCAGTGAGCCGTTCCAACCGATTCGGCTTATGATCACGTTCTTGCTCATCTTGATGATCGTGAACTTGCTCATCTTCGGGACGCAAATTATCGATACGATCATTCAGCCGCTCATACAAATGAAGCGAGCCTCGCAAGTATATGCCAAAGGCGACTTCTCGCACCGTATCCCGATTTATTACGATGACGAGATTGGCGAGCTCGCCGAGACGCTGAACCGGATGGCCGAGTCACTCGGTCTCGTCGAAGAGCAACGGAAAGAATTTTTGGCGAACGTCAGTCATGAATTGCGGACACCGTTGTCATATATTCGGGGCTATACGGAAATGCTCCAAGACCCGTCGCTCGACGAGAAAACGAAAAACCAATATTACGAGATCATCGAGAATGAGACGGAGCGCTTGCAACGGCTCGTCAATGACTTGCTCGACTTGGCCCAACTCGAACGTGACTCATATCCGATGACGAAAGAACCGGTCGTCTATTCGCAAGTGCTCGAAGATGTGCTGTACCGTTTCGAGCCGATTGCTGGAGCGAAAGGCGTCACGATTGAGACGGACCTCGATTTCGACTTGATTATTCTTGGGGACCACGACCGCCTCGAGCAAGTCGTTGGAAACTTGCTCGATAACGCCCTTCGCTACACCGAAGCCGGGAAATCGATCCATGTGAAGACATATGCGACCGCCGACAATGCCGTCACCGAGATTCGGGACGAAGGTCGGGGGATCCCGAAAGAGGATCTCGATCAATTGACGAAGCGATTTTACCGTGTCAATAAGTCACGCACACGCGAAGATGGCGGGACCGGGCTCGGCCTCGCCATCGCCAAACACATCATGGAACGCCACGGCGGCTCGATGCACTTCACTTCAGAAGTTGGCAACGGAACGACCGTCACGCTCACATTGCCGCTCTTGCCGGACGAAGACATATAAAAAAGACAGCCGCGGCTGTCTTTTTTATATGTCTTTGCCTTTATAGGCGTCATCTGATTCATTCATGAGACGTTCCCGCTCGGCGTGCGTCTGTGGATAACCATTCGCTTGCCACTCGGCCCGATAGTTCGAATCGAGTTGAGTGAGGCCTTCCTCCGCCTCATCCTTATCCGAATCGACACTTTCCATCTTGTCCATCTTGCTCCATGTATCGTCATCTCGGTCCTGAGTCAAGAGTGCCGCCACTTTTGGTGCGACGAGCGCGGCCCCAGCTACCCCGAGTACGATTCCCATCAATACTTTCTTATCCATCCGAATACCCCTCCTTAGTCACTATGTACCGATAATTCCACTGTTCCGCAAAATCGAAACCCGTTTTCTAAAGCGTTTACACCCATTCAGGAAGTGGAATAACAGTCAAGACAAGGAGGCGATGAAGATGAAACAGTCAAAAGATACGTCCAAGCGACCGTTTGATAATCCGGATGCCGTCGATACGGACAAGGAGAGCATCTTCGACCAGGAAGGGATGGAAACGGTCGACCCGATCCCGGTAGAAGAGCTGAACCAGAAAGTGAAAGATGAAAAACATAAGCGGCACTCGAAGGATGACTCGGTCAGCGAGAAAAAATATGAGGGCAATAAATAAAAATGCGGACGAAATTCGTCCGCATTTTTATGTTAAATCGCTTGGCGAGAAGCCGTAAGGCAACATCTCTTCTTTCGTCATCACTTTCGTCTCCCCGGCCATGTTCGCGAGAATCAATGTAAAGTCGTCACTGGCAAACTCGGCGATAACTTGACGGCAAGCGCCACATGGCGAGATTGGTCCATCCGTGTCGCCGACGACGACGACAGTCTCGATTGCCTTGCTGCCTTCCGATACCGCTTTGAATATGGCAGTCCGTTCTGCACACATCGACAAGCCGTACGAAGCGTTCTCGACGTTGCAACCCGAGATCTCTTTGCCGGTCTCGTCGATGACGACAGCCCCGACATTAAACTTCGAATAAGGAGTATAGGCGCGCGACCGTGCATCAATCGCTTTATGGACAAGCTCGTTCACTTTTTCTTGTGGGATCATCTGATGTTCCTCCGCTTCTTAACGTTTATCAAAGAAGTCTGACATCTGAACTATAACGTGAAAACATCGTTATTGCAAGCGTTTTCACAACCCCGTCAATACTTTTTCTTTTTCTTCTTCTCGAAGACGACAATTGACTCAACATGCGCCGTCTGCGGGAACATATCGTACGGCTGAATATAGTTGATCTTATAGTCGGCTTTCATGAGTTGATCCGCGTCACGCGCGAGCGTCTGCGGGTTACATGACACGTACACGATGCGTTTCGCTTTCGATGAAATCATCGCATTCAACAGTTGATGATCGACCCCTGTGCGCGGCGGGTCGACGACGATGACGTCTGGAATCCATCCGTCTTTCACCCAGCGCGGGATCCAATGTTCGGCTCGGCCTTCGACATAAGTCGCATGGCTGAAGCCGTTCTCACGCATGTGCGCGTTCGCATCTTCGACCGCTTCCGGGACGACTTCCATCCCACGGATCTCTTTTGCGTGCGGCGCGAGCCATAGCCCGATCGAACCGACACCGGCGTACGCATCGATGACGCGCTCTTCGCCCGTGAGTCCAGCCGCCTCGACGACTTCACGATACATGATTTCTGTCTGAGCCGGGTTGAGCTGGAAGAACGCGCGCGGTGACAAGTGGTAATGGACGTCATCGAGTTGCTCGTCCATCTTGTCTTGACCGGCGATATGGACCGTACGGTAACCGAAGATGACACCCGAACGGTTCGAGTTGATATTAATGTGGAACGATACGACGTTCGGTAACGCCATGATGCGATCGCTCAATTCATCTAAACGCGGGACGTCCTCGTTCCCGACGACGAGCACGACTTGGACATCATCTGTCTTGTAGCCTGAGCGGACGATGACGGTACGGGCGAAACCGACGTCACGGCGCGCATCGTATACCGGGATGTCGAGCTCGTTCAAAATACGGACGATGGCGTTGTTAATGTTCGTCGTGTCGCGCTGCTGTACCATGCAGTGTTCGATTGGCACGAGTTCGTTTGTGTTCGGTTTGTAGAGACCCGACACGATCTCGCCGCGACGCGTCGAGAGCGGGAATTGCGACTTGTTGCGGTAGTACCAAGGGTTGTCCATCCCTTTCGTCGCACGGATATCCGACTTGTCGACGTTCAGTTTCGTCTTCTGACGGAAGGCGTTGCGGACGATTTCTTCTTTATAGTCCATCTGTAGGCGCGGACTCATATGTTGAATCTGGCAACCGCCACACTCGTCATAAATCGGACACGGCGGTTTGACCCGGTCCGGTGAATCGTTGTCGCGCTTGATGACGCGTGCCTCGGCGTAGTTCCGTTCGACGCGCGTAATCTCGACTTTCGCCTTCTCGCCTGGTAATAAGTTTGGGATGAAGATGACCATCCGATCAATCGTCGCGATGCCCTCTCCGTTAATGCCTAGCCGTTCGGCTTGGGCGCTAGTGTATTCTCCTACGATCAGTTTCAATGTGTTTCATCCTTTCGAGATACTTGTTCTAAATCTTTGGCGTAACGTACGACTTTCGCACGTAAGGAATCAATATCAGCTAACAATCGATGCAAATCCTCTGGCGTCGTGAATTCGTCCAACGTATTGACTGATAAGCACAGTAATTCCGTTCTCGATTTTAACACGTTCATTTTTCCTGCCGTATCTGTTCGTGATTTACCCATCTCGTGATCGCTCCTTTGGTTCGTGACAAAGAGTTGTTATTATAGCATACTATTTCGTGTGACTTGATGAAAAGGTGGAATTGATATGCAAAACATCTCGACAACGTTTGATCCATGGGAAGCCTACCTCGATCAAACCGAGTTCGGTCGCCTCGTCCTTTCGAACGTCGAAGTGACGACGACCAAGCTATGCAATATGCGCTGCGAACATTGCGCGGTCGGCTATATGCTCGATCAGACGGAAGAACCTGAAGTCCCGCTCGACCTATTGATTTCGCGCCTTGATGAGATCGAGCATTTACGGGCGTTCTCCATCACAGGCGGCGAGCCGATGCTGTCGATGAAGTCGGTGCGGAACTACGTCGTCCCGCTCTTGCGTTATGCGAAAGTGCGTGGCGCCCGGACGCAAATCAACTCGAACTTGACGCTCCCACTCTCTCGCTACCATCTTATTACCCCTTACCTCGACGTTTTGCACATTTCGCATAACTGGGGCACAGACGCCGATTTCTTAGAGGGCGGTTTCGCGATGATGGACCGGAAACCGAGCGCGGAGGCACGTTTGAAGATGCTTCAGACGATGAAAGACAATGCCCGGGCGCTCACCTCCGAAGGCATCATCGTATCCGCCGAGACGATGATCAACAAGCGGACAATCCCGCACTTGAAAGAAATCCATGAAGAGATCGTCGCACTCGGCTGTCAGCGTCATGAAGTTCACCCGATGTACCCCGCAGATTTTGCTAGCGCGCTCGAGTCGGCATCGCTTGCCGACACCCGTCAGGCGATTCATGACCTGCTCGACGTCCGGGACGAGAACGTCTGGATGTTGTTCGGGACGTTGCCGTTTTATGCCTGCTCCGACGCGCCAGAGGACCGCGCCTTGTTGAAACGACTCCACGAGGCGAAGAACGTCACCGTTCGGAACGACCCAGATGGCCGCTCACGCCTCAACACGAATATCTTCGATGGCCAGATTATCGTCACCGACTTCGGAGACGAGCTCGGCACGCTCGGCACACTGTATGATACCTCGTTCCAAGACGCGTATGAGGCGTGGACGAACAGCAGTCTGAACGCCACACTGTCATGCCACTGCCCCGCCGTCAAGTGTCTCGGACCGAACGCGCTCGTCAAGCAAGCGTATTACCCGGACGTGAACTTTCAAGAACGTGTCGCCGAGCCGTTTTAATTGTTTCGTTTCGGGAAATGTTCAGTATATAAACTGAATCGAGGTGTTTAAAGATGACAGCCATCTATGTATTCATGATCACCGTCATGGCCATCATCATTTTCGGTGGTGTGCTCAGCATCTTATTGACAGCCGCATTCGTTTCAGACAAAGTAGACCGTGATGAAGTATTCAGTCAAGGCAGTTGGGATGATGAACTCTTACACTTGAATCATGTACCTCAACCGATTGACGAACCAAAAAGCTGAGACCCTTCTCAGCTTTTTACTATGTAATGAATAATGAGGTGAACTATGCAACGGTTTCGGTTTTCGATTTTATTACTCGTCGTCTTTATTTCTGGTTTGATTCAAGGCGCGCTCATCCCGCTCTTGTCGACGCTCATCGAACGGGACGGCAACCCGGCCTGGTTGAACGGGTTGAATGCGACGATGCTCTACTTGGGCGTCATCGTCTCTGCGCCACTACTCGAACGGTTCGTCCGCAAGTACGGGTTTCGGCCGACCATCGTCCTCGGCATCGTCTTGACGGCGCTTGCCACGTTCTTCTTGCCGCTCTGGCCGTCACTGCTCATGTGGGCACTCATGCGTTTCGTCATCGGATTTGGGGATTCGGCGCTCCATTACGGATCCCAAGTGTGGGTCACGTCTGCGAGCGAGAAGCGAAGTCTTGGCCGGGCGATGGCGTATTACGGGATGGCGTTCAGCCTCGGATTCGCGGTCGGCCCGCTCATCGCCCCGCTCGTCGACCTCCACTTTTGGCTGCCGTTCCTCGTCTTGATCGTCTTCTGTCTCGCATCCTTGTTCTTGATCTTCAAGGTCGACAACGAGTACCCTGAGGCTGAGAAAGTGAAGACCGACTCGAAAGGACGCATCCGCCTCGTCCTCATCGGTGGCGGATATACACTCTTACCTGCTTTTACATACGGGTTCCTTGAGGCGAGCTTGAATGCCAACTTACCGATTTTCACGGTCCGCAACGACATCGGGCTGACGCAGACGAGTACGCTCATCACGACGTTCATCGTCGCCTCGATTATCGTCCAGTTACCGCTCGGCCGCCTCGCCGATCACTTCGGAAAGAAACGCATCCTGCAAATCGTGTTGACACTCGGCACGCTCGTCTTCGCCGTCGCCAACCTCGCCGTCGACCATTACGCCTGGCTGCTCGTCTTGTTCGCTCTTGCCGGGGCCGGTCTCGGCTCCACGTATTCGCTCGGTTTGGCTCATATGACAGAAGTGTTGCCACGTTCGTTGTTACCGACCGGCAATATGCTCTATAGCATCTCGTTCAGCGTCGGTTCGATCAGCGGACCGATGATTGGCGCGTTTTGGATTGCGTTACCGAAAGAAGTGTATTTCTTGATGTACACACTTATTCTCGGCATCTTGGCTGTGAGTCTGTTCACAGCGAAAGCGAAGCCAATCGACGCATAAAAGGGTGAGTCTCGACGGAGACTCACCCTTTTTCGTATCACTCATTCCTTGATTGGACCGAGACGAACGTCGTTCCGTTCGAACGCGCGCATGAACACTTCATCGAGCGCGAACGGTTCTGTCTCTAGTGAGGCCAGCACGTCCGACTTGATTGTGACTTCAATGACGCGATCATTGATATGCCACTTCGTCTGGATGTCCTCCCCTTGCCTCGTGGCACGCGCGTCTACTTGGTCGTGATGCTCCTTCAATCCGCGACTTACGCACTTCATCACGTATTTGACGTACTCGTCCCGTGGTTGACGCGAGATGAGTATATTTCGGACAATCGGATTTCTTGCCATGGCACAATCCTCCCTTCTATCAGATTCGCACGCAAGTCTTTACAACGAAGACCGATTTTCAACTGAAAGAATTCAGAATTTTTAATATATTTTGCCATGGGAACAAGATTCCGTCAACCGTGCGTCAGCTTTGTTTGATCAACGGGCCGAACGGTTGACTCGCCCCTGGAAATAAGTCGAGAGATAGATGCCCGCGATGACGAACAATAATCCTACAAGCGCGTTCCACGGGATCGTTTCACCGAGTAAAACGCTCGATAAGACGACACCGAATAAGGGAACAAAAAACATATAAAGTGATACCCGGCTGACCGGATTATATTTCATGAGTGTGTTCCATAACGTGAACCCGATTGCAGACAAGAGCGCGAGATACAGCAAGAAGAAAAGCGTCGTGACTGTGTAAGGAAGGAACACATCCCCTGGCGCGAGCACATAGCCGACGACGAGAAGACCGAGCGAGCCGAAGACCATCGCCCAAGCCGTCATCGGGGCGACATCATGTGCGCGTGAGTAGTCTTTCGCAATCAAGTTCCCGAACGCCCCTGAGATCATCGCCATAATGAGCAAGATCTCGCCAATCCCAAATCCTATCTCTGCGTGCGCTGTCGGCCAGTTGGCGATGACGATCCCAGAGAACCCGAGTGTGAGGGCAATCCCCTTCAATCGGTTGAGACGATCATCCTCATAACGGAAATGGGCAAGCGCCATTTGGAAGAATGAGGTCGATCCCGCGATAATCGAACCTTGCACCCCGGTCGAGATGGAAAGCCCGATATAAAAGAACAAATATTGTAAGAATGTCAAAAATGCCCCTAAATGTGCATACGCCTTCAACTTTTCCGCGTTTAATCGAATCGGCCGTTTGAAGACGAGGTGGCTAATCACGAGCAAGAGCAGTCCGGACAATAAAAAACGTTCGCCGGCAAAAAACAACTGCTGGCCGTACTCGTGTTCTTGAATATCGAGCGCCTCGTAGCTCAGTTTAATGAACGGGAACGCGCTCCCCCATAAAAACGTGTTGAATAGCGCGAGGAACGTGACCGTCCAAGGGCGTTGAAATACATTCTGCATGACACAAAAACTCCTTAATCTTTTAGTTTGTGAGTTATTACGATTGGTGCTAAAATAGACTTACATGATAATCATTATAAATAAGATTATGAGCCGAAACTAGTATTAAATCCAATCATATCAACAATAGATAATGATAATCATCCTCAATCATTATCATTTAACTGATATATATTCTCATTTAGAAAGAGGTGCTCACATGAACACATCAACCGTCACACAGGAAAAAAGCCACGTCTTCAAACGGGCCAACTGGTTCGAACATATCGAGCTCATCATGGCGCTCATCAGTGGTGTATTGATTGTACTCGCATATATCGCGGAAAGACAAGACGGAGCTCCTGCGCTCTACGTCACCCTCTATTTGACCGCCTTTTTAATCGGCGGATATGCCAAAGCGAAAGAAGGTCTGACCGATACGTGGGAAACCCGTTCGTTGAACGTCGAACTGCTCATGATCATCGCGGCCATCGGCGCCGCAGCCATCGGCTATTGGATGGAAGGTGCCATCCTCATCTTCATTTTCGCTTTGTCCGGTGCACTCGAGACGTACACGATGAACAAAAACGAACGCGCCCTCGAGTCATTAATGGAACTGCAACCTGAACAAGCGACGCGATTGAACGCTTCGGGCGGCCTCGAGGTCGTCCATATCGACGACCTTCGCGTCGGAGACCACATCTACGTAAGACCCGGCGAACGTATCCCGGTCGACGGTCGGATTTTGAAAGGCAGTGCCTCGATCGAGGAAGCCGCCATCACCGGTGAATCGATTCCGGTCGACCGAAACGTCGGCGACGAGGTATACGGCTCAAGCGTCAACTTGAACGGTGTCTTGACGTTAGAAGTGACAAAACTCGCCACGGAAACGTTGTTCCAAAAAATCATTCAAATGGTACAGCAAGCGCAAGAAGAAAAATCACCGTCCGCCCAGTTCATCGACCGGTACGAGGGACGCTACGTTCAAGTCGTGCTCGCCTCCGTCACCGCAATCATCTTGCTCGGACCTGTGTTGACGCCGTGGTCGCTTGAGACGAGTATTTACCGCGGTATGATTTTACTCGTCGTCGCTTCGCCGTGCGCCCTCGTCGCAGCCATCACTCCGGCCGCACTCGCCGCCATCGCTTCGTCCGCCAAGCATGGAATTTTGTTCAAAGGCGGCGTTCACATCGAGAACATGGGCCGTTTGAAAGCAATCGCCTTCGATAAGACCGGCACGCTTACAATCGGTAAACCAGAAGTCCAATCGGCATTGATCCATCCAACCGTTGAGAAAGAGCACGTCTATCGCATCGTCAGCTTGATTGAAGAACATTCGATGCACCCGCTCGCCGAAGCGCTCGTCCAATTCACAGGGAATTACACAGGAACGATGGAACACTTCAAAGACGTGACCGGGTCCGGGATTGAAGCGACGATCGATGGTGTCGCCTATCGGGTCGGCAAACAAAAATTCGCCGATCCGAGCGGAGATTTCTTCCGCGACGATGTCGAACGTTTAAAAGCTGCCGGCCATACGCTCGTGTTCGTCAGCGATGAAAAGATGACGATTGGAGCGTTCGCGCTCCGAGACACACTACGCCCTGAAGCCAAACAAGCGATCGAACGACTCAACCATCTCGGTATCGCGACGATCATGATCACAGGCGATAACGAGGCGACAGCCCGCGCCATCGCCACTGAGGCCGGGTTGACCCGTTACATCGCCGAATGTCTCCCAGAAGAGAAGGTCGAGCAAATTAAACAATTAAAACAAGAATACGGTAGCATCGGCATGATTGGCGACGGCATCAACGACGCCCCTGCCCTCGCGACAGCCGATGTCGGGATCGCCATGGGTGAAGGGACAGACGCTGCCCTCGAGACGGCCGACGTCGTCTTAATGAAAAACGACCTCCGTCGGTTGAGCTCGGCCATCAAACAGTCCCGTAAATTGAATCGCGTCGTTCTCCAAAACGTCGTGTTCGCCTTAGGTGTCATCCTCGTGTTGATCGCGACGAATATCTTCGAACTGCTCGTCATGCCGTTCGCGGTCGTCGGCCATGAAGGATCGACCATCCTCGTCATCTTGAACGGGCTTCGTTTGCTCAGCACCTCGTGGGAATGACAAAATTCGACACTCATTCAAACCGTCGTTGAAAGCCGTTAGTAATTTCGCTATAATTGAAACAATGTGTCTAATGAGACCGGAACTGATAGGAAGATTGGCTAAAGGTGGTACAGTATATGAATACGATTGCAGTAATCGGCAAGGTGTTTGTCGATATTAAAGGAACCTCGTTCGCCCCGCTTCATAAAGATGCCAAGAACGTCGGTGACATCGCGTTCTCGAACGGTGGGACCGGCCGAAACGTCGCCCAAAACTTAGGTGTTCTCGGGAATGACGTCCGTTTCGTGTCGACCGTGACGAACGATCAAATCGGGATGGGTGTTCTCGAAGAACTCCGCGGTTTGAACGTCAACGTCGATCACGTCGATTTGCTCGATGACAATGGGATGGGCATGTGGCTTGCCGTCATGGATAACAACGGTGACCTGCAAACGTCAATCTCGAAGCAACCGGACGAAGCGATGATGGAAGAATGTATCCTCCGTCGCATCGATACAGTGTTCGCTGAAAGTGAGGCGGTCGCGATTGACCTCGACTTGTCGGTCAATGTATTGAACGAGACCATTGAACTGTGCCGCGAAATGAAGCTTCCGCTGTATGGCGTGTGCGGTCATCTGTCGGTGATTGAACGGAACCGTCATTTACTCCAAGGTTTCACCGGCTTCATCTGTAGCCGCGAAGAAGCGGAGATTTTGTCTGATATGTCCATCGTCACTGTGGACGATGCGTTACGCGTCGCCGAAGTGCTCGCAATGAAAGGAGCTCCGCTCACAATCGTCACGATGAGTGAGCTCGGCGCCGTCTATGTCGACTTACGCACGAATGAACAAGGTCACGTCCCGACGACGAAAGTGAAAGTTGCCGACTCGACCGGTGCGGGTGACTCATTCTTCTCCGCTGTCATCTCTGAGTTGATGAAACGTCACCCGATTGAAGATGCGCTCCGACTCGGGATGCGCGTCGCTGGGAAAGTCATCGCCTCGCACGATAACGGCCTGACACCTGACATGTACGCCTCACTTGAACAACCAGCAACAGATTAACCAAAACGCATCGGCCGCGAGTCGATGCGTTTTGTTCACGATACGAAATCGAAAGGAACGATTCCATTGGTCAGAACGAAATTACGCAGTGCCATCATCCTCGTGAATGAACATGACGAAGTCGCGCTCATTCGCCGAGAGAAAGAAAACCTTTTGTATTATGTGTTTCCGGGCGGCGGTGTCGAATTCGGTCATACGGCTGAAGAGACGGCCGTCCGTGAAGCGTTCGAAGAGCTCGGCGTCCACGTCGAACTTGAAGGCGTGGCCGCACATGTCGCCTTCAATGGAGAGTTGAACCCATACTACTGGGCCCGGATGACCGGTGGTGAGTTCGGGACCGGGACAGGTGAAGAATTTCAAGCAGAGCAAACGAACGGGTCGTATACGCCGATGTGGGTGAAGCGAAGCGCGCTCAGCCATTTGCCGGTACGACCACCATCACTCGCCGACTTGCTGTCGAATGAAGCCGAACGATTTTTCAATAAAACGCTGGCGGAAGACTGATTTCATGTGTAGCCTCCTGACATTTCGGGAAAGAAAGTTTCTAACGATAACGTTCAGGAGGCTCATATATGGATACTACAGAAGTAAAAGAAAAAAAGAATTGGTTCGCCTTCGGGAAAGAGTTGCTTCGTCGCTTCAAAGAACATGATGTTCAAGATTACGGCGCGACACTCGCTTTTTTTTGGTTCTTATCGATTTTCCCGGGTATCATCTTCATTCTCGCATTGCTGTCGTTCTTTGACATTTCTCAGGCGTCGTTCCAAGAGCAGTTGAACAACTTGGCGCCCGGGGCGGCCGCGACTGAATTTTTGACCGGTATCTTCGACGCCATCGGCGAACCGCGCGGCGGACTCCTCTCGATCGGTGCGATTTTAGCCATTTGGTCGGCGGCTAAAGGGGTTGAACGCTTGATCAATATGGCGATTCACGCGTACGGGGAAGATAACGAACGTAATTTCTTCGTCAGCAAAGGCATCGCCCTCGGGTTGACGTTATTACTCGGCGTTGGCATGTTACTGCTCATCGTCTCGAACGTGTTCGGTTCGCAAATCATCGATTTCGTGGCCCGTTTCATCCCTATTTCGGGGGCCGACGTCATCTTGATCAACGTGTTCCGCTACGTGTTGACGACCGTCATCTTGATTTTCACGCTGTCAATTTTCTATAAAATCGCCCCGCAGCAACACGTGTTCTGGAAAAGCACGATTCCAGGTGCGATCTTCGGCGTCATCGCCTGGCAGCTCGTCTCCCTCGGCTTCAGCCTGTACGTTTCGAACTTCGGCAATTACGATTCGACGTACGGCTCACTCGGAGGAATCATCGTCACGTTGCTTTGGTTACAATTGACCGGCATGATCATTTTGATCGGCTCAGAAATCAACGCTACTTGGCAACGTTTCTTCAAAACGCCGAGCGAACGTGAGTACGAGAAAAACTATAAGAAAAATAAAAAGTCCAAATCAAAAGATTCGGACGATGACGACTATAAAGATATCCCCGTCAACACATACGGGTAACGAAAGAAAGGCGGTCTCTCCAGAAGAGACCGCCTTTTGCATTATGCTTCGACGACGTCGAGACGACCGGTCGCAGGGTCGATGACGAACCCATGGACGTTCGTGCCCGGCGGCAAGAGCGGGTGGTTTTTGACGAGGTTGACCGAGTTGACGACGTTCGCTTCGACCGAGTCAAACCCGTGCAACCACTTCTCCAAATCCATCCCTGACGACTTGAGTGTTTGAAGTGTCTGCGGTTCAATGCCGCGACGTTCCATTTCTGCGATGACCGCATTCGGATCAATCGCCGCCATGCCGCAATCATAATGACCGATGACGATGACCTCTTCGGCCCCGAGCGCATACAACGCGACGAGGATCGAACGCATGACCGATCCGAACGGATGTGACAATACGGCTCCCGCATTTTTTATGATTTTGGCATCCCCGTTTTTTAGTCCGAGGGCTTGAGGCAACAACGCCGTCAGACGCGTATCCATACACGTTAAAATGACGATTTTTTTATCGGGAAACTTATCCGAGACAAATTGCTCATATTGTTTCTCTGTTACGAATTTTTCATTGAACGCTAGCATTTCTTGAACGACTGACATGTGGTTCCCTCCTCTTAATTCACGCGATTAGCCGCGCGACCATTAACCCGATGACCATCCAAGCGCCAAACAACGTGTTCACTTTTGCGGTCATCGCCATCGCCGGCATGAGTTCAGCCGGTTCACGCTTGACCCAAAAACGCTTCACTGCCCGTACCATGATTGGAATTGTCAGCAATGACAACAGCACCCACGGCGTCACGCCAAACCCGAATACGGCGACGAGGATGCCGACCAATGCCGCGATAAAGAATCCGGCCAAGACGAGAACGGCACGACGATGTCCGACGAGACAGGCGATTGTTTTGCGTCCATTCACTTTATCATTATCCAAATCACGAATGTTGTTCGCGAGCAAGATCGCCCCGATCAAAAGCGCCATCGGAAACGATACGAGCAACAGTTCTGTCGTCACCGTCCCGATTTGGATATATCCCGAGATGCCGATGATGACATAACCCATGAATAGGCCAGCGACGATTTCCCCGAACGGCGTGTAGGCGATCGGGAGCGGACCTCCCGTGTACAGGAATCCGACGACCATCGACAGCACACCGATCCAAATTAAATGCCAACTCGTTGAAGCCGCAATATAGAGCCCGAGCACAGCCGCCACCCCATACATACCGAGCGCGATCCCGAGCACTTGTCCGGGTGTGAACCCATCACGTACGATCGAGCCACCGATTCCAATGGAACCTTCGTGGTCGAGTCCACGCTTGTAATCATAATATTCATTAAATAAATTCGTCGCGATTTGAATCAAGACCGAGGCGATGAGCATCGCTAAGAACAATCCCCACTTCAACTCGACTTGCCCGAGGACGATGAACGTCCCTAACAGCACCGGTATGAAGCTCGCTGTCAACGTATGCGGGCGAATCATGCGCCAGTACGCACCTTTCTCTCTCTTCTTCATGCACTTCCCTCCCTTCGTTAGTTTACGTCTCTTTGAAAAAACCTGTCAATGCCCGCCGCTCGGACGGCTCCCTTCACTTTCTCGAGCATTTGACGGCCAGTTCTGTTGTGAAGTCATGATACACTAAAGAATGAGAATTCCATTGGATTGAGGAGGCTTTTCTTTCATGCCAGATACTCAAACACACATTAAACAACGAATCGAACAAGCCCATAAACGGGCACGTGCTTGGCAACGACCGGTACTTGCCTCGTACACGTGGGAAATCCCTTCGTTCGACGCGTTCCATATTATTCAAAACACTGAAACGTCCCACTACTATTTTTCGACGCCAGACCGCTCCCTCGAGATGCTCGGATGTGCCGATGCGCTCGTGTTGACGGCTTCCGGTCCCGAACGTTTCCAACGTCTACAGTACGATTGGAGCCTGCACCGCCGGGACGTCGACGCGGTCATTTATGCGTTCTCGGGCTTTTCGTTCGACACGTTCGTGCGGCCCCAAAAAAATATGTGGGAAGCGTTCGGTGAAGCATCGTTGGTCGTGCCGAAATTTCTATATCGCCGCTCGGGCGACAAGCACACGTTGACCGTTTCAACGCTCGTCTCGGCCAAACGTTCGGTCGAACAATATTTGATTCAATTGGCCGATCAACTCGCCCAGTTCAACGCGCTACATGCGCCCGACGAACAAACACCGACTTACTCGCAAGTCAAAGACGGCGTCGACCATTTCAAGTCGAGTTTCCAACAAGCTAAACTGAACATCACTGAAGAACGAGTCGAAAAGATTGTCATCGCCCGGGAAGAAATCTACCAGACCTCGGAAGAGGCGTTCCCGTTCGCGACGACACTGCGCCACTTGTCAGAACATCAGACGGGCAGTTACGTGTTCTTGTATCAGCCGAAGCGGGAAATCGGATTTTTCGGAGCGACGCCGGAACGGCTCGTCAAGAAACAAGGACCGTACATTGAAACGGCCGCCATCGCCGGCACCATCAAGCGACCAGACACCGAGATCGAATCGGATGTAGCCAAACAGACGTTACTCCACGACGCCAAAAACCTCGAGGAACACCAAATCGTCGTGAAGGACATCAAGAACGCCCTCACACCATACGCGGCTACCATCAAGGCACCGGAGTCGCCGCGCATCTTGGAGAACCGGTCGGTGTTCCATCTGCACACACCGATTCAAGCAACGCTCGATACGAACGCATCCTTGCTGTCGATCATCGAGTCGCTCCACCCGACCCCGGCGCTCGGTGGATCTCCGAAACGGACGTCTGTCCGCTTGTTGCGCGAGATTGAACGGTTCGACCGCGGCTGGTACGGGTCACCGTTCGGTTGGCTGAACACGGACGGTGAAGGAGAGTTCGTCGTCTCGATCCGGTCGGCTCTTGTCCACCATCAATTCGTGGCGCTATACGCAGGCTGTGGAATCGTCCAAGAGTCTGAACTCGAAGCGGAGCTCGCCGAGACAGAAATCAAGCTCAGTCCAATCAAGCAAGCTCTCGGATTGGACAAAGTACGCGCAGGAGGCAATGAAACATGAATGAACCGTTAACGGAGTGGGTCGCCGGTATGATGAACCGGCTCGTCGAACAAGGGGTCGAGGACGTCGTCATCAGTCCCGGCTCTCGCTCGACACCGCTCGCCATGGCCGCCTATCTTCATCCGAGCGTCCGACATCATATCATCGTCGACGAACGGTCGGCCTCCTTTTTCGCACTCGGGTTGACTCGTTCGCAATCATCGTTGCGCCCGGTCGCGCTCATCTGCACGAGCGGTACTGCCGCCACCAACTACTTTTCGGCGGTGGCCGAGGCAAATATCTCACAACTGCCGCTCGTTGTGTTGACGACCGATCGGCCGCACGAACTTCGGAACGTCGGGGCGCCTCAAGCGATCGACCAAGTTCGACTGTACGGCGACCACGTGAAAACGAGCGTCGACCTCCCCGTTCCTGAAGCTGCGAGCCAGCGCTACATGGAACAGACAGTGGCCCGGCTCGTTCGGACGAGTATGCATGCGCCATTCGGCCCGGTCCATGTGAACATCCCGTTCCGTGAACCGTTGTTGCCGGATATCGAGCGCTTGACGTCACTCCTGGGCGGTGAAGCCGAATCCTCTGACCCGACCTATCTTAAACCGACAAGTCTCGACTTGAAACGGTTCAAACAAGAGATTGACGTCAATCGTCTCGCCTTCATCGTCGGACCAGGTACTCCGACATCATGGCTTGAGCCTCTCTATGCGTCGGCGCTGGCCCACCGTATTCCGGTCTTCGCCGACCCATTGAGCGGGATGCGCCGGTTTGACCATGTCTTGACGAACTATGACGCGTGGCTCGCTAGCGAGGATCGCACAGAATGGACACCTGACGCGGTCGTCCGGTTCGGGGCTGCCCCCGTCTCGAAACGGCTGAATCAGTGGCTTCACGACGTGCCATACGTCTTGATTGAGCAACCGGGATCGTTCCGCGACCCGTCGAACAGCGCCACGGTCGTGTACGGCGATGCGATTGATTATGTCGCCACCATCAACAAAGACTATGACGCCGACTTATTCGATCGTTTCGCATTGTTCGAACGCGTCGCCGAATCCGCAAAACCTGCTTTGAGCGGAGAAAGTGCATTGACGCGTCATTTGCTAGCGTCTCGTCTTGATCGCATCTTCGTCAGCAATAGCATGCCGATCCGTGATATCGATACAACACTTTCAGCCGGTCAGTCAATCGACGTCCTCGCCAATCGCGGGGCGAACGGGATTGACGGCATCATCTCGAGCGCGCTCGGTGCCTGTCACGATACGGACAAGGCCGCCCTGTTAATTGGCGACTTGGCGTTTTATCATGACAGCAACGCCCTGCAACTCGTCAAATCGCACCCAGGTACGTTCTCCATCGTCGTCGTCAACAATGATGGCGGCGGCATCTTCTCCTTCTTGCCACAAGCTTCGATCGCACCGCAAATGTTCGAGGACTTGTTCGGGACGCCGCTCCACTTGAACTTGCGCGGATTTGCCGAGACATACGGACTCAGCTATCGCTTGCTCGAGCAGCCTGAAGATGTCATGACGGCGATTGAAGCAGGCGTTCAGCTGATTGAATTTCCGTCTGATCGCGCTAGAAACGTGGCCGAGCATCGTCGTTGGACCGCTTCGCTCACGGACCGTTTGACGACGGAGAACGAGTCGTGATGCGTTCCGTGCGTGGCGTCTCCTATGAGGTGCTCGAACGTGGAAGCGGCCGTCCCGTTTTGCTTCTTCATGGGTTCACTGGGAGTGCGACTTGGATCTCCCAGTTCCCTGAGCTCCCCGTCCGGCTCGTCGCCCCGTCGCTATTGCAACACGGCGGCACCGGACAGCAAGCGGTCGGGCGTGCCAAGATGAGTCAACAGATTAAAGACTTGTCGGCGCTACTCGATACGGACGAAGGTCCGTGGACGGTCGTCGGTTACTCGCTCGGCGGACGTATCGGGATGACACTCGCCGCCTATGATGATCGGGTCAACCACTTCATCGGCATTAGCACGACGCCCGGGCTCAACATAGCGGCTGAACGTCGACAACGCCGGCTTCAAGACGAAAAGCTCGCCGAATTCATCGAGCGAGCAGGACTTGAGGCGTTCGTTGACCGTTGGGAACGTCTTCCGCTCTGGCATCAAACCGACGAGATGCGCGCCGCCCTACGTCCTGAGCGGTTGGCCCAACGTCCAGCCGCACTCGCGGACAGCCTCCGCGCCATCGGGACGGGTAGCATGCCGTCGCTCTGGCCGCTACTCGACCGTTTACCTCGCACCGATTTGATCGTCGGGGAACACGATGTGAAGTTTCAACAGATTGCTCGGAATATGCAGTTGATTCGTCCCGATATTGAAATTCATGAAATTTCGGACGCATCTCATGCTCCACATGTCGAGAATGCCCAACAATTTGGTACAATGATAGAGAAATTGATTTTAGGGGGAATTTAAATGGAATCAGTAGCAAACTGGACATCGGTCCGCACGTACGAAGATATCAAGTACGAGAAGTGGAACGGCATCGCAAAAATTACCATCAACCGCCCGGAAGTACGGAACGCGTTCCGTCCACTCACGGTCAACGAGCTCATCGACGCGTTCGCACGCGCCCGTGACGATAAAGAAGTCGGTGCCATCATCTTGACTGGTGAAGGCGATCAAGCCTTCTGCTCAGGCGGCGACCAAAAAGTCCGCGGCCACGGCGGCTACGTTGGTGACGACGAGATTCCACGCTTGAACGTCCTCGACCTTCAACGTTTGATTCGCGTCATCCCGAAACCAGTCATCGCCATGGTAGCCGGTTATGCGATCGGTGGCGGACACGTCTTGCACGTCGTCTGTGACTTGACGATTGCAGCCGACAACGCCCGTTTCGGTCAAACTGGACCAAAAGTGGGCTCGTTCGATGCCGGTTACGGTTCAGGTTACTTGGCCCGCATCATCGGCCACAAGAAAGCACGCGAAATCTGGTACCTCTGCCGTCAATACGACGCACAGCAAGCGCTTGACATGGGACTCGTCAACACGGTCGTCCCACTCGAGCAACTTGAAGCCGAGACGATCCAATGGTGCCAAGAGATCTTGCAACACTCTCCGACGGCACTTCGCTTCTTGAAGGCAGCGATGAACGCCGACACGGACGGACTTGCAGGACTTCAACAGCTTGCCGGCGACGCGACGCTTCTCTACTACACGACAGACGAAGCGAAAGAAGGACGCGACGCCTTCAAAGAAAAACGCGACCCAGACTTCGGTCAGTTCCCGCGTTTCCCGTAAATCGACAAAGAGTAGCGACTTCGCTACTCTTTTTTTGGAGGTTCTGATGATGAATCGTTATGTGACACAACATCGACGCGACGCCATGGCACTCGTCACCGCGTCCGTCAGTTTGACTTGGGCCGAGTTAAGCACGGAAAGCTCTCGTTTGGCCCACTTCCTGGAACGGGTCGCACCCGAAGCCCGGCATATCGGATTACGCGCTGCGAACAGCGCTGATTATGTCATCGCTGTCCATGCCATCCAGTCACTCGGAAAAGTGCTCGTTCCGCTCAACACGCGGTTGACGATGAGCGAACTGGCAGGACAAATCGAGACGGCCGATATCGATGTATTGCTCGTCGATGAACCGATTGAACTGTCGATCACCCAATTCGCGTTGACGTCACGAGATGAGGCGTCACTCGCTACACCGCACGAGTGGGCAGACGATGAAGTCATGTCGCTCATGTTCACCTCAGGCACGACTGGACGGGCCAAGGCCGTAAAGCAGACGTTCGGCAATCACGTCGCGAGCGCCGAGGCGGCCAAGACGCGCCTCGGTTACGGGACAAGTGACCGGATGCTCGTCGTGACGCCGCTCTTCCATATGAGCGGACTCGCGCAAGTGTATCGGAGCGCTCGTTTCGGTTCGCTACTATACGTCGAACCGAAGTTCGATGTCGCTCGTACACTCGAGTTGATTGCGACGGCAAGAATCACCCACATCTCGCTCGTTGCGGTCATGCTTAAGCGGCTCCTCGACGCAGGTCTCTCCCGCCATCAGTTGCAACTTCTGCTCGTCGGCGGCGGTCCCGTACCGCGTCCGTTGCTCGAAGAAGCCGAGCGGCGGCAGTTACCGGTCGCCCAGACGTACGGGATGACGGAGACGTGTTCGCAAGTCGCGACGCTGTTGCCAGCCGAGGCACTCGCCCACATCGGTTCGAGCGGTCAAGCAATCGCGCCGACCCAACTCCGTATCAATGCGGATGGGGAGATTGAAGTGAACGGACCGACGGTGACCCCTGGTTACTATAAACAGCCAGAGGCCGATGCTTGGACGCCCGACGGCTATTGGCAAACGGGCGACCTCGGCACGATGAAAGACGGTTACTTGTACGTCCATGACCGCCGCAGTGATTTGATCATCTCCGGCGGTGAGAACATTTATCCGGCCGAAATCGAGAGCGTGTTATTGCGTTGCCCGGGCATTCAAGACGTCGGGGTCGTCGGTCGTCCCGACCCGACTTGGGGAGCGGTACCCGTCGCCTTCACGGTCGGTACGTTCGATTTCGATGAGGCGATTCAGCTGCTGCACGACCATCTGGCATCTTATAAACATCCGAAAGCATGGATTGCCGTCGACGAGCTGCCTCGTAACGCCAACGGTAAATTGATGCGTCATCGCTTAAAGGAGGCTGACCATGATTCGTCGCGCTGAACTGTATATCGTCCCCCTCACGTTCAAACATCCGATTGTCACCGCCCACGCCGTGTTGACGACGAGACGGACGGTCATTCTCCGGCTGGAGACGGTCGACGGTGTTGTCGGCTACGGGGAAGGTGTCGCGTTCGAGACGCCATGGTATACGGCTGAGACCGTCCGCTCCGTCATCGATACGTCCGCTTTGATTGTCCAACTCCTGAAAGGGATGACGTTGTCTGCCACCTCGTTCGGTCCCCATGTCAGCTCGATCATCGGCCAACCGATGGCGAAAGCGATGTGGGAGAGCGCTCTATGGGAAGTGGAAGCGGCCCGCGCGAATCAGACATTAAAACAATACGTCCAAGCCGGCGATGCCGTGGCATGCGGCCGGACGATTGGCATCGGTCTGCTCAGTCAGACGTTGAACGCCATCGAGGCTGCGCTCGCGTCCGGATTCGACCGGATCAAGTTAAAAGCGTCCCCGCATGAACTGCTTCCTGCGCTCGGCGAGATTCGCAGCGTTTTTCCGGACGCCCCGCTCATGATTGATTTGAACGGAAGTGGCTCCGAGCAATCGCTTGACTGGTTCGAGGCATTGGACACCTACCGTCTCTTGATGATCGAACAGCCTTATCCGAGCACATATTGGGTCGAGACAGCGGACTTGCAGGCACGGCTCACCACAGCGATTTGTCTCGATGAATCGATCAGTGCCGCTCAAGACGTGGCGACGATGCATCGACTTCGAGCCGGTCGCATCGTCAATATCAAACCGGCCCGCGTCGGCGGCTGGAGCGAGGCGCTCGCGATTCGTGATAGCGGCACCCCCTACTGGGTCGGTGGGATGTATGAGTCCTCCATCGGCCGTTATCACACGCTCTTATTCGCCTCATTGAACGGAGCCGCCTACCCGGCCGATATGGCCGGGACGAGCGCTTACTTCGAGACCGATTTGCTCGATACCCCGCTCGAAGTCGAGAACGGACAATTGATGCTTCCCGACCAGGTCGCACCGGATTGGACGAAAATCGAGCAACTGAGCGAACAGACGATTCGACTCCTGTAAAAACTCCGTAAAAAAGGCGGCAGACTTCGCGTCTGCCGCCTTTTCATCGTTAACGGAATGTGCCCGTCAACACTTCATAGCCGTCTTTCGTGACGACGACCGTGTGCTCGAATTGCGAGACGAGGCTGTTGTTCGGGGTGAACAACGACCAACCGTCCTCTTCTGATTGATAGACGATTTCATCTTTCGTCGAGATGAACGTCTCGACGGCAATGACTTGTCCTTCTTTCAAGATGTCGTTCTCTTCACGGCTATAGTAGTTCGAAATCGTCTCCGGCTCACCGTGGAGCGTGCGACCGAGGCCATGGCCCGCCAAGTTACGGATGACCGTGAAGCCGTTCTTACGGGCATCGGCATAAATCGCTTTCCCGATTTGGTTGACCTTGACGCCGGCCTTCACTTTGCTGAGACCCGCTTCGAGCGATGTCAATGACACTTCGACCAACCGCTCGTGTTTAGCCGATTTCGGTGTGCCCGCGATGACCGTACGTCCTGTGTCGGCATAGTAGCCGTCCTTCACGGCCGATACGTCGACGTTGACCACGTCACCGTCTTGGATGACGAGGTCACCTGGAATCCCATGGGCTGCGACTTCATTGATGGAGATACACGTATAACCCGGGAACTCATACATCGTGATCGGGGCCGAGGCGGCCCCTTCCGCTTCTAAAACACGCTGCCCGATTTCATCCAACTGTTTCGTCGTCATGCCTGGTTTGACCGCTTTCGCCATCTCATCGCGAGCCAAGGCGACAATCCGCCCAATCTCGCGCAATGCATCGTAATCATAATCTAACATCATTTTCCCTCTCAATCTAATAGTCGATTTTGATATAAGAACTCTTCAGATAAATCGGCAAACAAGAACATGCCGTCCGGTAACGGATAACTGAACGTCCGCGTCACTTCGTTCGAACTGAAGTCGCGATAATCCTCGGACAAGTAGCCCCGTCCGCGCACGTCCATCGCCGCCATCGTCCGAATAAAGTACGGACGGAAACTCCAGTTATAGCCGCGATACGTGTTATCGACCGTCCAAGCGGACTGTGCCTGATAGACGTTCGCGCTCGTCTGGAACCCGGTTTGGTCCGTCAAATAGTAACGGACGAACGTCCCTTCGAGTTTCGGGGCAATATGGAGCAACCATTCATCTTTCTTATCGCGCGACCACTTCCCGCTTTGGACGAGATCGTGGATTTGTTTATGGAGTTCGAACTCCAATTCATATAATCGCTTTAATCGCTCTTGATCGTGTAAGAAGAACGACGGTACTTCTTGCGTCAATACGCTCATACCTTTCGCTTCGCGCGGCGGCATCGCATCGCTTTGCCCGAGGAGACTGCCCATATAATAACGTCCGCCATGACGCCACGCATAACGCAACTGTCCGAGATGGTCGATCGATTTATAGAGGAGCGGAGCCCCGAGACGGGAAGCGATGTATTCCATCGTCTGAAGCATTTGCGGATACGTGACCGATAACGTCTTCTTCTCGACCATCGTCGCCAAATCGACGAGCAACATCTCAGGCGCCACCGTCATGATGTCTTCGATGCTCGTTGACTCAGCGAAGTCGAGCGCGACTTTAACACCAGATGAACGATAATATTGGACGACTCGTGACAAGCGTGACACGTCGACGAGATCCGTCCCTTGAAGCGTCACATAAATGCGATGGAGCGGGAAGTTCAATTCTCGGAGCGGGGCCAAAAACGCCTCGCCTCCTTGTTCGAGAATCCACTCTGAACGACATCGGAACGTGACGAATTGCGTCGCATCCCTTAACTGTTCGGCCGCTAAACGCTCCATCCGTTTGGCGATATCGAGCTGATACTCGAGCGGAACGTCATCGTCGTAAAAGAATGGGGTGAGCGACTCGCCCCTGAACTGTCCATGGACCATATAACCTTCTACTTGGAAGGTGGCGGCTCCCAGGATTGGTTCAAATGTCACTTCGACTTCTTCTGGATTCATCATCACATCCACTGCGTCCAACTTGATCACCTCGTCTTTTTTCTAAACACGAAAGCGAGCTGGGTTCAGCTCGCTCGTGTATGCACATACATATAGGCACCGAAACAAGCAATGAAATATACGATACTCATCACACCGTAGCCGATTCCCATCTTCCCGCCCACGCCGATGGCCATCACAAGCCAAATCATCGCGCCGAACAGGAGCGTGGCGACCGGGATATATCGAAAATTCGGACGCTCGGTCCGCGTAATAATCGGTTTCAAAGCCAGGACGCACGCCACTAGTATGACGAGACCAAAACCTAGTTCAATCATCCGTTGACACCTCATTTTTCTGTCTCTACTCATCTAGTGTAGCATGACACCATAAAAAAAACCGCAAATCCACTTAAGGAGATGCGGTTTTAGTTATTGATTAGTCACGCGGACGGCGTGGGCCACGGTCGTCTGAACGACGACGGTCGTCTCCACCGCTACGTTTGCCACGGTATCCACCGCCGCCACCGCTGCGTCCACCACGGTCACCGCCACCACGACGTTCTCCGCCGCCGCTGCGATTTCCACGGTATCCACCACGGTCGTTACGTCCACCTTGACGTTTGACGCGTACTGGTTCTGCATACGAGATTTCAACCGGAGTTGAATCTGGCTCTTTCGTCAATCCACGAAGTGCCGCTGCAAGAAGCTCGACTGCTTCGTATTCTTCAAGAAGCTCAGTCGCAAGTTGCGTGTAAGCTTTGAAGTCGCCCGCTTGAACACGTTCGATCAATTCTTCAGCCGATTGCTTTTGGTTGCCCTCGAGCACTTCTGAGATTGTCGGTACGTGACGACGGTTCATTTTCTTGTTCGTTACGCGTTCGATTGCTTTGACTTGACCGAATTCACGTGGCGTGATGAACGTAAGGGCTGTACCTGTTTTACCAGCGCGGCCTGTACGTCCGATACGGTGCACGTAGCTTTCCGGGTCTTGTGGGACGTCAAAGTTGTAAACGTGTGTGACACCTGTGATATCAAGACCACGGGCTGCAACGTCTGTCGCGACCAAGATGTCAATTGTGCCGTTTTTGAAACGACGGATGACTTGGTCACGTTTTGATTGCGTTAAGTCACCGTGAAGACCATCAGCCGTGTAACCACGTTTGATGAGTGCTTCTGTCACTTCGTCAACACGTTTCTTCGTACGAGCGAAGATGATGCTGAGTTCTGGCGAGTCGATGTCGATCAAGCGGCAAAGCGTATCGAATTTTTGACCTTCGCGCAATTCGAGGAATTGTTGGTTGATGTTCTCAACTGTCATTTCCTTCGCTTTTACTTTGATGATCGTCGGCGACTTCATGAAGCGCTCAGCAATCTTCTTGATTTGTGGTGGCATTGTTGCAGAGAAGAGAAGCGTTTGACGTTCAGCCGGAAGGCCTTTCAAAATCATCTCGATGTCTTCAACGAAGCCCATGTTGAGCATTTCATCTGCCTCGTCCAAGATCACAGTTTGGATCTCGTCGAGTTTGATCGTCTTGCGCTTCATGTGGTCCATGAGGCGGCCCGGTGTGGCAACGACGATTTGTGGGTTCTTTTTCAAACCACGGATTTGGCGGTCGATTTGTTGGCCACCGTATACTGGAAGTGCGTAAACGCGCTTCGCTTCACCGATTTTGTTCAATTCTTCTGCAACTTGAATCGCAAGTTCACGTGTCGGTGCAAGAACAAGTGCTTGGACTTGACGTGCCTTTGTGTCGATTCGCTCAATTGTCGGAATACCGAAAGCTGCTGTTTTCCCTGTACCTGTTTGCGCTTGACCTAATACGTCCACTCCTGTGAGTGCGACAGGAATTGTCTCAGCTTGGATCGGTGTAGCTTCTTCGAAGCCCATTTTGAGTACACCTTTTACTAATGCTTCACTTAACTGTAAATCTTGGAATTTTGTCAAATTATATTCTCCTTTTTTCATACAAAAAACGTCTGAGGTTTTGTTCTACAGACGTTTTTCCAATGTTTCCTCGTAGTCAACTTTACTAACTATAACGTATTTGTTTCTAAAATGAAAGAAATACATTCTAAAACTTTTCATAGCCACCTGGACATGAGTTATCTTATTTCAATTTATAGCCGTTGTCGAGTTTTTCAACTTGCTTTTCTTTCAGCAGTTTCCCGAGTGCGCGTTTGAACGCCGCTTTACTCATCCCGAACTCACGATCGATCACGTCCGGCGCCGTCTTGTCGCCATAAGGCATTTGGCCGCCGCGTTCTTCAATATAAGCACGGATACTTTCCGCGTCCGGGTCGATGGCTTCATATGCCCGCGGTTTCATCGAGACGAGTACCGTCCCGTCTTGTTTCACTTGCGTCACACGTACGGTCAATTGCTCACCGAGACGTGGCCAACGTGTCATCTCTGCTTCATGTAAGAAACCGAGTGATTCATTTTCGACCCAGACGTTCACACCGACTTCGCGTCGATTGACGACGACCGCATGGACATCTTGATTGCCCCATTCTTCTTTAGCGGGACGCGCCAACAAGTTCAAGTACGCATAGTGGGCCGGTTCCCCGAGAAGACGGCTCTTTTGATCGTACTTGAGACGAATGCAAAGCTTGTCCCCTTCTTTTGGCCAATACGACCGGTTCTCAGGAAGATCATCTAATGAGACGAGTACATCCTTTTGAATCCCGATATTGACGAACACACCGGTGTTATACCGGACTCCAGTCACTTCATACCACTCATAGTCATCGAACGTGACGCTCGGAATCGTCATCGTCGAAGCGAGACGTCCTTCTGAGTCGTGATAAAGGAAGACCCGCACCGTCTGTCCGACTGTGACTTCTTCAGTTTGTTCTTTTCGATGAAGGAGTACCTCTTCGCGACCGTTTCCGATAAACACACCAAAATCAGCTGAACGTTCCGCGACCAAGTCTACTACTTCTCCTGCACGTAATGCCATACAATCCACATCCTTTTTCATCTATTACTGTCAGTATACCTACCTACACACGTTCCTAATCATATCACGTTCGATTTCCTTACTCCGTTCAATTGTGTCTAAAATGTGAACAAGATTGCCCCTCCGTTTTGCTAAATGGGTCCGTATACTAGCTTCTATATTTCAAATTTTGTGACAATTTTGTGAACGCGCATTTTCCATCTAGTATCCACATTTTGAAAACGTTATTATTAAGGAAGTGTTGTTTAACGAATTAGGTTTCAGCCATGGCCGAACGGGGGATATAAAATGTTTGATGTACAATCTCGATCATTCGCGAAGCGCTTCATGAAAGGCTTATTGATTGCTTTCTTCGCGCTACTCGCTTCACTTAGCTTCATTTTTTCAAACGGAGTCGATACGAACGTATCTTCATCCGTCACGATGGTCCAAGAGTAAACGCCCTCTCCTGACAGAAGGCGTTTTTTTGTTTTGTTCCGACAAAAAAAGGGATTTTTTATGCATCTGTCGAACGAACATAACGTTCGGCTTTTATTATTGAATCATCTGGGAAGGGAGAGTCACTCATGCTATTTTATTTTCTCACCACGATTCTTTCGGTCGTCGGTTTGTCCGTCTCGCTCCAAACCGGTTTTTTCAAAGACCCGATCGGTACATTCCTGTTCGCCGTATTGCTCGCCATGGGCTTATCTTCATTTAAACAGTTGGTCGCACAAACGAACGTCTTGCTCATCGAGCGCCGGAATCAAAAAAAGATCAAGCGCATCGTGGCGCGCATGCATTCAACTACGCGTAAACGTTCTACATAACGCTCGTCTTCCCCCTCCACTTTTGTTATTCTATTCTAGACAAGAAGAGCAAAACGGACTCAACCCGTAGGAGGCACAAACACGTATGAACGAAATCCCTTTATCGAACGAATGGCTATTGCGTTATTCACCTGTCATGGAGCTATGGCTGAAAGAAGACGGCATCTTGCTCGTCGACGATGACAATCGCATTCGACTCACGCTTGAAATCGGCAGTGACCAAGTCATGCAGTTCAAGAGCATCGAACAAGATGGGGCTTACTTTGCTGTGGACCCGGTGAATAAACGAATCACGTTCGAACTCGAGGAAGAAGAAGAGGAAAGCGATTCTCGCTTCTGGGAATAAAGATTCATGCCGAAGAGTCGGATTCTCGTCAAGAGAGGAAGACTCTTTCTTCGTGTCCAGACTCATTACTGAACGATCGAGAGGAGAAATATGTATGATCCGCACCGCCATCTGGTTTATCGCCTTTTTCGCCGTCTTACCGCTGACACTTCCGTTCTATCCGAAAGCGAAGCGACTGACGCCCCCGGAACGTTATGGATACGTCCAAACCGTCGCTTATAAATGGGCAAGCTTTCTATTACGAATCGCCGGCGCTCGCGTCCGTGTTCACGGCCAAGAGAACATCCCGAATGAACCGGTCGTCTACGTCGCGAACCACCAAGGGAACTTTGATGTCCCGATTATGATCACAGCGACGAAACATCCAAAAGCGTTTATCTCAAAAATCGAAGTGCAAAAGTTCCCAATCATTCCGCGTTGGATGGAACTGATGGGTTGTATCTTCATTGACCGCAGCGACCGGCGCCAGTCCATTAAAGCAATCCGTTCCGGCGTCGAGACGATCCAATCAGGACAGTCGATTATCGTCTTCCCGGAAGGCACCCGCTCAAAAGGCGGACCAATCAAAGAGTTCAAAGCTGGTAGCCTGACGCTCGCCACATCAAGCGGTGCCAAAATCGTCCCTGTCGCCATTAAAGGAAGCCACCATTTGCTCGAGACGACAAACCGAATCACACCGGGTACGGTCGACGTCACGTTTTTACCGGTCATCGATCCGGCAGACGTCCCGAATAAAGAAATTGCGGCGCTGGCAGAGACGATGATTCGCCGCGTCGTTGAAGGAGAAGAATCATGAGTTTATTAGCCATCGAAGGCATTCATAAAGAATTTGCAGATAAAGTCTTGTTCGACGACGTCACGATGACGATTCACCCAGGCAATCGCATCGGGGTCATCGGGGTCAACGGCTCCGGAAAGTCGACGTTCTTAAAAATCATCGCCGGCGTCGAGACCGCAGACCGGGGTTCGATGCAACACCCGAACGATTACCGGATTCGTTATTTGACCCAAACGGTCGACTTCGCCCCCGGGCAAACGATTTTAGACGCGTTGTTCACGAGTGAGACCCCGTCCGTCCAGGCGTTGAAACAGTATGAGCTCGCGCGCCAAGCACTCGAGGCGAACCCGACGAGCGAACAATGGTTGGAACGCTTCATGAAAGCCCAGCAAGCAGTCGATGCAGCCGACGCATGGGAGACTGAAGCGAAGTTGAAATCGATTTTAAATCGGCTCGGTCTTCCGGACGTGACGGCAGAGATCAGCTCGCTTTCCGGTGGACAACAGAAACGGGTCGCTTTGGCCGCAGCCCTACTCGACGAAGCTGACTTACTATTACTCGATGAGCCGACGAACGAACTCGACGCCGATACGATTGCTTGGCTTGAGACGATTCTCGCTGATTACCGGGGGGCCATCCTGCTCATCACCCATGACCGTTATTTCTTGAACCGAGTCACGAATCATATCCTTGAAATCGCCGATGGCACGAGTTACTTCTATGACGGCAACTATGAGCTCTTCCTTGAGAAGCGTGCCGAACGAAAAGCTCGGTCGCATTCAATGGAGCAAAAGCGGCAAAACATTTTGCGTCGTGAGCTCGCTTGGCTGCGTCGTGGTGCCAAGGCACGGACGACGAAACAGAAGGCACGCATCCAGCGCGTCGAGGACTTGAAGCATCAAGAGACGCTTGCCGAGGATGAGGCGCTCGAAGTATCCGTCGGTTCGCGCCGCCTCGGGAAAAAAGTAATCGAGGTGGAGAACTTGTCCTTCGGTTATGACGATCACTTGCTCATTGAAGATTTCACGTGGTTGTTCGGACGCCGGGAACGGTATGGCATCGTCGGACCAAACGGTAGCGGGAAGACGACGCTCATGAACTTGCTTGCCCATCGCCTTCAACCGACGCAAGGAACGGTCGTCCATGGCGAGACGGTCCATCTCGGCTATTACGGGCAACAAGTCGAATTTGAGGACACATCGCGCCGTGTCATCGATGAGATTGAACGCATCGCTCAAGTTATTTATACGCCGGACGGCGAGACGATCACGGCCAGTCAGATGCTCGAACGCTTCCTATTCACCCCGGACGCTCAATACAAACCGATTGCCAAACTGTCGGGTGGAGAGAAACGCCGCCTCGTCTTGCTCCGGATTTTAATGGACGAGCCGAACGTGCTATTTTTAGATGAACCGACGAACGATCTCGACACGGAGACATTGTCCGTCCTCGAGGACTATTTGGAGTCGTTCCCAGGCACGGTCATCGCCGTCAGTCACGACCGCTATTTCTTAGATCGGATCGCCGAACAGCTGATTGCGTTCGAAGACGGGACGATCAACGTTTATCATGCGGAGTACAGTGACTATTTAGCCACACTCCAAGAACAGACGAAGCAACAAGTGAAAAAAGAATCGAAAGAGAAGAAAGAGCGTGTCAAAGTCGATGTCGTCAAATTCACTTTTAAAGAGCAGAAAGAATGGGAGACGATCGAGGATGATATCGCCTCTCTCGAATCTGAGATCGAAGCAGCCGAGGCACGGCTCGCTGCAGCGGGTAGCGACCTCGGTAAAGTGAATGAACTGTACGCCGACATTGCCGCGTTGAAAGAAGCGCTCGATGCGAAGATGGAGCGATGGGAATATTTATCGGAGATTGATGAACAAATTCAAGCACAGAAGAACTAAAAACAAGGATCACGCGTCGGCGTGATCCTTGTTTGTCGTGTAGCCATGTGTGGACAATTCGAGTGCAGCGCTTGGAAGCACCCTGTTCATCCTTTACTGACGATATTATGTTGAAACGCATAAACGACGGCTTGCGTCCGGTCGTAGACGTCAAGCTTCGTCAAAATGTTGGAGACGTGTGTCTTCACCGTCTTCAACGAGATGTATAGTTCATCGGCGATGACTTGGTTCGATTTCCCTTCCGCCATCAATTGCAAAATCTCACGTTCCCTTGCCGTCAGACTCTCGTGCAACGTCTTTTCCGGATGTCGGAGCCGTTCGAGCATCTTGCCCGTCACTTGGGCGGCCATGACCGGATTGCCGGCTGCCGTTTGACGAATCGCATCGGCGATCTCGTTGGCGTTCGCCGTTTTCAAGACGTAACTCATAGCCCCGGCCTCGATGACCGGATACACTTTCTCGTCATCCAAGAAACTCGTCACGACCAAAATCTTGGCCTCTTTCCAACTCGCCTTGATCCGCTTCGTCGACTCGACCCCATCGACAGGCTCCATCACTAAATCCATCAAGACGACATCGGGCTTCTCGGCGATGGCAAGCTCGGCCCCTGTCGCGCCATCCGATGCTTCTCCGACGACTTCGATGTCAGGCTGCGTCGACAGAAACGCCGAGACGCCGGCCCGCACCATCTCATGGTCATCAATCAATACGACTCGAATCATTCTAACCCCTCCACTTGTTGTTTCACACGCACTTCAATCTGAGTACCGACGCCTGGCACACTGACGAGTCGTAACGTCCCGCCGACCTCAGCCGTCCTCTCTCTTATCGATTGTAAGCCATATGAGGCGACTTGTGTATCATCGACATTAAAGCCGATCCCGTCGTCGTTTATTTTTAAGATGACCGTCTGTTGCACGGTCCGCATTTCGATTTCAAGTCGTTTCGCTTTCGCATGGCGAAGCGTATTGCTGATCGCTTCTTGGACGATGCGGAACAGTTCGTTCTCAGTATGTCGCGACAATTCGACTTCTTCGAGACGCCATACGAGCTCGGTCGATTGTTTGCGGGACAGTTCTTCTAACAGGCGCTCGATTCCCGTCTTGAGCGTCATTCCTTCGAGCTCGACCGGACGGAGTTGCAACAGGAGCGAACGCATTTCCGCCTGAGCAGTTTGTGCCATCACTTCGACCTGCTCGATTTGTTTGGCCGCCACGTCTGGTTTTGAAGTGATCGTCTGTTTGGCCGCCGTCGTCATCATCGAGATGGCGTACAGTTGCTGACTGACCGAGTCATGGAGTTCACGGGCGACACGGCGACGTTCTTCGACGACTGCTTCGCTGCGCGCTTCCTCGACACTGACAGGTCGGTCCCCGACCCGTTTGGCCATCTCAATCATTTCCGTGCGTTGCTTAGAAATCCGGGCGATCCGTTCGAGCGTATCTCGATAAGGCGACAATGGACGGAAGGTAATCTCTTTTTGATTCTCAAGCTTCCACAAGGCAATCGCCACTTCCCGGAAGTCGCGTCGCAAATAAAAATACGAACCGACCCCGAAGATGCTACCAATCAAGACGGCGATGACGAGGATAGACACACCGAAAGGCAACCCTTCTTCACGTGTGAACAAATCTCGGAGTGAAGTCGAGTCACCTATTAAAAATGCGATCGTGACGAACAGTGCCGTCAGTAGGCTGCTAAATAACTGATGCCAGACGACCGTCCTTGGATACGAATCCTTCTTCATACGGTCATCACCTCGACACTTCCGCTCATGAGCACGATATGGATGCGGACTTTCCGTGTTGCTGCTTGATAATCGTCCGAAGCCGTGTAAAAGCGACGGTTGAACACCGGTGAATAGTTCGACTCATCGACTTGAATCTTGCCGAATCCGATTGATGCATCAATCGAGTAATCGTAGCCGGCCGGAATGAGAATTCGGACGTCCCCGGCGAGTCCGTTCAATAGTAAGAACGTCTCTCCCTCCGGAATGATGGCGCGCGACAAGTCGAGTTCGACGTCACGCAATAAGAAGAATTCATTCGTGTCTTGAAGCACGTAGTGACCGCTCTCTTTCGTCCCGAACGAAAAGGCCTGTTCTTGCCGGATATGTGACTTGAACCGACTCGATTCGAGCGGACGATTCTTGTACAGCCGATAGCCGAACATGAGCAATAAACCTGACAATACAAAACCGAACGCCGCCGACGAGAAGATGAGCCCGACGAGCATGATACCGCCAATCCCGTAAAAGATATAGCTGACCGGCTGATTGCCTTTGCGGCTAAAACGACGCCCGATATACAGCAACAATAGCGGGACGACCATGCTGAAGAGGACGCTGTTACCACCCGTCGCGATATCGATAAATAGTCCAATGGCGAATAGAATAATCATAAAGCCGATGATTTGGCGTGTGTTCCAACGTTCCACATTGCTTCCCCCTCTCTAACAGTATGTAACATGAAGCAAAGAAGCGATGGCCCAACCATTCGCCGGACCATCGCTGAACCGTTGCGTCAGTCTTGTTTGAAACGACGCTCAAGTTCTTTTAGTTTTGCTTCGAAATCATCTTCGTCCGCTGGATCGATTTTCTCTTCAGCGGCCGGTTCTTGTTTCTTCTCTTCTGTTTTTTTCTCTTCTTCCGTGAATGGATGTGTCTTCGACGTCTCTGCCCCGAAGATTTGATCGAGCGCACCTTTCAATAAATCCAGGTTCTCACGCATTGCGAACTCATACCGTTTGTTTTGCATCTCATCGAGTTTCAGTCGCATCTCGAGAGCTCGGCGCTCGAGGGCATCGAGTTCCCGTGCTCCTTCGTCGAGGAGACCTTCAAAATAACGATACTGCTCGCCGTAGTGTTTCGACTCGAGAGCTGCCCGTTCGGCGAGCTTGTCTTCGCCTGCTTGTTTTGCGAGTTCCGTCTGCTCGTAACGCTTATCGGCCATCTGCTTGGCGTCATCGCGTTTTGTAGCAAGTTCCTCGAGCAATGACTTTTGACGCTCAACGAGACGTTCGACTGACAGCGCCTCTTTTTCAGCACCGCGGATATGGCGGTTCAATTCGGCTTCCCCACTTGAGCGTGGAGCCGAACGTGGCCCCTCTTTATCTTGAAACTTCTTCATCTCTTTCGATAGTTCTTTCGTCAACTCGTTAGCTAAATCACGAAACTGGTCAAATGGTGTTTTCATCTTGATGTCCTCCTTTTGAATCTTAGCGACGGTTTACAAACTTCTGCCAAACTTGATCGAACGATTGAAAACTGCTGCGGCTCGCACGCGACCCGTCCGCATTGAAAATCTCGACGTCTTGTTTTTGGTTGGCATACATCATATACCCTTTAAACAATACCCATGCCACCACAATCCCGATCAACGCCCAAATATTCGATAAAATTGTGATGATCCCGATCACGGCAAGCGCGCCGTAACCGATTTTTGCGCCGACATGTGTCACGGCCATGAATCTGACTCCAGCCCACAGTGCTAAGAGCGCCCCCAAACCGAACATGATCATGTTCGGTAAAAAGCCGATTAGAACGAGAACTAAAGAGATCGCGGCCACAATGAACAATACTTGCTTCACCTGGCGATTCATCGATTATCCCTCCTCGTTAAGTACACTCTTATCATAATACGTTATTTTCAATAGTGCGACGAGCGGAAGGCTTGTTTTCCCTCGGTCTGTAGACTGAGATGATAGCGTTCTCAAATCGTGTGCTATACTAGAGGCATCGAACAACGAAAGGATGATGTTTTATGAGCACCGTACAATTCGCAGTACACACTTTGTCAGCCAACAGGAGGGCGACTGTCCTCCACAACTAAAAGGAGGATTCTATTTGAATCAAACAACGACAACGGGACGTGTCACGGCACAGTTCCAACATATGTATACCATCACGACTGAAAGTGCGAACTATACGTGCAGTGTCACCGGGAAATTCCGACATGAGGCCGAAAGCGAGCGCGACTATCCGGTCATCGGTGACTTCGTCGAGTTCACCGTTCGTGAGCATGGTCAAGGCGTGATTCGGCGTCTCCTTGAGCGGCGCACTGTCCTGTCACGGGCAGCGGCCGGCAACGAGACGCGCGAACAATTGATCTGCGCGAACGTCGATTTTATCTTGATCACGATGGCGTGCGGACATGATTTCAACCTGCGCCGGCTCGAGCGCTATTCGCTCGCCGCGTGGGAAACCGGAGCCACACCGCTCATCATCTTGACGAAATCGGACCAAGTCGACAACGCCGAGGCGCTCGTCGATGAGCTCGCTTTGACGGTTCCGGGGGTCGATGTCTTCCCTGTCAGTTCACTCACAGGCGACGGCGTCGAGGCGTTGCGAGCCGCACTGCCAAGCGAAAGCACGATCGTACTCGTCGGCTCGTCCGGCGTCGGGAAATCGTCACTGACGAACGCACTTGCCGGTGAGACCGTCGCCGAGACACAAGCCGTACGCGAGAGCGATGAGCGCGGCAAGCACACGACGACGCATCGTGAACTGTTCCGGATTGACGATTTGTTCGTCATCGACACCCCGGGCATGCGTGAGTTCGGACTTTGGGACGGGGCCGATCACCTCGACGACACGTTTCGGGATATCGAGGCGCTGGCCGAGACGTGTCGGTTCCGGGACTGTTCGCACAGCACCGAACCGGGCTGTGGCGTCCGATCCGCCATCACATCTGGAACGCTCGATGCGAAACGCTATCAGAGCTTCGTCAAGCTCGAGCGCGAGCTCCGCTACGCGGAAAAACGGCAAGCGGAGGCGGCACGTCTCGCTGAGAAGAAGAAACGAAAAACGAAAGCTTAATCTAAGAGAGGAGTCACAGAAAAACTGTGGCTCCTTTTTCGACCTTCCTGCCCTAGCACCAAGTCTTATCACCAATCCGTCATTTGTGAACAATCGTTCAGAAATAGTTCGCATAAATGCAGGCAAAACCCTCGAAAGAAAGCGGTTTCTCCGCTACAATGGATTCGTATTGTCACAGATAAAAATCGCTAGCATACAGGGAGAGACCTATGAAAACATTGAACGAACGCGCACTTGAGATGCACGCCATGCACCACGGAAAATTGGAAACGACACCGAAAGTCGACGTCGACACGAAAGAAGCGCTCAGTCTCGCTTATTCACCAGGTGTCGCCGAACCATGCCGTCGCATCGCTGAAGATAAAGAACTGTCTTACGACTATACACTCCGTGCCAACACGGTCGCCGTCGTCTCGGACGGAAGTGCCGTCCTCGGCCTCGGCAATATCGGTCCAGAGGCCGCGCTCCCGGTCATGGAAGGGAAAGCCGTCTTGTTCAAAAGCTTTGCCGGGGTCGATGCGTTCCCCATCTGTCTCGACACGCATAACGTCGACGAGATCGTCCGGACGGTCGAATTGCTTGCGCCGACATTCGGTGCCGTTAACTTAGAAGACATCAAGGCGCCCGAATGTTTCGAGATCGAGGCGCGCCTGAAACAGACGCTCCCGATTCCCGTCTTCCATGACGACCAACACGGGACGGCCATCGTTGTGCTAGCAGGTCTCGTCAACGCACTGCGACTCGTCGACAAGACGATGCCTGAACTTCGGGTCGTCATGAACGGTGCCGGGGCTGCCGGCATCGCCATTGCGAAACTGTTGAAGCGCTTCGGCGTCGAAGACCTCGTCATCTGTGATACGAAAGGCGCGATTTACGAAGGACGCATCGAGGGGATGAACCCGTTCAAAGATCAAATCGCCAAAGCAACGAACCGGAAGCAACATGAAGGGACGCTCGCCGATGTGCTTCAAGGTGCCGACGTCTTCATCGGCGTCTCGGCGGCCGGTGCCGTCACCGAAGAGATGGTTCGTTCGATGGCTGTCGACCCGGTCATCTTCGCACTCGCGAACCCGATTCCGGAGATCATGCCGGACCTCGCGACAAAAGCCGGGGCGCGTGTCGTCGCGACCGGTCGTTCCGACTTCGCCAACCAAGTGAACAACGTCCTCGCCTTCCCTGGTATTTTCCGCGGGGCGCTTGACGTTCGCGCCACCGAGATCAACGAAGAGATGAAAGAAGCGGCCGTCCACGCGATTGCCGACTTGTTGACCGAGGAAGATCTCATAAACGGGGTCGTCATCCCGAGCCCGTTCGATGAGCGAATCGCACCCGCCGTCGCAGTCGCGGTCGCCAAAGCCGCCGTCGAGACCGGCGTCGCCAAGCGCCCACTCGATGAGGCCGCCATCCGTCAGCACGTCAGTCAAAAACATTTGTAATCCAAAAACTGCGCAGACCGTGACGGTCTGCGCAGTTTTTTAAACGGTTCCTTGTAAGATCCCTTCCGCCCATTCGACTTCTTCCGTCGTCGGGGGTTTAATCCCTTTGAGCGGATAGTCGAGACCGAGTGCCTCCCATTTATAGACACCCATCTCATGGTACGGCAAAATTTCGACTTTCTCGACGTGGTCGAGCTTTTGAATGAACGCGGCCGTGCGGCGGAGCGCTCCTTCATCAAGTGTCCATTCCGGGACGAGGACGTGGCGAATCCACATTTTCGTTCCGCGCTCGGATAAATGTTCAGCAAGCGCGAGCGTGTTGACGTTGCTCCGTCCCGTCAGTTTCTTACACATGTCATCGTCGATATGTTTGATATCGAGTAAGACGAGATCCGTATGATCTAAGATGGCGTCCAAGTTAGGGGGACGAAGTGCACCCGACGTGTCGAGTGTCGTGTGGAGCCCGTGTTTCTTCGCTTCACGCAACAGCGCTTCTAAAAACTCTGGCTGCGCGAGCGGGTCGCCCCCTGAAATCGTGATACCGCCTTTTGATGCTTCCATGAACGGACGATAGCTGAGCGCTTCTTGAATGACGTCCTCGGCCGAACGATGGTTATTCTTTTTGAAATCCCACGTGTCAGCGTTGTGGCAATACAAGCAACGAAGCGCACAACCTTGTAAAAAGACGATAAAACGAATTCCTGGGCCGTCAACGGTTCCAAACGATTCGACCGAGTGTACATATCCCATTGTCATCGAAATGACCTCCTAACGAGTGAGCGGCCTTCAGAAGAAGGCCGCCAAGCCTTGATTACTTACAATGAACCGTGGAACGTCCGGTTGATGACGTCGATTTGTTGTTCGCGCGTCAACTTGATGAAGTTGACCGCATAGCCAGAGACGCGGATGGTGAGCTGTGGATATTCTTCCGGATGCTCCATCGCATCGAGTAACGTTTCACGGTTGAAGACGTTGACGTTCAAGTGATGTCCTTTATGCTCGCCGCCCATATAGCCGTCAAGAAGTGCCGCTAAGTTGAGTTCACGAGCTACTTCTTCTTTGCCTAGTGCTTTCGGTACGATCGAGAACGTGTATGAGATTCCGTCTTGCGCATGCTCGAACGGAAGTTTCGCAACTGATGAGAGCGATGCGGCAGCACCTTTCGTATCGCGGCCATGCATCGGGTTCGCACCTGGGGCGAACGGTTCGCCGGCACGGCGTCCGTCCGGTGTGTTCCCTGTTTTCTTGCCGTAGACGACGTTTGATGTGATCGTCAAGACTGATTGCGTATGGAGCGCGTCGCGGTATGTTTTATGCTTACGCACTTTTTCCATGAACGACTCAACGAGTTCGACGGCGATTGAATCGACACGGTCATCGTTGTTTCCGAATTTAGGGAAGTCGCCTTCTGTCTCGAAGTCGACAGCAATGCCTTGCTCGTTTCGGACCGGTTTCACGGTCGCATGTTTGATGGCTGACAGACTATCTGCTGTGACCGAGAGACCGGCGATTCCGCATGCCATCGTCCGTAGGATTTCTGGGTCATGAAGTGCCATCTCGATCCGTTCGTATGCATATTTATCATGCATGAAGTGGATGACGTTGAGCGTGTTGACGTAGAGCTCGGCGAGCCAATCGAGCGTCCGATCGAAGTCGGCATACACTTTGTCGTACGTGAGCACGTCTTCGGTGTTCATCTCCCAAACCGGTGCGATTTGGTCGCCGCTCTTCTCATCGCGGCCTCCGTTCATGCTGTAAAGGAGTGCTTTTGCCATGTTGGCGCGGGCACCGAAGAACTGCATCTGTTTCCCGATTTTCATCGGTGACACACAGCAGGCGATGCCATAGTCGTCGCCAAACTCTGGAAGCATGAGGTCGTCGTTCTCATATTGGATCGCAGACGTCTCAATCGACATCTTCGCGCAATATTGTTTAAATCCTTCTGGCAATTTCGTCGACCAAAGCACCGTCAAGTTCGGTTCTGGTGCTGGCCCGAGGTTTGAGAGTGAATGCAAGAAGCGGAATGAGCTCTTCGTCACGTTCGAGCGACCATCCTCACTCATCCCACCGATTGACTCGGTCACCCACGTTGGGTCACCCGAGAACAATTCGTTGTAGTCAGGCGTGCGCAAGAATTTGACGATCCGGAGCTTCATGATGAAGTGGTCGACGATTTCTTGAACGTCTGACTCGGTCAAACGACCTGCTTCGATATCACGTTCTGCGTAAACATCGAGGAATGTCGAGACACGTCCAAGTGACATCGCGGCGCCGTTCTGTTCTTTGACGGCTGCGAGATATGCAAGGTATACCCATTGGTACGCCTCTTGTGTATTTTCTGCCGGACGGCCGAGGTCAAACCCGTACGCCGCACCGAGTTGTTTCAACTCTTGGAGGGCCCGGAGCTGCTCAGACATTTCTTCCCGTGTCCGAATATCTGACTCTGATAAGAAACCGCCACGGTTCGCCAAGTCTTTTTTACGTTCTGCAATCAAGAAATCTAACCCATACAAGGCAACACGACGGTAGTCGCCGATGATCCGTCCTCGGCCGTAAGCGTCAGGAAGACCTGTGATGATCCCTGACTTCCGCGCCGCCCGCATCTCAGGTGTATACGCATCGAAGACACCTTGGTTATGCGTTTTGCGAATTTCCGAATAAATCTTTGTGATTTCAGGGTTCGGCTCGAAACCGTATGACTCAAGGGCAGCGTCGACCATTCGGATACCGCCGTTTGGATGGATCGAACGTTTGAACGGCTCGTCCGTTTGAACACCGACCACTTTCTCGAGCTCTTTGTTTAAGTATCCCGGTCCGTGCGAGACGATTGTCGATGGGTTGTTTTGATCGACCGCCCAAACACCACCGCGTTCCCGCTCTTCTTTCGTCAATTCCATCACTTGTGCCCAAAGACGGTTCGTCGCATCGGTCGGTCCGACGAGGAAACGATCGTCCCCTGTGTATTCGTGTCGGTTCAAACGGATAAACTCACCGACGTTCACTTCGTTCGTCCACTGCCCAGGTACAAATCCTGACCAGGCTGATTTAATTTCGGTTGCCATTGTGGGTCACTCCTCATAGTTGAGATAACTGCGTGCTTTCTATAAGTTGAGTGTACGTGAAAACGTGAACATTTTGTTTTACATTCTTGTGAAAGTTGTAACAATCTCATGAACGTTGGCATAAAGCCGTTTTTGTAAGCGCTTTAAATACTGTTATAATGCAAAAAGCCTTCCTTCTGAAACAGATAAGTCTTGTTACGGCAGGATTCAACTCATTTCTGTATCATTTCAGATGGGATGTGACGATTTATACAGTTTTCGTAGTGATGTACCTCACACCTCGGGGATAGAACTTGAATTTTTGCCTTATATCGGACACAATGAAGGCAGAACATTGTAGAAGAGGAAGGGGTTCTTCCCATGACGTACGAATTATTGACAACCGCTCACGATTTAAAGACCGGTGACCGCATCTCTCTTAAAGTAGAGGAAAACGGTGAACAACGTGACGGATTCATCACAGAATTTGAAGACGCAGGTTTTTGGATTCGCTTTGACGACGACATCGAAAACGAGGATTTCATCGACTACCGCGATAACTTGCTCGTTGCTCTCATCTCGCGCCCGATTGACGTGGCAGCGACGTATCCAGAGCTCGCTTCATACGAACGGTTGACGAAAGAATTGCAGTACCGTGTGTATCAAGGCTTCACCGTCGAAGGCGTCGAGGCGTCGGCTGACCAAATCGATGTGCACATCAAACTCATCGAGGACGGACAGACGTTCACACAGACACTCCGTTCTTCATTCGACCAAGATACTGAACATGTTCGCTATATCTAAGACAGGGAGCGCTTATGCTTCCTTTGTTTTTGCCCCACGATAAGGAGAATTGATATGAACTTTACAAAACCATTTATTAACGAAGCCTGGGATCGCCTTGGCTTTACTGAACCAATGCCGGTCCAAGCCGAAGCCTTCCCGCTTCTTCTTGACGGAAAAGACGTCACGATCGAAGCGCCGACAGGTACCGGGAAGACGCTTGCTTACTTATTACCCGCCATCGAAAAAATCGACGCGTCGAACGACCGCATCCAAGTCGTCATCGTCGCGCCGACGCGTGAACTCGTCATGCAGATTCAAACGGTCGCGCAACGCTTCACCGAGAAAGGTGACGTCCGCATCGCTTCGTTCATCGGTGGTGTCGAGTTGAAACGTCAAATCGACCGGTTGAAGAAAAAACCACATTTGATCGTCGGGACACCGGGCCGACTCGTCGAACTCATTGAGAAGAAAAAGTTGAAACTTCACGAGACGCATACGATCGTCCTCGACGAAGCCGATCAAATCATCGATAGCGGTTTGACAGAATCTGCCGAACGGATCATCAAACATACGGCGCATGAACATCAAATCGCCCTCGTCTCGGCGACACTCACAGACACGCTTCAAGCTTGGGCTGCCCCATTCTTGAACGAACCGGCCCACGTGAAAATCGAGCGGGCGGTAAGCGCACAAGTCACCTATGGGTACATGTTGACGACGCGCCGGTATAAACCAGAGTTGCTCCGCCGCCTGTCTCACGTCGACAACGTCAAAGCGCTCGCTTTCATCAACAACCGGTCGTTCTTGCCACCGTTGAAAGGTGAGCTCGACAAGATGAAAGTGAACTATCGCATGCTCGACAGCTTGAAAGGAAAGCGCGAACGTGTCGAAACACTTCGTGAGTTCCGTAAAGGTGACTACCCGCTCCTCATCACGACTGGCCTCGCAGCCCGTGGTCTCGATATCGAGGAAGTGACGCACGTCGTCCACTTCGACTTGCCAGAATCAATCGACGACTTTATTCACCGCTCAGGCCGGACGGCACGCGGCAATGCGGCTGGGACGGTTCTCTCGCTCGTGACAGATGAGGATTTGACCCATTTGAAATCGTTCGCCCGTCAACTCGGCGTTGAATTGAAAGAACTCGAGATTTACCGTGGCGACGTCATCGAGAAGCGAATCGAGGATAAACCGCCGGTCGTCAAGCGTCCTGCGAATAACCGAGGACCACGCCGATGAAAAAAGACCGGAAAGTAATTCCATTCCCTTTGCTCGTAGAAGAGTCCGAATTGCTGGCCGAGCTGAAAAAATTGTATGAGCAGGCCGCGCTCGCGCGCAGCACGCAATGGACGAACTATATACAAGAGATTGCCTCGGAAGGCACGTGGCACTTGAAAGACGCGGAGTTGTTCCGCGACTTGTTCATCGACTGGGCCGTCTTCTTCGAGACGGACGAAGACGGGATGACGCCGCATGGCCGCTACTTGGCGGATCACAAGGCCGAGATGTCCCCTGCCCTCTATCACGCGCTTCGGGGCTTGGCGGTCCCGCGTTGCTCGGTCTTCGAAGTGACCGAGGACGGTTTACGCGATTGGGAGACGAAAGAAATCTACAAAGTGACGCTTCCGGAGGCTCGTGAACCGGGCGATGTGATGCTCGGTAAACTGCTCGATATCCGCGGCAACTGGCGGTTCGGGTCGGCATTCCTCGCCCTCCCGGCGAAGATGGCCGGTAACGTGTCGGACCTGTATGTCGATTTCACCGACGAGGTCGGTCCAGGTGCGTTCCTCGACCAGTTCCCCGAGTTCTGTGCGGAACTGATCGACATGTTGCTTGATCTAGAAGAAGGGGTCATCATCCCGAAACCATCAAAATAAGCGAGAGGCGGCCGCCTCTCGCTTATTTTTTATTCCACGTAATATTCTGTGTTGGTCACCAATGCTTTCGCCTCGTCGTTCGTCGCTTTCACCGTGGCGCTCGAGATGGCTTTTCCATCTTGATAGACGTCGATGACGGCCCCGTCTTTCGTAGGGCGGGCATGGTACAGTCGGTCCCCGATGTATGAGGTCGTGCCGACCGAACCATCGATGACTGAACGTGTCGACTGCTTCCCAGTCTTCAAATCGATGACGAATTCGGTCCCGTCTTCTTGTAAGGAAATCAATTGATCCTCGTACACCGTCGCGTTCCACATGTCACCGTCTGGCATCAATTCAACGACTTGCTTCGTTTCCGCATCATACGCATAAATCCCAATCTTTTCTTGCTCACTTAAATAAGTTTCTCCATTTTCCGTGATGGATGTTTGCTCGGTCATGCCAACCGGGATGAACCGATTATCCGCGTCAATCGTCGCCATGTACGGTCGGAAAGCCCACGACGTTCCAGTCACGGTCGAAATGGATTCATCTTGTAACGCCACGCTCTCGATCACGATTTGTTTGGCAGCCTCATCGAACCTAGCAATTTTCGTCTCTGGATTCTCTCCATAACCATCTCGGTAAATGACATGCACGTTTCCTTCATGAACAAAGAGGCCGGCCCAAGGACTGTCCATCAATTCAGAAGCTCCATCAACTTCATTCCCAAAGATTTGTTTGGTGACTTCTTGTCCATTCATTCGGAACACCGCAATCTCTTTGTTCCCGTTCTGGCCGACGCCAATATAGCCGTCAGCTGTTCGAATCGATTGCATAAAACTTAAGCCAGACAATTCTCGATAAAAACCACGAACTGACGAATCTACCTCGCTCCGATAATTTAACGCCTCTTCGATGTAGTTCACATTGCTCATCACACGACTACGATCGGTCGTCAATTGGAATCGTTCCGTCGTACCTTCTTCTTCCGTTCCGTAAAATAGACCAACCGTTTGTGACTCCCACACACTAGGATTCGTTTTGACATCTAACTCCCATTCCGCTTTCGTGTCCCTCATATCGAAAGCGAACGTCCCGAGACCGATGACGACGACCGCACCGAGTGCGACCACATTCCACATTCGTTTCATACGCTCACCTCACACACTTAATTTCTTCATTAGGTAACGACGACTAATCCACACCGCTGCCATCATCCATGCCATCAGACCGAGACCAATCACAAGCATCATCTCATCCATAAACAAGCGGTTCTCCAGGAAGAAAAGTGCCGTCATAGGAACGACAATCAACGTTCCAAGCATCAGCATCGCAATGATTGACGACCACATTGTCCGTTGCCATAGACTTCGTTCAATCAACACGAATGTGAAGACGAATAAAATGATGATCACAATCAGCACTTGATGGATGATAAAGTTGACGATTGAAGCAGGATACATGATTGAGAGCGCCCCATCGTAGCCGATGGCCTGTTCGAAGGAGCCACGCATCGGAATCATTTGCGAGTCAAACCAACTCGAAAACGCTATGTACTGGAGTTTGAGCGCAATCCACTGCACGGAGAACAATCCAAGGATCATCAACATCATCGTCACTAGCTTCGCACCGAAGACGAGCATCCGCTGTTGCGGCATGAGCAGCAGGCGCATCATGAACGTGCCGCGACCTTGGAAATCCCGATACCAAATCCAAAAACTGAAAAATATCATCGCCGTCACCGCTACCCCGATCGACAAAATAAACGCCATGCCTCCGAGATAATTGGCGAACGTCAAGATATAATCCGGTGTCCCGGTGCGACGGATTTCTTCATACATATTCGTCTCGCTCCATAAAAAGAATCCGAGCCAACCGAACTGAACGACGACGAGCAGTGTGATCAAGATGAGATACGGTTTCGTCATCCGTTCGACTTCCCATCCGATTAGTTTCAATAAGTTCATGCCCCAAACTCCTCTCTCATGACATCGACGATCGACTTTCCGTGAATGAAGCGGACGTCTTCAACGTCGAACTCACGGACGATTCGACCGTTGTTCAACATGACGGCCTTATCGACCAAATATTCGATGTCTTCAATCTCATGCGTCGTGATCAAGACGCCGCGGTCTTCCATGATGTCACTCGAGAACAACTCGACGATTTGTTCTTTCGAGAATACGTCGATGCCCGAGAACGGTTCGTCGAGCAATAAATAGTCCGGGTCTTGGGCGATGCCGAGCGCCAAATTCACTTTCGCGAGCGTCCCTTTTGAGAGTTCATTCAACTTGTCCTCTGGGAACAGCTTGAACTCATCGACAAGACGGGCAAACAATTTCGGGTCGAACTTTGGATAAAAGTCGCGCATGAACGCCTCGCACTGTTCAATCGTGAAATGGATGGGGAACGTCGAATGATCCGGTACGAACGCGACACGATTCAAGTCGAGCGGTTTGCCGTCGACGAGCACCGTGCCCCGGTCGAATGGCGTCAGCCCCATGATCCCTTTGAGAATGGTCGACTTCCCGGTCCCATTCAAGCCGATTAGGCACGTGATTTCTCCTTTTTGGGCCGTGAACGACACGTCTTCGATAACTTGTTTTCTCCGGTAACGTTTTTTAACTCCCAATACTTCGATCATCGAGATTCCCCTCCCCGTATTGCCGTTTGATTTTATCGACGAGCTCATCCATCGTGACGTCGAGTTCTTGAATCGATTCGACGAAGACGGCGACCGCCTCATCGACGAGTTCGGTACGGATCCGTTTCAATACATGTTCATCCGTCGTCACGCGGCTTGGGCGATTCCGTTCGGTCGTAATCAATTGTTGTTCCTCCATTTCTTTGAACGCCTTTTGGACGGTGTTCGGGTTAATTTTCAATTCGCTCGCTAGCTCACGCCGCGACGGCATCTCTTCGCCCGCTTTCAGTTCGCCAAGTGCCATTTTCTTTTTGAAGTAGTCGACGACTTGGATGTAGACCGGGGCTCTCGTGTTGAATTGTATGATCATGTTGTCACCTCTCTAAGTGTATGATGCGACTAATACACTACCTGACTGTATTATCACCATAGTACACTAACAGAGTCAACAGTTTTTTCCAAAATAAAAACGCATCCTCCTATAAGTGGATGCGTCAACTGGATTGAACGATGTGATTGGCTTTGGCTTTCGGGTTGACCGTCTTCAAATAATGCACTTCTCCGGGCCAGTACCGGCGCTCGTACTTGGCAATCCGCTCCGACAACTCGCCGATATACGTATCCCGATTCAAGACCCGTTCATACCGGACCTCCCGCGGACAGTCGAGATAGACGACGTAGTCAAAATGAGGGCGCCACTCGTCCCGCAATAAGAAAATTCCTTCGATCAAGACAAGTGCGTTCGGAGCAATCTCGATCGTTCGCATGACGATTTCGTCCCGGTCGCGCGCATAGTACGGTAACGTCAGCGTTGTCTCCCCTTGCCGCAACGGTTCGAACAACGTCTGGACAAGTAAGTCGACGTCCCATTGGAGCGCATAATATTCCATCGCTTCCGATTGTCCCGTCCCGTAACGCCGATGCCGCTCGACGATAAAATCATCGATATGTAGCATCACTTCCTTCGGTGAGGTCCCGCGCAGTTGATCAACAAGCGTCGTCTTCCCAGCTCCGCTCAATCCATCGATGGCGACGATGAACGGCCGGCCTTGCGGATGCTTGGCGTGTTCTCGACGAATGGTTTCCCGTAAAGTGTCCATCCCCTCATCTCCTTCCCACAAAAAAAGTCAGCCCCGCTAAAGGGCTGACTTCAGTTTACCAGAGCACCCAGCCTTTCGCTCCCGGTGGCGCACTCTCAATCAAGTGCCAAATCGGGACCGTATAAGCGAACGCGATCAAGACGAACGTGACGGTGATCCATAGTTTCCAGTTTTCAAAGAAACGAGGCGTCTCCATCGCTGCCTCTTCCGTCTCAGCGAGCGGGAATTCTTCCTCCCCTTTCGGCGCGAGGAACGACAAGTTGAACATTGAGTATACGAAGATGAGGACCGAGATCAAGAGGATCGTCCCGCCAATCGCCATGGCGATGTGGTATGGAATCCATTCGCGCGTAAGCGCATCCGAGAAGTACGTTGCCGGTCCGGTCCGACGCGGGTTACCTTGGAGTCCTGAGATGTGCATTGCGTAAGACATGATTGACATCCCAAACGCCCACGTTCCCGTTTGAATCAATCCGAGTCGGTTCATCTTTTTCGTGAGTGTACGACCGCGCAATACCGGTACGAGCCAATATGCCGTTCCGAAGAACGTCAAGGCGACGGCCGTCCCGACTGTGATATGGAAGTGACCTGTGACCCAAAGTGTGTTGTGGACCATCGCGTTCAATTGGTGCGATGCGTTGATGATCCCGCCGGCTCCGGCTGGAATGAAGAACAACATGCCCACGAACGGCGCGAGGAAACGGACATCCCCATATGGCATTTTCTTGACCCAACCGAATAGCCCACGGGCACCGAGTGCACGACCGCGAAGCTCGAACGTCGCAAACAGCGAGAACGCCGTCATAAACGACGGGATGACGACGAGGAACGTCAAGATGACTTGAACGAACTTCCAGAACGGCTCAATCCCCGGCTCTGTCAACTGGTGGTGGAAACCGACCGGGAACGAGAACAAGAGGAACAATAGGAACGCCATCCGGGCGAGCGCATCCGAGAAGATTTTCCCGCCGATGACTTTCGGCACGACCGTATACCAGACGATATAGGCCGGCATGAGCCAGAAATAGACGAGGGGGTGACCGAAGTACCAGAACAACGTCCGTGACAACTCAATCCCGACCGTATCTTTCCATCCGAGCGAGAGCGGTAGCAGCTGGAACAGAATCGTTCCGGCCACACCGAGCGTCGCGATGACCCACAATAGCATCGTCATGACACTCATATACGCCGGAAGCGGCGGGTGAATACCTGGGTTCTCCCGTTTGTAGTCCGCATACATCCGGAACATGGCGAACGCAGACAACCATGTGCCGACGACGAACAAGACGAGGCCGATATAGAAAATCGGGTCGGCCATGAGCGGCGCGTAAAACGTATACAACACGGTCGCTTTATTGGCGAGCACCATGATCGTGACGAGCACGGCACCGGCGATGATCATCCAAAATCCGAGCCACGCGACCCGGGTCGGGAACGACTCAAAACGTCCGAACGACTTAGCGAGGAGCGCGTAAAGAAGACCGATGATGAACATTGTCGTGAAGACGAGACCGAGCATGATGCCGTGTGCGGTCAAGAGTTGATAATAACCAAATACTTCCGGGATGACACCGGTCCGGATGAGCGTCTGCATGAGTCCTGCCAAACCGCCGATCAGGACAGCGAGGACCGAGATGACGACATGGGCATAGGCGAGGCGTGCTTCTTTAACACCGATACTTGGTACCGGTACGCCGCGTTCCATTTCCCACTGTTTTAATTTTGAGGCTACGTCATTCATTTAGTCCACCACCTTAATTTTTGTCGACATCATGTGATGTCCGGTCCCACAGTATTCGTTACATAGAATCAAGAATTCGCCTGCTTCTTCGAACGTATACGTGAGCGAGTTGATGTGGCCTGGCACGACCATCATATTGACCGGTGTCCCCGTCAATTGGAACCCGTGGACGACGTCCGGTGACGTGACGAGAAACGTGACTTTCGCCCCTTTTGGGATTTCCACATTGCCCGGTGTGAATGTGAACGCTTGGGCGACCATGACGAGCTCATACTCGTTGTCACCGATTTTATGAAGCCCTGGTTTGTCGAACGGTGCAGTTTGATGCACTTTTGCCGGGTCGATCAAATCGGCGTCCGAAGCCGGCTGATTCCCTGCCGCAAACGCAGAGATACCGAGCACTGTCAAAAAGACGCCTAATAGAATAATGCCGAATACTAACCAATACTTCTCAAGTTTATGAATATGCATCGTGCTTCCCTCCTCTTGCTCGTTATCGTGTCACAAATAAGTAAAAGACCGACGACCACATGGCAATGATGACGCCAGCGACAATCATGACCGATGTGAACGTGCCTTTTAAGTTCGGTTCTTGTCCATCGTTTTTCTCCACGTGAAGGACCCCTTTCCCTTTGATTTCCACTTTCATTGTATGAAAAGGGGCACTGATTAATATGTGACATTTGTCACTTCAAAAGTGACAATCACATCAAATTTGCGTAGTTTCCACACATAAAGTTCACATTTGGAAAAAAGGCATACAAAAAGGCGATTGCTCCGACATCAGTCGGTCCAATCACCTGTTCATGTTCTCATGTTGTGACGCCGCACGTTTTTCAACGCTTATGAACGGCAAGTCAAAGCCGACAAATACCGGCGGGACAGCCTTCGCAGTAACATAGCTCTTTTAGGAAATCGATGTCATGCAACACCATCGATGTCGGAGTCGTCGTTAACACGCCTTCTTTCCGCCACTGGTTCATCATTCGATTGACCGTTTCGCGAGGTGCACCGATCAATTGTCCGAGTTCGCCGTCAGACGGATGTCTCGGAACTGTGACCCCCTCTGTCTCCTCTACGCCGTGCATTGCCGCCATGCGAAGCAACGTCGAGGCGAGCGCCCCTGGCTTCCCATACAGCAACAAGTCACGCAACTTCATCTCGGACTGTTTACGCATCATCGAAGTCCAACGCAACACCTCCGTAGCCAGCTGCGCGTCTTGACGCACGAGCTCGTCCATCTCTTGTTTTGAAATCCAGCCGATGACACTGTCCTCGGTCGTCTCGATACTGTAGGAGCTCGGGAATACATCGTCGATGTCGAACTCTCCAAAGAAGTCGTCAGCGCCGTATATGAACATGATGAGCGAACTCCCTTTTTTCGTCAGTTTCGTGAATTTGACGGTACCGCTCTTCAAATAAAAGAACTTACTGCATTTTTCTCCTTCCCAACAAACGATACTCGCTTTTGAATATTCTTGAAACGTCATCATCTCGAATAAGAGCTGTTTCGTCTCTTCTGAGAAGACGAAGCTGTTCGGTTGGGTCGTCCCACATTTCATAGTCATGTTGTCTGCTCCCTCCACTGGTCTCATGCCTAATCTGGCCTCGTGCGTGATATATGGTTTTATTATACAGGAGGGCAATGGGCATTTTCATAAAAGTATGTGACATTTCAAACAATCTTCTTATTTTTTCGTTCACAAAAAAAGACTGCAGGCTCTCTGCAGTCTAATCCAATCATCGGTAGACGAGTCGAATCAACTTCTCGGCTCCTTTGAAGTTCGGATAACGAACCGGTAAATCAAATTTCGTCGTATTGCGTAAAATCGATTTGGCATGGCTGAACGTCTCAAAGCTGTAGCGACCATGATACGAGCCCATTCCGCTCTCACCGACGCCACCGAACGGCAGGTTCGGGTTCGTCAAATGCATAAGGACATCATTGACACAACCTCCGCCAAACGTGAGATGCTTCATCACCTTCTGCTCCACCTCTTTCGTCTCAGTGAACAAATAGAGCGCGAGCGGGTGTGGGCGCGCTGCGACGAAATCAATCACTTCGTCGAGTTGACGATACGTGAGTACCGGTAGAATCGGCCCAAAAATCTCATCCTTCATAACGTTTGCGTCTTCTTCGATGTCCGTCAATACAGTCGGAGCGATCTTCAATTGATCTCGGTCGGTCTGACCTCCGAAAAATACGTCGCCTTCCGTCAAATATCCGATCAAGCGGTCGAAATGTGTCTCATTGACGATTCGTGTGAACCGCTTCGTCCCGACGCCATTCCCGAACATCGTGAACGCTTCACGTTTAATGGCTTCGAGGAATACCTCTCGTTTCGATTCATGGACGAGGACATAGTCTGGAGCGACGCACGTTTGCCCGGCGTTCATCCATTTGCCCCAAGCGATCCGTTTCGCCGCAATCTCGATATTGGCATCGTCATGGACGATGGCCGGCGATTTCCCGCCGAGCTCAAGCGTGACCGGCGTCAAATGTTTTGCCGCCGCCTCCATGACAATTTTTCCGACCGGTGTCGACCCAGTGAAGAAGATATGGTCCCACTTCTTTGCGAGCAGTTCCGTCGCCACGTCTTTATCTCCTTCGACGCTGACGACGTAGCGGTCAGTGAACGCCCGTTCGAGCACTTTTGTGATTATTTGGGCGACGTTCGGTGTCAATTCCGAAGGCTTCACGACTGCCGTGTTCCCTGCGGCAATCGCTCCGATGAGCGGTGCCATCGCCAATTGAAACGGGTAGTTCCATGGAGCGATAATCAGTACCGTGCCATAAGGTTCATACATGACCTCACTTTTCGTCCCGAGATGAATCGAAGCACCGCGGACTCGCTTCGGGCGCATCCAACGTTTCAACTCACGAGTCGTCCGTGTAATCTCATCGTAGACGAAACCAATCTCCGTCGTGAACGCGTCGAGTTCCGATTTGTTCAAATCCTGCTCCAACGCTTGGAGAATTTCGGCCTCATGATGTTTAATCGATTCTTTTAAAAACGTCAGCATACTGAGACGGAATGCGAGCGATTTGGTCGCTTGGGTCCGATAGAAGCGACGTTGTTTACGGATGAGCTCTTCGATGGTCAACTGTTCGATTGGTGCGAGCATAAATCTGCCTCCCTTAGATGATAGCGCTAGCTTCATCTTATCATTTTCTCTTGGCCATCGACCATTTTGAACCTTCGCTCCGCACACTCTCGGTCTACCTTATCTCACGGGCACGTTCCGCTTTTTCGCTTGTTGCATCATGACGAGAACCACCCCGGCGGCGAGCAAGATGCCTCCGGTCACCGTGAATTTTTGCGTCAACGTGATGGAAAGCCAGCCTAAAAAAGCAGAGCCCGTTACCGTCCCAAGCGAGAAGAAGGCATAAAAATATCCGTAGGATTTGCCACGGTTGGCATGGTTGGTGGCTTTGATCAACATCGTGTTGATGGCTGGGAATAAGATCGCGAAACCGACACCGTACAAGGCGAGCACCCCGTATAAGAGACTAGATGTCTCGGCACGGCCGATCAACAGTTGGCTCACACCAAGAATGCCGACACCGAGTGCCGCAAGTTTCGCTGGTTCGATTTGATCGAACAAACGGTTCGTCGGTAACACAAATACGAGCACCGCCATGATTCCGAACGTACTAAGCAGTGTCCCGCTCAAGCGGGAGTCATAGCCGAGCGACTGTACATAAAGTGGTAGCAAGAACGCGATCGCACCTTGCGAGAACATTAAAAGGAAGGCACCGATATACGCCTTCACGACGTCACGTTCAAGCCGTGACTTCCCTTCCTCTTGACGGCTCGATGTTCCGAGCGACAGTTTCGACGGACGTAAAAAGATGAGTGCGAGTAATGCGACCATCGCCCCATAAAACGCGACGTATGTGAAAACGACGGGGACGGTCGTTCGACTCGCCATGATCCCACTGAACGCCGGCCCGATGATGGCCGCCAACCCGACAAAACTGCCGGTCAATGCCACTTTCTTCCCTTGACGGTTTGCTGCGGTCAAATTGGCAGACAACGTGAACGCGGCCGGTACGATCAAGCCGGCGACGAACCCGTGCACGATGCGGACGATGAGAAGCGTCGTCGATGTGTCGACGAGATGGTATGACAATAGACTGAGGCTCGATAGCCCGAGACCGACGAATAAGATGACGATCGGACCGATCCGGTCAGTCCAGATTCCCGATAAAATGTTGCCGAACGTGTTCGACAACGAATAAATGGCAATGACGAGTCCGGCGATGAACGGTGTCGCACCGACCGATGTCGCGAACGTGCTCATGACCGGAAGCTGTGCAAAAAGATCAAAGAAAGCAAAAAAGACGATACTATAAATGACAAAGGCAGATGCTTTGTTCATAGTCACAACTCCTTGGTACAGCCCGATTTTCGAACTGTTCGTTTCAGCTTCAGTCTAGCTTGCCAGTTTCACTTTGTATACACGGGAAGGCGCACGGACACAAAAATGCCCTACAAACCAGTGGCTTGTAGGGCATTTGCATCAGTTCGTGACTTCGACCGCTGTATCGAGTGCGACACGGATCATCTCGTCAAACGTCGTTTGACGTTCTTCGGATGTCGTCTCTTCTCCTGTCAACAAGTGGTCTGAGATCGTAAGGATCGTCAACGCGTTCACTTTATGTTTCGCAGCGAGTGTGTAGAGTCCTGCCGCCTCCATCTCGATGGCGAGGCAACCGAAGTCGGCCCACTTCTTGAAATGGTGGAAATCATCTTGATAGAATTGGTCGGCTGTGAAGATTTGACCGACTTTGACCGGGATGCCGGCCTTTTCAGCGTTCATATAAGCGCGATGTAGGAGGTCGAACGTCGCTGTCGGTGCATAGTCCATCCCGTTGAAGCGCACACGGTTTTGACCCATCTCACTCGATGCGCTCATCGCGATGACGACGTCACGTACTTTAACGTCTTCTTGAATCCCACCGGCCGTACCGACACGGATCAAGTTTTTCGCGCCGTATGACATGATTAATTCGTTCACGTAAATCGACATCGATGGAACGCCCATTCCTGTCCCTTGAACCGAAATGCGTTTCCCTTTATATGTTCCTGTGAATCCATACATCCCGCGGACCTCGTTATATAACTCGACGTCCTCAAGGAACGTTTCCGCGATATATTTCGCGCGAAGCGGATCTCCCGGTAACAATACCGTTTCTGCGATTTGTCCTGGTTCTGCCCCAATGTGTACACTCATGATTAAATTCCTCCTTCAAGATAGTCGGTGACACTGCTCCCGATATTCATTCGGGGTGATGCCAACCTGTTTTTTAAAGACTTTCCGGAAATATTTATCATCCGAAAAGCCGACCGCTTGGGCGACTTCATAAATACGTTGTCTACTCGTCTCAAGGAGACGTTTCGCCTCGAGCATCCGGATCGACAGCAAATATTCGGATAAGTTGACGCCGTACTGTTGTTTGAAACGACGCGATATGTATTCGCGGCTCAAGTAAAAGCGCTCGCTCATCCCTTGTAAGCTGAGTTCTTCCGCATAATGGCGCTCGATGAACGCACCAATCTGTAGAATCGGATCCGCTTCATCAGGCGTGACGTCAGCAAGAGCGCGTGCAAGCGTCTCATTCAAGACGTCCGGGTCGATCGGCTTCAACAAGTAATCAAAACTACCGAGCTGAATCGCACGCCGCATGTACGAATATTCGTCATAACCGGTCAATACGATTAGCTTGGTCGCCTCAGCTTCCTTATGAACCCATTCCATCAGCTCGATGCCGTTACAACGAGGCATCTGCAGGTCCGATAAAATCAGTGCCGGCCGTTCCTTGGCGATGATTCGTTTCGCTTCTTCCCCGTCCTGCGCCTCGATCACTTTCGTGACGCCGAGCTGTTCCCACTCCCCGAGCAGTTTCACCGCTTCCCGTACCGGCGACTCATCATCGACGATCAATACTTTCGTCATGACGCATCCGCCTCCTTTACAGCCGGGAAACGCATGACAATACGAAATCCGCCTGTCTCTGGTGTAGCCAACATAAACTGAGCCTCCCGATTATAGTTTAACATGAGTCGATCCCGAATGTTCTTTAAACCGGTGCCTTCTGCACCATTCAAAGGTTGGGTCGACTTCTCAATCCGTTCTTTTAACAGCGCTAGCTCTTCGTCCGAGATATCGCGTCCGCTATTCTCACATCGAATCACGAGATCTGGCCCCACCTGGTGAATCCGGACCGAGAAGCGGTTCGCTGCTGTCGCACCGTCCCGCTCAAACCCGTGCTTAAAGAAGTTCTCGGCGAGCGGCTGCAAAATCATCTTCGGCACGGTCAAGTCGAGGAGCGTCTCCGGCACGTCGACCTCGATCTCGAATTGATCGGGGAACCGGACTTGCTGCAGCCGAATGTAAGACGTGAGGTGGTCGACTTCTCGCCTAAGCGTCACCATCGATTCGTCCGGATGCATCGTGTAACGCATCATCGACGAGAGTTGGGTAATCAACCGGTACACCGTCTTACCGTCCCCTTTCAGGGCAAGCGTCCCAATCGACTGCAAGGCGTTGAATAAAAAATGTGGGTTCGTCTGGGCTTGGAGCGCTCTCAGTTCATTCGTCCGATTTTCGAGCGCCAGACGATACTCGCGTTGAATCAAATCGTCAATGCGTTCGATCATCCGTTTGAATTGCCGTCCAAGCACACCGAACTCATCATTTCCCAGGGAATCGAACGAGACCGTCATATCCCCTTGTTCGATGCGCCATATATTCGATGTCAGTGTCTTGATCGGAGTCGTCAAGCGCATCGAAGCGTAGGTCGCACCGATCAACGCCAATACGAGCGACACCATCCCAACAACGAAGATGATGAACGATGTCCGCGATGCCGGTTCGGTCAACAGACGATCTGGAATCGATTTCCCGACGTAAAACGTCTGGTTCTCAAACTCGAACGATTTGACAATACGGTGATGCTTCCCGTCGCTCGACAACGAGTTCGTCGACACGTTTTGCGGGATTTCACCGTCACCGAGTTGCGCGAACACTTGATTACCGCCTCCGATGAACCAGAGGCTCTCAGTCGGGTTGTTCTGTAACGAGGCGAGCTGACCGATGAAGACGTCTTCCGGGATATCAATGGAAAGAATCGCGAGCGGCTGGTCCGTCTCAATCTTATCGAGCCGAAAATGAAGCGTGACGACCTCTTCTTCCGAGACGAGCGGACCGAAATCATGATACGGCACAAGCGGATGCGAGGCCTCGAGCAGGACGCGACTCTCTTCATCCTTCAACAACTGCTGTTGAATCGCACTCGGTTGCTGTTTCGAACGCGGGGACACTTTCATTTTATAAGCGGCGAACGAGTCCATGTCCTCGAGCATGAGCAGTTGAATCTGGGCCACATCCTCGCGGGACAAGTACATTCCGAGGAGCGCCCGTCTCACTTCCAATTCGGTCTGCTGAAGGGATAGCCCCGGCCCATACTCGAGAATATCGAGCACGTCCCGGTTCGCATATAGACTTGTCGGCAGGCGGCTCAAGTCCGAGATATATCGCTCCATTTGCAGCGTCCCACGCTCAAGCGACCATTCGGTGAGCTGGAGCCCCCGCTCTCGCTCCCTGTCTTTGACGTACCAAAAAGAAATGACCGTCGCCAAAATGACGGGAACGATAATCGTCAAAGCGATCATTCCCGTCAGCTTCGTCCGAATGCTCATCCGCGCATCGCCTCCTCGCTGTCATTATATCACGGCTTATGCAAGCGTTTGCAACACTTGAAAATAAAAAGGTTTATGACCTTTGTTCCGGCCATAAACCTCGTTATTTATTCGTATGATTGAATCAATTCGATGATGCCTGTCGGTTGCCCGGAGTCAGCTGCGAGTTCGGCCGGTGTCATGCCATCCTCGTTCTCAAGCGAGACGTCGGCGCCGTTCTCAAGCAACAACCCAACCGTATCGATGTCCACGCCTTCATTATAGAGCAAGTTATGAAGCGGCGTGTCGCCGTACAAGTCTTGCGTGTTGACGTCAGCCCCGTCTGCCAATAAAGCCTCAAACTCTTCGTACGTTGCGGCGTTGTAGGCAAGTTCTTGAATCGGCTCTTCTGCCATCGCATCAAGCGAGCCGAACCCTTCTGAGAAGCCAGTCAATCCGTCGCTCGTGAACAACCAGGCGACAATGGCCACATTGACAATGACGCTCAAGATAATCGTGCTGATAATCGACCCTTTGACGTATCCGGCCGTCTTGAAGACCGGAACGTTCGTCTCACCGGCGTTCGTCGCGATGGCCGCAATCCGTTTCGGGAGCGGCGGATGCGTCGATAACAGCTCGCTCAACTTGGCGATAAATCCGTTCTCACGGCTCGCTTCGTACAAGTAGTCAAACTCGCTCACTTCTTTTGCCAACTTCCCACCGATCGCAAGAATCGTGAGGGCACGTTTCGATGCGGCTTGGTCTTGAATGTAGTGGGCGGCCATGCGGTCACACGTAAATTCACAGGCGCGCGAATAGGCAGACCCTAAAAACGGGATCCAGCCGCCGAGCATCATGGCCCACTGTTTTTGAACGTGATTACGGCGAATGTGTGCCAGTTCATGCGCAATGACAAACTCGACTTCTTTCGTGTACCCATCACGTGACAACTCGACGATATCCGAATACAAGATGACCATGTTCTTTTGGAAGAAACGTGTCGCGAAAGCGTTCAAGACGCCCCCGGCTTGAAGAATATAGACGTCCGGGAGTAGGCGAATCCCCATCTCTTGCCCGACACGCTGATACGTATGATGCAAGTCGGCGAATTGACGCTCTGTCACTTTGACGCCGTTCGTGCGAATATATCCGATTTGAAGCCAGTGCGTGAATAGAGACAGTGCTAAAATCGTTCCGATTATCCATAAGAAAATACCGAGTGAGGCGATTGTGAAGACGATTCCTAACACCACCGTCAACACGCTGGCCGCGACGAGCAGTCCAAAATACAGTTTTTCGTTCTTATGTACCAATTGCGATTGTTTCATGTAAAATTCCCCTTCATTTTCCATATGAAGTCCATTATACCTGATAATTGGATATCGACAACAAAAAAAAATAGAAACTGACACGGGTGTCAGTTTCTATTCGAGGGTCAAGCGATACAGCTGATCATCCTCATTGCTCGGATTTCCGCGTCCATCCGTATTGTTCGTGATGAAGTAGAGCTCTCCGTCTCCTAACCAGACATCACGGATACGCCCTTTGTCCTCGACGAGCGGGGTGACCTCTTTTGTCTCTCGGTCGACGGCAACAAGGCGATTCCCCCGAAGCGTCGCCATGTATACGTAACGGTCGTCCGCCGCGATTCCCGAAGGTGCCCACGATGTCTCCCCGACTTCGAACCATGGTGTCTCGAGACCATCTTGTTCCTGGTCTGCCTCGATGAGCGGCCAGCCATAGTTGTTTCCCCGCTCGAGAATGTTCACTTCATCGTGACCGGACGCCCCATGTTCACTCGCATAGAGCGTGTCGCCAACTTTCGTCAAACCTTGGGGATTGCGGTGTCCCGACGAATAAATCCAATCGGTCGGCTCGCCTGTTCCGGATAAGGACACCCGTAACACTTTTCCGGCAATCGACGTCTCATCTTGAGCGAGATCCGGAACGAGGGCGTCTCCCGTGGTGACCCAAAGTGCGTCGCCATCGAGCAATAAGCGGCCGCCGTTGTGGAACTGGGCGCCTGGGATCTCATCGAGCACGACAGCCGTCTCTTCAAAGCGCTCCCCGTCCCACGTCAATTCGACGACCCGGTTTCGTACGTCCCCAGGTGTCCCGTACGTATGATAGGCGTACACTTGTCGGGATGTCGTGAAATCTGTTGTCAAGGCCAGGCCGAGTAAACCACCCTCGCCGATTTCGAGCACATCTTCTTCGAGGACGACCGGTTGTCGATCGAGATTCCCGTCCGCATCGATGACGGCGATTGTGCCACCTCGTTCCGAGATAAGCCATCCTTCGTCGGTCCTTACCATCGACCACGGTACGTCCAATTGCTCAACGACAGACTCGCTCGCACCGAATGTCAGCGAATCGTCTGCTTCCGATGTTGGTGCATCGCCTGGTGTATCTTCCGCAGGTGTTTCTTCGGTCGACTCTTCGCCCGGAGTCTCTTTTGGCGCCGGTGCGTCAGCAGGTTCCGATGCACAACCTGCTAATACGGCAAGAGATAACACAAGGATCCATCGTTTCAACATGATCGCCTCCTTTTCACCATCATACCGTGTCTTTAGTTGTCGCGTGAAGGTTCGGGTGGGTTAGCTGGTAAGCGAAGCGCGATCAACAACGCGATGAACGCCGCGAGTGCCGCTCCGATGAAGACGGTATTCAATCCGGTGGCGATGAGTTGCTCGCCTTGGAGCCGGACCGTCGTGTTTAACGTCTCGGTGACGCTTCGATTAAAGAACGATTCGAGTGATACGTCGCTCAAGCCCGCCTCGTCACGGAAACCGCTGAGGACGATAAAGTTGAATACTGCACCAAACACGGCAACACCGAGCGTCTGACCGACTGTACTCAAAAATGAGTTCGCGGCCGTCGCGGTCCCGCGTTGCCGGTAAGATACGACGGTCTGCAAGACGACGATGAACATCGGTTGCGACAATCCGAACCCGACTCCGATGATGGCCACAGCGAGATAGACCCACGCGTCCGCGCTCGCCGGGTTCATGAGCGTTAAAATAATCGTCCCAATCAAGAGCAGGCTCATTCCTGTCACGGCCCGACGCCGTGGCGAGGCCGCTCCAAGTGTACGGCCGCCGATAATCGACGTGAATGTCCAAGCGACCGAGAGTGGCATGAGCATGAATCCGGCTTCGGTCGCTGATTTCCCAAGGACGGCCTGTGCCCAAATCGGGATATAGGCCGACATTGACACGAGGACCCACGCCGCGAAGAAGACGGCCCCATTGATCGACGCGATGATTGGTTGTTTCAATAATTCGAGTGGCAAGAGCGGTGTCTTCGCCCGTCGTTCCGATAAGAAGAAACTGGTGAGCAAGATGACGCTGAAGACGGCACTGGCGACGACCGAGGCCGTCCAGACGTTCGTCTCGCTGAACGTAATCAGCCCATACAAGAACGCCGTCGTACCGAACGCGAACAACAACGCTCCTTTGACGTCAATCCGTTCCGTCGTCTCGGTCACGGTCTCTTTATAGAACGTGACGATCATGATGAACGATAACAGTGCGAACGGTACGTTCAATAAGAAGACGTAACGCCAAGACAACGTCTCGACCAAGAATCCGCCGATGACCGGACCGAGCACGCCCGATACGCCCCACACCGCGCTCAAAATCCCTTGAATCTTGCCGCGCTCTTCGTATTTATACAAATCGCCGATAATCGTCATCGAGATCGGTAATACCGCACCGGCGCCGAGCCCTTGAAGCGCCCGGAAGACAATCAGTTGTTCCATCGATGTGGCAAGTCCGCAAAGAAGTGAGGCGAGCGTGAACAGCCCGATTCCAAATAACAGGACACGCTTTCGGCCGAACAAATCGGCCACCTTCCCATAGATTGGTGTCGATACCGCCGTGAACAGCAAGAAGGCGGCAAACACCCAGCTCACGAGGGCAGCCCCATTCAATTCGCTCGCGATGACCGGCGTTGCGACGGAGACGACCGTCCCTTCAATCGCCGCTAAAAAAGTCGCCAACAACAGCGCGACCGTAACATTCTTTCTCATTTGTTTCATCTCCCCAATAAAATAGTGGTGCCGGAAGGTTCCGAGCACCACTTCAACTGTCTATTATTTTGTGCGAGCCGCGCCGGTTTGACAAGCCTCAACTTCCGATTCGAAAAAGAAACGTTTGATTTCAGCATAAGCCGCCGCTTCGTCCGTGACGAGGACGCGACCTGCGAGCCGACCGTCCTTGAGCATCCATACTTCATCAGCGAGCATCGCTGCCACATCAAGCTGGTGTGTCGAGCATACGATCGTCGCACCACGTTCAGCTTCTTCCCGCAACAAGTCACCGAGCAGACGCATCCAAGTCGGATCGAGTCCGTTCGTCGGTTCATCGAGGAGCAAGATGTCAGGTTTCGTCACGAGCGCCTGCGCCAGTAGGAGACGTTGACGCATCCCTTTCGACAACTTCCCGACGGCTCGGTTTCTCAATCCATCGAGACCGACGCGCTCCAACAGCGCTAAATCTGGTTTCACACCTTGCCATAATGTGTAATAGGCGTACGTCTCACCGACGGTCCAAGACGGATCGAACGCAAAGTCGTCTGGCATGTATCCAAACGTCCGATGGTACGCCTTCCCGTCATCGATCGTTCGACCGTTCAAGGACACGCTCCCGACGCTTGGGGGAATCGTGCCGTTCATAAGATTCAACAGTGTCGACTTCCCAGCCCCGTTGCTGCCGCATAAAGCGACGACCTGGCCTGAGTCAATCGCACCGTCAAGCGGATGGAGCGCCCATGACTCGCCGTATCGTTTTCCCACTTGATTAAGTTGAATCATGTCGACCCTCCCGTCGTAACCACCACGCCGCCGCGCCCAACATACTGAGAATGACCCCGATGATTGTCGCACCGACGACAGCCGTACCGACCGGGCCGTCGAGCCACCCAATAAACGTTTCATAGATGGCCCCGAACAAATCGGGGGCCGCCAATACTGCGCTCACCCAGACGCGCAACAACTCAAATCCGTTCAAAAACAAGGCGCCGACCATCGCTTCCGCCTGAACACCGTATGGTATCCACGCAATGACACTGACGAGCACCGTCGGCCATAACAAAATCAAGACAGTCCAAACGAGGAAAGACATGAGGACAGCTTGAAGCCGATTTCGACCGATGACGCCAACGAATGTCCCGAACGCCGCCCCATACGCGATGAGCCCGAGCGAATATGCCCAAAGGACGACCCACGTCTTGAGAGGCATCGATACGAAGAATGACGAGAGCGCATAGGCGAGCGTGACAATTAAAGCCTGCGTCGCGAGAAAGGCGGTGTAACGCATCCAGACGAGGTGAAACATCGATAGCGGGTACGTCGTCAAGAGACGCAAACGTTTCGACTCCCGCTCCCCTCCCCACTGGAGCGCCGTCGTCAACATGACGAAAAGCGGTAAGACGAGTCCGATGATGGTGAGTAATGTCGCGTTGACGTTCGTGTAGGCGGTCGCCACCGGTAGCGCTTGTCCGAGACCGCCAAGCAGCACGAGCGTCACCATCCAGGTGAACAGGAAGACGTAACTCTCTTTTTGACGTAACGTGCGCGACCACTCGATCCGCCACAGCATCATTTACTGTCCGTGGCCTTCTGAGGAATCATTCTCACTCATCTTGCTGTCATCATCTGCGTTCATCTTTTTATGCTGTTTCATTTCCCCGCGCTCCCATGAATGGTCTTTCAAGTCGTCGAGGTCCATGACCATGCCGCCGTTCTCGTCCACGTATGCCTCAGCATCCGCTTCCTTCGCAAACGAGACGATATTGTAAGCCATCGGTGTCTTCGACATCTTATCGTAGACGAATGTTCCTTCTTCAAGGTCGACCCATTCTTTCGTGTTGTAGTCTTTGACGTACATAGCTGCGATGTCTTCTTCTGTCTGTTCCGGATACCAGTCCCGCATCAAACAACCGATGTCATCGAATGCATAGCCTTTTCCGTTGTCCATGATCGCCTCGGCAGCGAACTGTTCGTCCATGATCTTCATGTTACATACTTCGCATTCGGTCTCGCCCCATTCGATGTCAAACGGTTCCGCCGCCGCGCTTGAACACGCACCTAATGCGAGCGTCAATCCTGATACGGTAAGTAATCCTGCCATCTTCTTATAAGTAATCATCTTGTTTCCTCCCAAATCGCCATAATAAAATCAATAATCCACTTAACACGGTTGCCCCAACCGTTCCCTGCCACTTTAACTCGAACGTCGTCGCCCGTGGCGAAACATCGGTGAGCGTGACCTCGTCGGGGCTCCTGAGGACACGCTCGAGTACGGTCAACCCTGGAGCCCCGTACAGCAATTCAAACGCTTCATACGAATCAGCGAGCAAAAACAAATATGGGTCGGCCCGATACGGGATCTCGCTCTGCCCGTCCTGGGTCAAATCGAGTGTCTGCCCGCCCCATTCGTTGCCGACAATCACGTTATCGGCCGCTTCAAATGATACGACGGGATAGCGATTGTTCGTCACATCGTTCCCGGTCAACGTCATCCCGTTGGCCCGTTTCATCCTTAGGCCGATATCATTTCCGTTCACACCGTTATCATGGATTGTCGTCCATTCCGATTTTTCGGCATAAATGCCGACGCGGTTCCCATAAATCGCATTGGCACGGATGCTCGTTTCAATCGCTTCGAACAGCATGAGTCCCATTCCTGTCGCACCGACTTGATCATAGATTTGTCCATTCTCGATACGGACGCGCTCGGTCCCCATCACCATCGCGCCAGTTTCATTGTTGTGCAGATTCGGGGACACAATCGAGACGTCCGTCGGGAACATAAGATGAACGCCGTATCGTGAGTTCGTGACGAGCGGCCGGGTCAACTCGTGTCCGGTCCCGTTTTCAATATAAATGCCGTCACGGACGTGGTCGACGATGGCTCCTTTGATGACTGTCGCCTCGCTATCCTCGATGGAGATTCCTTCCTCCTCACGCTTCCCTGTCACGTTCGGTCGAATCAACCTGACCCCGTAACTGTTCTCGACGGCGATCCCGGTCCCGGTCGCCTCAATCGTAACGTCGATGACTTGATGGCCGAGTCCCACGACGAGCACCGCGGGTACGGTCGTCCGTTCGCACTGTTCGATCTCGACGTTCTCGAGCACGGCCCCGGTCCCTTCGAGTTGAAACGCAGGATGTTCACAACTACTGAACCGCTTTCCTTCACCGTTAAACGTTTCGTTCGATTGAATCACAATCGGTTCTTTGAGCGACACCGGTTCCTCGTTCGCTTGAACAGTGATCGGTGAGAAGAAACATAACGCGAGTAACCCGCTTAGTCGTTTCATAACCCCTCCTCTTGATGAATCGCTTACAGAACATATTGTACGAAAACCTAGGGGGGTATGTGTGTCATTTTTATGGGATTCATGTGACAGTTTCTTCATAAAAAAAACACAAGTGGCGAAGGGGTCATTTCGCCGCTTGTGTTGCTATCATTTCGCCTTATCGGCCCATACTTTCGTGAAGTCTTGAAGCATCTCGTCGCCTGTCTTTTGACCGCCAACGTATGCTTGCATCAGTGCGCCATACTCGTTGACCGCACCATCCGGATACTTGAACCAGTTCCACGAGATCGTCTTGCCTTCGTTTGAATAGGCCAAGATATCGTCCGCAAGTGGTCCAAGGTCGTTCGCTTCAATCGATTTGAACGCCGGGATAAATTTGAACTTGTTGACCATGTAGTCTTTACCCGTATCGGACGTCGCCATCCATTCGAGGAAATCCTTCGCTTCTTCCTTATACTCGGAGTTTTTGTTGACGACCCAGTTGTTCGGGACACCGACCGGGAGGCGGTCCATCTTCTCTTTGTCATCATTGATCGGAATTGGCACGAAGCCCATCTCGATGTCCGGGTTCACGTCAAGAATCATCTGTTGCGCCCAGTTCCCTTGTTGAAGCATCGCCGTCTCACCTTGAGCGAACTGAGTGACTTGCGTGTTATAGTCCGTCGTAAGTGGATTTTTATTTCCATATTTGATCGTGAGGTCGAACAGTTTCAAGAACTGTTGGAATTGCTCGTTGTCCTCGAATTTTCCTTTATTCTCGTTCAGCGCCTGGATAAACGCATCCGGATCGTCTTGCTGCGCCATCGGAATGTTGAGCAAATGGATACCGAGAATCCAGAATTCGGCATAACCGACCGAGAACGGCGTGATGCCTGCTTTATCCAACTTCTCAGCCGCATCCGTCAACTCAGACAACGTCTTCGGCAGTTCGCTGATGCCCGCCTTATCGAACAGCTCTTTATTATAGATGAAACCATAGCCTTCCAAGTTCATCGGCATCCCGTACAGTTTGTCGTCCATCGTCATCGGTTCTTTGGCCACTTCGGTCAAGTCACCGACCCATTTCTCGTCCGACAAGTCTTCCAACTTGTCTTTCCACGTTTGTGCTTCGGTGAAGCCACCGTTATTGAAGATGTCCGGTTCATTGCCTGACGCGAACTGGGACTTGAGCGCTGCCCCATAGTCAGCTCCGCCTCCGACCGTTTGGACGGTCACTTTGACGCCAGTCTCTTCTTCGTATTCTTTCGCCATCGCCTCGAGGTCTTTGGCGATTTCCGCCTTGAACTGGAAGACGTTCAACGTGACGTCTTGTTTGTCCCCGCTATCCGCGTTCGCATCGTTCGATCCTTCATCTTCCGTAAGCGACCCGCCGCCACAGGCCGCAAGCGTCAATACCATCCCAGCCGTCATGACGGCAGTTGATAATCTCCATTTACGTTTCATTTTGCTTCCTCCTAAGTATAGAGTCGACAATCATGATTCCAATCGGTACACCCTAACTTTAGATGAAAACGCTTCCATTATGTAGGTGTCAAAATTGACGTGTAGGGTGGAAAATGTTGCACAGAAAACCAGGACTTTCTTATTGAAAAAGAAAGTCCTGGTTTTAGTTTCTTCTATATAATTACAACAGGCTGATTCCGGCTTCTTCACACGCGGTGATCATCTCACTCGGCCAAACCGAAGATTGGACTTCGCCGATATGGCGGGCACGAAGCAAGTACATGGCGACACGGGATTGCCCGATGCCCCCTCCGATGGTAAGCGGGAGGCGTCCTTCGAGGACGGCTTGGTGGAACGGGTACTTCCGTTTCTCTTCGGCACCGGCTGTAGCCAACTGCTCAGCGAGTACCGTCTCGTCGACACGGATCCCCATCGACGACAATTCGAACGCCGATTCGAGTTCCGGGTGCCAGACGAGGATGTCGCCGTTGAGTGACCAGTCATCGTAGTCGGCCGCACGACCGTCATGCTTATCGCCTGAGGCGAGTGCACCACCGATTTGCGAGAGGAAGACCGCACCGTACGCTTTACAAATCGCGTGCTCACGTTCTTTTGGTGTGAGCGTCGGGTAAAGGTCTTCGAGCTCTTGGCTCGTCAAGAAATGAATCGACTCTGGCAAAATCGCCTCAATCCCGTACATCGATTCGACCGTCTGCTCCGTCTCGCGGAGTGCCGCGTAAATCGATTCGACCGTCGCCTTCAAGTACTCCGTCGTCCGGTGTTCCCGGGCGATGACGCGTTCCCAATCCCATTGGTCGACGTGAAGCGAGTGCGTCGCGTCGAGCTCTTCATCACGACGGATGGCGCGCATTTGGGTGTACAAGCCTTCCCCGACCTCGAATCCGTAACGGCCGAGCGCTTCTCGTTTCCATTTCGCGAGCGACTGAACGATTTCAAGTTCGTGTCCCGGATACTGCGTGTCGAACTGAATGATGCGTTCGACGCCGTTCAAGTGGTCGTTGACACCGCTCGCCGATGTGACGAACAGCGGGGCCTGCACTTGTGTCAACCCAAGCGCCGTGCTGAACTTGTCTTCGAATGTCGCCTTCACTACTGTAATCGCCTGTTGTTTCGCTTTCATCTTGCTTGTTGCTGTCGTTGTCATGTTTTCTTCCTCCAATTGTGGGATTTTGGGACGGAGCAATAGAAAAAAGCCCTCCAATCCCATGGACTATGGGACGGAAGGCTTCAAGCTCCGCGGTGCCACCCAAATTAGTAGACGAATCTACTCACTTTTTCGAGACGAACATCTCGTAGTTCCGATAACGGGGAACATTCCGGCTACGTCTACTTGCAAAGCGTTCGGGTAGCGACTCCAGGAGGTTCTTCGACAGAGATTTCAGTCCGGGCTCTCACCTTCCCCGGCTCGCTTTGCTTACGTCTTCTGTGTACTCGTCCTTTCAATGTCGTTCACAATTGAATTGACCCAATTATTATAAATATTCCGACGAATGTCAACAGCTTTTTTCAAAAAAATTCTCCCCCGTGTAGCGGACGGGGGAGACCCTTGGGAAGGGTTATTTGATCGAGCCGCTCGTGATCCCTTTGATAATATGCTTTTGCATACCGAAGAAAAAGACGAGGAGCGGAACGATCCCAAGGACTAAACCTGCGAGTGCCAAATCCCATTGTTTTGTATATTGTCCGAAGAAATAGAACGTCGCGAGCGGAATCGTCCGCAGTTCGATGTCTCGGAGGACAAGTGAAGGTAACAGAAAGTCGTTCCAAATCCAAAGGCTGTTCAAGATGACGATTGTCACCGTGATCGGTTTTAAAAGCGGGAACACGATGCGCCAAAAGACGCCCCACGTCGAGCAACCGTCAATGATGGCTGCTTCTTCGATTTCTTCCGGAATCGACTTCATAAACCCGTGATATAAGAACACGGAGATGCCTGACCCAAACCCGAGATACATGACCATCAGTCCCCAATGGCTGTTTAACAACCCGAGTACGCTCGATACTTTCACGAGCGGAATCATGATTGACTGGAACGGGATGACCATCGCCGCGACGAACAAGAAGAAGATGACCGTCGAAATCCAATGTTTCGTCCGGACGAGCTTCCAAGCCGCCATCGATGTGAACAACACGATCAGTAGGTTCGCGCCGGCCGTGATGAGGAGCGAGTTCAAGAAGACGCGTCCGTAGTTCATCGCCTCCCATGCCTCTGAATAGTTCGAGGCGAGCCAAACGTTCGGCAAGGCAGACGTATTCGTGTAAATCTCGGCGATCGATTTGAACGAGTTGACGATGACGTAATAGAACGGGACGAGGTACAAGAGCCCGAGTAAAATCGCCACCAACTCGACGAGACCGAGCCCCGCCGTATATCCGCCCGTCCGCAACGGCTTTTGCGGCAACAATTGTCGTGGTGCCTGATCGATATTCGCTTCGATGCGTTCAATTTTTTCCGTCGTCATGCCTCCACCTCCCGCTTTTTCGTCAAGTACACTTGCGTGACGGTAATCGCCGCGACGACGAGGAAGAAGATGACTGCTTTCGCCGAGCCGAGTCCGTAGTTATTATTCACAAACGATTCGGTATAGATGTTCAAAGCGAGCATCTCCGTCGATTTGAACGGCCCGCCGTTCGTCAGTGATAAGTTCGTATCGAATACTTTGAACGACCATGAGATGGTCAAGAACAGACAAATCGTGATCGACGGCATGATCATCGGGAGGGTGATATGACGAAGCATCTTCAACCGGTTTGCCCCATCGATTTTAGCCGCTTCGAGTAAATCTGTCGGCACATTTTGGAGCGCCGCGATGTAAATGACCATGACATAGCCCCCACCTTGCCAAATGGCGACGATGACGATGCCCCAGAACGCCGTCTGAGCGTCACCTAGCCACGGCAGTTCGAACAGACTCCACCCGGTCAGTGCCCCGATTGATTCAAAGCCCTTCACATAGATAAACTGCCAAATGAACCCGAGAATGAGCCCGCCAATCAAGTTTGGCATGAAAAAGACGGTGCGCAGAATATTGCGCGTCTTAATGTTCATCGTCAATAGTAAAGCCAATAGGAAGCCGACGATATTCGTCAGCACCACGGCCACGAGCGTATATTTCGTTGTGATCCAGAACGAAGCGCGGAACTGTTCATCTTCAAATAAAATCCGATGGTAGTTGTCCAGTCCGACCATATTCAATTGCCCCGTCACACCGTTCCAATCTGTGAAACTGTAATAAATCCCGTTGAAAAATGGAATAAGCACGATTGCCACAAATGCCACAAAGGCCGGACCAACGAATGCGATAAAACTCGCCGGCTTCTTCCAATTTCGTCTCCGTTTGATTCGTTTCGGTGTTTCTGTCATGTTCATCGCCTCCACTATCAACTTACCTTCCTGGACCAAAAATGAAAACGGATACATTTGACGGAAAGGGTGGAATATATTGCACTCAATGGGTGAATTCTACGAAGCGATGGGTTATGATAAACTCAATGACAACACGAACGAGTCTTCCCCAACGAAAGATTAAACCTTGATTCCGGGTCGATTCACGAATGAAATGGACTAAATAGATTACAATGTTCGAAAGTGGAGGGATTTTATACATGACGACGATTAAACCGTTATCCGACCTAACAATTGCCCAACAAGCCGAGATGCTACCTGTCAAAGAGATTGCGGAAAAACTCGGTTTACAAGAAGATGACCTCGATCTATACGGGAAATATAAAGCCAAGTTATCATTCGATGTCATCGATCGGATGGCGACTCGAGAAGACGGGAAACTCATCCTCGTCACGGCGATCAATCCGACTCCAGCCGGTGAAGGAAAGTCGACCGTGACCGTCGGACTTGGACAGGCGTTGAATCAACTCGATAAACAAGCAATCGTTTGTCTACGTGAACCATCACTCGGTCCGACGATGGGCTTAAAAGGCGGTGCGGCCGGCGGCGGTTTCAGCCAAGTGTTGCCGATGGAAGACATCAACCTTCACTTCACAGGTGACATGCATGCGATCACCGCAGCTCATAACACGATCAGCGCCATGCTCGATAATCATCTTCATCAAGGGAACGACCTCGGGATCGACGTCCGTAAAATCGTCTGGAAACGTGTCCTCGACTTGAATGACCGTGCACTTCGTCACGTGACGATCGGACTCGGCGGCAGTGCCCACGGGGTACCACGTGAAGACGGATTTGACATCACCGTGGCGTCCGAAATCATGGCCATCCTCTGCCTCGCCGATTCGTTGACCGACCTTGAGACGCGCATCAAGCGCATCGTCGTCGCCTACGATCAAGACAACGAACCGATCACGGCCGAACAAATCGGGGCGGCTGGTGCCGCGACCCTGTTGTTGAAAGAAGCGTTCAAGCCGAACTTGGTGCAAACACTCGAACAGACGCCCGCGCTTGTTCATGGTGGTCCGTTCGCCAACATCGCTCACGGCTGCAACTCGTTGATTGCGACAAAAACTGCGCTCAAGCTCGGTGAATACGTCGTCACCGAAGCCGGATTCGGAGCCGACCTCGGTGCCGAGAAGTTCTGTCACATCAAGTCACGCATCGGTAAATTAAATCCGGACGCCGTCGTCCTCGTGGCGACAGTCCGTGCCTTGAAAATGCATGGTCGCGTCGCCAAAGACCAACTCCACGTCGAGAACGTCGGGGCCGTCGGGAACGGATTAAAACTTCTTGCCAAACATGTCGAGACGATGGGGAAACTTGGCTTGCCGACCGTCGTCGCCCTCAACCGATTCAATTCAGACACGACCGAAGAGTTGGCGGCCGTCCTCGACTGGTGTGAAGCGAACCACATTCGAGTGGCGCTCAGTGAAGTGTGGTCAAACGGAGGCCAAGGCGGACGTGCGCTCGCCGAGGCCGTCATCGAGACGATTGAGTCGAATGAGAGTGCATTCACCCCGCTCTATGCGTTGACCGATTCGATCGAACAAAAAATCTTGACGATTGCCCGTGAAGTGTATGGGGCGGCCGACGTCACCTTCACCGCGACCGCAAAAAAACAAATAGCTCAAATCGAAGCGAACGGCTGGCAACACTTACCGATTTGTATGGCGAAGACACCGTTCTCGCTGTCAGACGACCCAACGAAACTCGGCTACCAGCACGGGTTCACTGTGACCGTAAGAGAGTTGAAACCGTCGGTCGGCGCTGGCTTCCTCGTCGCCTTGACCGGAAACGTCTTGACGATGCCAGGTCTGCCGAAGCAACCGGCCGCCTTGAATATGGGAATCGACGAGACCGGTAAAGCAATCGGATTATTTTAAACGACACGGAGGGATACAGATGGACGTCACGGAACATACGTATGCGGACGGGTATCGGACGCATGTGCTACACATTCCCACCTCACAACCAATTGGAAATTGCTTCATCTTTCACGGTATGCTCGAGCATCACCGACGATATGTCGAATTCGCTGATTTTTTGTCAGAAATTGGTTTTAACGTATTCCTATGCGATCTCCGCGGTGCCGGTTCTTTGGCACGGGATCAGTCCACTTACGCCCACTTGTCTCCACATGAAGGATTTGATCAAATGGTTGATGACGCTATCTCACTCCTCGATCACTATCAAGACGAGTTGCCGACTGTCGTCCTCGGCCATAGTTTCGGCTCACTGCTCGCCCGTCGCCTCGGGCAACGGTTAGGTCATCGCCTGGCTGGCGTCATCGCCGTGTCTCCGCCTCCACATTCGGGATGGATCGGGCGGATCGGACTGTATGCGATCGATTTGGCCATCCGGTTCAAAGGGAGCCAATATGAATCTCGCTTTTTCGAACGCTTGCTGTTCGGACGATACAACTTAAAGTTCTTACCCGCCACGACCGAGAGCGATTGGATTTCAAGCGTTCCAGAAGAAGTATCCGCCTATGTAAACGACCCGGATTGCGGCGGGATTCCGACGCTCGGCTACTTGCATGAGGTCGCCCGCGCCTCACTCGATGTGACGTCCACTGCCCGGATTCACGAGCATCCGAAAACGTTACCCATCTTGTTCGTTGTCGGGGCTGACGATCCGGTCGTCCATGACGGTGAAGGACTCACGGGAATCGTTCGTAAACACCAAATTGCTGATATCGAGTTGACCGTTCTCTCCTATGACAATGCCAGACATGAGATTTTGCGTGAACGACAACGACAAGACGTGTGGACCGATATCGGCGATTGGATGCATCAAACCGTACAAATCGAAAAAAGAACCTCCATTTCCTAGGAGGTTCTTTTTTCTTTCCATAAAAATACATCACTTTTCTAATTCATTTACCTTTTTTGTAATTTACATTCTTCTTTCCAATTTTTAAGTACGCTATACTTAGACCGCACACTACATGAATACATACATGTTGATCTGTATTCACCGAAAGGGGTAACACATTGAAGCCAACAATCACACGATTGAGCACGGCCGTCCTCATCTCTAGCACAATGTTGAGTACGCTTGTTCCCGCTCATTCATATGCAGCAACATACGAAGGAACCGTGAATACATCTATTTTAAACGTACGTTCCGCCACTTCGACCACTTCGGACATTGTCGGGAAATTGACGCAAGGCGAGACCGTTCAAGTATACACAACGAACGATAACTGGGCCCAAATCGAATTCGAGGGCGAAAAACGCTACGTGTCGGCAACGTATTTGACATTGAAATCAACCGTTGAAAAAACAGCGACGGCAACGGCCTCGGCCTACACAGCGGACGCGAACGTCAACTTGCGTTCGTCGACGTCGACTTCTGCCGTCATCCTCACGACGATCCCGAAAGACGCGACCGTGACCTATATCTCTTCGCACGGCGCGACCGGCTCGTGGATGAAAGTGACTTACGGGAAATATACAGGTTACGTTGCAGCCCGCTACTTCACACCGACGACACCTGTCGAAACGTCTTACTATGCTGTCAAGACAGCCGTGCTGTATGACTCGACAGGTTCAGGGGCGACGAAAATCGGAACGATTCCGGCAGGTGCCAAAGTGACGCACCTCGCCTCACTCGGCGCGACCGGTTCGTGGTTTAAAATCGAGTACGGCTCGACCGTCGGATACGCCCCGGCCCGGAACTTCTCGACTTCGCTCTTGACGCCGGAAGCGACGACCCCTTACTTCGCGGTCAAGAACGTCGCTTTCTATAACAGTTCCGCCTCGGGCGCGACGAAAATCGCGACGATCCCACTCGGTGCCCAAGTCGAACAACTCGCGATGCCAGGACTTAGCTCATCTTGGTTCAAAATCCGCTACAATGGCGTGACCGGCTATGCGGCAGCACGTAATTTCTCAAAGACAAAACCAGAAACCGTCGTGCGGACGCCTTACTATGCCGCTCGTGACCTCGTCTTGTATAAATCATCAGCTTCAGGGGCGGAACGTCTACGGACAATCCGGGCCGGTAGCAGAGTGACACAAGTGTCAGAGGCCGGACTCGCAAGTTCGTGGTTCAAGATTGAATATGATGGCGTGACCGGCTATGCCGCGGCTCGAAACTTCTCGACGACTCCGCCAGAAGTGATTGTGATCAAACCTTATTACGCGATTCGCAACGTGGCGATGTATAGTTCATCGGCTTCGGGTGCGACGAAAATTGACACGATTCCATTCGGCGCGAAAATCGAGCAGATTTCGCAGAGTGGATTGTCGAGTTCATGGTTTAAAGTACGTTACGATGGGAAAACGGGCTATGCAGCTTCACGCCATTTCTCAGTCGACAAACCGGAGGTGATCGTCGTGACCGATTATTATACGACGCAACGAGTCGTCCTCTATGACCGGTCTGTTTCACCGAAAACAAAAATTGCCGTCATTCCGACGGGAACGAAAGTTCAGCAAATTTCTGAGGCTGGCTTGACGAGTTCGATGTACAAAATCAAGTACGGCTCGCTCACGGGCTATGCGACCGCCGCCTATTTCGCCGACAAACCACCGGCTCCAGAAGAACAGTTAGAAGCTGAACGGGAAGTCGAGGTCGTCGTCGCCAACAATGGCACGTTGAACGTCCGGACGAAACCGGTAGACGGGAACGTTATCGGTACGCTCGCTAACGGAACGGTCGTCAAAGTGAAACCAATCGTCGGCAGCGACTGGGGTGTCATCTCGTACCTCGTCAACGGTTCGCTCGTAAAAGGGTACATCTCCCTCACGTATACGAAACCGTACACGCCGCCTGTTGCCGGCAGTAAAGAGATGGTGATCACAGAGACGGCTTATCCGTATACGCTTGCGACGATGGTCACGAAGCAGCGCAACGTGTTCGCCCAGTCGGACGCATATCGCGCCGCGAACGCGTATGTACCGAAATCATACATCACTCGTGCGACAACGACTGCCACGACCGGGACGATCGCCTCGACAGAGCTATTTACAACTTCATTCCAGTACTTGAAAGCAACCGCCTCATCATCGGCTGCCAGCTTGACTAGCCTCTCGAGCAATACGAAGCTCGAATATCTCGGCACGCAAAAGGTCGGCTCGACGACTTGGTATAAAGTAAAATCGGGTCTATTGACGGGATATGTCAGCGCCGCCAACGTTGCCGGAAACGTCAAGGTGTTGAAAGATGCCTCATTGACGGCGCACTCGTTCGGGGTGATCAACCCGGGTGAGACGGTGACCATCACCGGTGAAATCGGTCAGTATTACACAATCAGCTACTATCGCCCGAGTGGATACAATATTCGCGTCTATGACCGGAATTGGCGTCTTGCGACAGATGAAGAAATCACACGTCAAGTTTCACCGACTTCGTTCGCCACGACGTCACGTGAATATTTCCAATTCCTCGACTTGTCGAAGAGTGCAGATTTGACAGCGACCGTGTTGAACAAATCGCTCGTCGGCAAAGGAATTTTAGCAGGCCGTGGCCAAGCGTTCATCGACGCCTCACGTACGCACAACGTCAACGAGATTTATCTGTTGTCGCATGCGTTATTAGAGACGGGACACGGAACGTCCGCACTCGCCAACGGGACAGTCGTCTCGAGCGTCGACGGCAAGGCCGTCACGCCGAAGACCGTCTACAATATGTACGGCATCGGTGCGATTGACGGGAACGCCCATGTCAAAGGTGCTGAGCGCGCTTATAAAGAAGGTTGGTTCACACCGGAAGCCGCTATCATCGGCGGGGCCAAGTTCATCGGCGACTCGTATATCAACAACTCGAGCCGGAAACAGAACACGCTCTATAAGATGCGGTTCAATCCGAGCAATCCAGGTACGTATCAATATGCCACCGATATTTCGTGGGCAACAAAACAAACGGCCAATATTTACAACATGTATCAACAGCTCGACGCTTACACGCTTTACTTCGAAGTTCCGAAATTCCAGTAAGACACAAAGAGACACGCAGCCGACGTTGGCGCGTGTCTCTTGTTATGTCCACTCGATCGAGTCGATAATCGATTCGATCTCTAACTTCTCATTCGTCACTTCATCGGCGACATACGTCAAAAACAAAAGTCGCTTCCCGTCTGTCAACGACCATACATCGAGATGCATGCCGTCTTCAATTCCGCTCGCATAGGCCGTCGTCATACCACCGGCCTCCGACGTGACGCTTGGGGCGACTTTGACGTCGATCGGGAACTCACCTAAAAACGTGTTCAACTCTTGTAGCGCGGCGTCACTCGGGGCTTGTGCTTCCTCCGCTTCATAAATGGACATTTGAAGCGTCCCTTGCGCGTCTGCCTCGACAGAGTAAAAACTGACATGGTCTTCTTCTTCATTGTATTCAAAGTGTTCTGGGTAGTCTAGACGGATCCAACCGTCAATTTCGTATTCCTTCATGCTGTTTGCTCCTTCGTTTTCTTGAATGCCAGCCCGGTCACCATTTTCGCTTGAAGCGCATATTTGAGACGCTCCGTTACGTAAAGGCGTTGGCTGTTTCGATCTTGGGCAATCATATGCCCGAATAAATTTAGTCTCACGGTTTGCCGTGACAAAAAATAGAGCCGATCCGGATCTAACGGTCGATACTCGCCCGAATCTTCAAGATGTTCAATCTCGAAACGGCGTAACACGTTGAGTGCGCAGTATTGATCCGTCTTTCCGGTGCTCGTGTGCAACTCGACTCGAACGAGTTGAATATCATATGGGCATAAGTTCATAAAAATCGGGCCGATCCGTTCGTGGATGAGCAGGACGCCCATATCCGTCTCAATCAAATCGGGAAGTGCCTGCATGTCTTGAGAGATACTCAAGACGACGTAAGGGCGTTCAGTCGGTGCGAGCAATTCCCCTTTAAAAAAGCGGAATCGTTGAATGCCGGTCAATACACGGGCCCGCCAGGCACTCCCACGAGCTTCCGCTTCAATCCGATATAGCCTTTCTCGACTCACGACTACTCCCCCTTCAATTGTTTGAGCGACGCGACGAATCGTTCCCACTCCTGGTCGTCACAGACGACCTTACTTTCAATTCCCCATTCTTCATCGATAGTCAAACGTACTTCGTTCGTTTCGAGATGACGCGTGAGCTGTAACGTCCCGATTTGGACGAATAACGGTTCAATGATGAACTGATTGGTCTCTGGACTGATCCATTTCAAGCGCTCTGTCCGGAGAATCACAAGCCAATTCGCCTCACGGCTGATCGAGAATGTCCATTGGCGCAGCTTCGTCTCATGATTGATTTGTTTGCCTTCTTTCATCATCCGAAAGCCCTCGCTCATCATCTGTAAATAGGATTTACGCTCACTCATGCCCCATCCACTCCTCTCTCCTATTATCTTAGCAAGACGACCTAGCCGCAACAACCAATGTTTTTTCAAAAAAGGGTTTGCAAAGCTAAAATCCTGTGCTATTATATTACCGTAACGTTAAGCGTTTCGCGGGTGTAGTTTAATGGTAAAACCTCAGCCTTCCAAGCTGATGACGAGAGTTCGATTCTCTTCACCCGCTCCATTTTAAAATTTCATATGCGGGTGTAGTTTAATGGTAAAACCTCAGCCTTCCAAGCTGATGACGAGAGTTCGATTCTCTTCACCCGCTCCAATTACCGACATATACGCGAGAATTTGCTCGCACACATAACCGCACGGTACACCGTGCATGAAGCAGGACGTCATTCGACGTTCTGCTTTTTTGTTTTTCACGATAATAGCAGTCATACCGGCGACGCTTAAATGATGACGATTCGGGAAAAGGATGGAAGACAAGAAGGAGGGATTCCCGTGATTCAAGTACGTCTTCAACCGTTCACTGTTTACGAAAGTGCACTCATGCGAACGACTTCGACGTTGATTGAGACGAATGAGAGCTTAATCGTCATCGATCCGAACTGGCTGCCTGAAGAGATTGCCACCATCCGCCGAGACGTCGAACTGCGTCGACAAGGCAAAAAGCTGTATGTCATCTATACGCACCAGCATTACGACCATATTATCGGTGCCTATGCGTTTCCCGATGCGACCGTCATCGCATCTCAGGCGTTCGTCGAGACGGATGCGCGCTCGCAGTTAGACGAGATCCAGTCGTTTTATGAGCAGTATTATATCGATCGCCCCATCGTCAAACCGGCCGTCGACATCATGATCTCCGAGGACGGGACGCTCGCACTCGGCTCTACCCCCATCACATTTTTATTGACACCCGGACACGAGTCGACTCATATGTCTTTAATCGTCGAACCGCTGCGACTCCTGATTTGTGGCGACTATGGGTCCAATATCGAGCCTCCGTTCATCGAGCATGATGCCGAGGCGTATTTGAATTCCTTGCAAAAACTCCAAGCCGCCATTTATGAGTATGAGATTCGTTGGCTCGTCCCGGGCCACGGCGATTTATGCGACGATCGCAGCAAGATGATGGAGCGGCTGAGCGCGGCCGAAGAGTATATCCTCGCTCTGCCCGAGGAACGGGTTTGGTCTCCCCATTGGCCCGAGCACGCCTTTTTCCAACGCGTCCATGAACGGAACCGTAAGCACGTCGAACAAAAAGCGAAAGATCGCGAGTCACGGCAACAAGATTATTGACACAAAAAAATCGCAACGTCTCCCCAAGACGTTGCGATCCCCCCTATTATGTAGACCTATTTCTTTGTGATGCGCTCTGAACGGACCGTGAACATACGGTCAATCCCATAAATGGTCACGCCGGTTAAGGCGAGCAATCCAATCATAGCTGATGAAAACATTGACCATACCCCCATTGTTCACAAATTCGTCAAAATCACCCCGTGCCTTCATTATAGAAGAAAACAAACAAAAAAGAAAGCGTTTTCTTCTAACTTTCTTCACAATTTTGTCACCTCTTTGAGTTCCCATTTGCTTGTCCAGCCTTGCGCAAATATGTGTAGCTTTTGTGGAATGTGGGAATACACTCTATAAGAATAAAGAGACAGAAAGCTGTTCGTTGAGGAGGAAGAGGCATGATTAAGTACGGCACATTGGTGCGGGTCGAAGGGAAGTATGCCGTGTTACGTTGGAACAACGGCTCGAGTTTCATCCCAAGACGATTCTTGCCATCAGAAGCACGTGTTGGCGATACAATCATTCGAGATAATCATCACTATTATCTCGAGGAAGACATGACACCGAATTTTGATGCGCTCATCAAACAACATTATAAAAAGTAGACAAAGACAGACCGGTTCACTCCCAGTCTGTCTTTGTCCGTTCATTTACTTTGTTTTGTCTCGCAACCAATCGAAATCGACCGGTCCGACTTGTTTGGCGGTGATCACACCGTCTGATCCGATGACATAGGTCGTCGGCATGGCCACAATGCGATACGTTTTTACAGCCTCGCCGTCTTCGTCTAACAGGACCGGGAAACTGAGCGGCACTTCTTCTAAAAATGCATCGACATCTCGTCGGCCGCGACGTTCGTTATTCGTGATGTTCACGCCTAGCACAGGGACGCCCGTCTCATCGCTAAATTTAATCAGTTCAGGTAGTTCTTCACGGCACGGAGGACACCACGTCGCCCAGAAGTTCACTACAACCGGCTGTCCTTTGTAATCGGCGAGCGATAGGCGTTCCCCTTCGACCGTCTCCAGTTCAAGGGCCGGCGCGCGTTGACCGACCTCGAGACCGCCAAGTACGCTATCGTCCGTGGCGATGCTGACCGCCGGTTCCTTCGCCTGACTATTAAACTCGTCATATCCTTTATAGCCTAAACCGGCCACGAGGCCAGCCATGATCAATCCAATCGCTAGTTTATGAAATCGCATGATTTACCCCTTGTCCTGTGTACTGTTCACTCCTAAACTTAACTTATCATATCATTCAAAGGAGAGTAACTATCTTGCAACTTTACAACGAGAAAGTTAGCGTCACACTAAAAGCACACGGTGCCGAAATGACCAGTTGGAACGTCGACGGGACGGAGCTCCTCTGGCAAGGTGACCCAACGTATTGGGGCCGGCAAGCCCCGATCCTTTTTCCGTTCGTCGGACGCCTGCTCGACGACCGTTACTTATATGACGGAATGACGTACACGATGAGCCAACACGGATTTGCGCGCGACGAACTGTTCGAGGTCGCCGAGGCTTCCGATACCCACGTCCGCTTTATCCTGCGCGATTCTGTCGAGACGCGTAAACACTATCCATTTTCATTCGAACTGAATGTCATCTATCGCCTCATCGGCGAAGAGTTGAGCGTGACGTATCGTGTCGTCAACCGAGATGATACCGTCCTCCCGTTCAGCATCGGCGGGCACCCGGCCTTTAATATCCCATTTGCCGGGGGGACGTTTGAAGACTATACGATTGACTTTGGGGAGACGCGAACACTCGACCGTCTATTGCTCGAAGGACCTTACTTGACGGGTGCCTATCAACCTCTCGGGGAACGCCGTTACATCCCGCTGACTCATCACTTGTTCGACCAAGATGCCCTCATCTTTGAACAAATCGAGTACGCAGCGCTTCGACATCAACCGAGCGGTCGGGCCATCGTCATGGAATCCCCTCACTTCACCCATTTCGGCATCTGGTCGCCTCCACACTCCGACGCCCCGTTCGCCTGTCTCGAACCTTGGTTCGGACACGCTGACTACAAAGGTCATCGGAAGGACATCCGCCATAAAGAAGATATGCAACTGCTCGACCCTGGTGAGTCGTTCGAGGCGACTTACACGCTCTATACCGAATAAAAAACGAGCTGACCGATGCGGTCAGCTCGTTTTGTTAAAAGCGATTTTCTTGCTCCGCCTCATACTCTGACGGCGGTTTTTTCATGACGATGGCCAGGACGATATAAATCAATAGACCAGGACCCCCGAACAAAGCGAGGACGACGAAGATGATGCGCATTAACGTGACATCGACCCCAAGGTATTTCCCTAGTCCCGAACAGACACCGGCAATCATTTGATCAGACGGATCTTTATACAATTTTCGTTCCATCAGGACACCTTCTCCTCCAGATTTTCGTTAGCGTTGTGGTCGACGAAGCGTCGTTCTGCCTCCAGTCGCCACTTCCCCACGACTGTCAAAATCGAGTGCTTCATTGATTGGGGTACTGCCGGATTTCACTTCGATCCGACGGCCATACAACCCACGATTATCGAGCGAAGCGGTGATGATCGTCGCGACGTCCGTTTCAGAAATCGTCGCACCATTCGCATCACTCAAGTCTTCCGATGCCTCAATCGAGCCTTTCCCTGGCCCATCTACAATTGTCACTGGGCAAATGATCGTGTAGTTTAAACCGCTATGTTCGATATACTCATCGGCCGCGTTATTGGCAGACAAGAAGTTGAAATGTTCTTTCGGTGCCGCGTCCGGTTGATCCGCGCCGTATGCACTGAGCAAGACGACGTGACGGACACGTTCTTTTTTAGCAGCGTCAATCGCTTTCATCGCGACGTTGCGGTCCAGCAGTTCGATTTCCTTGCTTGATCCATCTGCCCCTGCCGTTGCCGCGATGATGACGGCATCTTGTCCCGAGGTCGCCTCGTGAATCCCTTTATCCAATTCTTTCTCGACGTCGACGGTGAGCACGCGCGCACCCATCTTTTCATACTCTGCCTGTAGTTCAGGATAACGAATTAAAGCGGTCACTTGATGCGATTTCGCTAAACTTTTCAATACACGTCTACCGATCTTTCCTGTTGCTCCAATGACTAAAACTTTCATTCAAATTTCCCTCCTCAAAAGAGTAGTTCATTTGATTAAATTTCCTCTTTCGGAACGGAATCAAACCCTTTTCGCGAAATTATCTCACCGTTCCCCACATCGTCAAGTCGAGGGCGTCACGAATGGCTTGAACACTCGCTTCGGTCGGTTGATAGTAATAGACGTTATCGATGTAGGCGTCTTCTCCTTCGATTTGAAGTTTATCCACCTGCGGCTGTAATACCATCGTCATTCCGATCGATGCCATCTGCAACGGATTCATTTCGAGTCCCATTTCGTCTTTCATGAAACGATACGTCGCCGGGATTTTCGTCCACCCCGTCGGACTGGCCAATTTATCGGCGACGGCCGACATGACTTCGGTTTGGCGGTTAGAGCGGGCACCGTCCGTGTCTGTCTTCCGGTGACGGGCGTAGGCGAGCGCCATGTCCCCGTCCATGGCGTAAGACACTCCTTCTGTGTACTCATACGTTTGATTGAAGCCTTTCTCGCTGAACGAGTGGGTCGCTGTGACGTTGACGCCGCCGACGAGGTCAATCAATTCCATAAACGTTTCAAACGTGATCACGACTTGACCGTCAACCGAGGTTTCCGTCAGTCCTTCTACCGCCCCGACCGTACAATCCGCACCACCATAGGCAAACGCATGGGTGATCTTATCGCCTTCTCGTTCTGGTTCGCAAGGAATCGCTGTATACGTGTCCCGCGGAATCGAGACGTTTTGAACAGTGCGTGAACGTGGTACAAATTCCATCAACTGTAAAGAGTCCGTCCGTGATCCAGATAATGATTCTCCGACGCGGGCGTCACTTCCCATCACTAAAAACGTAACAGGACGCGTTGCCATATAGCCGACTCCGATGAGGAGGAGCAATATGACAAGCAATAGCTTCCCTTTCCACTTCCGGCGGCGCGGTTTGTCTTTCGGTGCGGTCGCCTCATGTTTGACGTGAGTTCGTTCCGGTTCACGTGTTTGGCGTCTCGGTTCCCGTCGTTCTTCTCGACGTGGCTTTGATTTACGTTTCGTGCCGAACGGAAGAGTTAACTTCGCTTTCGGTTTCCGGACGTCGCGCGCTTTCTTTTTTGGTTCAGACGACTGTTCATGCGCTCGGTTTAGAAACGGATGCTCGCCTTGTGTCGTCTCTGCTAGCCGGCCCGTCTCCCATCTTTCCGGGCTCTCTTCGTTTGTTTGATGATTTATCGCTTCGTGTCGAGCTTGTTCGTTTAGCTGAGCCTCTTCACTCAACCGTTCCCGTTCGAGCTCACGCTTTCTGCGTTCGACACGTGATAAGTGTTGATCGTCATTCATATGCAATACCTCAATTATGGTTAGATTTTTCTACATTATCATCGACAAACGTTTTTCTGACAACGGTTAACGTAAAAATCCGTCTCAAGCATGAGACGGAAGGGTTGTTTTGAATCGAAAGCGGGAAAGGAAGAATAATTGGTGTCTGCCCATCTGCGGACAGTTACTTTGTTCGACGTCCTCTTGAAAGGAGGGAGAGCTAATGCGTATCGGGAAGTTACGGATGTTGCTAGAACAGTACGGCGAAGCCACGCTTCGCGATGTGATTGTCGAGATGTATCGAAACATCCCTAAAACCGTGATTGAAGAGAAAGACATCGACTTTATGGTCAGCCAGTTCACACGATATAAAGAGCAAAAATCGTCAGACGAACGTCATTCGCTCTCACAAACCATCATCCTCGCTGAACGTTTTGTCGAATTGGCTTATGATCACTTATATGTAGTACCGAACCAAGTGATGAGTGAACGTGACCAAAAAAATTGGTACATTCATGCGAAAAAAATCATTCGCGATTTAGCCTATTACGCGGATGACGAGCCCGAGGCCCGGACGATGTACGAAGAAATGTTTTTGTTGCTGTCGTCTTCAGCGGGAGAAGAACCGCTCTTCACAACGAGCGATCCTTTCCGGTTGTTAAAATTGTCTCAAACCACGATGTTATCCCAACTGATTCAGTATTATCAACTTGATGCCCCCACGACCGCCGTTTGGATCGATCGTTCCTTATACACCGCACTCCATGTCCCAAAAGATGTTGACTCGACTCGGGTCGACCTGCTCTCGACACTCCTCGATCAATCTTATAATTCGTCCGAATGGAATTTGCTCCGTGAACGTTTGACCACGTTGTGCGACCGCACATTAGCCAAAGCCCACACAGACGAGAACGCCCTTGCCGATTATCAAGCCTTAAAGATGCTTGAGCTGGAATTACTCGTGGAGCGCGGCCATTTATCAGAAGCCGAACAAAAGTTGTTCGCCGAATATATCCCTTTCTTCTCCCATCGTTCAGAACCGTTCAAAGTATATGTGAATATGCTCGAAAGTCGTGGCCATGCGAATGAAACGAAACGATTGCGACGACTCGCCAAAGAAAAACGAATCCAATTTTAATCATACAAAAAAGGGAGTCAATCGACAGCGTCGGTTGACTCCAAAACATGATATGAACGAGGGGTGTTCATCTGAAAAGGAGGGGAAGTTGGTGCAGAACTCCCTTCCTACACGTTTAGTATAAATCAGATTTGAAACCGCTTCCGATTCAGATATTGCATTTTTGTGAACGTTTTCACGTTATTCAATCGCATTGATAATCCCTAGCCCGATCACGGATAATAATACAATCAATACAAAAATGAACACCATCTCGTTCGGGGAGCGAAACCCTTCATATAGTTCTACCGCTTCGTCAACGATGACGTTCTCATGGACAACGATCGGATTCGTTTCCGCCTGCGCCGTATGCGGTATACCCATCAACACTACTGCTAATAACCAAAAACTTATTACGTATCGCATAGTCGTCTCCTTGACTCGTTTCTTACCCATCAGTATAGCATGTCTTTTTCATTTAACCTGAATTGGATTGTTCTACGTTTTAACAAATATCACACCCTGTTTCATCCTCCGCCATCAAATCTCTTTATGTATGTCTTAGCCAGATAGAGTCTCGTCCTTGAGCCATTTCCACGTCAAATCGGAAAGATTTTTGGGTGTTTTTGAAACAAATACGCCCTTGATTTCCCAATAAATGTTCATCAATTTAATACGAGCATTTGTATGTGGTAACGCTTACAATTTAAGGGTATCTCATTTTATATAGAAAGTAGGACCGCTCGGATGAAGCAGACCTTTACCATCAAAGAAAGTCGTGAACTTCCACCCCATCTTCGACCATTGCTCCACAATCTTTATAACCCTCGGCACGTCCCGAATCTGTTCAGCTTTCCACCACAGTGCTCGTTGTATACCGGTTGGCTAGGAAATGAGCTCATGGCCGCCATCACCGTGGATTATCGTGACCTCCCCACCACCCAACAGATTCGCATGACTGATGCAGCCTATACAAACTTCGCGGCATTGCGTGGGTTGATCGATCGCGTCTTGTATCAATTCCATCCGCATATCGGACAAAAAACGATGGTCTCTTTAAATGTCCAAAACGCAAAGGCGCTTCAACGACTCGATTCGTTCACCGCCATCGGGTTCACACCTCATCTTGAGTCGACCGTTTATGATTTACCTGTACTACCGTTCCAAAAAGAGACATACGCGCAATGGCAACTCTGCCTTGAGCATCCGGAAACGTATGCGTTATGGTCATCGACCCGCAATCAGTACGCCCGTCTTTTGCCAGGCGCCTTACCGGTTTCGGCTAGAACCATCGACGAATGTCATCGAAATCAAGGTGCGTTCCATTCATTGAGACGGAACGGTGCTGTCGTGGGCACGATGTATAGCCGAATCGAGTTCTCGCGCTTGCATATTCATGAGCTCCACATGACGTGCGACTCATTCACGACCCGAGAAGGTCTCTCGTTCCTCCAACAATCATCTTTCATAAGGTTGAAAAAGATTCAAGACGTCAAGGTCACAGTGACATCGCTCCAACCAAACTTGCGAGACGCCCTACTAAAACAAAAAGCCACCCAAACATCTGTCAGCACTCATACATTTTTAAAAGAATTGGTCCCTTATCCTTCTGTACAGTAAACAGTAAAAAAACACGAAACGTTCTGGGTCCTTCATCGGACTCGTTCGTTTCGTGTTTTCATTCGGCAGCGTTTGTCGATTCCATCGCGAGCGGTGGCATCTGTTCAAAAAGATCGGTTCTAAGTCCTGTATCGCGCCGATCCAACGATTCGATTCGATCGAATTGGATCTCGCGGTCCGCCACGCTGAACCAATAGGTGATATGTGGCTCGTCTGTAAAACGCAGGGCATAATTGGAACCGTTCAAATGAAAGTCCACTTCCGTCGACAAGATTTCAGCAGGACCAATTTTTTTATGTGTCGTCAATCGTTCCAGGACGACTTGTTCTTCATTGATCCGATAATCGACAAACGTCGCAAGTGAGAGTCCAAACACAAATGACACCAGCGCGAACGCGCTGATCAATCCAAGAGTGATCTTTCCGTTCATTTCGCCGTCCCTCCCTCTTTCAGTATATCGGATTCCGACAAAACGTTGTGAAGTGACATTTTGTTCAAGTTTCGTCAAACTAGAGTGTGAGGAGGGATCAAGATGCACATTGACCATACCGGAATCGCTGTCCGTGATTTAGACGAAGCGATTTCATTTTACACGACCGTCCTACAAGGGAAGCTCGTCGATCGCTACACAAACACAGCGGTCGGCGTCGAGACGGAAATCGCCGTCATCCACGTCGGTGACGATGTGATTGAACTGTTGTTGCCGACGAGCCCAACGAGTCCAATCGCCCGCTTCATGAAAGCACGAGGCAAAGGCGTCCACCATATCGCCTACCAGGTTGATGACTTAACTCAATCGATCGAGTCGCTCAAACGAGACGGCATTTCCTTTTTAGAGGACACGTTGCGGACGACGGCAAAAGGCCGACGTCTCATCTATATGGACCCACGTCATTCGGGCGGCGTCATCGTCGAACTGTGCGACTATCCGACAACAAGCAAGCAGTGAGGGAGCCCCTCACTGCTTTTGTAATGCCTGCTCGATGATATCACGGTTTTTTGTCTTCAACCGTTCGTTGTGCGAGGACACCATCGCCGCTTTCGTGGCGTCCGGATCGATGAACGTCTTTGCACGGTTGACGGCATTGGCCGCATCTTGGAAAGCGCCCGCGATGAGGTGGACTTTCCCTTCATGCGTCAAAATGTCGCCAGCCGCATATAAACCTGGCACCGACGACTCGCTGCTCGCATTGCCTTTCACGTAAAAACCATCCACCATCTCGACTTGTAACTCGCAATCACCGAGCAGCGCCGTATCCTGCTCGTACCCATGGTTGATGACGACTTCGTCGACTTCTACGAGATCACGTTCCCCCGTCCCGCAATCGACGAGCGAAACCGCATGAATCGTCGTCCCATCCCGAGAGATGAGGTCTTCGATTTGCGTATGCAACCGACAGTCGACACGGCCACAAAGCAACTTATCGACTTGTGACTCATGTCCCTTGAGCGCTTCTTTCCGGTACGTTAAAATGACGCGCTCAGCAATCGGTTCGAGCTCATTGGCCCAGTCGATGGCACTGTTGCCGCCCCCTGAGATCAATACCGTCTTTCCTTTGAACGCCATGAGCGATTTGACCGTATAGTGTAAATTCGAGACCTCGAAGCGCTCTGCCCCGCTGATATCGATTTTCTGTGGTTGTAGGATGCCGCTTCCTGTCGCGACGATGACCGTCTTGGAAACATGCTGTCCATGTGTCGTATCGAGTACGAAATGGCCTTGGTTGTCCTTCGTCATCGATTCGACTTTCTCTCCGAGCACGACGGTCGGATCAAACGTCAAGCCTTGTTCCACCAATTGTTCGATAAGGCGAGCACCGGTCGTCGGTGTGACCCCGCCGACGTCCCAAATCATCTTCTCTGGATAGACATGGATTTTGCCGCCGAGATGTGGTTGAAACTCAATCAATTTCGTCTTCATCCCACGAAGCCCACTATAAAACGTCGCATATAGTCCGGCTGGTCCGCCCCCAATAATCGTTACATCATATACATCTTGTTCGCTCATCGCCCTCACCCTTCCTTGAAACTCCAGCGCCATTGATTCTCATTCTCATTCACTATACCTTGAAACACGCCTGTCGACAATCTATTTTGACATCAAACAAACATTGACACGATGTGTGGCACTTGCTATAGTAGATTCGATATTGAGAATCATTATCACGGGCGTCATCTACGGAAAGGGGAATCCATCATGTCACGGATACATACGACAGATATCGAGGTCGGATATGGCGACAAGACGATTGTAAAACAATTGAGCTTGTCGATTCCCGACCATAAAATCACGACGATCATCGGACCGAACGGCTGTGGAAAATCGACGCTCTTGAAGGCGATGACCCGGATTCTTTCTCCGTCTAACGGTTCAGTCCATTTGGACGGAGCCGACATCGCCAAATGTAACACGAAAGAGATCGCCCGAAAAATGGCGATCCTGCCGCAAACGCCAGAAGGTGCCGGCGGATTGACGGTTGGAGAACTCGTCTCCTACGGCCGGTTCCCTTATCAATCCGGATTTGGCCGCCTTTCGAAACATGATCATGAAGTGATTGATTGGGCGCTTGACGTGACCGGGACGCTCGCCTATAAAGACCGCAGCGTCGATGCCCTCTCAGGCGGACAACGTCAGCGTGTATGGATTGCGATGGCGCTCGCCCAAGAGACCGATTTGATTTTCTTGGATGAACCGACGACGTATCTCGACTTGGCCCATCAGCTCGAAGTACTCGAACTGCTCGAGACGCTCAATCGAGACCAAGGACGAACCATCGTCATGGTCCTCCACGACTTGAATCAGGCCGCTCGCTTTGCCGATCACATCGTCGCGATGAAAGACGGCGAAGTACTCGCGACAGGAACGGCCGAAGAAGTCATCTGTCCGCTCGTCCTCAGACAAGTATTCCACATCGATGCCATCATCGGTCGCGACCCGCGGACCGAGAAGCCGATGTGTCTCACGTATCACTTGATCAAAGAAGAGACAAACGAAGTGAAACACGACAAACAGGTCGCCGCAGCACTGCTTGCCAACGCGCATTAATCGGCTGAGCACTACTTAACGTCCCGCACATTGCGAGACGTTTTTTCATTCAGCGTGCGTTTTTGGGGAGGAAGACGCGGGTATTGAGTGGAAGATACTGAGAAAGGAGGCACGCTATGGATTGGTTAGACGGGTTCTTCATTCTCATCTCAGTCGCTTGGCTATATGAAATTTGGCGTTACCGAAATCGGTCCGAGCCGACCGACGGCGCCAGTGAGCACGCCAGTTTTTACATCGTTTCATTGATCATGGTCATCGTGTTTGCGGTTTCCATCGGATTATCCGTCTGGACAGATGTACGTCAACCGCTTCCCCAACGTCTGCTCGGACTCGGTTGCTACGTAGCCGGAGTGTCGCTCCGCTATTGGGGCATCGGGCAGTTGCGCCATCAGTTCACCCGTCACGTCGTCGTCCGTCCCGAGGATGAACTCGTCAGTTCGGGGCCGTATCGCTATTTACGTCACCCGCTCTACACAGGGCTCTTGTTTATCACACTCGGGTTTTCACTTTACTTCACGCATTGGGGCATCGCCTTATTCGGCACATTCTCGATTGGTTTAGCGCTGTTATGGCGAATTCACATCGAAGAGAAGATGCTGACCTCTCATTTCGGGAGCGCGTATCGAACGTGGGCCAAATCGCGTAAACGATTGATCCCGTTCGTCTATTGAGCAACAATCGCTGAATAAACAAAAACATGCACGCCGTCAATCGATGACGGTCGTGCATGTTTTTTTATACAGAGAAGCGTCCGAGCAGACGGACGATCATAAAGCCTGCCCCAAATGAGAGGATACTGAGCACCCACATGAGCGTCGTGTCCGGGAGACCCGGGAATACGACCGCGAGCGAGCCGATGACGAGGCCTAAAATGACGGAAAACGTCATGCCTGGAAAATGGCCGAGCAAATAGCGGATCACTTTACTGCTGACGATGAAACCGACCGCCACCCCAAGACCGACGATACCGATGATGAGAATATTCAAGTTCGATAACGCACTGATGACGGTTGGATAGACCCCGATGAGAAGCAAGACGAACGAGCCGCTAATCCCTGGTAACAACATGGCCATACTTCCGAGCCATCCTGAGAAGAACAACAGAATCGCCGTGCTTGTGGAAAGTTCTGTAATGATGGCCGTATCTGCCGGTTTAATGATAGCCATGCTCGCCACAAGAATGGCCCCGATCACCATGGCGACGATATGTACCGGACGCATGACCGCACGCGATCGAAATTCAAACAGGAGCAACGGAATTATCCCGAGAATCAACCCGATGAAAAAGAACTGGGTCGGCTCGTAATATTCAAGCAGCAAAAATTCGATCACGCGGCTAAGACCTAAAATCGCACCCGCCATCCCGATCCCGAGCGGAATCAAGAACAAGATATGCTGTTTCCAATGTCGACTGAAAATCCCACTGATCGCTTCGATCAACCGGTCATAAATCCCTAAAATAACTGCAATCGTCCCACCACTGACACCGGGAATCAAGTCACTCGTCCCCATCGCGATGCCGCGCAGGATATTTTTCCATTCCATACATGATCTCCTTTTTCGCTACTGATTCATTTCAAGCATTTAGTATAGCCGAGTCGCAATCATTTTGCATCGGTTTTAAGACTGATAATTGACCGATTGACGGTTCAGTCAAAGCGCGAGCGCCATATAATCAAACCGTCCTCCGGAGATATCGATTTCTTTCACTTTTTTAAAGCCGAGCCGCTCATACAACCGCCCGGCTGCCGGGTTCGTCTGGTCAACGTTGAGCGTGACTTGTGGGATGCCTGTCTCACGGGCATGGTCAATCGCTTGTTGAATCAGTTTCGTCCCAATCCCACGGCCGCCGAACGACGAGTCGACAGCGACCGAATCGATATAGAGCACATCCCCTGACGTTTCGACGTCTAACGTGTCCGGTTGCCCTTGGGTCCGGAGCCACGCCTTGATCGGTTCATCCAACTGCGATGCCCGTTCCCCGTGGTAGGCAATCAGAATGCCCGCCATCACTGTCTCGTTTTCCGCCACCCAAACGTTTTCGTAGCTCAAGCGGTTTCCGGGCTGACCAATCCACATCGAGAGTCGTTCGAGTACTTGTTGTTGGTCTGACGTACCGGTCAACGAATACGCAATTTCGTGAATCGCCGCGTAAACGAGCGGTGCGATTTGCGTGCTGTCATCCGGTGTCGCTTTTCGAATATTCATCTTTATCGCCTCCACCCATCAGTCTAGCACAAAGCTTCTTTCAAAGGGTTTGTCGGACAGTGAAGTGTGGGATGATACAAACAGAAGGGAGGAATAAGTAATGAAAGCAATTTTGACAGGCATGAACGGAACGGTCGCCCCTGTCGTCGCCCGTACATTAAAGCGGCACGGCATCGAGCCGGTCGCGTGGGACCGCACGAAAGTGTCCACATCTGACGAGGCTGAGATGCGAGCCTTTATCGAATCGGTCCGCCCGACTTATTTTCTTCATATCGGCATGGGTGCCGCCGAATGGGCCGATACGCTCGCACGTCTATGCGGGGAATATAAAATCCCCTTCCTCTTCACGAGCACCGTCTCCGTCTTCTCCGACAGTGTGACGGGACCAATCACCCCGGACACACCGCCCGATGCAACAGATGAATATGGTGCCTATAAACGGGCGTGTGAAGAAAACATCGCTAGGACTAATCCCGGTGCCCAAATCGTCCGCCTCGGTTGGCAAATCGGGGACGGTCCCGGTTCGAATAATATGATGGATTATTTCGAGACCGAGATGAAGCGAAACGGTGTAATCGTCGCGAGCGCACACTGGTACCCGTCCTGCTCGTTTTTAGAAGATACGGCGGACGCCTTGTTCGAGATTTTGACGAAACGTGGGCCGGGACTGTATCAATTGAACGGCAACCCGAGCCATTCCCTCTATGACATCGCACTCGGCTTGAAAGAGTTGCATGACACATCATGGCAAATCGAACGAACCGACGAACCGAAACGGGATAACCGTATGGTCGACACGAACATCACAATCCAACCGATCACGAAACGGTTAGCCTTGCACACAAAATGAGTCGCCTCTCGGCGACTCATTTGCGTTCAACCCGTTCCAACACGAGCCCGCTTTTCGGCAAACTCGGTAAGTCCACAAAACTATAACTAAGGTCTTGAGACGGTACCTCATAGCGATAGCGGTTCAAGAACACGTCGATCGTTTCACGCATGATGGCGATCGTCACATGTTCCCCGGCGCAGCGATGCCCAAAATCCACATCCCCGCCACCTTGAGGGATGAACGTGAACGGGCTCTCGGTCCACCCTTTGAACCGGTCTGGATTGAACTGTTCGGGTTCCGTCCAAAGCGAGGGGTCGTGGTTCGTCCCATACAAGTCGAGCAAGACGAGCGTCCCTTGCTCGAACGCAAACCCATCCCATTCGAAGTCCTGCTTGACGCGCGCGGCCGTCACCGGGAAGAACGGATAAAAGCGCCGGACTTCTTGGACGAACCATGTCGAATCCGTCTCGCCGTAGGCCAACCGGGCACGAGCCTCCGGAAACTGATGCAACGCGAGCACAGTGAACAAGACGTAAATCGACACCGCCACAGTCGGTCGTAAAATATTGATCACCTCGACCGCCACGACATCGGCCGGAAGCAACTCCCCTGCCTCATCACGATGCCATGAAAATTCATACAACGCTGTCTGTTCGTTCGGAAGCAACCGGTTCGTCCGCACTTCCTCGACCATCTTCCGAACCCAAGACTCGGCCGACGACCGGGCCGCCCGTCCACGTATGTGCTTTGGTCCAAGGGCCGTCCCCGATTCGAACAACAACCGCATCTCATCCGTCCGCTGTTTCACTTCATGCTCACCGAGCGGAACCCCGGCCCATTCACAAACGGCCCGCATGAGGACTTCTTGCGCCATATCATAGAGCATTGTTTCGTCTTCGGCCGCATCGAGCGCTCGTTCCCATTCACGGCTGACAAGTCTCGTCAGTCGCTCGATATTTCCTGGGAACATGAGCGACATGAACATCTTTTTTCGATGTGCATGCGCCGCACCGTCCAGCGTCTGCACCCCGTCCTCCCCGAATAACGTCTTCAGCAACCGCTTCGGTGCCGCGTCTTGCCGAACGAATTTGTCCGCGTCATAAAATAAAGCGGCTGCCTCGGCACCACCGAGACAGATTGCTCGCTCCCCAAGTAAACGCGTTTCGAATAGGTTTGACTGAAAGCTTTTTCTGCGGTTCGGGACATACAAGTAGCCCTCCCGGAGGAACGCCAAGCTATGGTCGAGCCCTTGTTCTTTCGGGATCGGTCGTGTCATGATGTATCATCCTTTCCAACTTTTCTATAGAGGATGTTCCCCTGTTCTTAGCGAACAAACCTATAAAGAAAGGAGGCGGGCGAATGCTCTCATTTATTTTGACGTTTCGTCGCATGTTTCGCGGAATCTGGCGCGGTCTGAAAGACGCTGAGTTTCAAGTGTTGTTCAGTCTCGCCCTTCTGACCATCGTCTCGGGGACACTATTTTATTCACGGTTCGAGGACATGCGTTGGCTTGACGCCTTGTATTTCAGCGTCGTCACGCTCACGACGATCGGCTATGGGGATTTCGTCCCGACGACCGATCTCGGTAAAGTGTTCACGATCGGCTACGTCATTACTGGTGTCGGCATCATGGTCGGCTTCATCACCAAAGTCTTTGACCACCTCCAGCAAGCGCGACTCGAAGAGGTGCGCAAACGAAACACGCCACCGTCTCCTTGAAGACGGTGGCGTGTTTCGTTAAGATGCTTTTCGATTTCGATTTTCGAGCTCGAGTTGCTGATTGAACCGTTTCGTCTCGGCGATCACGACACCCGACAAGAACAGCAGACCAATCAAGTTCGGGATGGCCATCAAACCGTTAAATACATCGGAAAGGGCCCAGACCAAGTTAAGGTTCGTCGTCATCGCGCCGAGTCCGGCCACGAGGACGAAGGCGATGCGATACGGAATAATCGATTTCTGGCCGAACAAGTAGTGAATCGAACGTTCTCCATAATACGACCATCCGAGCACCGTCGAATAGGCGAACATGACGAGGCCGATTGTCACGATATATCCGCCAGCCGGCCCTAAAAATTGCTCAAACGTCGCCGTCGTCAACGCGACCCCTTCGAGCCCCGACCCGATTTGTCCGCCCATGACGAGCGTGATCCCTGTGACCGAACAGACGATGAGCGTATCGAGGAACACTTGCGTCATCGAGACGAGTGCCTGACGTCCTGGCATATCCGTCTTGGCCGCCGCCGCCGCGATTGGGGCCGATCCAAGACCGGCCTCGTTCGAGAAGACGCCGCGGGCCACCCCGTAACGAATCGCCGCCCCGATCGCTCCTCCACCAATTGCCTCGGCGCTTAACGTGCTGCTGAAGATGAGTGAAATCGCATCTGGAATGAGCGTATAGTTCATAATCATAATCAATAATCCACTGCCGAGATAAAAGACGATCATGACCGGTACGAAGTAACTGACGACGCGTCCGATCGATTTGACACCACCTAAGATGACCGCACCCGTGAAGATCATGATCAAGATACCGGATACGTAAAGCGGCACATCAAACGTCGTTTGGAGTGCCATCGCCACCGAATTCGTCTGTACCCCGTTTCCAATCCCGAACGCCGCGAGGGAAGCGAACCCCGCGAAGGCGACGGCGAGCCAGCGCTGTTTCAAGCCGCGCTCCAAGTAATACATTGGTCCCCCAGCCATTTGTCCCCGCTCATCAGTGACCCGATATTTGACCGCGAGCACGGCTTCCGCGTATTTGGTCGCCATTCCGAAGAAACCGGATACCCACATCCAGACGATCGCGCCTGGCCCACCGAGCACGACGGCCGTCGCGACCCCGACGATATTCCCCGTACCGACCGTAGCCGCGAGCGCGGTCATGAGTGCTTGGAAGTGACTGATGTCCCCTTTCGATGACTTGTCCTGATTTTTAGAGAATGCGAGCTTCAATGCGTAAGGCAACTTCGTGATTTGAATTCCCCCGAGACGTACCGTCAAATAAATGCCTGTCCCCACAAGCAAAATCAATAACGGTGGTCCCCACACAAAGTTTGAAATCGTACCGATGAGTTCACTGAACGATTGACCCATGTTGTATTCCCCTTTCCCCGTATGTAATGAGTACATCTCTATTTTTTCAGAATACTTAGAAGATTGTCAAAAGTATTGTGATAAAACAAGTCAGAGAAAGAGGGGCTGTATCTAAAACAGCGAGCCGTCGATTAGACGTCTCGCTGAGATGGGGGTTTTTCACGTTGTAACGGCGCCTTCCAATCGAACTCGTCCGGCACGTAGTCGAGCCCGCCCGAATGGAACGGTTGGCAACGCATGAGCCGGCGCGTCGTCAAATAACCACCTTTGAGTGCACCATGTTTCTCGATCGCCTCGATCCCATAATGCGAACAACTCGGATAAAACCGACACGTCGGTGGTTTCAACGGAGAAATGAAGCGTTGATACCCTTGAATCCCCCGGACTAATACTCGTTTCACGTTTCATCGCCTCCTGATTGATTACTGCCATGATAGCTCGACCGGTCCGACTTGTCATCCGTGACGTCTGCGACAATCCAGTGACAAGACGGTGTCACGTTTTTCCTTTGTTTTACAATTTGAGCACGAGAGGCGCTATTTGACGCATCATTTGTTATGATAGGCAACATGTACACGACCGAATCTATATGAAGAGGTGACGATTATGAATATTTTAATGGTAGGAGCAGGATCGATGAGCGAGTCACTCGTCCGCGGATGGTTAGCCTCAGGTCTGTCTCCTGAACAAATCACGATGACGAACCGGAGTGACCGGACACGTCTTACAGAACTTCACACTGAGCTCGGCGTGCAAATCGTCGACGAAGAGGATGTCAACGCGTATGACATTGTCGTCCTTGCGATGCAACCGGACGGGGTGCTTCCATATGTAAGCTCGAAGACGTGGACCACACCGCTCCTCGTCTCCGTAGCGGCTCATATCGAACCGAGCGAAATTGAAGAGGCGTCAGGTCTCCCTGCCGTCTGCGCGATGCCGAATACGCCAGTGGCTTATCAAAACGGGATGACCGGACTCTGGTTCGGACCCGAGACCGATGATACGGTCCGTGAAACGGCGACGGCGTTGTTTGAGCGTGTTGGTCGTACAGCTGTGACTGATGCGAAGACGATGTCGGCCTTTATGGCCGCCGCCGGTTGTAGCCCCGCTTTCTTTTACGAGATTGTCGGGTCGATGACACCGGTCTTGACGGAAGCAGGATTTGACGAAACGACAGCCCGTCAAATCGTCGCCCAAGCGATGAAAGGATCAGCTGAGCTTCTCCTCCATGAGACACGGCCGACGAACGACTTGATCGCAGATGTGGCCGCGCCGGACGGTCCGACCGATCGGGGTGTCGGTGTCCTTCGCACACGCGACTTGGCTGACGTCATGTCATCCGCACTACGTGAAAGCGCGAAAGAAGACCATGAAGCGATTGACGCACCGATTGAAAGAACGTAACCATTGAATGAAATGCCCGCTAGAAGTCGAACGTTACGTTCTGACGTCTAGCGGGTGTTTTTTCGTTTCCCTTCGTATGCTCGATAAGTCATAAAATCCACATATTATGGGAACTTCCAACGACAAAGGGCATGGTATGCTACTGATTGAGAACAATTATCATTTAATGAATATGGAGAGATCTCAATGCGTTCACTACTTGCCATTCCGTTGCATCAGCCTGTGTTCATATCCGATTTGACGAGAATTGATGATCGTCTGCGCCGTCGCATGATTGCTTTAGGGTTTTATGAGGGCTGTTCCATACGGATCAAACGTCGGGCCATCCTATCCGGACCGCTCACCATCGAACAAATCGAACATCAACAAATGATTGCGATTCGTCGTTGTGACGCCGAACAAATCGAGGTGATTGTCCCATGACCCAACGAATCGCCCTCATCGGGAACCCGAATACCGGAAAAACGTCATTGTTCAATCGATTGACAGGTTCTTTCGCCCACGTCGGAAACTGGTCCGGCGTCACCGTCGAACAGAAAGTCGGACAATTGCATGGAAACATCGGACAGCTAATCGACTTGCCGGGTGTCTATGACTTAGACCCGCTGTCGGCTGACGAAGCGATCGTCTCGCGGTTCCTGTTACAGGAACCGTTCGATGGGCTGTTCAACATCATCGACGCCTCACAATTCGAACGCAATTTACAATTGACGCTCCAGCTGCTCGAAATGGGGCGCCCGCTCCAAATCGGATTGAACATGGTCGATGTCGCCGAAGGAAGAGGCATCACCATCAATTTAGAACGGTTGCGCGAACGGTTGAACGTCGATATTTTCCCCATCACAGCGCGCACCGGAGCCGGTTGTGATGTCCTTTTATCCTCGCTTCAATCGAAACCACGCGACCCGTTCATCCTTGATTACGGGCAAGATACCGAACGTGCGATTCAACAAATTTTGGACGCGACCGGCCGCTCCGACCGTGACCGCTGGGTCGCTGTCCAATACTTGGCTGGAAACCGTGTCATTTCCGAGCTACTTGAGTCTTCAGCACCAACCGTTCTCGCGATTCGAAAGACGTTGGAAATGAAACTCGGTCGCTTCGCTCATGCCCATATCACGGAACGAAGACGCGAGTGGACGAAAGACGTTCGTCAGCACGTCGTCGAGGAACGGAATACCCGGCGCGTCACGCTGACTGATCGCATCGATGCCGTCGTCACACATCCGATCTGGGGCTTACCGATTTTCTTCGCGGTGCTCTATAGCTTGTTCCATATCACGTTCAACTGGGTCGGCGCGCCCTTATCCGATGTATTGGATGGATTGTTGACCGGTCCCGTCACATCGGGAACGAGCTGGTTGTTACAAACGCTCGGGACCTCGTCCTTCATCCAGGCATTGATCATCGAAGGTGTGATCGCCGGTGTCGGTGGCGTCCTCGTCTTCGTACCGCAAATCTTTGTGCTCTTTTTCTTCATCTCATTCTTAGAGGACTCAGGGTATATGGCGCGCGTCGCCATCGTCATGGATCGTTTCATGCAACTCGTTGGACTGAACGGGAAAAGCTTCATCCCGATGATCATCGGCTTCGGCTGCAACGTCCCGGGTATCATGGCCGCCCGAACGATCGAGGAGGAGCGCGAACGGCTGGTGACGATATTCATTTCACCGTTCATGTCTTGCTCTGCACGTCTACCGATTTACGCCGTCTTTGCTGCTAGCTTTTTTGCATCGAATCAAGCGCTCGTCGTCCTGTCGCTCTATATGTTAGGAATCATCTTGGCATTGATCATCGCTAAAATTTTTACGTCCCTCTTGGCCGCAGAAGACCGAAATAGCCTCTTTATCGTCGAACAACCTCCTTACCGGGTCCCTCAGGGGTTGACGCTTTGGCGCAGCACGTGGCAAAAAGCAAAAGGGTTCGTCCGAAAAGCCGGTACGTTCATCTTTGGAGGTTCCGTCTTCATTTGGTTGCTCGCTTATTCCGGCCCAAATGGGTTCGACGTGCCGATGGACGAGAGTTTTCTCGCCATGGTCGGTGGCGTCATCGCGACGTTGTTGGTACCGCTCGGATTTGGGACATGGCAAGCGGGCGCTGCACTCATCACCGGTTTTTTGGCGAAAGAAGTCGTCGTTTCGACGATGGCGATCATCTATGCGGTCAGTGAATCCGATTTGTCGGCTTCATTATTTCCCGTGTTCACTCCGTTGAGCGCGTATAGCTTCATGGCGTTCGTCTTGCTTTATGTGCCGTGCCTGGCGACCGTTGCTGTCATTCGGCGTGAGGTAGGAAGCGCCAAGCTGACATGGGTCGCTAGCCTTTACGGATTAGGCGTGGCGTATGTCGTATCGTTGCTCATCTACCAAATCGGCCGTCTACTCGGATTTTCGTGACAAGGAGGAAATGAGATGTCTTTATTTGATCTATTGATTGGCCTTGGCGTCTTCGGATACGCCGTTTATGCGCTTTATCGATACACACGAAAAGCAAAAGCCGGGAAATGTGCCACTTGTGAGATCAAACCGACGTGCACATCATCCTGTGAGGCCGCCGACTGGGATCAACTCATCACCGAGGCTTTACGTTCCAACTCAAAAAAGTCATGACCTATACAAAAATGGACGGGCGCGTTTTTTGCGCCCGTCCATTTGTTCATTGAAAGATATGTAACACGGTGACGATGACGGCGACCATCAAAATCCCCGGCAATAGATTCGCGACGCGAATCCGAGTGATGCCGACCAAATTTAAACCGATTGCGACGATCATGACGCCGCCGGTCGCTGTCATTTCTAAAATAAAGTCATCCATGAGCGATTCAGGGATAAACTTCATGATTTGGATGGCGAGCAAGGCGATTGCCCCTTGGTATAAGAGAACCGGGACGGCCGAGAACATGACCCCAATCCCTAGCGTCGAGCTAAGGACGAGTGCCGTGAAGCCGTCAATCAATCCTTTTGTATAGAGGACATCATGGTCCCCACGCAATCCACTGTCGAGTGCACCGATGACCGCCATCGCCCCGATGACGAAGATGAGCGTCGCCGTGATGAAGCCTTCGGCGATACTCGACTTGCTCTTGCCGCCGAGTCGGCGTTCTAATTGATAGCCGACCTCGTTCAACTTCTCATCAAGTTTCCACCATTCGCCGAGCGCCGCCCCGATGACGAGACTGCCGATGACGATTAAAAAGTTCTCACTCTTCATCCCCATTTGAATCCCCAGCAAGACGACGGCGAGACCGATGGCTGCGGTGACCGTCTCTTTCATTCGTTCGGGGATGCGGTGAAATAAAAGTCCAAGTAATGTGCCAATCACGATCAACGCCGCGTTGACGATTGTTCCGGTTAAGACCATCGTATAACTCCCCGTTTCTGTATGTATTGAGAGGAATATACCAACTGTGTATGTAGACTGTCAATTGAAAGAAAAACAAAAAAAGCCACTTCTCGCAAGAAGTGGCGTCGCGGAAACCCACGTTCCTATGGGTTTCGCATCGGGTTTGGCACCCAAGTGATTCTGACTGGGCTCGAACCAGCGACCTCTACCCTGTCAAGGTAGCGCTCTCCCAGCTGAGCTACAGAATCAGGTCGTGTCCTCTCTTAAGGACACTATTAATATATCAAGAAACTAATGCCTTGGCAACTGTTTTTTAAAACTTTTTTTACTTTTTTTCAACGCGTCATTTCTTCCCGTTTCATATGGCGGCATAACCGCTCTAAATCACCGGCATATACCGAGACGAGCATGCCTTGATACTCGGTGTCACGGTCCCAATGCAATCCGTTCGCTTTCGCGACTCGTTGCGATGGGACGTTATCCGGATGAATCAAGGAAATGATCTCTTTCTCACCTTCTTCGAACGCATGACGCATAAGGCGAGCCGCTGCCTCGCGTCCGTAGCCCATATGCCAATGCTTCGGCGCCAACCAATATCCGACTTCAAGTTCAATCGTGCCGTCGAGTTCATGGAGCAACGTGCCGGCATGACCGATCGGCTCGTCATTTTCATGCGACATCAATTTGAGCAACCCGGTTTGACGACCCGTCTGATAGCGGGCCAACTGGCGCTCGAACCATTCGATCGTCTGTTCATCCGTATATGGCTTTCCGTCCGGGCTAATGAAACGCATCACGCGCGGATCTTGGAGTAGCGATTTCACGAAATAAAAATCAGCAATCGTGTAAGGTTCGAGTCGTAGACGCTCGGATTGCAGTTTGATATGACTCATCGTCCCCGCCCCTTTCGTTCACAGTCTGAACTATTCAATTCCCGTTTTTATTCGAAGCTAATCCTGATCACGCGACAACTTTCAATCCGATGACGCTTCCGATAATAAGCAATAAGAAGAAGATGCGCCACCGGTCCCGGGATTCGTTCAAGTACAGCATGCCGAGCACGACCCCGCCGGCCGCCCCAATCCCGACCCAAATCGAATACGCCAATCCGAGCGGGAGCGTCTCGAGCGAACGCGACAATAAATAAAAGCTTAAGGCAAACGTTCCGACCGACAAGATCGACCATTTAACAATCTGATAGCCTTTTGATTTACCCATCCAAAAGACGGCCATCATCTCAGCAAGACCCGCACCAATCAAAAATACCCAACTCATGCCGACTCACCTCCCGTCACTTGTTTCAGTCCGACCACACCGATCAGAAGCGTGATGATAAAGACGAGCTTCATCCCGGTGAGCGCCTCGTCGAACAAGAGCGCCCCGACGATGACCGTTCCGACGGCTCCGATGCCGGTAAAGACGGCGTATCCCGTCCCCGCCGGTAAGGTGCGGAACGACATCGCCAACAATCCAAAACTCACAATCAATAATAGAATCGTCATCACGCTCGGACCGAGCACCGTGAACCCGTTCGACAGCTTCATCGTCGTCGCCCAAACGATTTCGAGCAGACCGGCGAGCACGAGCCAAACCCAGGCTAGTTGATCTTGTTTCATGTCCAACCGACTCCTTTCTTGAAAATCGTGAATGCGGCCCGTTGCCGTTTGACGCGATTCGTCTCAAGCGTGAAGAGCGAAAGAAGCGCCCCGTCTAGAAAACAATAGTACGCGTCATACACGTCCTCGAGTGACTGTTCGGGTAAGGCCCCTTGCTCCATCGCCAATCGAAACTGTTCTTTCTCGAACGCTTGCAGTTCCGTCTCGACCGAACCGAGCGTCGTCTCGATGAACGATCGCAACTCGGGCGGTGGGACGAGCAACATCCGCTTCGTCAGCATCCACGTCTCTTCCTCTTCAAAGAAGCGAATCAACGCCTCGACGATCGCCTCGATCCGCTCGAGCGGCGCAGCGTCAACGGAAGCGTCCCGTGCCTCCTGCCAGATGTGTGCATAACGGTTCCCCATGTCCTCGACGACTTGCTTGAACAGTTGTTCTTTCCCTTCGATATGGGCGTATAGCGACGCCTTTTTGATGCCGACATCCTCAGCGAGCGAGGCGAGCGACAAGCCTTCATATCCTTCAAGCGCAAACCGGCGCCGCGCCGCCAGTTCGATTCGTTGTTTCGTATTCATCACAGATCGTCCCCTTTCTCTCTCACCACCTTACCTAACGAACGGTAGGTAGTCAAATGTGCGGATTGCATTCCCCGGTTCCACCCGGCAAAATGGAGACAGTGAATGGGAAAGGAGCGCTTTATATGCTTGAGCAATTCAGCTTTACGTTACCGACCGAGACGACACACGGACGGAAACGAATCGTCCGTGTCTATCGTCCCGACTTTGTTTCGGCTGACGAGCAGATCCCGGTCCTCTATATGCACGACGGTCAAAACGTGTTCGACGGCAAGACCGCCACAATCGGCGAAGGTTGGTCGATCGACCGCCACATCGAGGACTTACAATTGCCGCTCATGGTCGTCGCCATCGCGAGTGCCCCAGACTGGCTCGACCGCTACGATGAGTATTCGTTTTATGAGGATGAGATGCTATACCGGCGGATTGGACCGGAACTCGCCAAGACACGGCCCACGCTCGGGGGTAAAGGGCGTGCTTACGCCGACTGGCTCATGCAAGAGTTGAAGCCGTGGATTGATGAACGCTACGCGACCGACCCGGACGACGTCGGCGTGATGGGCAGCTCGATGGGCGGGGTCATCTCGCTCTATATGATGACGGCCTATCCGTCCATCCGGCGCGTCGGCTCGCTCTCGACGGCCGCTTGGGCTAATCTCGACTCCCTCATTCGGGAAGTGAAGCAGGCCGATGTGACGGCGCGTCTCTATATGGACATCGGGACGAACGAGACGAGCGGACCGATCACGCCCGAGGATTACCTTTATACGAATGCGAAACTCGTCGAGACGGTCGCGCGAACAGGGGTCGCCTTTCGCTATGAGGTCGAGCCCGGTGCCGTCCATAACGAGATCGCGTGGCGGCGTCGGTTACCGAACGCCCTCGCCTTTCTCTATGAATTGACATGAAAAAAGAGACGAATTCCACGAAGGGATTCGTCTCTTGCTTGATTAAATGACCCAGTTGCCGTCACGCATGATGGCTTCGCGTGAACCGTCTTCGAGTTCGCCGTCGATGTTCATCTCGGCCGAGCCGATCATGAAGTCGACGTGTGTCATCGAGTCGTTCGCACCGTTCTCGGCGAGCTCTTCGGCTGACATTTGCGGTCCGCCTTCGAGACATGTCGAGTACGCGCGTCCGAGCGCCAAGTGGCACGATGCGTTTTCGTCGAACAACGTGTTATAGAAAAGGAGACCCGAGTTCGAGATGGGTGAGTCGTCCGGCACGAGCGCGACTTCTCCGATACGACGCGCCCCTTCATCGAGGTTCAACAACTCATCGAGTGCCTGTTGTCCTTGTTTCGCTTCCGCCTTCACGACTTTCCCGCCTTCGAACCAGAGCGTGAACCCATCGATCAAGTTGCCGCTATAGCTGAGCGGTTTCGTGCTCGACACGTGACCTTCGACCGAATCTTTATCGGCGAGCGTGAACACTTCTTCGGTCGGCATGTTGGCGATGAAATCGACACCGTCGATGTTCGGACCGCCGCCGCCAAGGAAGACGTGCTTCTTCGGCAAGCCGATCGTCAGCTCCGTGCCCGGTGCTTTGTAATGGAGCTTCGTGTACTTCTTGTTCGTGAGTAACGTCGCGCGTTCACGGAGCGATGCGTCATGCGTATCCCACGCCGCGACCACATCCGGTTGGTCCATGCGTGTCGCTTCGAAAATCGCTTTCCAAAGGGCTGGTACGGCGTCTTCACGGTCTGGGAAGACTTTCTTCGCCCATGCTTCCGAAGCGCCAGCAACGATTGACCAGCTGACATTGTCGCTCATGACATATTTGCGCCATTTCGCGAGCGCCACGCCGGCAGCACGGTTCGAGTCCGCGATGCGTGACGACTCGACGCCGTTCAGTGCGTCCGGGTCGTCGCTGACGATCGATAGGAATGCCGTCTTCTCTTCGGCCAATTGCTCAAAGCGGGCCTTGAGCCATTCCGGGTATTCTTTGAAGGCATCCGCTGGGGCGTTGAAGTAACGGACTTTCGTCGTCTCTTCGTCGCTCCAGTTGACATACACTTGTTTCGCGCCAGCCGCGTAAGCTGCTTTCACGATTTGACGGACGAGCGGTGCTTGGCTAATATCAGCTCGGACTTCGAGCTGTTGGCCCGGCTGAATGTTGACGCCTTTTTTGACGGCAAGCTCAGCGTAGCGGGCAAATTCTGCCTCAGTCGGCATGGTTACAGTAGACATATGTACAGTTCCTCCTTTTTCACTTATTTCTATTTTCTTAAATTTTCGGAAAAGTTGCAACCAAATCGCAAAAACGGGCATATTAGTAGATGAAGACAGAAGGAGGAATATACATGTCAGATTGGAAAACAACGTACACACACTTTTTAACGAGCGCGACCGAGGACTATACCGACAATGAAACATTAGGTGACCTTTTGGTCCAAGGCGAACTCGCTCTCGCTAAAGTGACGGTCGACGTCGCTTCAAACGAGATTAGCAATATCGAGCGCGAAGAAGAACTGACGCTCTACTTCCAAATGAAACAGTTACTCAACATGTTGCGTGCCGTCTATAATCACCAGTTCGAGATGCAGCCGGACAAACAACATGCCCTCGTTGCGGCCGTCTTATACTTCGTATCCCCATTCGATGCGATTCCGGACGACGCCCCACTCGGCTTATTCGATGACGCTCAAGTCATCGATTACGTGCATGAACAGCTCGCAAGCGATATCGACCGCTTCCACAACGAATTGTAATCGTTCGGCGCTTGAAATTCCTCCACCATCGGAGTACGCTTGAGTGAGTTTATTTCAAAGGGGGCGTATGGCGCCTAGCCATCATCTATGTACGCAAAATCAAGAAAACGAATCGCCGTCGAGACGACTTTGTTCATCATCGCCGGAACGATTCTACAATCGATCTTTGTCGGCTTATTGCTCAAACCAAACGAGATCGGGTCCGGGGGCATCGTCGGGATCACCTTGATCATCAACGAGCTGTTCGGTACACCGATCGGATTCACGCAACTCGTGTTGAATATCCCGCTCTTTATCGTCGGGATTAAATATCTGGGGAAACGGTTCATTCTCATGACCGGGCTCGTCGTCGTCTTATCATCTATCTTGATCGATACGTTGCCCGTGCTCATCCCGCCGACCCCGCTCGACGACCCGCTCGTCGCCTCGGTGTTCAGCGGAATCGTCTCCGGTCTCGGACTTGCCTTGCTGTTATTCGCAGGTGCCTCGACCGGTGGCCTAGATATTCTCGGGAAAGTCATTTACACGAACAACCGCAATTTATCGCTCCCTAAGATCTTTTTGACGCAAGACATCATCGTCTATATTCTCGTGTTCATCACGTTCGATATTAAAGCGGTCATGTACGCGCTCGTGCTCAGTTTCGTCCGGTCGCGAACGCTGTTGACGATTCACCGATTCTTCTCGGCACAAAAGCAGTGCTTCATCATCTGTAAGAAAGCCGATGAAATCAACCTCGTCATCAAGCAAAACTTGAAGCGTGGTGTCACAATCATGGACGCAACCGGTGGTTATTCGAACGACTCGAAGAAAATGTTGTACGTCGTCGTGCAAAACAATGAAATTCCAAAACTACGTCAAATCGTCTCCGATATCGACTCGGAAGCGTTCGTCACCGTCTCGGAAATCGATTCGGTCGTCGGTAACTTCAAAGAGCATTCGTATACCTTGTAATCGACAGCAGCTTGCTGTCGATTTTTTTGGTGTAACAAATCCATAAACAATCCGATAATAATGATGAGCCTCTTAGACATATACAGAAGGAGGTGCATGAGTTGATCAACCACTCGTTGCGCCAAACAGTCCCCGCTTTGCTCGTCGGGACCTTTTTTCTCGGCCTTTTATTGATCCTGTTCACCCCTTATGACTTGAGGGAGACGAGTTTGTTCGTCTATTTCACGGCGGTCACGCTCATCGCGACTGCCTTCAGCATCACCGCCGTCCTTCGGAATCGCGGCATGCGTCGCTACATCCATTTACTGATTAGCGCCGGAAACGTTTGTTTCATCGCCTATTTAGTCGGGCATCACTTCGTCATGTCAACTGGAATTGAGCTTATGCCGTTCATCCAAAACTTCTTTTATTTAATCATGTCGTTGATCGTGATCACCCAGTCGATTGAGATTCGGACATTGAAACTGCGAACGTTTGATATCTTCGCCTTGCTCAGTTTTCTGTTGATCGGCGCCATGCATCTGTTCATTTATTCGAGCGAGAACGGGAGCTATGCCGCCAACTTGAATGGGTTTGAAGAACAGATGGTGTTGATCAGTCTGTACATGATGCTCGGCTTTCTCTACTTGAATCGAATCACTTCGGCAGGTCAGAGCTTCCGCGTATTGTTATTGGTCGGCGTTCTTGGCTTCACGACCGCTTCGATTTTGAACCAATTGCTCATCTTCAACGGCATCGGCCACGAGTTAATTCATTTGCTTCAAGTGACGAGTATTTTCATCATTTCCATCAGTTACGTGTTTGATGAATCGACCGAGGACGCGCTCGTCCATGACTCCGTGTTCGATTACGTCGTCTATAGCACAATCGTCATGCTGTTCATGCTCGCCTCCGATCGGCTGCTCGGTACATCCGTGCTCGATTCGATGACCGCGAATGCCGTCTTGTTGCTACTCATTCGTCAGTTCGTCGTCGCCAAGCAAAATGCCTTGATCAGCCACCGCTTACATACCGTCAACACTGACCTTGAAGTCGCAGTGACGACGAAAGCACATGAGCTTGAAATTCGGGAGCAACAGTATCGGTCCCTGTTCGCCTATCATGCCGAACCGATTTTCTTGTTCGACCTTCACGGTGAAGTGTTGTCCGTAAACGAGGCCGGCAGCTCGGTGCTCGGTCATGACACAGAGACACTCATCGGTTCCAACATATTAGATATCATCGAACAAAAAGACCGGTCCGCCTATGCGACCGTATTGCATGATTTGAAGAACGGTCGCCCGCGTACGCTCGACGTCGATGTCGTCACCGAGGACGGGGCGAAGCGAGTTTGGCAGCTGATGAACATCCCGATGATTATCGACGGGGAAGTCGAAGGCATTTATGCCATCGTCAAAGACATCACCCAAATGATCGTGCAACAAGAACAAATCTACTATCAAGCAAATCATGACAGTTTGACGGGACTACATAACCGTTACGCGTTGCAAGAACAAATCGAACGGCTCATCGCCGAAGGACGACGATTCTCGCTCATGTTCTCCGACCTGGACGGCTTCAAAGAGATCAACGACCAGTTCGGCCATCATATGGGCGATGAATTGCTGCAACACATCGGCAAACGACTAAGAGGTGCCTTATTGCCGAACGAGTACGCGGGACGGCTCGGCGGTGACGAGTTCATCGTCGTCGCCGAACATGATGATGATGAGATGTTAGTCGAACGGTTGCGACGCTTCGTCTATCGCCCGCCTTACTTTATGGGCGGAACGCTCGTCGAGATCCATGCGTCGATTGGCATCGTCCGCTATCCCGACCACGGATCGACGCTCAAGCACTTGCTCTCAAACGCAGACCTCGCGATGTACAAGGCAAAGGACAAGGGACGTAATGAGACCGTCCTGTTCGCGCCAGAGCTGCGTGCGGATAAAGAAGAACGCAAGCTGTTGATGGAAGGGCTCGACACCGCCCTTGAAAAAGGCGAGATCTCGCTTTACCTTCAGCCTCAAGTCGACGCCTCGACGAAAGCCATCATCGGGGCCGAGGCGCTCATGCGCTGGCAACGCGATGGGGTCTTCATCCCGCCGAGCCAATTCATCCCGATCGCCGAGGAGACGGGCCACATCCACGATCTCGGTCGCTGGATGATCCATGAGACATTCCAATTGATGTACGCCTTCGAGCAAGGAGACATCAATTTGCCGAAATTGTCGGTCAACCTCTCCGTCCGTCAATTGTTCGATGAACATTTAATCGAGTATTTGACGACTTTGTTTGAGCGGTTTCCAATCGAACCGAGCCGACTCAACTTCGAATTGACCGAGACCGTCGCCGCCCACCATTCCGACCGGGTGTTGACACGGATCCTCGAACTCAAGGCGCTCGGCATCAAACTGTCGATCGATGACTTCGGGACCGGCTACAGCTCGCTCGCCTACCTCGTCCGCTATCCAATCGATGAGCTGAAAATCCCGCGCGAGTTCACGATGCAACTCGAAGAGAACCGGGAGTATCAAACCGTCACCGCGACGATCGTCGCCATGGCCCGACAACTTGGGATGGCGCTCGTCGCCGAAGGGGTCGAGACAGAATATCAAGAGAATTTCTTACGAAAAATCGGCTGTGATTCGATGCAAGGGTATCGCTATGCGAAGCCGATGCCGCTCGATGAGTTTGTCATCTACTACATGAAGCAGACGATGTGACAAAAAATGCCCCGAACCGGTAAACCGATTCGGGGCATTTGCTTATTTCATCTCATAAATTTTGACTTCGCCCGGCTTCAAATCGACCCACAGGTCCCAATTCTCATCGAACGAGTGCTCGGCATACGGCCATGACGTCGGTGAGTAGACCATCTCGGCGAAACGGCTTGCGTTCCAGTTACGGCGGCGCACCCCGTCGAGCGGGACTTTCCCCTGCAGCGGATGATGCATGCTCGTGTTGGCAACGACAAGGAGCGTCTCGTTCGTATCCGGACGCAGCCAAGCGAGGCCGATGAACGGCGCATCCATGTGCGTCATCGCGAGCGGTTCGAAATGACTCGGGTTGACGAGGACATCCAACCAACGACGACGCACTTCGGCAACTTGATGCATGAGTTCGATCATCTCTTCTCGTTCCGGGTGATCCCAATGGAACTGATACGCGTCGAAGAAGGCGAGCTTACCAAAGTACGGATCGGTCGGGAAGAGTTGGTACGCCTCTTCCGGTCGACAGTCGAGCCCGGTGTTCATCGGTTGCGTCTCATACAGTTCGAGCCCCGAGTTCGTCATCGGAACCCCGTTCGGCACGAAGCCGTTCAACACAGTGAGCAAGCGACTCGCTTGCCGTCCCCCGTCCCGTGTCGCCACGCGGCGCGTGTCCGCTGTTTCTCCGGCCGCGAACACCGGCAACGGTAAGAAGCGTGAGTCATAAATGAACTGGTGTGTCTCATGCGTATCGAATCGAGGTTCTTTATAGAACCCGTAGCCGATAATCATGTTATAGCCCGCCTCTTTCGCTGCCCACGCTCCGATTTCGATCAATTCTTCAGCGATGAAGCTGAAGTTGGCGTCGAGTGCGCGTGGCTGTTGAAGGATCCGTTGTGCCAAATCGACCGGCAAGGCGTGACCCATATCGATGCGGGCCCCATCGATTCCAAATTCGCGCTGGTAGTGTGGGATGATATCGGCGAGCATCGCCCATAGCGGCTCATTGATTTGATCGCCCCGGAATTGATTCGACTTGATCGAATCGAACAGAATGTACGGAGCCAAGTTCGCCTCGCTGACGTAAGGCGCTGCCGCTGTCGGATGATCGAGGAACAGACGGAAGTATGTGACGTCCGACCATGGCGGTTGCGGGTCATTGATACAATCCGAAAAAGCTGGAGCGGTCGTCAAACCGAACTCACGCTCGATGACCGCGAGCAAGTTCTCTTCCGGGTGCTCGAGCAAGTACGTCTTCACCGTCTCCCACTTGTCCGCGTCAACGAGGTTCGGCGCCATCGAGAAACGACGCAAATGCGCCCATACGTCTTCCGACCCGTAAATCATTGGCAAGAAAGCGTGCTCTGGTTTTACGTTCTCTCCGATACCGGGCACGTGCGGCGGGTGATAGTAGTCGAGTTCCGTCACCGGGATCCAATAAAACCATTCCGGATTTTCTAGAATGAGACGGTTGTCACGGGCGCATGTGCGCGGGATGACATCGATGACGACCCGAATCCCGACCATATGGCACGCCTCGACGAACGCGGCGAACTCTTCTTCGACCGTCAACCCGTCTCCCGTCAACGTCTCTTTCAGTTCTTCATCGATTCCAAAGAAGTCTTGCACGGCATAAGGAGAACCAAATTCGCCTTTTTTATTTTTGTGGCTATGTTGCGAGATCGGCAATAGGAACAACGTGTCGATTCCCATATAAAGCAAGTGCGGGATTAGCGCGAGCGTTTTGACGAACGTTCCCGTGTCCTTCATCCCGACCGAGTTTTCCATCTCGACATAACCTGAACCGTCATGATCCCATGACGTCGAGGTCCGGACTTGCATCGAATAGACGGAGGCACGCTTAATCCAATCGCCGCCCGTTTGAAGATATCCATCCGCTTGGGCGACCGACTGATGATAATCCCGTCCGTCGACCGCATGCGGGAGAATCGCTTTTTCAATCGTCTCGATTAAAAAATCGTAAGGATTGACCCGTTCGACGCCATCTCGGACAGGCTCTGAAGGGAATTGCAGGCGGTTCCACAAGGCCGGAATGTCATATTCCATGTTCGTTCGTTTTTCTTTCAAGACCTGGTGTAACTTGTGTAACGATGAGTTCTCTGGCATGTGTATTCTCCTTATGAATGAAATCGTTCCTCATTTCATTGTAAACGATAACAAGAAACGCTTTACTATATATTTATACCTTTACCCGAAATTTTCCTTTTCCAAAAAAATATTTTGCGACGAAATCGGTAAATATTGTACGATTGTATGGAAGGAGGGATGACCGTGTCCCAACAGAAATGGCTGACCTTACTCATCTTGTTATCACTTTTATCCGCGCTGATCCTTGCGGGTTTTGGGTTTCAACTTCGAGACACGAGACATCAACTCGAGTCGATTCATAGTCAACGCCTCGATTCCTATGATGCCATCGAAGAGATCATGTATTTTAACATTGAACGAGCCAACGCCATTCGCGGGTTGCTCGCCTACGAAGACCGGCGTTTTTTAGAATCGTATTACAGTATGTCCCAGCAAGCTGAAGAGTTGAAGACTTCGATCACGAACGACCCGCGCACACCGAGCTCGCTGATTGATTTGCTTTACCGTGACGGAATATGGGAGCAAGGCGCCGCCGAAGTGCTTGTCTTTTATGAGCGCGGCGATCTCGAGGCCGCGACCGAGCTAGCCGAGACGATGACCGATCAGCGCCAAACGATCCTCGAAGATTTGCGCGCATTGAAGAAACTACAGTATGAAGACATCCGCAAACAACTCGTCGCGACCGAGAATCAAATCGATGTGTTGATTCAAGCCCTCACGTCGATTGCCATCTTGCTCATCGCCGCACTGCTCGTTTTGCTGTTTCTCCTCTTCAAAACACGAAAAAAAGACCGTCTCCAATGAGACGATCCCTCGACCTCAATTTCCATTGTGAGGTCTTTTTATTTGGAATGAATGAGACGTGCGGCGTTCCCGATGGCGAGCAAGGCAACCCCGACGTCAGCAAACACGGCTTCCCACATCGAGGCGAGCCCGAAGAGACCGAGCAAGAGGAAGAGCGCCTTCATACCGAACGCGAACGTGATGTTTTGCCAAACAATCCGCCGTGTCCGCTTGCTTAATTCAATCGCTGCCACGACGTCGCGCGGAGCGTCGTTCATCAGCACGAGGTCGGCTGCCGTGACCGCTGCATCACTCCCGACGCCGCCCATCACGAGTCCGACATCGGCTCGTGCGAGCGCCGCCGCATCGTTCAATCCGTCACCGACAAAAGCGACCTTGCCGGTTGTCGCCAACCGCTCGACTTCTGAGACTTTTTGATGCGGAAGCAATTCGCTTCTCACTTCATCGATTCCAATTGCCGAACCGACGGCGGCTGCGACTTCTTGCCGGTCCCCGGTCAACATGACCGTCTGATAACCATAGCGCTTCAAAGCTTGAATCGTTTCTTGCGCATCTGGCTTCACTTGGTCTCTCAACTCGATTCGGCCGAGCCAACGGTCATTTTTGACGATATGGACGATCGTCCCCGATGTCTCCGCCGGGGTTGGATAACCCAATTTTTGAACATAGCGGGCGCTGCCGACGTAAATGCGGTTTTCACCGTCGATCGCCATCAACCCGTATCCCGGTTCTTCTTGAATCATCGAGAACGGTGCGACTGGACCCGCATGCTCGACGATTGCTTTTGCGAGCGGATGCGTGGAGGCCATCTCAACACGGGCGGCAAGCTGAAGCAACTCGTCTGTCGTCAGCTCCCCGTTTGTCACGACATCGGTCACTTCAAAGCGGCCGGTCGTGAGCGTACCGGTCTTATCGAATACGACCGTATCGACTTCGGCGAGCACATCTAAATATTCGCCGCCTTTCACTAGGATGCCCCGCCGTGAACCTGCTCCAATCCCACCGAAATAGCCGAGTGGAATCGAGATCACCAAGGCGCATGGACAACTGATGACGAGGAAGATTAAGGCCCGGTATACCCATTCCTCGAGATTTCCGACAAACAGTGGTGGAACAAATGCGACGACCGCCGCGAGCACGACGACGACCGGCGTGTATACTTTCGCCAACCGTGTGATCATCTGTTCCGTTCTCGCCTTGTTCATGCTCGCTTGTTCGACGAGGGCAATCATTTTTTGCAGGCTCGATTCAGTCGCCGGGCGTTCGACTCGTATTTCGAGCCGCCCGTCAAGGTTGACCATTCCCGCAAGGACGTCTTCCTCGGGACCGATTGGGCGTGGTAACGACTCACCTGTCAGCGACGCCGTATCCAATGAGCTCGAGCCTCGCAGCACACGACCGTCCATCGGGATCTGTTCGCCTGCTCGAACGATGATGATGCTACCGACCGCGACCTCTTCAGGACGTCTTTCTACTTCACGTCCATCTTCGAACACGCGCGCAATCGTCGGCTTCATGTTCAACAGCGATTGAATCGACCGTCGCGAGGCGTGGACGGCCCGTGCTTGGAAGTATTCACCGAGCTGGTAGAACAGCATGACGGCGACCGCTTCCGGATACTCCGCAATCGCAATCGCACCGATTGTCGCAATCGTCATTAAAAATTTTTCATCAAACCATTCCCGATGCCATACGTTACGAATTGCGGCATAGACGACGTCATAGCCTGCGACCACATAGGCAATCGCGTACACAAAGAGCGAATCGGTGTACAGACCGACGAGCAGCAGGGCGAACGCGACGCCAAACCGCCACAATAAGCGACCCGACATCGGCACTTCCGCCTCGTCTTTGACAAAATGTGCACCCGGTTCAATTCGCCCCATCGTCGCTTCGATGGTGCGGAGCGTCTTCGTGTGATCCTTCGAATCATCCCATTCGATAATCATTCGACTTGTCGCAAAATCGATTTGACAAGCGGCGACACCGTCCTCTCCCGTCACGCTTTTCTCGATTTTGGCGGCACAGTTCGTACATGTGATCCCTTCGACAGGTAATACATCTCGTTTCATAATTATCTCGCCCCTTTACATTCAAACGTTCATTTGAATATATCGTATCGCTGTTCCATCACAATTACAACCAAAAAAAGAGCCGACTGGAATCCCAGCTGGCTCTTTGTCACGCATCAATTTGTTCGGCACTGTGGGCCATCGCAATCTCGACGAGTAGCCGGACGTGATCATCGTCGAGTGAGTAGTAGACGACTTTTCCATCTTTTCGATATTTGACAAGCCCTTGCTCGAGCAACGTCCGTAAATGATGCGACGCCGTCGCGTTTGAATGTCCGATCACGGCCGCCACATCACAGACGCACAGTTCCCGTTCTAACGTCAGGACGTACAACACTTTGAGCCGGGTCGGATCGGCGAACGCTTTGAACAATCGACTGACTCGAACCGCATCTAGGTCTGTCAGTGCCCGTTGTAATACCGTCACATCTTCACTTTGAATGGCGATTGTTTCACACTGGGGTGCTTTCATCCGTCTCACCTCATTTTCTGTACTCTCATTCTAACAAAATCCGATTTATAAATCTGTTATATATTATTGTTGACTTACACACCACTGTTATAATACAATCAAACCAACATAACAGCTAAGTTACTTAAATAAAGGGGGCAGTTACAATGAATGAATGGGCAAGCCGACTTGAATCTTCCGTCGAATTTTATCGGAAGTTACCGGACAAGACGTGTCAAGAATGCGGGAAACAGATGGATGAGCAGTGCGAGTCTTACGAGAACACGTGCCCATCTTGTGCTGAAAAACTCCAACTTAGCGAATAAAGCAAATCCCTCGGAACAAGTTTCCGAGGGATTTTTCATGGCAGATGATAACCGAGATAGGCCGCCAGCAGACCAAGTACATAGGTCGCAAGCAAATACATCCCGAAACGAAGCCAGTCTTTGGCGACGAACCGCATCACTTCGAGCTTGAACGTCGAGAACGTCGTGAACGAACCGAGAAAGCCGACACCGAGACCGAGCATGAGCGTTTGGTGAACACTCGCCCCGTATAAATACCCAAGTCCAAACGAACCAGTCACATTGACGATGAGCGTCGCCCACGGGAACGCCGATGTCGTCCGGGTTTTGACGAACTGACCGACCCCGAATCGCGCCATCGCCCCGAAGAACGCGCCGATCATGATGACGAGAAGCGTCATCGTACTCCCCCCTCTCGCATGACAGCCCGATCGAACCGTCGCCGCCCAAACCAAAATCCGAGCCATGAACTAAACAGCCCAAGTCCGAGACTGAGCGTCACATAAAGCAGAGCTGAACCGAATGCGTCAGCCTCTAACAATTCAATCGTCTCCACACTGAACGTCGAGAACGTCGTAAACGAGCCGATGAACCCTGTCCCGACCGCAGTGACGACACTTGGGGAGAGACGTCCGGAACGAAACAGAAAGTGTGTCAGCCAACCGAGCGCGAAACTTCCTGATAAATTGATGAGCAGCGTCCCGAGCGGAAACAGACCGATCCAAAACGTCTCGATGCCTGTCCCGATTCCATAACGTGCCAAGGCACCGAGCGCTCCTGCCAAGCCGACGTACACATAGAGCATGGCCCCGTCTCCCTTCAAAAAAACACCTGCCGCGAGCACGTCGCGAGACAGGTGTTTGAGTCTGTATTCATTATAACAAGCGATGCGCAATCACGAAATAGCGGCTGGTGCGAACACGGCCGAAATCGCCTCGAACGCCTCATCGAGCTCTTCTTTCGTGATGACGAGTGGTGGCGCCAAACGAATCACCGTCTCATGCGTCTCTTTGCAGAGCAGACCGCGCTCTTTGAGCGCTTCACAATAAGGACGTGCCGCTTCTGTCAATTCGATTCCGATGAATAGACCGCGTCCACGTACATCTTTGATGAGCGGATTGTCAATCGATTTCAATCGGTCCATGAAGTACGTCCCGAGTTCAAGTGAACGTTGTGGCAGTTGCTCTTCCTCTAACACTTCAAGCGACGCGATCGACACGGCTGCCGCGAGCGGGTTCCCGCCGAACGTCGACCCGTGCGACCCTGGATTGAATACGCTCAAGACGTTCTCATTGGCTGCGACACATGATACCGGGAATACGCCGCCCCCGAGCGCTTTTCCGAGAATATACATATCCGGCTCCACATCTTCCCATTCGATGGCGAACCATTTGCCTGAGCGACCGAGCCCCGATTGAATCTCATCGGCCACGAACAAGACATTATGCTGCTGGCAGAGCTCACTGGCACGTTTCAAGTAACCAGCCGGTGGGATGATGATCCCGGCTTCGCCTTGAATCGGTTCGACGATGAACGCCGCCGTATTTTCAGTGATGGCCGCCTCGAACGCATCGATGTCACCGTACGGCACGACTTTAAACCCTGGCAATAGCGGTCCGAATCCGCGTTGATATTCCGCTTCTGTCGACATCGACACCGCCGCCATCGTCCGGCCGTGGAAGTTGCCCGAGCAGACGATGATTTCCGCTTGGCCTGGGATTTGTTTCACTTCATACGCCCAGCGACGTGATGCTTTGACAGCCGTTTCGACTGCTTCCGCACCCGTGTTCATCGGCAACACCATCTCTTTGTTTGTAAGCGCTGCCACTTTTTTGTAGAAACGACCGAGTTGATCATTGTAAAACGCACGTGACGTCAGCGTGATTTTATCCGCCTGATCTTTTAGCGCTTGGATGATTTTCGGATGACAATGACCTTGGTTGACGGCCGAATAGGCACTCAACATATCCATGTAGCGGTTCCCCTCTGGATCCGTCACCCAGATCCCTTTCGCTTCCGAGATGACGATTGGAAGTGGATGATAGTTGTGCGCCCCGAACTTCTCTGTCAATTCAATCACTTCTTGTGTCTTTGACATTTGATTTCCCCCTTATCAAAAAACTATCTTACTCCTTCAGTATATGATGACCGTCTTTCTTTTGACAACGACCAACTTGCCCATTCCTCGGGTTGGGAAAATAAGGTACACTGAACGTAGAGTACGATTCATTTGATGTAGATTGGAGGAAATGCTGTGGCTTCATTGCGCGATTTGCCGATTGACGAGTTCATCGATGCTTTATCTGTCCCATGCTGTTACATCAACCTCGACGGCAACGTCCTTCTTTGGAACGAGCATGCGGAAACGCTCTTCGGATGGGAACGGGACGAGGTCCTTCACCACCCACTCCCGGTCGTCCAGCACTTAGAGCATACGCTCGAGACGTGGTCGCCACTGCTCCTTCAATATCCGTTCTCGACGACGGCGATGACGCCGTTCAAACATAAAAACGGTTCGGTCGTCTATGCGACCGCCTATTTACAATCCTTCTCCATCAACGATTTCACCGGCTATTTTTTAGCCTTTTTACCGAAAGGGTTTAGTCCGCTCATCAGCACGGAACAGTTCAACTTACTCCATCATTTTCAGGCGATGATTGAGCAGTCGACTTATTATCTGGCTGCGAACGCGTATGGGGAAATCACCGAGATCAACCCGTTGTTATGCGGATTGATCGGGGCCCCCGACCACCAATTTATCGGTCGTAATTGGTTCGAGCTCATCCATCCGTCATTCGAGAATGACCCGATCGCCGAGGACGTGCTTCAAGCGCTTACGACCGACCGTATTTGGAACGGCGAGATGCCCATCCGCTCGGAACGTCATACGGCGAACACGTGCTGGCTCAATTTGACGGTCGTCCCAATCTTGAGCGAAGAAGGCGAAGTCGTGCAATATACCGCCTTCGGATTTGACGTCTCGGATAAAAAACGGCTCGAGCAAGAGGTCAACTACCTCGCCTATCATAACGATTTGACCGGTCTATTAAATAAAAAAGGGTGGCTTCGCCAATATGCCCACGTCTTGAAAACTGTCGATCAAGGGGATGGTTTGGTCCATGTCGCCTTGTTCGACATCGATCGCTTTAAAATCATCAACGAATCGTTCGGCTCCCGTGTCGGCAACGAACTACTCGTCCAAATCAAAGACCGGGCCACTCAGTTCATGCCTGAGACGAGCGTCATGTTCCATCCGTCGGGCGGTTTGTTTGGACTCCTGTTCTTTGAAGAGTCGAAAGAGGAAGTGTTCCAGTTGTTGCGCCAATTGCAACATGAACTGCAACGACCGTTCCGGATTTATCATCACTCGATCATGGTGTCGATTTCCATCGGTTGTGTCTTCTATCCATCGGCCACATCTTCATTAGAAGAACTATATACGCGTGCCGAAAGCGCCTTGTTCAAAGGGAAACGGATTGGCGTCGGCACGATTCAGTTCGTCACGAAAGACATGGACGACGCGTTCTCACGTCAAATCCATATCGAAAAAGCGCTCTATCAAGCGCTCGAGGAAAAACACTTTTATTTGGAATATCAACCAAAGTTCGAGTTGAAGACCGACCGGCTCATCGGGTTCGAGGCGCTTCTCCGTTGGCATCACGATGAACTCGGTCAAATCCCGCCGTCGGAGTTCATCCCGCTCGCCGAGGAGATGGCGCTGATCGTCCCGATTAATAACTGGGTCATCCTTGAGGCCGCCAAACAGTTGAAAGCATGGCAACGACTCGTTGATTATCCGTTGTCGATGGCTGTCAACATTTCACCGAACCAATTCCGGAGCGACAGCTTCATCAATACGCTCCGAAATATCAAGCAACAGCTCAATTTAAACCCGTCCGACATCATTCTCGAGATCACGGAAAGTCTCGTCATGCAACAGACGGATGAAATCATCGCCCGGATGAATCAAATCAAGCGGCTCGACTATCGCCTGTCGATTGACGACTTTGGAACTGGATTCTCTTCACTCCAATACTTGAAGTCGTTCCCGGTCGACGAGCTGAAAATCGATAAAGTCTTTTTAGACGATTGGCTCGCCTCGAAGTCGCACTTGCTCGATGTCATCGTCCATCTCGGCAAGAGCCTACATCTGCACGTCGTCGCCGAAGGCGTCGAGGACCAAGAGATGCTCGATCATTTGAAGCAAACTGCCTGCGATTCGTTCCAAGGCTTCTTGTACGCGAAGCCGATGCCTCCAATCGAAGTCGTTCACCTGTTAACGGGCGGAAAGCAATAAAAAAGTCATCGGACGTCTTCACGACGTTCGATGACTTTTTTTTATAGGCTGATCGTGGCCGTCCATAGTCCATAGACGCCGTACGTGGCCGCCAACAGAATGACGACCGCAATCATATATTGCAGACGGTTCAGGAACGGCCGGCCCTGTTCACGTTCGGCTATCATGAAGACGAACACGCCCGGCGCGTAAAGAATCATCGCGATGAGCATATATTCGACACCCGACGCATAGAGGAGCCATGCCGCGTAAACGGTCGCGATGCCCGACATGACAAGCATCGAGCGCGTCCCTGTGCGTCGTGCCTCTTTCCAACCGAACAAGGCGGAAAACAAGTACGGGACGAGGGCCGCAATCCCGGCAATGCTCGAGAGCACCAAATAGGTTTGTTCGGAGAAGAGTGCAATGATGGTGACGAGTTGTGTGAAGACTTGCGTGATGAACAAGGCACTCACCGGCGTCTCATTCCGATTGAGCCGATTGAACAATTTCGGGAACACCCCGTCGCGACTTGCCACATAAGAAATCTCTGTCGCGAGAATCGTCCACCCGAGCAACGCACCTGAGAGCGAGACGAGGAGGCCGATATTGATGAGGGTCGCACCGACGGGACCGACGACCGCCTCAAGCACATACGCCATCGATGGTTCCGCCAGTGACGCGAGTTGCTCTTGGGTCATCACCCCGAACGATAGGATTGAGATCATCATATAAATGACGAGTGTCCCAACCAGTCCGATCACCGTCGCTCGTCCGACATCTCGTTTATGACGGGCCCGTGATGATAAGACGACCGCTCCTTCGATGCCGACGAACGCCCATAACGTTACGAGCATCGTCGATTTCACTTGCGGGAACACCTGTGACCAGCTGAAGCCCGACTGACCCCAAAAGTCGATTTGGAATGTGTCGATCCGGAACGCGAACAAGATAAGGATGATAAATAAAAAGATTGGGACGAGCTTCGCGATTGTCGTGACGATATTGAGGAGGGCCGCTTCTCTCATCCCTCGCGAGATGATCCAGAACAGCCCCCAAATCACGATCGCGCTCATAATCAATCGAAACGACCGATGCTCTGACGAAAAGATCGGGAAGAAATAACTGAGTGTGCTAAAGATCAACGTGATGTTCGCCACCGTCCCAATCCACGCGGACATCCAATAACCCCACCCGCTGTTGAAACCGACGAACTTGCCGAACCCTTCCTTTGCATAGGCATAAATCCCGCCTTCAAGCTCAGGACGCGTATTCGCTAAAAATTGAAACACGAACGCGAGCATGACCATGCCGATGCCCGTGATCGTCCAACCGATCAATACCGAACCGACCCCGGCACCTTGCGCCATCGCGCCAGGCAAGTTAAATGCGCCTCCACCGATCATCGTTCCGACGACCATGGCAGCAAGCCCGAAAAAGCCGATTCCGGCTGATTGTCCCTTCATTCCAAACCCTCCAAAAAAAGTTGACGTCTGACGAATAACTATACATGGATAATGTATAATCATTCGATGATTTCCTTATTCTACTGAATCCAATGACGTTTAGATAGGTATTTCACTAATGTTTATATTTTCGAATAATTTAAAAAATTTTATTGCGCATTCATCTTGTTTGTAGTTTAATTGCAATATATTCGAAACAATCAGAATTTTCGGGAGGTATGACAATGCGTAATAAGAAATGGTTAGCTTTATCGGGTGTTGCCTTGCTTGCGACAGCAGCATGTGGCGGCGGAGAAGAATCATCGTCGAGCTCGTCGGACGGATCATCATCGGGTGATGCGAAGAAGGAAATCACGCTCGTCTCGGCGACGGATTTACCACAACTCGACCCAACGCTCACAACGGACTCGACATCGATCATCGTGACGAACAACGTCTTCGAGGGACTATATCGTCTTGATGAGAACAACCAGCCGGTACCGGGAATTGCTGAAGACGTTGAGATTTCAGAAGACGGACTTACATACACCTTCAAGTTGCGTGATGCGAACTGGTCAGATGGCTCACCGGTCACAGCTGAAGACTTCGTCTATTCATGGAAGCGCGCCCTCAACCCAGAGACAGGCGCGGAATATGCGTACATCCTTCAAGACTTGAAAAACGCCAACAAAATCCTTGCAGGCGAAGAAGAACTCGATGCGCTCGGCGCGAAAGCGGTCGACGAGAAGACGCTCGAAGTTCAATTGGAAGCACCAGCCCCTTACTTCCTCGGATTGACAGGTTTCCCGACGTACATGCCACAAAAGCAAGAGTTCGTCGAAGAGCAAGGCGAGTCGTTCGCGAGCGCGGTCGATAAGACACTCTACAACGGACCTTACGTCTTAGACAGCTGGCAAGACAACGAAGGTTGGGTATACAAAAAGAACCCCGACTACTGGGATGCTGAAAACGTCAAGATGGAGACGATCAATGTCAAAGTCGTCAAAGAAGTCGCGACGGGTGTCAACTTGTTCGAATCGGGCGAAGTCGACTACACGCTTTTGTCGTCTGAATTCGTACCACAATTCCAAGACAGCGAAGAGTTCAAGACTCGTGCCGACGCACGCATCAACTTCCTTCGCTTCAATCAGAAAAACGAAGCACTCCAAAACGTCAACATTCGTGAGGCGCTCGCGAAAGGCTTCGATAAGCAAGGTGTCACAGACGTCATCTTGACAGACGGCTCACAGCCGGCCAACTATATCGTCGCGAAAGACTTCACGTTCACAGAAGACGGAGCCGACTTCCGCGAGAAGTATCCAGACCTTCAAAGCTACAACGTCGACGAAGCGAAAGCGGCATGGGATAAAGGTCTTGCCGAGCTTGGCGTCGAAACGATCGAACTTGAATTCCTCTCACGTGATGAAGAAGCGTTCAAGAAAGTCAATGAGTACATCAAAGGTGAGCTCGAGAAGAACCTCCCTGGCCTCACGCTCAACATCAAGCAACAGCCGTTCAAAAACTTCCTTGACCTTGAAGGTAAAGGTGAGTATGACGTCTCAGCTGCTGGCTGGGGCCCTGACTACCAGGATCCAATGACGTACCTCGACATGTGGGTAACGGACGGTCCATTCAACCGGATGGCCTACTCGAACGACGAGTACGATAAATTGATCCAAAGCGCGAAACAAGAAGCCGATCAAATGAAACGTTGGGAAACGATGCAAGAAGCAGAACGCATCTTGCTCGAAGATGACTTCGCGATCGCACCGATCTATCAAAAAGGTGAAGCGTACCTCGAACGCTCAAACATTCAAAACATGCACCGCCATCCGTTCGGAGCTGACGCTAGCTTCAAGTGGTTGGACGTCAACTAATCAGCAAGCCCTGTCACTCCTGTGGCAGGGCTTGTTTGTGCATCGACACCTATGCCAATACAAAAAAGAGGCGTGCCACGAGCGGTGGCACGCCTTTAATCTAGATGAATTACGCTTCGCGTTCAGCGCGCATATCAGCTGGCACGCGTCCGCGTTTAGAAATGATTTGCGCGATGACAAGGGCCACGACGAACGTCGCGAATGCCGCGAAGAAGCCGATCCACATCGAACCTGTGATCCCGAGGACCAAATACCCGACCGCTGACACACCAGCCGCAATCAACGCGTATGGAAGTTGTGTCAACACGTGGTCGATATGGTGCGATCCGGCACCCGTCGAACTGAGGATCGTCGTATCCGAAATCGGTGAGCAGTGGTCACCGAACACCGCACCAGCGAGCACCGCCGCGAGTGTCGGGAGCAACAGTTCCGGATCGACGGCCATAATCAAGTCTGCCCCGATTGGAAGCATGAGACCGAACGTCCCCCAGCTCGTCCCTGTCGAGAACGCCATCAGACCGGCGATCGCGAACAAGATGAGCGGCAAGTAAGATGCTGCAATCGAATCTGTGACGAAACTTGCCAAGTAATCACCCGTTCTCATATCTCCGATGACGGCAATGATCGTCCAGGCAAAGAGCAAGATGAGTACAGCAGGCCACATGGCACGGATACCGGCCCACGTCGCATGACCGTAGTCTTTAGCTGGAATTTTACGACCAATCAAGAGCAAGAGCGCAACGAGCAAGCTGATGACGGCACCGGTCACAAGTGACCGTGTCACATCTGTCGACTCGAACGCACCGAGAAGCGAGAAGCTTTGACCATCGGCCGCAAGCGCTTGTCCGCCTGTGTACAACATGGCTGAAACAGTGGCAATGATCAACACGATGATGGGGACAATCAAGTCGCGGACTTTTCCGCCATCGTGTTCTTTAATATCTTCACTCATCCCCATCGGTGCGCCTTTCGATGAATCGTAAAGCTCACCTTGAAGGGCACGTAGCTCATGTGTACGCATCGGTCCGATCGCGAGTCCCGTGTAAGCGACATACGCCGTCAACATAAGTGCGAAGATGGCATAGAAGTTCATCGGGATGATTTGGATGAACGCTGAGAATGACGAGTAGCTGTCGATTGAGTACTTCGCAAGAATTCCTGCGATGATGGCGATGATGTACGCTCCCCAACTCGAGAGCGGGCTGATGACACAGACCGGTGCGGCCGTGGAGTCGATCGTATAAGCGAGTTTCGCGCGTGATACTTTTTTCCGGTCCGTCAGCGGTCGGCTGATATTCCCGACGGCAAGACTGTTGAAATAGTCATCGATGAAAATCAAAATCCCAAGACCGAACGAGACGAGGCGAGCGCCACGAGCCGTTTTGACATTAGAAGCGGCCCATTCTCCGAACGCACGGGCTCCGCCCGACGTTTGAATGATGGATGACAAGATGCCAAGCAAGAGCAAGAACGCGATCAACAGCACGTTCCATTCATTGATGGCCCCATCCGCCCAAAATAGCGCAATGATGTTTGACCATAAATACTGAATCGATTCGAGCGGGTTGAAATTGTGAAGCAGTAGCACCCCTGCGATAATCCCGACACCGAGTGACGGAATGACTTTCCGTGTTGTGATGGCCATAATAATGGCGAGTAAAGCCGGTACGAGTGATAGTACCGAAGTTGAATAATCTACCATGCTGATTTCCTCCTCTTCTGTTTGAGATGAGGCCCCCCTATGCCTAAAAAAACGCAAAGCGAGGGCATCGGCAACAAAGCCGACACCCTCGCTGGATGTTCCGTCTTTCTTAGCCGACTTGGAGCGCTCCATACGTAAATATGTATGGCAGTCTGACGGGTATTTCCCGTCAGCCCAGCACAAAGTCAGAGACATGACTTTACACTTCGGCGATCTTGCCTTTCTGTAGTCTTCACCGTTGTCATCCTCGGACTACTTACTCATCAGCATCGCACCTCTACCTCATCGATAGCACGAATATTCATTTAAAGTTACGTCTAAATTATCATAGGTCATAGTGACTAATCAACAGTTTTTTTCATCTCGGATGATTTGTTTTAACACAGCGAGTGCAGCTTGATCGTCAGACTCGACCGCTTTAAAGAAATCACTAAAGAAATGATACAAGACGAATCGTTCGGCGTGTGACGATGTATGGTCTTTAATCGTCAGTAAGACGAGATGACGCAACCGCCGTTTCGTCCGCGTCTCGTCAGGCAATTCTTCACATCGATCCTGGAAGGCACGATATACAGAATTGATCAAATCCTCATGTTCATCATACGACCGGTTGTAAGCAACTTGTTCCATCTGTTATATCCCCCCTTTCCATTTGTACCGATGAAACTTGTCGTAACTATACCAACTTAACCAAGAGCGTTCAATCGTTTCGGGTCGTTCTTAACAAAAATCATACGTTAGACTGACTTACGACTCGATGAATGAGAACGTCGTCACATCGAATAGTCCCATATCGGTCAACTTCAAATCCGGGATGACCGGGAGCGCGAGGAACGACATCGTCAAATATGGATTGAAATGACGATGGGCGCCGACGACGTCGAGCGCATCGTTCAACTGTTCGAGCACGTCCGCCACTTCCGCATACGGACGTTTCGTCATGAGTCCTCCAATCTCGAGCGGCAAGACCGCCAGCACCTTCCCTTCTGACACCGCGACGACACCACCGCCCACTTTTTCAAGTGTTTCCGCAGCGAGCAACATGTCGTCCGGGCTCACCCCGGCGATGACGAGGTTGTGGCTATCATGGGCGACCGTCGCCGCGAGCGCGCCCCGCTTCAAGCCGAACCCTGTCACCGGGGCCAGGGCCATGTGACCCGTCCCATGATGGCGTTCGATGACGGCGAGCGTGGCAATGTCTTGGGCGAGGTCGGCTCCGGACGCGTCAGGTGTGAAGACAAGACGCTGTCGCTTCGTCAAGAGACTGTTCGGCAATACTTGAATCACATCGACCGCTTCTTCTTTCACGGCTAAACGGAACGAGTCCGCCGTCAAATCGGGTAGTTTGAGTTCACCTTTCATCGGTTTCGGCACTTCAATCCCGTCGGCTTCGAACGTCGCCTTTCCTTCTTCGGCGACGACTTCCCCGTTCACGTAGACGGTTTCGATTTTTACCGATTGGACGTCTGACAAGATCACAAAGTTTGCTCGTTTGCCCGGAGCGATGGCACCCACATCTTTGAGTCCGTACGCCTCGGCCGCGTGCAGACTAGCGACGGCATAAGCCGTTTCTGGTTTGACACCTTGTTTGATCGCCATGCGAATGTTGTAGTCGATCCCGCCTTCGGCGACGAGGTCGTCCAAGTGTTTATCGTCCGTACAGAACAGGAAACGGTGAGCGTTGCTTTCCGTGATGGCCTGGCTGACTTTCTCCACGTTCCGCGCGACCGACCCTTCTCGAATTTGAACATAAAAGCCGCGCCGGACCCGTTCGAGCGCTTCTTCGGCCGTCGTGCATTCGTGATCGGTCATGATCCCTGCCGTCCGGTATACGTTCAGCTGGTCCGGATCGAGGCCCGAAGCATGGCCGTCGACGACTTTCCCGACGTGTTCGGTTTGTGCGATCTTTTGAAGCATATCCTCACTTCCGGACTCGACAGACGGATAGTCCATCACCTCGCCGAGACCATGGACGCCCGGGTCCCCTAAAAACGGCGCCAAGTCCTCGGCGTATAGCTTCGCCCCGGCGTGCTCGAACGGCGTCGCCGGCACACAGCTCGGGAGCATCATCCGCACGTCGAGCGGCAACCCTTTGGCGTCGGCGAGCATATACTCGATGCCGAGTGCCCCGTTCACGTTCGCAATCTCGTGCGGATCGGCGATGACCGTCGTCACCCCGAGCGGAAGCACCGCTTTGGCGAACTCGTGAGGGGGTACCATCGACGACTCGATATGGACATGCGCATCGATGAATGACGGTGCGAGCGTCCAAGACGGGTCATGGTATTCGGTCTCCCCTTCGTAGCCGTCCCCAATGGCCACAATATAGCCGGCGTCGATGGCGACGTCGGTGCGAATCGTCTCACGGCTGTAGACGTCGATGACCGCCACATCTTTAAAGACGACCGCTGCTTTCTTTTTTTTCGCCGCGATGTCAATCAAATGTTGTTTCTCCATCTGTCTGTCTCCTTTTTTCTACGTATTTTTACTATCTTAACAAGAATAATCTTTCCGGTGCAATTTCTTTTTCAACTTATGCGACAATGAAAGCATATCCGTTTGAAAGGGGTTACACATATGCAATACAAATTAGGAGAATTGATTCCACATGTTGATGAGACGGTGTTCATCGCACCAGGGGCGCACGTCATCGGCGATGTCACGATTGGCGCCCATTCCGGCGTCTGGTTCAATACGATCATCCGCGGCGATGAAGGACCGATTCAAATTGGTTCGTACGTGAATATTCAAGACGGATCGATGGTCCATCAATATGAAGGGTCCCCGACCATCATCCATGACCGGGTGTCGATTGGACACATGGCGATGATTCACGGATGCGAGATTGAAGAAGGCTGTCTCATCGGTATGCATGCGACTGTCCTCGACGGAGCCAAAATCGGCAAAGGTTCATTCATCGCAGCCGGTGCACTCGTCACACCGAACATGCAAATCCCGGAAGGCGTCATGGTCATGGGCGTACCTGCCAAAGTCGTCCGTCCGCTCAATGACGAGGATCGCTTCATCATGGAACGGACCGTCAACAAATACGCGAAACGGGCTGAGCAGTACTTGACGACATGCGAGCCACTCACATCGACACAAAGATTGTGAAAGCGTTTACAAGATTCATAAATTGTTAACGATTATCCCGATTTTTCTTCATGTTTCCTTTGTATACTGAGGATGTAGTCAAGCCGACGTGTCGAAAGGGGCCAATTGTAATGTATCCAAACCATGCCGAACTCATGTTAGACTTGTACGCCTCGTCCGTTAACCCAAGCTATTGCCTGCATATCGAGGATTCGTTCGATGATACGCTGCAAGGAACACATCGAGAGGTTTGGGAACGATTGCAATCGGATAATACTAAAGAGGAAGAAACTAAAGTTAAGGGAACGTGAACAAAATGATTCCAACGAATGTCATTCAAGACTGGCTCGCAGCCAAGTTAAAAAAATAAACTGAGCGCTCACATGAACGGCTCAGTCTCATTGACCTATAAATACTGGTCCGATCGTAGTCACCTACGCTCGGACCTTTTCGTTCACTCAAAAATCGTCAAGCAAGCGTCAATCGATTGACGTTGCTTCGTAGGCGGTACGTCTTCGTAACGACCGAGCTGGAGCAGTCCGACAAACGTCTCACCCTCAGCCCCAATCATCTCTTGAAGCCTGGCATCCTCAAAAATACCGCCCGTCCGCCAGACGAGGCCGATCTGTTGCTCACTACATAATAAATGAAAGTTTTGAATCATCGTCGCCGTCGCGAGCAGCGCATCTTTCTTCCCTTTGTCCGTCTCGAAATGCTTCGTCGTCACGTAGACGCAAGCTGCCGCGTTCCGGATGCGTCCCGCGATTTTCTCGCGCTTCGCCTCTGGTCCATCTTGAAACGCCGGTTCGAGCGCCTGAAGCAAGACGTCTTTTCCATCCCCGTTGAACAAATAAAGATTCCACGGTTCGACTTTGTTATGAAACGGTGCCTGATGCGCCGATGCCAACAACTCATAGAGTACTTTCGTCGCAATCGGTTCTTCAGTGAACATCCGAATCGTCCGCCGCGACTCAATCAACTGTTGTCCTGCTGTCTTTTCCATTGAAGTCACTTCCCCCTCTGTTATCTATTCCATCATAATTGAAAACATTTCTCATTTGAAGGAGAATGACTTCGACAAAAAGAACGCATCCCTGAGTCAGGAATGCGTTCGTTCTATCATGTCGATTGCCCGACGACCTCACAGGCGACCAAGTCTTCAAGTGTCTGTCTGCGGACGACGAGACGATGTGTCCCGTCTTTCACGAAGACGACGGCCGGGCGGAGCATCTGGTTATAGTTGCTCGCCATCGAGAAATTGTACGCTCCCGTCGCTTTGACGAGGAGGAGATCGCCAGCTTCGACCGGCGGGATGAGCGAACGGTTCGAGATGATGTCTCCCGACTCGCAGCACGCCCCGACGATTTTTGCTTCAATCGTCTTCGGCTCATCCATCCGTGTCGCCACAATCACATCATACTCGGCATCATAGAGGGCGGGACGAATGTTATCCGTCATGCCTCCGTCGACCGAGACATACGTGCGGACACCGCTCACTTCTTTCACCGTCCCGACTTCATAGATCGTCGCACCGGCGTTGGCGACGAGCCAACGGCCCGGCTCGATCCCAATTTTCGGGAGCGGCAAGCCGAAGCGTTCCACTTCCGCGACGAGCGTGTCCATCACTTGTGTCATCGTGTCGGCGAAGTCGAGCGGGTCGTCCGACTCGAGATAGGCGACACCGAAGCCACCACCGATATTCAAGACGTCGGCCGTGTATCCTGTCTCTTGACGGATCGTCTCGATGAAGTTGACCATCGTCTTGACGGTATTGATGAACAACGTCGGTTCTTGAATCTGCGAGCCGACGTGACAGTGGATGCCTTGCAAATGCAGACGTTCCGCCTGCAGCGTCGCCTTGATCGCTTCGAGATACGTGTCGTCGTGGGTCGGGAAGCCGAACTTCGTGTCGACCCCACCCGTCTGAATCGCCTCATGGGCGCCTCCGACGACTTGTGGGACGATGCGGAGCAGGACGTCGACGTCGACATCGTGTTCGACCGCGAGGCCCGACAACAGTCCGATTTCGCGCATATTGTCAATCGTGAAATGGGTGATGCCGTTCTCGAGTGCGAACGTGATGTCCTGCACCGTCTTGTTCGACCCGTGGACGTGAATCCGGTCGGCCGGGACACCTGCGTGGAGCGCGACGAACATCTCACCGCGTGAGACGACGTCGATGCTTAAGCCCGCTGCCATCACTTTATCGTACACGGCCGCGATCGACATCGCTTTTGATGCGTAGAGCGCATATGTGTTCGGATACTTGTCGAGGAACGCGTTCCGGACGAGGCCGAGGCGACGCTCGAGTTCAGGCTCGCTCATGATATAGAGCGGTGTCCCGTACGTCGCTTGAAGTTCACGGACGGACACGCCTTCGATCATACAAACTGATTGGTTGGTGGTGTACATACATTGCCTCCTTCAAAGCGATGCGGGACACGCCATGAGCGTGCGCATAATTGTTCTGAGTTATTGGCGTGCCCGGTGCGGGTCACGTCATCGATTTTCGTGAGATGGCCGTACAGCTCCACACGGTCTCCGACTTGAATCGTGTCATCGACGCGCAAGAAACTGTGGCTCATGAAGATGTTGCTGATGAACGGATAGGCCCGTCCTTCGATGTGGGCCGGTAAGAAGCGCCGGGCTCGCATGAGTCCGTCGCCATAACCGACCGAGAGCACAGCGATGCGTTCATTCGTCTCGGCCGTGTAGCCCGTACCGTAACCGACGTGGGCACCGGCCTCGATGTCATGGACGGCGACGACTTCTGTTTCCCAGTGAAACGCCGGGATGAGCCAATCGACCGGTTCGACCGAGGAATAGCCATAAAGGAAGATTCCCACGCGCACATGGGTGCAATGCCCGAGGCGCGGATCCGCTTGTAGTGTCGCGGCGCTATTGGCCGCATGCACGATGTCGAACGAATGCCGTTCGATGAGACGATTCGACCAGTCGGCGAACCGTTCCACGTGCACACTGTGTTCGATTTCCGCGTTGTCGGCGTCAGCGAGCGGGAAATGAGTACATAACCCGACGAGGTCGAGCCCCTCGTCTTGGCAAAACGCGACGATGGCCAGCGCTTCTTTGAACGTCTTGGCACCGAATCGGTTCATCCCGACGTCGAGCTTTAAATGAAGGCGGACACCGTCCAACTGATCCCGTTGCGAGACGAGCCAGTCATAGGAACCGATGGCGACGTCAAGATGGTCACGATGGACGGTTGCCCAGTCGTAGACCGGGTTCATGACGAGGACGCGCGCTTCCGGAGCTGATGCCCGGACCTCGCTCGCCTCGTCCAGCGTCGTCACCATGAAGTGACGCACCCCTTCTTCGTACAGTGTCGTCACAACTGGCTCCATCCCTAAGTTATAGGCGTTGTTTTTCACGACGGCGAACACCGGTCGGCCAAGCGCTTCAATCCGACGTTTGTTTTCGCGAATCGCATTCAAGTCAATTGTGACTCCCATACAAAAAACTCCTTTATTCTTTGACTCCAGCTTTGACGAACGTGATCCAATCGCGGTGTGTCGGAATTTGTCCCGTCACAGCCTCACGGTAACGCGCGAGCATGTTCGTCGCGACCGTCTGGACGCCGCCGCCGATTGAGATGTTGTCGATTTCGATGACGCTCGTCACTTCAGCCGCCGTCCCCGTTAAGAAGATTTCATCTGCGACATATAGTTCGTCACGTCCGATGTGGCGTTCGATGACCTCGAACCCTTCCTCACGGGCGAGTTCGATCACCGTTTGACGCGTGATGCCGTCGAGCACCGAGCAATCGAGTGACGGTGTGAAGATTTTGTTTCCTTTGACGAGGAAGATGTTGGCGACGCTCGCCTCGCTGACGTTTCCGTTCATGTCGAGGGCGATCGCTTCATCATATCCATCGCGCACCGCTTCTCCTTTAAGGAGTTGCGAGTTCATATAGTTCGCCGCCGCTTTCGCTTGCATCGGCATCATCGTCGAAGAGACACGACGATACGAGGCGACTTTCGCGCGGATACCGACCGTCTTGCTGAAATATTCGCCGAGCGGCCAGCACGAGATCGCGACGTGTACTTTCGTTTCCTGCGTCGGCATGAGTGCCTGCCAAGGTGTGCCGAGGAAAACGAATGGGCGGATGTAACAAGCCTCGAAGCCGTTGCGTTCAATCAATTCGATTGTCGCTTGTTCGAGCTCATCGACCGTGTACGGCAAGTCGACGTGATAGTATGCACACGAACGAACGAGTCGCTCCAAGTGTTCACGGAGTCGGAAGATGGCCGGGCCTTCCTCTGTATGGTATGCCCGAATCCCTTCGAAGAACCCGCTACCGTAGTGAATCGCGTGCGTCATGATACTCGTGTTCGCGTCACTCGGCTCGATCCAAGCCCCGTCTTGCCACATCCATTGTCCATACTGTTCCATTGTTCAACTCTCCCATTCATTGTTTATATTTTCTGTCTATTATACGTTACAGGGAGCGTAAGTCATCAACAAGTTGTGTTTTTTCTGCGGTTTTTTCATCTTTTTGCTTAATGACACGGGCTGGTGTTCCGGCGACGACGCTTCCTGCTGGGACGTCTTGCGTGACGACACTCCCTGCTGCGACGACTGCGTTTTCACCGACACGGACGCCTTCCAAGATGACGGCGTTCGCACCGACCATGACACCGTCTTCAATGATGACCGGGTCTTTTGAAGGTGGCTCAAGGACACCGGCGACAACCGCGCCGGCTCCAAGATGGACGTTCTTCCCGAGCGTCCCACGGGCACCGATGACCGCGTTCATGTCGACCATCGATCCGTCACCGATGACGGCACCGATATTGATGACGGCACCCATCATGACGACGACGTTATTGCCGATTTGAACGTGGTCCCGGATGAACGAACCTGGTTCGATGCGCGCGTTCAATTTCGTCGTGTCGAGCATCGGCACGGCGCTGTTCCGGCGGTCGTATTCGAGATGCGTATCTGTGATGACCGCTGCGTTCGCTTCAACGAAAGCGGCTGCGCGTTCGGCCGTCGTGAGGAATAATTTCGATTCGTCGGTCCCGAATGCTTTCGCCCCTTCGATGTCTAGACCGGCCAATTGACCGTTGACGTATAGTTTGACAGGCGTTTCTTTCTTGGCATCTTTAATGTATTGTGCGATTTCATAAGCGTTTGTGAGTAACATGAGTGGCCTCCTCGTATAGGTTCGTTAAATTGTATAATCCGGCCGGGCGGTCAAGAATCGTTGCCGCCGCGGCGAGTGCCCCGTTCGCGAAGACGCGTTTGGACAGAGCCGTATGTTTCAATTCGAGCATTTCGTCGTCTCCGGCGAAGAGCACCGTGTGTTCCCCAAAGATTGTGCCGCCGCGCACCGAGTGCATGCCGAGTTCATCGGCTGCACGCGCTTCGCGACGCGGTGTCCGGTCATATACCGGTGTCACATCGCGTTTGGCTTCGATGGCACGGGCGAGTAATTCCGCCGTGCCGCTCGGTGCGTCGACTTTCTTGCGGTGGTGCGCCTCAATCACTTCGATGTCATAACCGAGCGTGAGCGGGACGAGTTGGTCGAGCAACTGTTTCAGGAGCGCGATCCCATAAGACGTATTATACGACTGGAAAATCGGGATCTCCTGAGACGCCGCTTCAATTTTGGCGAGTTCCGCTTCCGAGAAACCCGTCGTCGCGATGACGAGCGGGATTTGCTTGGCTTTCCCGAAAGCGAGCACATCATCTAACAGTGCCGGGTTCGAGAAGTCGATGACGACATCGACGTCGGCCTCGACGTCTTGCAACGAGACGGGATGCCCCCCTCCGGCCGGTGAGACGATGGCCGCAACGTTCAAGTTTTGTGTCCGGGCGACTTCTTCGACGATCTGTCCCATCGCTCCGTAGCCATGAATGAGTAAGTTCACTGTCTCACCTCATTGAACTGCTCCATCGCCGACAACAAGCGGGCCTCGGCCGTCGCGCTCATCGGTACGAGCGGGAGACGTGGTGCACCGAACTCGAAGCCGCGTGCATTGAGTGCCGCTTTGACCGGAATCGGGTTCACTTCCGCGAACAATTCGTCGATGACCGGGAGCAGTCGGAGCTGCCATGTGCGGGCCGTCTCTAAATCTCCGGCGAGGAGCGCTTCGGCTAAAGCGACCGTCGCGCCCGGATAGACGTTCGAGAGGACCGAGACGACACCTTGCGCGCCCCAAGCCATATAAGGAAGGATTTGATCGTCGTTCCCGCAATAGACTGGGAAGCCTTCCGGCACGTGCGCCATCATTTGAGCCATCACCGAGATATCCCCACTCGCTTCCTTAAGGGCAGCGATGCGTGGGTGATCGGCGAGTTCCCCAACCGTTGCCGGATCAAGGGCGACACCCGTGCGTGACGGTACGTTGTAGAGCATGAGCGGAATCGGTGACGCGTCGGCGATCGCTGTGAAGTGGGCAATCAGACCCGCTTGCGTCGACTTGTTGTAATAAGGCGTGACGACCATCGCCATCTCGGCTCCGAGTTCGGCGGCCCGTTTCGTCTTTTGAATGCTGAGCGCCGTGTTGTTCGACCCGGTTCCGGCGATGATAACGGCGCGACCGGCCGCGACTTCAATCGCTTTGACGAGAAGCGTCTCGAACTCGTCGTCCGTGATGGTCATGCCTTCACCGGTCGTTCCCCCGATCACGAGACCGCTGACACCCTCTTTAATTTGATCTTGAATCAACGCTTCCCACGCTGTGAGATTTAGCTGACCGTCTGCTTGAAACGGTGTAGCGAGTGCGGTTGCGACTCCTGTGAACATAAAATCTCCCCCTTATTTTGTAGCAGTCTGCCCAATCATGCATTGGGCGATTTGGACGGCGTTCGCTGCCGCGCCTTTTCGAACGTTATCAGCGACACACCAGAGATGGAACGTGTTCGGCTGTGACTCGTCGACACGGACACGACCGACGTACACGTCGTCTGTCCCGTTCGCATCGAGCGGTGTCGGGTAGACGAGTTCGCCCGGGTTGTCCATGAGGACGACACCTGGCGCGTCCGCGAGCACGGCTTTCACTTCGGCTAGCGTCGCCTCGCGGTCGAGCGTGACCGTGATCGAGACGGCGTGGCTATTACGGACCGGGACACGGACGCATGTCGCCGTCACCCCGAGGTTCGGCGCGTTCAAAATTTTACGTGTTTCCTCGATCATCTTCTGTTCTTCTTTCGTATAACCGTTCTCTAAGAACACATCGATGTGCGGCAAGACGTTATCGTAAATCGGATACGGATAGTTTTTCGGTTCCTCGCCGCGTGCTCCGCGTTCCAAGTCTTCAATCCCTTTTTGACCCGACCCGGAGACGGCTTGATACGATGTGTAAGCGACGCGCGTCAACCCGTATACTTCCGCAAGCGGTGCGAGTGCGACGACCGATTGGATCGTCGAGCAGTTCGGGTTGGCGATGAGTGTCTTGTCCGGGCTCAGTTCGACTCGGTTCACTTCCGGGACGATGAGCGGGATGTCCGCTTGCATCCGGAACGCGCTCGAGTTATCGATGACGATGACCCCTTGTTCACTCAGACGAGGTGCATATTGTTCACTGAGGCTCCCCCCGGCTGAGAAAAGCGCGATATCGATTGGGTCGGCGTAAATCGCGTCCGACAGTTCCCGGATGACGACATCTTTTCCGTTCACGTTCACGGTCTTTCCGGCTGAACGGGCTGAAGCGTAAAGCAATAATTCGTTGATTGGAAACTCGTATTCGGTCAAGACTTCAATCATTTTTTGACCGACGGCTCCGGTCGCGCCGACGACGGCTACGTTATACATGGTGACTCCCCCTTATAAATGGAAACGTTCGGCGATGGCTGCGACCGCCGTTTCAACGTCTTGATCGTTAATCGTGTACGAGATGCTGATCTCGGATGTCGTGACTTGATAGAATGGGATCCCGCTTTCACGGAACGTGGCGAACAATTCGGACGCGACTCCGGTCGCGTCACGCATCCCGATGCCGACGACCGAAATTTTCGCATGTTCGGTATGACGGTCGATTTTGATTTGCGGGAACGTCTCGGTCAATTCCGCGAGCGCTTCTTCGAGGAACGCCTCTTCATCGAGCGGACACGTGAACGATAAGAACACTTCTCCATCGAACGCCGTCTGACTGATCATATCGATATTGACATGACGCTGTGACAACTTCTCGAAAATGTCGGCAACTCCTGCCACCGAATGTGGAATGTGTTTGATTGAGACACTGAGCACGTTTTTCACGACGCTCACGCTCGTCACCGCTTTTTGTTCCATCGCCTGTGTCATATCCATGATCCATGTTCCTCCTTCGCTTGCAAGCGTCTTCCCTACAAAGATGTTCACATCAAATTTTTTCGCGAGCTCTACGCTGCGCATCTCCATCACTTTCGACCCGAGCGCGCTCATCTCCATCATCTCGTCATACGAGACGGTATCTAATCGGCGGGCCGTCGGATGGATGCGCGGGTCAGCCGTATAGACCCCGGCGACGTCTGTATAGATTTCACAACGTTTGCTAAGCACGGCGGCCAAGGCGACGGCCGTCGTATCCGACCCACCCCGTCCGAGCGTCGTCACATCACCGAACTCGTTGACACCTTGGAAACCGGCGACGATGACGACGTCATACGTCCGAAGTTTTTCTTCTAACACTTCTTTTCGAATCGCTTTGATTTTACTTTTCGTGTGAATGCCCATCGTGTCGATGCCGGCTTGTTGTCCGGTGAGCGAGATGGCGGCCACGCCCCGAGAGTTCAAAGCGATGCTGAGCAGGCTGATCGTCTGCTCCTCACCGACCGCGAGCAAGCGGTCAAGTTCACGAATCATCGGACGTTCCGTGATTTGTTTGGCGAGTGACAAGAGTGAGTCAGTCGTTTTCCCCATCGCGGAAACGACGACGACGAGCTTTTCACTGGCGGCGGCCCGAGTCTGTAAATATTCAGCAATGGCCTGGATTTGTTCAATCGTGGCAACGGAGCTGCCTCCGAATTTCAATACGGTTGTCATCAGGTTCCCCACTTTCATGATGTCCACCAACAGAAAAAGCGGCAGACCGGTAGGAAGCACTCTCCCTACGGTCTGCCGCTTGTACGCGCAGTTGAAAAACGATTAAAGAATCGTTCCGTAGATAGCGCTCCATGGCATTTCATCCATGGCAGTGTAGGCGTTATTCACGACTACCCCAGCCTTCGTTCGTACGCATGCGAACGTCGACTTCGGCGAATTTCCCCTTTCGGCTCGATCCGGAATGCGTCCGTGTCGATCAAGCTTACTCATGTCATTCGCAACCTCTATCTGTCAGTTGTTAGTTTTAGTTATAACAAATGCTTCCCGGCTTGCCAACCTTTTTTTAGAAAAAAGGAAAATTTCAAACAATGGTCACCACGCCTTGTGCATCATCCGATGTGGAATGTCAGCATCTAAAAATTCATCGCCGTACGCCTCGTACCCGAGTCGTTCATAGAACGGAAGTGCCGTCAGTTGCGCCCCTAGTTTGAGCTCGTGTAACTCCCTCGCCCGCGCGACAGATTCGATGGCGAGCATGATCTCCTTGGCATACCCGTTGCCGCGCTTCGTGGCAAGTGTGGCGACCCGTTCGACTTTCCCGACCCCGTCACCGATTGGGCGCAGACGTGCCGTCGTGACAGGCTCAGCGTCCACCGTTCCGACAAAATGGATACAGTCCGGGTCGAGTTCGTCATACTCAAGTTCCGGCGCGATCCCTTGTTCACCAATAAACACCGTTTCCCGCACAGACCGGGCCAGTTCAATCAGTTTCGAGTCGTTCCCGTGTTCAATCTTCAACATGATACCATTCCTTCCTGTAGCCGCTTCACAATCTCCGCTGTCGCTCGTTCTAACTCGAGGACAGACTCGAAGCGGGCTTGCGCTTGTTTGTGACTGCCGCCCCCTCGACCGATGCCGAGGTCGTCGAGCGTCCGTTTCAAAAACTTACCGATGGCGATGTCGTGTGTCCCGTCATGCATGAGCCACAGCTTCTGTCCCGAGTGGTTCGCTCCGACGGCAATCCGTCCGGTCGCGGCGATGCGTTCGACGATCGTCGTCGTGAGCGTCTCTGCTTCCGTTTTGCCGATGTGGGTGATGACATAATTGTCTTCTTGCAAGAAGGCAGCGACTTTCGCTTTCGCGACGCGGGCCTCGAGCGCCTTCACTTCTTTGTCCCGCTCGAGCCGAAGATTCCGTTCTTCGATGACACGGGCGGCGACCGTCTCGTTCGTCGTCGACAACGTTTGATGAATCGTCCGTAGCGCGGTCCGGGACGAATGGACCTCGGCCAAGGCCCGAAGACCGGCGACGTACGTCAAACGGACATTACCGCGAACTTTCTTCATCGAGGTCACATGGACGATTCCGAGTTGACCCGTTGAATCCACATGGGTCCCGCCACAGGCGTTGTAATCGAGGCCGTCGATGGCGACGATGCGGACGGTTCCGGTGCGGTCGGTCGCTTTTCGTAAACGGTCTTGTTCGACTTCTTCGGCTGGGAATTCACGCACATGGACCGGACGGTTTTCAAAGATGATGCGTTGCACGTCCCGTTCTAGCGACTCGATTTGATCCCAATCGAATGTATCCGTATCGATTTCAAGCGAAGACTCGGCTGGCCCAATCCCGAAACTGAGCGTCTGAATGCCATACTCGTCTTCTAACAAAGCCGTCAAAACATGCTGGGCCGTATGTTGAATCGAGTGGTCGCGACGGACCGCCTCATCGACGATGCCGGTCACAAGCGTTCCAGGTTCAGGCGCACGTTCGATCAAGTGCCAGACGATTTCGTCGACCCGTTGCACATCGAGCACGGGCTCTCCGTTGAGTGTTCCGGCATCCGGTGGTTGTCCCCCGCCTTCTGCATAAAATAATGTGGATTCAAGCGCGATCCATGTCCCGCGCGCATCGGTGCGAGTCTCGGTCTCCGTCGTTTCAAATTGCCATGAATTCATTGCTGTCGCCGCCTTTTCTGTAGGATATGTTCAGACAACTAGTCTAATTTGGTCTATAATAAGAAACACTTACTTTCGAAGTCAGGAGCGATATGCATGTTACAGATTGATAAACAATCACCGCTACCTATTTATTATCAAATCGAAGCCTATTTAAAGCAACAAATAGATGCCGGCGAGCTTCAACCCGGAGAATCGATTCCATCCGAACGGGAGTTTTCCGAGCGCTATAACGTCAGTCGGATGACGGTCCGACAAGCGATCACGAACTTGGTCAACGCCGGTTATTTAAGCCGGCAAAAAGGCCGGGGAACGTTCGTCGCCAACAAGAAAATCACGATGGCCTTGTCTGGATTGACGAGTTTCTCAGAAGAAATCAAACATCGAGGCATGCGACCGTTCAGCCGCCTGTTATCGTTCCAGACGATTCCAGCCCCGGCGAAAATCGCTCAAAAGTTGAGCGTGTCCCTCGATACCCCCGTCTATGAGATGCGACGGTTGCGTCTCGCCGATGAGAACGTGCTCGCCCTCGAGACCGCATATATCCCGGTCGCCTTGTTGCCAGAACTGACCGAGACGGTTGCCGTAGGTTCAATCTATGAGTTTGCCGAGCAGTCCGGCCTTCGATTAAAGAACGCGACCCAAACGCTCGAGGCACGGAGCGCGGGGCCGGAAGAAGCGAAGCTGTTGACGATTTCTCCGAACGCCCCTGTCCTTTTGATCGACCAACGAACGTATCTCGAAAACGGAGACATGTTCGAATATAGCCGTTCCTTGTTCCGTGGTGACGCCTACTCGTTCACCGTCTCCATGGATCGGACGTAAAAAATGGTTTGCCGCGGACGGCAAACCATTTTTTATTGTGCTTCGTACGTGATGCCGGCAGGGTCATACATATACGTTTCGAGCTCTGTATCGGTCATCGGCTCCACTTCATTGCCCGCATCGGCCTGTTGGACACGATAACGGACTTCTTCGAGTAACGGCTCGTTCAAGAAGTAATAGAAATGGCCGTCGTTGCCGCGGGCCCCTTCACCGGTCAACTGATACTGGACCGTGTTGTTGAGGGCACCAACGTCTTCGATCAGGCGCATATAGTCGTTTGGACCGAGCGTCGTCTGCATGTTGTCACCGACCGCCTTCAACACCTTGTCATAGTTGTTGATGAGTGATGTGCCGAGCGCTTGGTCAAGGACCGCGTTGATCACTTCCATCTGGCGCTGTCCGCGTCCGATGTCACCGCGTGGGTCGTCATAGCGGTTCCGGACGTAAGCGAGTGCCTCTTCACCTGACAACTGTTGCAATCCTTCTTCGACTTGGACGACTTCACGGGAAGCGTCATAACTCTTCTGTTCCGACGAGAACGGGACATCGATTTCGACGCCGCCGACGGCATCGATGAAGTCGACGAACCCTTGGAAGTTGAGCGAGACGACGTGATCGATATCGATACCGACCAAGTCTTCGATCGTGTTCGTCGCTACTCGCATCCCGTTGTTCGGGTTCGATTCATCCATCGATCCGAAATAGTACGCATGCGTGATCTTATCTTGATCGAGTCCGGTCTTGCCGTACGGGATGTTGAAGCCCGTGTAGTCGATATTGACGTACGAGTCACGCGGGATGCTGAGCATCGTCGTCTGCTTATTTTTCTTGTTCAAAATGACGACGATCATGACGTCTGAACGACCGTACTCCCCGCGTGCTTTCTTTTGCGGGGACAAGTCCGTCCCGAGTACGAGGAAGCTCTCGGTGTCCTCTTTATCGAATCGCGTCGGTTCGAGGGTCGGATCATCCTCAAGTGTCACTTGCGTACCGGACAACATGTTATGTGCTTTATAAAACGCTGTCCCATACATGCTCGAGCCAACGATGACGGCGATCAATACGAGGGCGCTGAACAGCTTATAAAACGCAGACGGACCTTTGCGACGTCTACGAGCCTGGGTTCTTGAATTCATGAGTTTCTCCTTCACGGTCGATTGATATGAGCTTCACCTATTATAGAGGAATCCTCGACTTTTGTCGAAAACGTTTTGATTACAAATCCATTTCCATACAATTTCCCACAGTTGGCCATAAAAAAACCTGGAGACACTTGTCTCCAGGTCGTTAAGCTCGGATGGAAAAGAATCGATCAGCCGCTTCGCTGCCACGTGCCTGTAACACGTCACTGCATCCTGAAGCCGCTTCGGCGTCGAGCACGATGGTGACGCTTGGATGCGCCTGTAAGATGGAAGCCGGCCACTCGATCGTCGGTACGCTCTCAATCATGTGGTGCACGGCTTCCGCTTTACGAGCACCTGTTGCGACGAGTACAATTTCTCGCGCGTTCATGATCGTATCGAGCCCCATCGTGATGGCATGTGTCGGCACTTCTTCAATCGTGTCAAAGAAACGACGGTTCGCTTCCCGCGTCGACTCGGTCAGTTCGGTCACGTGCGTCTTCGCATCGAGCGCGGTACCCGGCTCATTGAAGGCGATATGTCCGTTCTCTCCGATGCCGAGCAATTGAAGATCGACCCCAATCGATCGGACGAGCTGTTCGTATCGTGCCGCTTCCGCTTCCGGATTTTCCGCGTCCCCACGAGGCAGATGGCTCTCTTTGAACGGGACGTCATTGAACAGGCGCTCTTCCATGAAGTGATGATAACTTTGCGGATGACTCGGTGCGAGTCCGATGTACTCATCTAAATTGACGCTTGTGACATGACTGCAGTCAAGCTTGTCACGTTTGAACATCTGATACATGCCGACCGGCGTGCTCCCCGTCGCCAGCCCGAGCACGAACTCTCGTTTCCCGGCCAATCGTTCAGTGATGAGTGTATAAGCGATCGTTTCTGCATCTGTCGGTGTTTTCGCAACTAGTATGTTCATTCCATATCCTCCTTCGAATAAGCGATACGTCCTTGAAGAATCGTTGTCGTGACCGACAGCGCATCGTCCCAAATGACGAGGTCCGCATCAAAGCCGGCCGCAATCGATCCTTTTTTCGTCAATCCGAATTCACGCGCTTGGTTCGTCGACGTCATCTTCACCGCTTCAGGTAATGTGCATCCTGTGAACGTGACCACGTTTCGGAACGCCGCGTCCATCGTCAAGACGCTACCGGCCAAGTTTCCGGCTTCAAGGCGGGCTGCCCCGTCCGCAACGATGACCGGTTGGCCTCCGAGTTCATAGCGACCGTCCGGAAGCCCTTTCGCCCGCATGGCGTCTGTAATGACGACGAGCCCGTCCGCCCCTTTCATGCGATAGGCGAAGTCGACCATCTCGTGACGGCTGTGAATCCCGTCTGGAATGATTTCAACCATGACGTCCCGCTCCAATAAACAATAGCCGACCGTTCCCGGCTCCCGATGGTGAAGTCCGCGCATCTGATTGTATAAGTGCGTCGCATGTTTGACGTTCGCTTCCTTGTTCTCGGCGAACGTGGCGTTCGTGTGCCCGGTCGACCCGACCGCCCCGGTCTCAAGCATCGCTCGTTCGAGTTCACGTGCCCCTGGACGTTCCGGCGCATACGTGACGAGACGGATGTGCCCGCCGGCCTCTTGTTGCCATGTCCGGAACTGCTCCGCGTCGGGGTCGATAATATATTCTGCCGGTTGCGCCCCCGCGTTATCGACGTTGACGAACGGTCCTTCTAGATGGATGCCGACGAGCGACGTGTCTCCCACCTCGATGACAGTCCGGGCTGATTGTAGCGCCTTCGTGATGGCAGTCGGTGACTGCGTGATCGTCGTCGCAAAGAATGATGTCACTCCTTCAGCAAGCATCGACTTGGCGAGATGACGCAATCGGTCTTCATCCGCATCCATCGTGTCGACGTCATACCCGCCGTGGATATGAACGTCGATCATGCCCGGCGTCACAAGCGCCCCGTCCACATCGAGCTCCGTCTCACCTTCTGCTCTATACTCATCCATCGAACCGACGCTCTCAATCGTCGCTCCTTCGAACCGGATATATCCTCGTTCCCATGTCTTGTCCCCCGAAACGATCTGTGCGTTGATGATCACCATGATTGGTCATCCACCTTTCCTCAAGTAGCTTCATCGTCATCATAACAAAAATCAGTATAGTTGTATAGACCAATTTTGTTTAATAAAAAGGATTGATTCCCTCAATCCTTTGCCCGACTTATTCATGCCTAAAACAACAAAAGTTGACGTCAGTGACGTCAACTTTTGCAGGTTATGAGGTCTCGTTCATGAGCGGTTTCCCCTCATACCGTTTGACGATATGAATGAGACGCATGAACAACAAGACGGCGCCTGCCGCAAGACCTGCGATCAACCCGATCCAGTAACCATCCGGTCCGAAGCCGAACTGTTCGGCGAGTGTATAGCCGAGCGGGAGACCAATCACCCAATAGGCGATAAGCGACAAGACGAGCGTCACGTTCACGTCTTTGAAGCCACGCAAAATCCCTTGAATCGGTGCGGCGACCGCATCCGACAGTTGGAAAAAGACCGCGAAGATCATGAAGTGGGCCGCGAGTTCCACGACGGCCGCGTCGTTCGTATAAATCGCGGCTACCCGTTCATTTTGCCAGAACAAAAGACCACCCGAGAAGAGCGAGACGGCCAGACAGAGTACGATCCCGATTTTAGCATAGCGCACCGCATCCTTGAGTCGCCCTGCCCCGAGTTCGTACCCGACGACGATGGTGAGCGCGCTCGATGCCGACAACGGCAACATATAGACGAACGAGGCGAAGTTGATGGCCGCTTGGTGGGCCGCGACGATATTGTCACCATAGGCGCTAAGGAGCAATGTCACTGCCGCGAAGATGCTGACTTCGGCAAAAATGGCGAGACCGATCGGCGTGCCGAGCTTGAGCAACTCTTTTTGTCTCGGCCACATAAGACGTTCCACCGAGCGCAGGAAGCGATATTCGAGGAACGGTTTTCCGTTCCGGACGAACGCGAACGCCATAAAGAACAGCAACCAGTAGGTGATCGCCGAGGCAATCCCGGCCCCGACACCGCCGTATGCCGGCACACCAAGTTTTCCAAAGATGAAGATGTAGTTTAACCCGACGTTAATGGGTAACCCTAATAATATAAGCAGCATCGAAATTCGTGTTTTGCCGAGCGAGTCCATGAGTGTGCGCAGCACGTTGAACAAGAACATCGGCAATACTCCGAATCCGAGTGCGAGCAAATACCCTTTGGCAATCCGTTTGCCTTCTTCACTCAGCCCCATGCCGTCGACAGCACTTGGGACGAGAAAGAAGCCGAGAACGAGCGTCGCGACGCTCAACCCGATCGCTAAGTAAACACCTTGATACAGTGTCCGTTGAATCTGTTGGATGTTACGGGCCCCGAGCGCCTGCGCGACGATTGGTGCGACAGCGAGCAAAATCCCGCTTAACCCCGTATAGACGGGCATCCATAGACTCGACCCGACGCCGACACCTGCCAAATCGACGGCACCGGCACGGCCTGACATGACCGTGTCAAAAAAGCTGATTAAGTAAAAGGACACTTGTGTCACCAAAATCGGGAAGAAGATGGTGAAGAACAGTTTAATTTTTTCATTAAGTGAATGTGTTTGATACATGGACAACCTCATCTCATTTCAGAAAGGAAAAATTAGAATGAATCAACGGAATGCGGAGAAATTAAAATACGAGCTTTTGGAGACGTGGAACACGTTCAATCATTATATGACCGAGGCGCTCACGTTCCAAAACAGCGAAGACATCCACCAAGCGCGGGTCCATCTTCGGAAACTATTGACGTTCATGCAACTGTACGACACGAAACCTTCCACGTATCGTCAGTTGAAACAGTTGATGGAGGCGCTCGGTGCAGTGCGTGACGGGGACGTTCTGCTCGAAGGGCTCACTGTCGAGACCGAGCTCGAGCAGGCTTTCGCCGATCACGTCGAAGCGAGCCGCGCCAAAGACCGCACGATTTTAAATACGCGCGTCACGGAGAAGATGACCCCATCGCTCGACCAACAAGTTCGCCGCTTTATCGGCGGACAGTTGTTCCGTGCCTTCAAAAAGCAGGACGCCTCGTCATTTATCGATAAAGCGAGGAGCGACCGCAAACGACGGATCGACGCCCATCACGACGCGACGGAGATGTCCGACCGGCTCGAGACGCTCCACAAGGTCAGGCTCGCCGTGAAACGCGAGCGCTATTTGAACGAGTACTTATTGAACTATGAGACGAAAGCCTCAAAAGATCAAATTCAAAAACTGAAGCGGCTCCAGACCGAGCTTGGCGACATGAACGATCGCCATCAACTGTTATTGCGTTGGAGCGATTTCACACCACCCGCCGCCTTGGCCGACGATTACGAACAAGTCGTGCACGAGCTGCAATCTCGGCTCGACGAATCGGTCGACGCCATCCAGCTTTAGCGGGACGTGTAGCGTTCGACGAGCAGTTCGAGCAGTTTCATCCCGGCAATCGAGTTCCCTTTCGAGTCGAGCGCCGGTCCGAAAATCCCGAAGCCGACATCGCTCAGTCCGAGCTCGTGTTTACCGGTCGCAAGGATGGCCCCGGACACCCCGCTCTTTCCCGGGAGACCGACACGGACGGCAAATTCCCCCGACGCATCGTACATGCCGCACGTCGTCATGATCGCTTTGACGATTCGGACGACGCGACGCGGAATCAGCTCTTCGCCCGTGACCGGGTCTTCCCCGTTGCCCGACAAAATTCGGCCAATGCGGGCCAAGTCAAAGCAATCGATCTCAATCGCACACTGCTTCGTGTACACGTCGATGATTTCATCGACATCACCCTCGACAATCCCGTGATGGCGCATGAAATAGAGCAAGGCCCGGTTCAAGTCGGTCGTCTCGTATTCCGAGCGGGCGACTTTTTCGTTATACGTGATTTCCTCCACCGGTACGTCGAGCAACGTCGCCAAAAACTGGCGGAACTGATAGATTTTCAGTTCCGCCGTGTCCCCTAAAATCATGCTCGTGACAGCGAGCGCCCCTGCATTGATCATCGGATTGAGCGGCTTTGATGGCACCGTCTCTTCAAGCTTGGCAATCGAGTTGAACGCGTCGCCGGTCGGCTCCATCCCGACTTTCGAGAACACGTAATCTTCTCCAAACTCCATCAAGACGTAACAGAGCGTCAACGCCTTCGAGACGCTTTGGATTGTGAACTTATGGTGGACGTCCCCCGCATGAATATATGAACCATCAGGCAAACAAATCGCCACGCCGAGCAAATCATCCTGTACATGCGCGAGCTCAGGAATATAGTCGGCGACTTTCCCTTGTGCTGTGTACGGACGACACTCATCGACCAAATGCGCCAACTGTTGTTCCAATACGTTCATCCAATCACCCCATGTCCGATAGTTTTCAACCGGGTCATCTTATCATATTCGAAGACGGTTAACCATCAAGTGGCCCGTCTTCCTTTTCTGGCTTATACCATTCCTCATCAGCCCAAAGGACCGACGGGCTGTCTTCATCTCCGTCGAGCTTCTCCCCGTACCGATTCATCGATGCGATAAAGGCGATAATGCCGACCACGACGACTGTCGCCGTTATGCCGAACCAAACCATATGGAGCCTCTCCTTCCCAATCGTGACGAATTTGTCTAGAACCATGTGAGACTTATCCTATGTCTACGTCAATATTCTCGGTACCGTTAGGAAGAACACTACATAGAAATGGGTGAATGGATTGAACAAAATTGCAATTATCGGTGGAGGAATTACAGGCATGGCCGCCGCCTATTACGCGAAACAAGCCGGGGCGCACGTCACCATGTACGAAGCGAGCGATCGAATCGGTGGAAAAATCAAGACCGTCTATCAAGACGGCTTCGTCTTAGAATGCGGACCGGACGGATACATGGCCCGAAAACCGACATTGACCGAACTGATCACCGAGCTCGGACTCGACGACCATCTCGTCCGGTCGATGACCGGGACATCGTACATTTATGTCCGCCAACAGCTTCGACAAATGCCGGACGGATCGGTCATGGGCATCCCGACCAAGTTTTGGCCGATGGTCAAGACCGATTTGTTCACGTGGCGCGGTAAACTTCGGGCCGGGATGGACCTCGTGCTGCCACGCGTCTATACGGGGACAGACATCTCGCTCGACAAATTCTTCCGGACCCGGCTCGGATCAGAAGTCGTCGATGCGATGATTGAACCGCTTCTCTCGGGAATCTACAACGGGACGCTCGACGATATGAGCATCGAGTCTACTTTCCCTCAGTTTATCACGATTGAACAAAAAACACGCAGCCTGATTCTCGGTATGAAAGCATTGACACCACCTGTTCAAGCCGGCGTCAAGCCACGTGAAGCCGGGAAGTTTCTATCCCTTCAGCAAGGTCTCGGTGTCCTCATCGAGGCGCTTCGCCCGTCGATTGACCGCCTCTATACAGAGACGAAAGTCGCGGCGGTCCGGCCCCATGAAGTCACCCTAGCCGACGGGACGACCGAGTCGTTCGACGGCATCATTTTGGCCACTTCGCCGAATGCGCTCGGTCCGATTCTCGGTCTCCCGGAAGCAGAAAAATTGTCCGATTTGAAACGGACGTCTTCCATCACCGTGCTCGCGGCGTTCGATGAAAAAGAGGTCGCGGCACTCGACGGGACCGGTTACGTCATCGCCAAAGCGGAAGGGAACGCCTTGACGGCCTGCAGTTGGATGCATAAGAAGTGGCCCCACATGGCACCAAAACATAAGGCGCTCTTACGCGTCTACATCGGATCTGAGTTCGTTCCCGACTTGTTGACGGAATCCGACGAGGCCATCGCCGACTTCGCGCTGCGTGAACTGCGGAAGATTCAACACGTCGGTACCCCGATCTTCACAAAAGTCGAACGGCACATCGATACGATGCCGCAATATGAGGTCGGTCACAAACAATACGTACGCGCTTTCGAAGAGCAGCTGTCCACACTCGACGGAATCGAGGCATGCGGTGCCATCTTGCATGGCGTCGGTCTCCCCGACTGCGTCGACTCGGCCAAACAGGCCGTCTCCCGGGTGATGGCGAGACAGGCGGTGTCCGTATGAAACGAGTCGACTACAACGAAAATCCATTCATCGTCATCTGGGAAGTAACACGTGCCTGTGCGCTATCGTGCGTCCATTGCCGAGCCGAGGCCCAGTTCCATCGGTACCCGGGTGAACTCGATACCGAGCAAGGCAAGGCACTCATCCGAGACATCCAGGCGATGGATAATCCGATTCTCGTCTTCACCGGGGGCGACCCGCTCATGCGTGAGGACTTGTTCGAACTGACCGAATATGCCGCTTCGCTCGGCATGCGTGTGTCGATGACCCCGTCGGCGACACCTCGTGTGACCCATGACGCCGTCAAACGGGCGAAAGACGCCGGCTTGACGCGCTGGGCGTTCTCACTCGACGGTCCGGATGCCAAATCGCATGACTACTTCCGGGGAACGCGTGGCAGTTTTGAACGGACGCTGCGTGGCATCTCATACTTCCGAGAAGAAGGGATGTCATTCCAAATCAATACGACGGTCACGGAGTATAACGTCGACCAACTCCCCGAAATCGCCAAACTCGTCGGTGAACTCGGCGTCTCGGTATGGACGTTGTTCTTCCTCGTGCCGACCGGTCGCGGGTCACTCCTCCAGCCGATCTCGCCAGAACGGCATGAAGATATACTCCGTTGGGCGTTCGCGTTGCAAGAGCACGTCCCGTTCATCATCTCGACGACCGAGGCCCAGTTTTATCGGCGCATCGCCCGGCAAGAGAATTTGAAACGAAAACAAGTTGGATTGCCGCCCATCGGCCATCCGCATGACGACCTCGCCAAGGCGCCTCGCGGCACGAATGACGGGAACGGCTTCGTGTTCATCTCGCATACGGGCGACGTCCAGCCGTCCGGCTTTTTGCCGATCACGTGCGGCAACGTGAAAGAGACACCGCTCGCTGAGATTTATCGGCACCACCCGGTCTTCAAATCGCTGCGTGACCCTGATACACACCACGGGAAATGCGGCTACTGTGAATATCGATACGTCTGCGGAGGGTCTCGGGCCCGCGCTTATGCCGTCACCGGCGACTATAAGGCCGAGGAACCGTACTGCGTCTATCAACCCGAACCGATTGCATAAACAAAGAGCGCCGGCGTCAGCCAGCGCTCTTTCGTTATTCAGTGAGTGACCGTCGCGGGACGAAGCGTCAACTCGTCGTTCTCGACGTCGATGACGACCGTCTGGCCGTCCTCGATATCTCCGGCGAGAATGCTACGGGCGAGTTTCGTCTCAATCGTCCGTTGTACGTACCGGTTGATCGGACGGGCCCCGAACTGTGGCTCATACGCCTCGTCAGCAATGAACACCTTCGCGGCATCCGTGATCTCGATTTGAATCGAGCGCGCCGTCAAGCGACTGCCCATGCGTGCGACCGCTTTTTCGACGATTTGGCCGATTTGAGCCCGCGTGAGCGGATGGAACAAAATCGTCTCATCGACCCGGTTCAAAAACTCGGGACGGAAGTGGCGGCGGAGCCGCTCGATGACTTGGCGTTCTTCCGCCTCATCGATGACGCCATCTTTCGCCGCTTCGAGCAAGATGTCGGCCCCGATATTCGACGTCATGATGACGATCGTGTTTTTGAAGTCGACGACACGCCCGTGCGAGTCGGTCAAGCGACCATCATCGAGCAGTTGCAACAAGATGTTGAACACATCGGCGTGCGCTTTCTCGACCTCGTCGAGCAGGAGCACCGAGTACGGGTTGCGGCGGACCGCTTCCGTCAACTGGCCGCCTTCTTCATAGCCGATATAACCCGGAGGTGCCCCGACGAGACGCGACACGGCGTGTTTCTCCATATACTCGCTCATGTCGAGGCGAACGATATGGTCCTCCGAGTCGAACATCGCTTCGGCGAGCGCTTTCCCGAGCTCGGTCTTCCCGACACCGGTCGGTCCGAGGAACAAGAACGAGCCGATCGGACGGTTCGGATCTTTGATGCCGGCCCGAGCCCGAATGACGGCGTCGCTGACGAGCCGAATCGCATCGTCTTGTCCGAATACGCGTTGATGGAGCACCGTCTCGAGGTTGAGCAACTTATCTCGTTCTCCTTCGGTCAATTTCGTCACAGGGATGCCCGTCCATTTCGAGACGACCTCGGCGATTTCTTCCTCGGTCACTTCTTCCCGAACGAGTTCACGTGTCACCGAACCAGCAAGCCGCTCTGCTTCTGCAAGCTCGCGTTCGAGTTCCGGGATGCGGCCATATTTGAGCTCGGAGGCCCGGTTCAAATCGTAACGGCTCTCGGCTTCTTGCAGTTCAAGTTTCACTTTTTCTAAATCCCCACGGATATGTTGGACACGATGGGTCGACTCTTTCTCGTTTTCCCAGCGGAGTCGGAGCGCGTCCGACTGTTCGCGGATTGAGGCGAGCTCTTGCTGCAGCGCATCGAGTCGTTTCTTCGAGGCGTCATCGCTCTCTTTCTTCAGGGCCGCCTCTTCGATTTCGAGTTGCATGACGCGGCGCACGAGTTCATCGAGCTCGGCCGGCATCGATTCCATCTCCGTCCGAATCATCGCACACGATTCGTCGACGAGGTCGATCGCCTTGTCCGGCATGAACCGGTCGGTGATATAGCGGTTCGATAACACGGCCGCTGCGACGAGCGCGTTGTCGTGAATGCGGACACCGTGGTGAATCTCGAAGCGCTCTTTTAATCCACGCAAGATCGACACCGTGTCTTCGACGTCCGGTTCGTCGACGAGTACTTGTTGGAAGCGGCGCTCGAGCGCTGGATCTTTCTCAATATATTGCCGATATTCATCGAGTGTCGTCGCACCGATACAGTGGAGTTCACCGCGGGCGAGCATCGGTTTGAGCATGTTCCCGGCGTCCATCGCGCCTTCGGACTTACCAGCCCCGACGATCGTGTGCAGTTCATCGATGAAGAGGATGATTTTCCCTTCCGCTTCTTTCACTTCGTTCAAGACGGCTTGAAGCCGCTCTTCGAACTCGCCGCGATATTTGGCCCCGGCGACGAGCGAACTCATATCGAGACTGAAAATCGTCTTGTCTTTCAAGCTCTCCGGCACGTCGCCGCGGACGATGCGTTGGGCGAGCCCTTCGACGATTGCCGTTTTCCCGACGCCTGGTTCCCCGATCAAGACCGGGTTGTTTTTCGTCTTCCGGCTCAAGATGCGGATGACACGCCGAATCTCGCTATCGCGCCCGATGACGGGATCGATTTTTCCGGTCTTCACTTCTTGGATCAAGTCGCGTCCATACTTCGTCAAGACGTCATACGTCGCTTCCGGTGATTTCGACGTAATCCGTCGATTGCCCCGGACGGCGACGAGTGCCTCACGCAATCTCTCCTCGGTCACACCTTTGCGTTCGAGCATGTTCTGTGCTTGACTCTTGTTCATGATGATCCCAAGCAGAATATGCTCGACCGAGACGTATTCATCGCTCATCCCTGTCGCTTCACGTTCCGCCGTCGTCAACACGTTCAACAGCGAGGCCGAGATCATCGGCGTCGTCGGCGTTTGAAGTTTCGGTGCGTTCTTGAGCGCCATCGCGACCTCGGCCTCGATATCGGCGACGCTCAGTTCCATTTTTTGCAGTAGGAGCGGCGCGATGCCGTCCGTTTGTGAGATCATCGACGCCAAGACGTGCCATTCGTTCATCTCGCTATGGTGGTACTGTTTCGCAAGTGCCTGCGAGCTGACGATGCCTTCATGTGCTTTATCGGTAAATCGATTGAAATCCATTCTGCTTCCTCCTTAGGCTCAACGTTCGAGTTGTTCGTAAACAGATCGGTGGGCGGCGTCTAGCGGCAAATCGACCTCAAGTTGGACGAATAGATCCGATCGGACTTTCGAAGCGGTCATGAATCCACGTCCCGGGATGCGCATCCGTTGACCAGGCCGCGACCCCGGTTTGACTTTCAGCTTGACCCGACCACCATCGAGTGTCGCCACGACGACTTCCGCGCCGTCGAGGAAAGCGAGCGGACGCAACCGTTTGACGGTGGTGACGTTCGCCCCTTCGCGCCGGTACGTGTCGTCATCGGTGAAGTGGAGCTCGACGTACACATCGCCTCGATCGCCCGACTGTCCGACTTTACTGCTCTTGCCTTTGAGCCGCAGCTTTTGTCCTTCATGGGCGCCTTGCGGGATTTTGACGTTGACCGTCCCCGTCTGTAGGCGCAGGCTCACTTTGGCCTCACTCGTCAACTGACTGAGCGGGACATTGACTCGGACCGTCTCATCGAGGTCTTCTTCGACCGCCTGGTCAAAGAAGCTGCCGAACATATCCTCAAAACCGAATGTGCGCGACGTCGTTCGTGACCCACCGCCGAATTGACGGAACAAGTCCTCGAATTGGGCCGATCCTTCCCCGTACCCATCACCGCTGTACCCTCCGCCGAACGTCGGCCCTTCCGGACTTCCGTAACGGTCATAGTTCGCTTTTTTGTCAGGATCGCTCAACACGTCAAAAGCCTCTTGGATTGCTTTGAACTTGTCTTGGGCACCCGGGTCTTTATTCACGTCCGGATGGTATTGTTTTGCCAACTTTCGATACGCTCGTTTTATGTCTTGGTCGGATGCCTGCTTCGGCACGCCAAGGACGTCATAATAGTTTTTTGCCATCTCGTTTCACCTCACCTATCCCTTTCCCGATTCTGTTAAGTCTATTCTACCTATTTGGTCAAAGAAGGTCAAAGAATTTCCTCGTTACTTGTCATACGAAAAAAAGAAGGCATTCGTTTCATCACGATGCCTTCTTATCGGTTAGAAATATACTTTCGGACTATCCATGCCCTCTTCAAACACGATCGTCACTTCTTGTTCGCCACCGAGCGAGGTGACGTTGATTCGGACCGGTACGTTCCGGTTGTATTCCCAGCGGTTCTCGAGCAGGCCGACGACGTGCTGCGTGAAGCCGACGAGTTCGGCCCGGCTATAGAACTGGATCGGAATATCGATCTCAATCCGTGACAATTCCCCGTTCTGATAAAAACCTTTCCCGATCATCCCGCTGAAATCTGGGAACACATCAGCGATTCGGTCGCTGAAGAGGGAGAATTTTTGAGCGTCATCGCGCACTTCCGTCGTCGCTTTGGCGGACGGGAAGTAATAATACGTCTCGTCGACATCTTTCCAATCCCTCGCCGTCACCTCGCCAGCCGTGCCAACGAATGCCGATTTGACATAGTTCCCCGGCGTCGGTGACCCTTGCGACGCTTTCATATACAATGCGACGTTGATATCGAGATCTTTGAAGTCCTCGCGCTTGCGCAGTTGGGCGACGAGTTCATTCGCCATGCGCTCTCCTTCGGCAATGACTTTCTTCTCGTCCAACTTTTCCGTATACGTCGGACCGAAGTTCGGTGCTTGGAACACGTACTCCCGGTTCAAAATCAAAGCGAACGAAACGCCGCCGAGTTGATAGCCGTTATCCGTCTTCGTCATATAGTTCTGTTCGACGAGCGACGCCAAATAGAGTGGCGACTTTTTATTCTCCTCGACGAATTGGTCTTCGGCCACTTCGGCCGTGCCGTTCGCATACGCCGGGTTGAGCGGGACGAGACCTTCTGACGTTTTGTCTTTACGGCCAAGCAGACGCGATACATCTTCACTCGTCAATAGCTGTCCTTCTTGATACGCATAGTTTTCCGGTTTGAACGCGCCGGTCGAATGGCGCATGAGGCCGAGCTCCACTTCTTCGAGCTCGAGCGACGAGCTCACTTGGCGCTGGGCCAAACCTCGGGCTGCCGCCGGTTTAAATGGAATGACCATCTGGTAATATGAATCACGCGCTTGAATCGCTTCTGTGACGCCTTCGGCTGCCGTCTCTTCACCCGTCGGTGTGACTTCCTCTTCCCCCATCGGGATTTTCATCGAGCACCCGCCGAGGAAAACCGTCGCGGCGAGAGCTGGGATAATCAATTGTTTCCATTTCATCTATGTCTGAACTCCTTTGATGATTCGATTCGTTACACTTCGTCCATTATAACAAAATCGTCCGTCGAAAAAAGTGTCGAAGCGGAATCAGTCCCGATTCAAAGAAAAGCACCCCCCGACTCGTGTCGGAGGGCGCCTGCAATCATGCTTTTGTGGATGGACGGCGCCGATGCGTCACGAACAAGAGCCCGAGCACGATCAAGACGAGTCCGAGTACCGTTCCCCACGTTTTTGTCGTGCCGGTCATCGGAAGGGTCGCTTGGTCTGGCGTCACCGGAGTCGTTGGTTCCGGCACATAAACCGATTCATCTTGGTCATCACGGTTATCGTTGCCCGGTTTTGGAAGGCTTTGCTTCACGTGCACCGTCGCCTCGGCCGTTCGGGACACACGCGCCTCACGATTGACCTCGAACGTGAACGTCGTCCGGTTCGTCAATACTGCGCCCGCTCGCACATCATAGGATGGCAAGAGTACTTTTTCCATCTCGAGCACGACTTCCTCACCTGGGATGAGTCCGTTCTCGACTTCAGCGAGAGCCTGCATGCCGTCTCGAAGCGTCTCGGTCGTCTCGCGCTGTTCTTTGGTCGTCAACGCCCCGCTCGTCCATTCATCGATGACATCGACAAAGTACAAGGTGACATTCGACGTGTTTGTGATTGTATACGTATAGCGAATCGCCTCGCCCGGGTGCACCGTCCCTGGGCTCGCCACTTTCGTGACCGTGAAATCAGCTTGGTTCAATAAGACGATTTGTTGACTCTCGGCATCGACGACCCGTCCATAGAAATCGGTCGCGCCGACCCGGAACACGTTCCCGATCTCAGGAGCGTTCGTCCGGTCATAGTCGCTCGGGATTGTTAAGTTGACCGTCGCCTCGACGCGTTCACCTGCCGCGAGGCCGTTCTCCCCGATGAGCGCCATCAACTGCTCACGCACGTCGGCATTGAATGCTTCGACCTTATCAGCATCGATGTCGCCGCTAAAGAACTCATCTTCGATGGAGGTGATCGTGAGCGCCGTCTCGCCTGTGTTCTCGATGACGAACGTATACGGAATCACTCCGCCGACGACGGCTTGATCAATATTTGCCTCTTTACCGACCTCGAGGCCAATCGTCTCATTCGGTACGACCGTGACGGTCGCTTCGGCACATTCGGCCGGAATCAATTCATCTGCTCCTTCAACACCGATACAAAACGTATTCGTCACCACCGTCTCATCTGTCACGTCTGGTGCGAACACATCGAACTGGATTGTCGTCGTCCCGACCGGTATCGTCGGAAACGTCCAATCGAAGGCGGGTGGTCCACTCACGGTCGTCGGGGGTACCGAACCTTCCGGACCGAGAACTTCAACCGAGTCCGCGACGACGGTCAACGCTTCCGGGACCGTGTTGGATACGGAAAAATTCTCGACAGGGGCGCCCGTCACATCGATGACGAGCCGATACGTCACTAAATCTCCGCCTAACACACGCTCGATTGGCCCGTCGGCACCGAGCACCAATTGATCGATGGCAACTACTGGGGTGGCGGAGGGTGCGGTCACTTCTTCTGTGACAGGTTCTTCTGGCGATGGCTCTGATTCAACGAGCGGAGGCTCGACCGGTGCTTCAACGTCTGGAACTGTCTCTGTCCCGTCATCACCCGGCTCAGTCGACTCGCCCGCAAGTTCCTCAACATGAAATGCATAGACCGCGTCCGGGAACGAATAAGGAACGCCCTCACCATTATATAACGTGACTTGATCGATGGTCGTAACGTCAACGTCGGCCGCATCCACCATGAACCGCCAAATCGTTGACGATTCACGCGCCCCGTAGTACGTCACGTCGTCGTAAATCAGGCTTGCGTCGTCGTACGCTTCGATTTCTTCAGGGCTCAAATCAATTTGTGCATAAATTGGCGTTGGTGTCATTGTCGTGTTCGCGTAAACGCCATTCGGTGCCCACATGCCAATCAATACGAGGACGAATGTGATGAGTGCAAAGATGCGTCGGTTAGTGTTTCGCATGATGGTCCCCTCCTCTAAGGTGTCTGCCAAACTGTGACGAATGTCTGCGATGACACGCTCCGGCACGGGAGAGGGATAGAGGATGATTGTGCGCGAGTCGTGGTGTGAGTTCTTGGTGTCAAAAAGTATTTGTAGATACTATTCATTACCCTTCGCACGTTCCCACGAACCCGCCGTCATCCTAAAACAGTTGAAAATTAGGTCAATGAAAAAAGGCCTTCCACACGGAAGACCTTTCCTTCAAGATTGTTCTGCCAAGAAGGCGAGCAACGCCGCCTCGTCCCACACTTCGATGCCAAGCGATTCGGCTTTCGTCAGTTTCGACCCGGCTTTCTCGCCGGCGACGAGAAGGTCGGTGTTCTTGCTGACGCTTCCCGTGACACTCGCACCGAGCAATTCGAGCTGCTTACCGGCTTCTCCGCGCGTCATCTCATGCAGTTTCCCGGTCAAAACGACTGTCTTCCCGGCGAGCGGCGCATCCGTATCGACCGGTCGTTTCGTACCTTTGAACGTCAGGTTGACACCTGCCGCGCCGAGGTCACGGACGAGGTCACGAGCTTCCGGCTTCTCAAAGTATAAGCCGATCGATTCAGCCATCTTCGTACCGATACCATCGATTGACGTCAAGTCGTCGATCGATGCCTCCATGACCGCTTCCATCGTCTCGAACCGTTCCGCAATCAACGCGGCCGCTTTTTGTCCGACGAGGCGGATACCGAGCGCGAACAAGACGCGCTCGAGCGAGTTCTGTTTCGACTGCTCAATCGCCGCGAGCAAGTTCGTCACCGACGTTTCGCCCATCCGGTCGAGCTCAAGGAGCGCGTCCCGGTCGAGACGGTACAGGTCGGCCACGTTATGAACGAGCCCGGACGCGTGGAGTTGTGTGATTACTTTCTCGCCGAGCCCATCGATGTTCATCGCCGGGCGTGACACGAAATGAATCAACCCTTCGAGCAGTTGGGCCGGGCATTCCGGATTGACGCAGCGGTGGTCCGCCTCTCCTTCTAAACGCACGAGTTCAGATTCACAAGCTGGACAATGCGTCGGGAAGACGATTTCCGTCTCCTCCCCGGTCCGCTCACTGACGAGCGCCGAGACGACGGCTGGAATCACATCGCCGGCTTTCTTGATGACGACACGGTCCCCGATGTGAAGGTCCTTCTCTACAATGAAGTCCTCGTTATGGAGCGTCGCATACGTCACGGTCGACCCGGCGACCGAGACTGGTGCGAACCGTGCGCGTGGCGTGACTTTTCCGGTCCGCCCGACACTGAAATCGACGTCTTCAATCGTCGTCACGACTTCTTCAGCCGGGAACTTATACGCGACGGCCCAACGCGGGCTCTTCGCCGTGAAGCCGAGCTGTTCTTGCTCTTCGTAAGCTGCGACTTTAATAACGATGCCGTCAATCTCATATGGTAGCTCCGACCGCTTCGTCACATACGTTTCGATATAGTCCCATAACTCATCGGCCGTATGACACGTCGTGTATTCTTGGCTGACGGCGATGCCAAGACGGCGCAAATACGCGAGCGACTCGTCATGTGAGGCGACGAGGTCGTCCGTCGAGACGAGCCCGTAGGCGAAGAACGCCAAATTTCGCGACGCCGCGATTTTCGAGTCGAGCTGCCGGAGCGAACCTGCCGCCGCATTGCGCGGGTTGGCGAATAAAGGTTCCCCAAGACGTTCTCGCTCGTCGTTCAAATGTTCGAACGACCGTTTCGGCATATATGCCTCACCGCGCACCTCGAACGTGACGTCCTCGTTCAACCGGAGCGGAATCGAGCGGATCGTCTTCAAGTTTTGCGTGATGTCTTCTCCGGTCGTCCCGTCACCGCGCGTCGCGCCACGGACGAGCCGACCGTCTTCGTATTTCAGTGACACAGCGAGCCCGTCAAACTTGAGCTCGGCGACGAAGAGCGGACTGTAACCGAGATCTTTCTCGATGCGTTCGACCCATTCGACGAGCTCTTCTTTAGAAAACACGTTCCCGAGCGAGAGCATCGGCGTATCATGCGTCACTTTGACGAACGCATCGAGCGGGGCACCGCCGACCCGTTGCGTCGGAGAGTCTGGACTCCGAAGTTCCGGATAGTCCGTCTCGATTTCAATCAATTCGTTCATGAGGCGGTCGTATTCAGAATCCGGGACACTCGGGCGGTCGAGCACATAATATTCATATCCGTATTGGTTTAACTTTTGACGAATCGCTTCAACACGTTCTGCCATCTCCATGTGATCACCTCACGCTTTTTCGATTGGGGCAAACTTGGCGAGCAGGCGCTTGATGCCGACTGCAGGGAAAGCGATATCGAGTTCGAGCTGATCGCCTTCGCCACGCGTCTGGACGACCGTGCCTTGACCCCATTTTTTATGATTGGCCTTATCCCCAACGTTCCAACCGATCGATTCGGCGCCGGACGACTGGGCGAGCTTCGGTTTTGGTTTCGAGCTGAAGCCGTTCACCGGAAGTTTCCCCGGCGACTCGACCGGATTCCATGGCATCGCCTTTTTCGCTTTGCCCGAACGCTCCAAGAGCGTCTCTGGCAACTCGTGCAAGAAGCGCGATTCCGGGTTGTTTTGGAAACGACCGTACAACATGCGGGACTGGGCCCGCGTCAAATAGAGACGTTTCTCGGCCCGTGTGATCCCGACGTAGGCGAGGCGACGTTCTTCTTCCATCTCTTCCGGATCGTTCAAGGCACGGCTGTGTGGAAACAACCCTTCTTCCATCCCAATCAAGAAGACGACCGGGAACTCAAGTCCCTTGGCTGAGTGGAGCGTCATGAGTGTCACTTGGTGCAACTCGTCGACTTCTTCGAGCGTGTCGAGGTCCGAGACGAGCGTCAAATCGGTTAGGAAGGCGACGAGTGTCTGCTCGTCACTCTCTTTCTCGAAGTTTTGGGCGACTGAGAGGAACTCTTGCAAGTTCTCGAGGCGGCTCTCGGCTTCAAGCGTCTTCTCGATTTTGAGCATCTCTTCGTAGCCTGACTTCTTCAGCACTTCTTCAATCAATTCGGAAATCGACAAGTAGTCGGCCATTTGACGCAAATCGACCATCAATTGACGGAACTCGGCAAGCTTCGTCGCTGTGCGTGGGGCAATGCCCGACAGCTCGATGTCACGAATCGCTTCCATGAGCGACACACCTTGCATCCCGGCGAAGTCGCCGAGCTTATCGACCGTCGCGGCGCCGATGCCGCGCTTCGGTTCGTTGACGACACGGACGAAGGAGATGTCCTCGTCCGGGTTGGCGATCAAGCGTAAATACGCCAAGATGTCTTTGATTTCTTTTCGTTCATAGAACTTCGTCCCGCCGACCATCTTATACGGGATGTTCGACTTGAGGAGCATCTCTTCAAGTCCACGCGATTGAGCGTTCGTCCGATACAGAACGGCCATTTCGCCGTAATCGACACCCTCTTGGCGGAGTTCTTTCATCTGATTGATGATAAAGAACGCTTCATCCCGGTCATCCGAGGCGACGTGAAGGAGCAGTTTCTCCCCTTCGACGTTCTCGGTCCATAGCTTCTTATCTTTTCGGCTCGAGTTATTTTGAATGACACCGTTCGCCGCTTCCAAAATCCGTTTCGTCGACCGATAGTTTTGTTCAAGTAAGATGACGTGCGCACTCGGGTAATCTTTCTCAAACGTCAAGATATTGGCGATATCGGCCCCGCGCCAACGATAGATCGACTGGTCCGAGTCACCGACGACACACAAGTTCTCATGCGCTTGCGCGAGCAGTTTAACGAGCGTATATTGGGCCCGGTTCGTATCTTGATACTCGTCGACGTGGATGTATTGGAACTTTTTCTGATAAAACGCAAGCACGTCCGGTGCTTCTTGGAACAGCTGAATCGCCTTCATGATCAAGTCATCAAAGTCGAGCACGTTGTTTTGCTTCAACTTTTTCTCATACGCCGTATAGACGTCCGAGATGACTTTCTCGTATGGGTTGTTGCCGACGAGTCCAGCCGCGTCTTGCGGCGTGCGGAGTTCGTTCTTATGGTTCGAGATCATGCCGAGGAGCGTCCGCGGCTCATATTTTTTCGGGTCAAGGTTCAGCTCTTTGAGCACTTGCTTGATTGCCGTCAACTGATCGGACGAGTCGAGAATCGAGAAGTTCCGGTCATAGCGGATGCGATCGATGTCGCGGCGCAAAATCCGGACGCACATCGAGTGGAACGTCGAAATCCAAATATCGTCCGCGACACCGCCGACGAGGCGGGCGATCCGGTCTTTCATCTCGCGGGCCGCTTTGTTCGTGAACGTAATCGCGAGAATGTTCCACGGCGCGATTTGTTTCGACGCCATCAAGTAGGCGACGCGATGCGTCAAGACACGTGTTTTCCCAGACCCTGCCCCGGCCATGATGAGGAGCGGGCCGTCCGTATATTTGACCGCCTCCGCTTGCGGGGGGTTCATGCCTTTGACTAATTCTTCACTCAAGTTATACATAATCGTTTCCTTTCTCTAACCAAACATTTGTTCTTATTTTATCGGAGTGCCGCGACAGTCGCAAGCGCTCCTTCGAAATTGTCATAAATCACATTACCGACGACGATCGTGTCCGCGTATGCGGCCATCGTCTGAGCTGATTCAAAATCGGTGATGCCGCCCCCATAAAACAAGTGGGCGTCCGGCACCGCTAAACGTACTTCTTTGATGAGCTCGACGGATCCCAGTGTGCCGCTATACTCCACGTAAAGCGAAGGCAAGCGGAACAAGCGATGACCGGCTTCTGCGTAAGCGACCGCCTCTTCGATGGAAAGGTCGGTTTTCGCCTCGGTCACACGGGCCACTTTCGCGTCCGGGTTCAAAACGATATAGCCTTGTCCGGTCACCTGGTCATGAAACAAGTGTCCGTGTCGTTCAAACGCCTTCACTTGATGACCGATGAGCCAGTCGACAGTTCCTGCATTCAGGACGGTCGGAATAAAATAGTGATCGAAGCCTCGAACCACTTGCTCGGGGTGGCTCATCTCAAGCGCGAGCGGAATGCCGCACCCTTCGAGTCGGGCATAGAGCGCGAATGTGTTCTCCGCATCGACCCCGTCGGTCCCTCCGATGAGGAAGGCGTCCGTACCGGAGCGGATGAGCGCCGCGAGCGCCGAATCATCGAGCGGTTTATTCGGATCTAGTTTAAACACGTGGCGCCACGATTGAAAATCCATTCGGCTTCCCTCCCCTTCGATACCTTCTCTAGTGTAGCGATTTTTCCCGCCACTTGCATCTGTTGAACAAAAAAAGACTTGCCGAGGCAAGTCTCAAGCACGTCTCGCGTGCGTCTTTTGTTCGCGGGCCGTCATCCACTTGGCGACGAGCAGAGCGAACAGCCCGTACACCGGGATGAACCAGAGCGGATTCGCCAAGAAAAAGCCGAGCACGGGAATATCAAGTAGCGGAGAATCCGGTGAACAGAGCGCCGTTCCGTTCACAACCGCGATGAACGGCAACACCGGGACGGCGAACACGTAACCGAAATTGATCCAAAAAGCTTTCATGTTCTGAGCTCCTTACCCTAAGATGATTGATTCTTTCGGATAGTTGTACATCCGTTTCGGCTGTCTCCGCTGCAAAATCAAGATGAAGGCGATGACACCGATGCGTCCAATGAACATTAAAATGGTGAGCACCCACTTGCCGACGTTACTAAATTCGGACGATAGCCCGACCGACAACCCGGTCGTTCCGAACGCCGAGCACGCCTCGAACAAGATACGCGTGAGCGATGCGTCTTCGAAGAACGTGAGCACCATGACCCCGGTCAACAGGACGGCCAGAGACACGGTAATGATGACAAACGCTTTCCAAATGTCCTCAAGCACGATCTCACGTCCGAAGATTTTAATGGACGAGTCCCCGCGAATGAACGCGACGACCCCGAGCACGGCGACGGCGAACGTCGTCGTCCGAATCCCCCCACCGACCGAGGACGGTGACGCCCCGATGAACATCAGAATCGAGAGCAGCAACATGCTGCCTTCCGAGAACAAGTTGACATCAACGGTCGACAACCCCCCGTTTCGCGTCGTCACGGACTGGAACAATGAGTCCGAGAGTGCGAGCCAGAGCGGCAACTCTTTGAACGCGTTGTCATACTCAAACAGGAACAAACCGACGGTCCCGATGGCAATCAAGATGAAGAACGTCGATACCGTCAGTTTTGTGAACAGTGAAAAACGGCGCGGGAAATTCTCGCGCTTCCGAATGATTCGGTTCGTCAAATAGGTGCGAATCTCGACGAGGACCGGGAACCCGATGGCACCGCCGGTCATGAGCGCGATTTGGGTGAAGATGACGAACGGGTCTTCCCGGAATGGTGCGAGTGAGCTACCGGTGATGTCGAAGCCGGCGTTCGTCGTCGCACTGATCGAACCGAACAGGCCTTGCAGGAACGCCTCGCTGGCCGTATCGAAGTAATTTAAGTAATGGACCCCAAGCAACACCGCACCGACCGCTTCAATCGCGATAACGGTGATGACGATCTCGGTGATGTACTTGACGATCCCAGACATCGACGTCTGGTTTTGGTCACGTAAAATCAGCTGGCGCTCGCGAAAACCGATGCGCTTGCCAAGCAAGATCCACATGATGACGTGAAGACTGATCAACCCGACCCCGCTCACTTGAACGATGAACAAGATAATAAATAATCCGAACGTCGAGAACGTATCGGTCACGACGATCGGGGTCAATCCGGTAACGCTGACACAGCTGACCGCGAAAAAGACGAGATCGGTGAACGTGATCGAGACGCCCGGTTGTCGCGCAATCGGTAAAGCGAGCAAAATGACGGCCAACACGACCGCCGCGCTATAAATCAACACGAGTGTCTGGACCGGTGTCAGCTTCCGAAAGAACAGCTGTAAATTTCGCTTCATAAACTTGTCTTGCATCTCGCCCCTCCTCTCCCATCAAAAACAAGATGACTCTTACGAGTCACCTTCTGATTGTTGTAGACGTTCAAGGGCAAGATCATAGCCGCCTGACCCGTAGTTCAAGCAACGCTTGACGCGGGAAATCGTGGCCGTCGAAGCTCCTGTCGCTTCTTCAATTTTATGGTACGTGCTACCTTCACGAATTTGGCGGGCCACTTCTAGCCGTTGGGCGAGCGCCTGCACTTCGTTCACGGTCGCTAAATCTTCAAATAGTTGATAACAATCTTCGAGTGTATCGAGCTTCAAAATCGCCTCAAACAGCTGATCGAGCTCTCGTCCTCGTAATTTATCGAGTTGCATCCGCAAGCATCCTCTCTCCATCGTACTTCTTTATCATTCTAAAGCACGACCGGCTCGGACTCAACTGTTCATCGTAAAATCGCCGGAAATAGTATTTGTTTCTTCATCACTTCGTAAATTCCGAGCGGTGTGGCCCGCACATATGGCAAGTGCGTCGACGCCAAGAACAAGAGCGTATAGATCGGGTCTTCAAACTTATACCCGCGCGTGAGCAGTTCGGACCGCAACACTTCTTCTTGGACGATCAACTGTTCAATCGGCTCCTTCGACGTCATGCCACAGAGCGGGAGCGGAATTTCCGCGATAATCTCACCACGGTCGACGAGGACGATACCGCCGCCGAGCTGTTTCATCCGTTCGAACGCCGTCAGCATGTCTTGTTTACATTTCCCTAAGATCAAGTAGTCGCCACTAATCGAATACGAGCTGACGAGCCCGCCAAAGTCGTTGGCAAATCCTTTCAGTACCGTGTTGAGGCGCCACTTTCCTTCTTTATCAAGCAACATGAGGAACGACTCGTCCCCGTCACGCGGCAATTCGTCTTGACCGGTGTCGTGCGAGATTTTGAACAGTTTCATGATGACCGAGTTGACCATGTCGAGCCCGACAGGCATGCTGAACGACAGATCGTTCGGCGTCAGTTCGATGTCGACGTCCGTCGACGGCATGAGCGCGAGCGCCGCATCGATGAGCTCGTTCGGGAACAACGATGCCCCGTCCCGGTAAATCCATTGTCCTTTGGCGATGACGGCGGACGGGCGCGGCTCGTCGATCGCATCAAGAATATTGAGATGGGCGATGCGTCCCGGCGCAATCGAACCGAGGACGTGATCGAGCCCAAAGTGTCGCGCCACGTTCAATGACACGATGCGGTACGCCTCAATCGGCGGCAATCCGGCCTCAATCATGATCTTGATAAGCGCGTCTTGCAGCCCGTCTTGATAAAATCCTGGCGTCGATCCGTCTGTCGTGACCATCACATGATCGAACGCCTCGAGTCCGGCGTCGAGCAGACCACGGATGAGTCCCGGAAGGTCAGGACGAATCGAAGAATGACGGAGTGTCGTCGTATAGCCGTGTTCGAGCCGGCAGAGCGCTTCTTCGGCCGTCATCGCTTCATGGTCGCTGTGAACACCCATCAGCGCCATCTTCGTCAACGTCTTCGCCGAGGCACCCGGGAAATGTCCTTCGACCGGGAGCCCGCACGTCTCCGCGTCGAGCATCCACTGCAACATCTCGTCATCGCCTTTCAACGTGCGCGGCCATGCCGTCAATTCACCGGCCATGATGACGTCCGGATGATTGAACCAGTCGTGAATCCGCTCGGAATCGACAAGGACACTGTCCCGGTCGAGCTCGGTCTGTGTATCGAGACGCGCCCACCAATATGTGCTCGTCGGAAGCTGTTGGATCGCATCGAGTTGCGCAAACGCTTGCTCCTTATTTTGTAAAAAAAGAAGCATGTTGTCATTCACGAGCGTCGTCGTCCCCCGCTCGCCTGCATACTTCGACAGCGTCGCCGGATTATAAAGTTGGAATGGATGCGCATGTGGTTCGATATAACCAGGCACGATATATTTTCCGGATACGTCCACCGTCTCGACGGCCGCTTTCGGTACATCTGGCCCGACATAGACGATCCGGTCATGCTCGATCCAAATATTTGCTTGTTTCCACTGCTTCACGTACATGTTCAAGTATGTGGCATTCGTCAATACGAGCGAAGGTGGCCTGACTTGGCTCACGACTTCTAGTTGTGACCGAATCATCGCTTTAGACCACGGTGCCCGCGCCGATCGTTTTGTTGGCATCGAACCCAATCCTCCCTTAATCGCCTCGCCATTATTATCAGACAATAATTTTGTAAGCGTTTTCTTTCATCTGTTTCAAGTTTACCTTTTCTATGAAAGGGTCGCAAGTTATGTTGCTAATTGTAACGGAATTCACATGAAATTCACACAAATAAAGACACCTCCCGCAGGAGGTGTCTTCACCAGTCATACATCGTGACCGTTTTCTTCAAGTAATGCTCAAGTTGTGCCAGCGGAACCGGTTTGCTGTAATGGTAACCTTGGATGAGCGAACTGCTATGTTCGAGCACGAACGCGAGCTGCTCCGGACGCTCCACACCTTCCGTGACGATATCGAGACCGAGTGTATGGAACGTTTGATATAACCCTTCGAGCAATGCCCGATCGAACGTGTTCTCAGGAATCCCTTTGACAAAGTTTTGATCAATTTTAATAATATCGAGTTGAAGCGACTGCAAGAACGAGAGCGACGATGTCCCGACACCAAAGTCATCGAGCGAGATTTTGACGCCGATTGCTTTGAGCGCGTGAATGAACTGCTGAAGCTCATACAGATTCCCGCCGACCTCACTCTCGGTGATTTCGACATGAAGGCGATGAGGGTCAAATCCCGTTTCGGTCAGCACGTGTTCCAATGAAGCTAAAAACGACCCGTCGGCGATTTGGCGTTTCGATACGTTGATCGAAAGGAACAAGTGATGTCGTTCCACATGATCCTTCATCTCCGTGACCGCCTGTACGAGCACCCAGCGTCCCAAGTCCGAGATAAGACCGAGCTGCTCGGCGACCGGGATGAATAGGCCTGGGGAAATCTGACCTTTGCCCGGATGATTCCAGCGAATGAGCGCCTCGACTCCCCGTACTGCAAACGGCCGTGGCGATACGATCGGTTGATAATACAGTTCAAACTCATCGTGTTCGAGGGCATGGCGCAAATCGCGTTCCATCTCGAGCGTCTGTAAATAATGGCTCCCGTCCTCGATTTCTTGGAACGTCAAGACACGGTTCTTCCCTGACAGTTTCGCCTCGTGAATGACCACGTCGAGCCGCCCCATCATGACCTCATACGTGTGTTGCGGCTCGGCATAGGTGAACACATCGATGCCGATTGTCGCCGCCATCCCTTTCACACCGTTGACATGGGCCCAGTCCTTCAAGTCTTTCGTCAAGTGCCGGGCGACCGGTTGGAGCTGGTCAAGTGTCCAGCCCGGATGGACGAGCATGAACTCATCGGCACCGATGCGAGCGACGAACCCGTCTTCTTTATAGAAGTTGAGCCGTGAGGCGAGATAGATGAGAACAGAATCACCCGTCCGATGTCCGTATTGGTCGTTGATCCGGCGGAAGTCATCCAAATCCAATCCGAGCACTCCGATCCGTTCCTGCTTTCCACGCACGGTCGAGAAATAATCTTCTAGCGCGAGCCGGTTCGGAAGAAGCGTCAATGCGTCTCGGAACGCCCGGTCGATCACTTCGGCGCGCGTATCTTCGAGTGCCGCGAGCACCTCGTTCATACTCGTCGCCATCTGTTCGATTTCGTCGTGGCTGTGCGCGTCCCGACTGAGGCGGAGTCGGCTGTCCCGCTCGAGTGTGATGATCTTCAACTCACTCACGATCTCCATCAGCCGCCGAATCACGACCCGGTGAATCGTCCATAACAAAGAGAAGAACAGACCGAACCCGAGGATGACGAGCGCGAGCATGCCGAGCCGCAACATCGTGACCATATTTTCGTAGTGCGTTTGCGCGACGGTGAACCCGACTTCATAATCGGATTGCTGAAACACCGTGTCGAGTGGGATCACCACATCGGTCCCGTCCGTCCCGCTCTTGATGGCCGTCTCTTCTCGACGAACCGGCTGAATCGTCAATGGTATCTTCGTTTGAGCACTTATATCTGCCATGACCGTCGAATCGACGAACTCGAGCATGATGAGCGTTCCTTGGCGTGGTCCACTACTGTCACTTCGTAGAATCGGATGACTGACATATAACGTCGGGCCAAAATCACTCGCGTATACGCCGTTCTGTGCATCGCTCCGATTGGTCAAGCGAGAGGTAACCGCCCGGATGATCGCTTGTTGGTCGGCTTTCGACAATGACATGTCTGTCGAACGAAACGCCGAGTAGAAAGCCTCCCCCTCGTTGTCCAAATAGACGATAGCGTTGACGCTCAAGTTCTCGAGCGACTGTTCACTGATGTTACTTTTGATATAAGCGGCATTTCGTCGCTGCACGAACGTGTACGTATCATTCCAGACAGCCCAGTCGATGAGTGTGCGCTCGAGTGTGCTCTTCCGATTGGCGAGTGTCTCAGATACGCTCGCGATTTGACTCTCGACCGTTTGACGATCTTGCTCCATGCTTTTCTCGATGAAATATGGTCGTACCCCAAAAAAGATGACACCGACAAACACAATTATATTCACGGCCACCGCAATCATGAGCTTCGTCCGAATGCGCACGTCGACCACCTTCTTCCTTCAATCTACTCCATTATTGTAGAGCAGGAAGTACGGATTCCCTTCTTTTCGCATGAAAAAAAGGACGGGTTGACCCATCCTTTAAAAAATCTGAGCCAACGCCCGCCCTCCGATATCACGCCGGTAAAACGTCTGTGGCAAATCAAGTTGTTCGAGTGCCGTATAGACGGCCGTCTTCGCTTCAAGCAACGTCGGTTTCGTCGACGTGAGGACGAACAATCGCCCCCCGTTACCGATGATGTGGGTCCCGTCCCGGGTCGTCCCCGCATGGAACACGAGCACATCATCTCGTAAGTCACCGAAGCCTGACAGTATCTGCCCGGTCGTCGCTCGATCAGGATAGCCTTCTGCCGCGACGACGACTCCAATCGTATAGCCTTCTACCCATTCAATCGGATACGGTTTTTGGTCCACGACCGCCTCGATGACGCCGAGGAGAGGAGATGCCAAGTTCGGGAGAATGACCTCGGTCTCGGGATCGCCAAATCGAGCGTTGAACTCGATCACTTTCGGGCCATCCGCCGTCAAGATGAGGCCCGCATACAAGAACCCTTCAAACGGGGTGCCCCGCTCGACCATCGTCCGCGCCAGCGGGAAGAGCACACGTTCGACCGCCTCTTGATACACAGCATCATCCAAGTGAGGCATCGGACTGTAGGCGCCCATGCCGCCCGTGTTCGGTCCTGCGTCTCCGTCATAGGCACGCTTATGATCTTGTGACGTGATCATTGGGATAACGTGCTCCCCAGAGACGAACGCCATGAGCGAAAACTCTTCTCCATCCAAAAACTCTTCGATGACGACACGTGATTGGTCACCGAATTTATTGGTATCGAAAATGTCATGGATGGCTGCTCTCGCCTCTTCAAGTGTGAACGCGACGGTCACCCCTTTACCGGCGGCGAGTCCGTCCGCTTTGACGACGAGCGGTGCTTCGAGTTGATCGATCTGTCGAAGCGCTGACTCGGCGTCGGTGAACGTGTCGTACCCTGCGGTCGGGATATTGGCTTCGCGCATCACTTCTTTCGCAAACGCTTTACTGCCTTCAAGCAACGCCGCCGCCTTCGTCGGTCCGAAGATTTTTTGTCCATGAGCTTGAAACACATCGACGACACCGGCCATGAGGGCCGACTCTGGACCAACGATCGTCCAGTCAACCGCCTCGCGCTTCGCAAACTCGACGAGGCCAGAGACATCTGTCTCTTCGATTGGTACACACGTCACGTCGCCCATATTAAGATTACCCGGAGCGACGAACACCTCATGTCCGTCTTGTCTCAACTTCCAAGCGAGCGCGTGCTCACGCCCGCCGCGTCCAATGACGAGTACGTTCATCTTATCGCTCCTCTCAATGTTTGAAGTGTCGAACTGACGTGAACACCATCGTGATTCCGTGACGGTTCGCCGCTTCAATCGACTCCTCGTCACGAATTGATCCGCCTGGTTGAATGATGGCCGTGATCCCGGCTGCGGCTGCGGCTTCGACCGTGTCCCCCATCGGGAAGAATGCATCGCTACCGAGCGCGGCACCCGTAGCACGTTCACCTGCTTGTTCGAAAGCGATTTTCGCCGCGCCGACGCGGTTCATCTGTCCCGCTCCGATGCCGATTGTCGTCTCGTCTTTGGCGACGACGATGGCGTTTGATTTCACGTGTTTAACGACACGCCACGCAAGTTTCAAGTCTTCCCATTCAGACGCCGTCGGGCGACGGTCGGTCACGATTTGGCATGACGCATCATCGAGTGTGACGTCGTCCCCATCTTGTACGAGGAGACCGCCCGCGACGGCTGTCAAGCGCATCCCTGTCATCTGGCCCATATCAAGCGTCAATAACCGAAGATTCTTTTTCTCTTTCAATCGGTCAAGTGCTGCCTCACTAAAGGATGGCGCGATGATGATTTCTAGGAAGATGTTACGGAGGGCCTCTGCCGTCTCCACATCGACTTCACGGTTCAAGGCGACGATGCCACCGAAAATCGAGACCGGATCGGCCGCATGGGCTCTTGAGAACGCTTGGCTGATTGTCTGTCCGACAGCGACACCACATGGGTTCATATGTTTGACGACGACCGCTGCCGGCTCCGTCAATTCACTGAGCGCCTCGAGCGCCGCGTTCGTATCTTGGATATTGTTATATGAGAGTTCTTTTCCATGGAGCTGCTCCGCGTTCGCGAGCGTCATCCCGTGATAGAGCGGCGTCTTATAAAACGCTGCCTGCTGGTGCGGGTTTTCCCCGTAACGGAGGTCTTGTACTTTCTCATACGTGACCGTGAGCTGTTCCGGGAACGTCTCGCCGATCTGCTGCCCTAAATAGTCGGCAATCAAGGCGTCATACGCCGCCGTGTGACGGAACGCTTTTGTGGCAAGACGTTGACGTGTTTCGAACGTCGTCCCGCCGGCACGAACCGCTTCGGCCACATGACCGTAGTCGGCCGGGTCAACGACGACCGTCACGCTGGCATGGTTTTTCGCGGCCGAACGGAGCATGCTCGGTCCGCCGATATCGATATTCTCAATCGCTTCATCATACGTCGCGTTCTCTTTCGCAATCGTTTCTTTGAACGGATACAAGTTGACGACGACATAGTCGATTGGCTCGATGTCGTGGTCTTTCATCTGTTCGACGTGCGAATCTAAATCGCGGCGTCCGAGAAGTCCGCCATGTACGAGCGGATGGAGCGTCTTCACGCGACCGTCGAGCATCTCTGGGAACGATGTCACTTCCGAGATATTTTTTACGGGAAGACCGGCCGCGATGAGCGCCGCTTCCGTCCCGCCTGTCGAAATGAGTTCGATGCCTGCTTCATGCAACGCATGCGCGAGCTCGACGATTCCTGTTTTATCTGACACACTCAGTAATGCTCTCACTTGAAAACCTCCTGTTGGATAAACACTTGTTGTAGTACGCGCGGATAGAGCTGATGCTCGACCGCTTGGATGCGTCTTGCCGCTTCGGCCGCATCACAGCCTGCGATGGCGACGTCTTGTTGGGCGATGATTGGTCCCGTATCCATCCCGGCATCGACGTAATGGACGGTGACACCGCTCGTCGGCACGTTCGCCGCGAGCGCCTGACCGATGGCGTCTTTTCCTGGGAACGCCGGTAAGAGCGACGGATGGATGTTGATAATATGGTTCGGATATGCTGACAGCAATACGTCCCCAATCAACCGCATATACCCGGCCAAGACGATATAGTCGGCGCCGAGTGTCTGTAACAAGACGAGAATCTCTTGTTCGAATTCCGCTTTTGACGCATATGCCTTCGGTTCGAACGAGAAGCTCGCGATGTTGAACCGATCCGCCCGCTCGAGTACTTTCGCTTCTGGTTTGTCCGTGACGAGCAGGACACATTCCCCTGACAAGTCGCCTCGGTCGATGGCTTGCCAAATCGCTTCGGCGTTGCTACCGGACCCGGAGGCGAAGATGGCAAATTTTTTCACTGGTCGACCCCCATGATGCGGACGCCCGGTTTGGCATCAACTTTCCCGATACGGTGCGATGTCTCTCCAGCGCGTTCGAGTGCGGCTTCGACGGCTTCGACATCTTCAGGCCGGACCGTGATCATGAAGCCGATGCCCATATTGAATACGTTGAACATCTCTTGTTTCGAGACGTGCCCGACTTGCTCGAGCCAGTCGAACACGGGCAGACTCGGCCAATTCGATGCGTCGAACGTGACACCGAGACCTTCCGGCAACATGCGTGGCACGTTCTCGTAAAAACCGCCGCCCGTGATGTGGGCCATGCCTTGGACACGCCCCGTCGCGATGGCCGCTTTCGCCGCCTCGGAATAGATGCGTGTCGGCAACAAAAGGGCGTTCCCGAGCGTCGTATCGAGCATGGCGATCTCGTCAGTGTAGGCGAGCCCTTGCGACTCGACGATATGGCGGACGAGCGAGAATCCGTTCGAATGGACACCGGATGATGCTAAACCTAGGACGATGTCCCCCGCTTCGATTGTCCGTCCATCGATCAGTGCTTCCTTCTCGACGACACCGACGGCGAATCCGGCGATATCGTACTCGCCGTCCGGATACATACCCGGCATCTCGGCCGTCTCGCCTCCGACGAGGGCACAGCCCGCTTGGACGCAACCTTCGGCGACACCTGCGACGATGCGCTCGAGTTTGGCCGGTTCTGCCTTGCCGGTCGCGATATAGTCTAAGAAATAAAGCGGTTCGGCCCCGTGGACGAGACAGTCGTTGACACACATCGCCACACAGTCAATTCCAATCGTATCATGTTGGTCGAGCGCGAACGCGAGTTTGAGTTTCGTGCCGACCCCATCCGTTCCGCTGACGAGAATCGGATGTTTCAACTGCATCGAGCCGAGGTCGATCATCGCCCCAAAACTGCCGAGCCCGGTCATCACTTCTGGACGCATCGTCCGTGCAACGTGACGCTTCATGCGTGATACTGCTTCATAGCCTGCTTCTAAATTCACACCCGCTTGTTCATATCTTAAACTCATCGTCAGTCCCCCTCAAGCTTTTGTCTCTGTTACAAGTTCCGCCAGTTCAGTTGGATAAAGTCCGGTGAAGCAAGCGGCACACTGCCCGCGCAAGTTCCCTTCGAACGGCCGGTCGATCGCTTCGACCGTTCCGTCCAATGTTAGGAACGCCAGTGAATCGGCCCCAATCTCTTCTTTAATCTCTTCGATGGATTTGGTGGCCGCAATCAACTCTTCCTTTGATGATGTATCGATGCCGTAATAGCACGGATGCTTGATTGGTGGTGACGTGATGCGAACATGCACTTCGGTCGCCCCGGCTTCACGGAGCAACTTGACGATGCGTCTGCTCGTCGTACCGCGGACGATCGAATCGTCGACCATGATGACCCGTTTTCCGTTCACGACGCCTCGAAGCGCCGACAGCTTCATCTTGACACCGCGCTCCCGTAGTTCTTGCGACGGCTGTATGAATGTCCGGCCGACATAGCGGTTTTTGATGAGTCCCATCTCGTACGGAATCCCGCTCGCCTCGGCGTAACCGATGGCCGCCGAGATGCTCGAGTCCGGGACGCCGGTGACGACGTCCGCTTCAACTGGTGCCTCGTCGAACATCTTCTTCCCCATCGCCTTACGGGCCGTATGCACGTTGACGCCATCGATGATCGAGTCCGGCCGCGAGAAGTAGATGTATTCCATGGAACACATCGCGCGGACCGATGCCTCGCTGTACCGCTCCGACACGATCCCGTCTCGCGTGATCATGAGGAGTTCTCCTGGCTCGACATCGCGTACGTACGTCGCCCCCACGACGTCAAACGCACATGTCTCTGAGGCGAACACGTAGGCTCCATCCTCGGTCTGGCCGAGCGAGAGCGGGCGCAAGCCGTGAACGTCGACGCCGACGTAGAGCGCGTCTTCCGTCAAGAAGAGGAAGGCGAACGCGCCGACGAGACGGGCCAAGCTATCTGCAATCCGCTCTTTCATCGAGTTGCCACGGCTTCGTTTAATCAAGTGGGCGACGACTTCCGTATCGGATGTCGTCTGAAAGATCGCACCTTCCGCTTCGAGCATATGTTTCAACTCGTTGGCGTTGACGAGGTTACCGTTATGCGCCATCGCCAAGTCGCCCGTAAGCGACTTGAAGTGGAGCGGTTGGACGTTCTCGAGCGTGTTGCCGCCTGCCGTCGAATAACGGACATGACCGATGGCGTGATGCCCGGTCAATGCGTCGAGCGACGGTTCGTCGAACACTTCAGCGACGAGGCCAAGCCCGCGTTTGGCGTGCAAGCGCTCGCCGTCAGCCGTGACGATGCCTGTCCCTTCTTGTCCCCGGTGTTGCAGGCTGTGGAGGCCGTAGTAGGCGAGGTGTGACGCTTCGTGGTGATTAAAAACCCCGAATACCCCGCACTCCTCGTTCATGCCTCGGATGTCATATAACATGGAATAGCTCCTTCCCATACCCGTTCAAGTTCCGTGACGTCCATTTCGATGAGGCGGTCGCTCGCACGGATCGTCAATTGTGGCGTGTCTGTCACCTGTCCGATGCGTGTCGCCTTCGTCAACTTCGCGAACGCATCAGCCTGATGTGGCGCGACTGTGACGAGGAACCGTGACTGTGATTCGCTGAAAAGTGTCGTCACGAGATCTGAGTCGACTGTGACATCTGCGCCGAATCCCGTGCCGAACACGAGCTCAGGGAGTGCCGCGGCGATTCCGCCTTCCGATACGTCGTGGGCCGCTGTGACAAGACCTTCCCGGATTGCTGCGAGGAGCGCTTGTTGCTGACGGCTCTCCGTCTCGAGGTCAAGCATCGGCGCCTGTCCGCTCACTTTACCGTCTTGCAGCATTTGGAGCGCACTACCGCCGAATTCTGGTTTCGTCTCCCCGAGTAGGAAGATGATGTCGCCTGCTGCTTTCGCGAACGACGTCGTGATATGTTCCGGCTTGTCGATCAAGCCGACCATGCCGACGACCGGCGTCGGATAAATCGCCGTCCCGTTCGACTCATTGTAAAGCGAGACGTTTCCACCGATGACCGGTGTATCGAGGGCACGGCACGCTTCGGCCATCCCTTCGACAGCTTGGTCGAGCTGCCAGAAGCCTTCTGGTTTGTCCGGGCTACCGAAGTTCAAGCAGTCGGTGAGAGCGAGTGGTGTGGCGCCGCTGGCGACGATGTTGCGCGCTGCCTCTGCGACCGCAATCGCACCACCGACACGTGGGTCGAGGTACACGTACTTGGCGTTGCAGTCCGTCGTCATCGCGAGTGCTTTGTCTGTATCGCGAATGCGGATGACGGCCGCATCACTTCCTGGGGCGACGACGGTCGACGTTTGGACCATATGGTCGTATTGCTCATACACCCAGCGTTTCGAAGCGATTGTCGGCATGGCGAGCACGTCTTTCCATGTCGAGAGGACGTCCGAGACAATCGGTTGGATTGGTGTCATCGCTTGGAACGTTTCATAGTACGCCGGTACTTTCGACGGCTTATGGTAGACCGGTGCGTCTTCTGCGAGCGCATCGACTGGTACTTCGGCCGCGACTTCCCCGTGATGGAGCAGGCGGAGCACTTTGTCTTCGATGACTTCACCGACTTTGATCGCATGAAGTCCCCACTTCGTGACAATCGCTTCGATCTCATCTTCATGTCCTGCCTTGACGACGAGGAGCATCCGCTCTTGTGACTCGGACAACATCATCTCGTAAGGCGTCATGTTAGCCTCGCGTTGTGGGACGAGGTCGAGGTTCATCTCGATGCCCATGCCTGCCTTCGATGCCATCTCGGCCGAAGACGACGTGAGACCGGCTGCTCCCATGTCCTGGATACCGACGAGGGCCGGGTGCTTGATGACTTCCAAGCACGCCTCAATCAACAGTTTCTCCATGAACGGGTCACCGACTTGGACGGCCGGGCGTTTCTCGTCCGCGTCCTCACCGAGTTCTTCCGAGGCGAACGTCGCTCCGTGAATGCCGTCGCGTCCTGTCGTCGCTCCGACATACATCACTGAGTTACCGACGCCTTCGGCAATCCCTTTTTGAATGTCTTCATGGCGGATGAGCCCGACACACATCGCGTTGACGAGCGGGTTACCCGCATAGGCCGGGTCGAACGCGACTTCCCCCCCGACCGTCGGGATACCGACACAGTTGCCGTACCCGGCGATGCCTGAGACGACATGACCGAAGAGATGTTTCACACGTGATTCGTTCAAATCTCCGAAGCGGAGCGAGTTAAGGAGTGCGACCGGTCGCGCGCCCATCGAGAAGATGTCGCGGATAATCCCGCCGACACCTGTCGCCGCACCTTGGTACGGCTCAATCGCCGACGGATGGTTATGGCTCTCAATTTTGAAAGCGACGGCCTGGCCATCGCCGATATCGACGATGCCAGCACCTTCCCCAGGTCCTTGAAGGACATGTTTCCCGGTTGTCGGGAATTTCCGGAGGACAGGCTTCGAGTTTTTGTACGAACAGTGTTCAGACCACATGACCGAGAATAACCCAATCTCGGTGTAGTTCGGCTCACGACCGAGCAGTGAGACGACGAGCGCGTATTCCTCATCGGTCAATCCCATCGTGGCGTAAAGTCGCTCTTCACGGATGTGTGTTGCTGTCGGTTCAGTTGTAAGTAGCATGTCGAGTCCCCCATTTCACCATCGAAGTGAATAATCGTTTGCCGTCTTCCCCGCCGAGCAATACTTCGACCGCTCGCTCCGGGTGCGGCATCATTCCGAGTACGTTGCCTTGTACGTTCGTGATCCCTGCAATATTCGCGACCGATCCATTCGGGTTGTCGGTATATGTGAAAGCGATCTGCCCATTGCTACGAAGCGTCTCAAGCGTCGCCTCGTCACAGTAGTAGTTGCCTTCCCCGTGCGCGATCGGGACTTGGATCGTTTCCCCGAGTGCATAATCGTTCGTGAACATCGTCTCGTTCGTCTCGACTTTCAATTCGACCGTCTTGCACATGAACTTCAAATCACGGTTACGCATCAATACGCCCGGTAGGAGTCCCGCTTCGACGAGCACTTGGAAACCGTTGCAGACGCCGAGTACCGGACGCCCTTCTTCTGCGAACCGTTTGACTTCACTCATAATCGGTGAGAACTGGGCGATGGCGCCGCAGCGCAAGTAATCCCCATATGAGAATCCGCCTGGCAGGAGCACACCGTCGTAACCGTCAAGCGACGTTTCCGTATGGAACACATAGTCCGCTTCTTCGCCGAGGACATCTTTTACAGCGTGATACATGTCGAGGTCACAGTTTGATCCCGGGAAGACGATGACAGCGAATTTCATGCGAGTACCCCCATCTCGATTCGATAGTTCTCGATGACCGTGTTGACGAGCAACTTCTCACACATGTCACGGACCATCGCTTCGGTCGTCTCTTCTGCCACTTGAAGCTCGATGACTTTCCCGATGCGTACTGATTCAACGCCTGTAAAGCCGAGATGTTCGAGTCCGCCTTTGACGGCGACGCCTTGTGGATCGAGTACACTTTCACGTAATGTCACGTACACGTTTACTTTTTTCATCAGTTCATTCCCCCTATGCGTGTTAACAACTGGCTATACGTATCTGTCAGAGATCCGAGGTCTCTGCGGAAAACATCTTTATCGAGCTTTTGTTTCGTCTCTTTGTCCCAGAGTCGGCACGTGTCCGGCGAAATCTCATCGGCGAGGATGATCGTACCGTCGACTTTACCAAACTCGAGTTTGAAGTCGATCAAATCGATGCCGTGTTCGTTGAAGAAGTCGAGTAACACATCGTTGACCCACAGCCCAAGTTGTCGCAATGTTTCGACTTCTTTGTGTGTGGCGACTTGCAGTAAACGGATATGGTCCTCTGTTAAGAGTGGATCTCCGAGTGCGTCATCTTTATAGTAGAACTCGACGATTGGTGACAGGAGCGGTGTCCCTTCTTCCCAACCGAGTCGTTTCGCAAGGCTTCCGGCGGCGATGTTGCGAACGACGACCTCGAGCGGAATGATGTCGACACGGCGTACGAGCTGCTCGCGATCCGATAGTCGCTTAATGAAATGCGTCGGAATCTTGTTATCGTGCATGAGTTCGAACAAGCGCGTCGTGATAGCATTGTTTAACACGCCTTTGCCGGCGATTGATTCTTTCTTCTCCCCGTTAAATGCTGTCGCGTCGTCTTTATAATAGACGCGGAGCACACCCTGTTCTTCTGTCTCGAATAACGCTTTTGCCTTACCTTCGTAAATTGCTTCCATCTGTATCGTCCCCCTTAAAAGTGAGAGGGGCATGACGCCCCTCAACGATCACAAACCACAGCGTTCAAAAATAACATCGACACGGCGCACGTGATGGCTCGGGTCGAATAGGTCGTCGAGCTCGTCACTCGTAAAGAGCGCGCCCATTTCGGCGTCTCGTTCAATCAAAGTGCGGAACATCGTCTCTTCTTCCCACGCCTGCATCGCCTTCGGTTGAACGGCGTCATACGCCGCTTCGCGCGACCATCCTTTTTCGATCAACGCGAGCAAGATGCGTTGGGAGAAGATAATGCCAAACGTCCGGTCCATGTTCCGGCGCATATTGTCCGGGAAGACCGTCAAGTTCTTCACGATATTGCCAAAGCGGTTCAACATGTAGTTGAGGAGACTCGTCGCATCCGGAAGAATGATCCGTTCTGCTGATGAGTGTGAGATGTCACGTTCATGCCAGAGGGGAACGTTCTCATACGCCGTCACCATATGACCGCGAATGACACGGGCCAGGCCGGTCATGTTCTCTGAACCGATCGGGTTACGTTTATGCGGCATCGCTGACGACCCTTTCTGACCTTTGGCGAAGAATTCTTCGACCTCACGTGTCTCTGTCTTTTGGAGGCCGCGAATCTCTGTCGCCATCTTCTCGATCGATGTAGCGATTAAAGCAAGTGTCGACATGTACTCGGCGTGACGGTCACGTTGTAACGTCTGCGTCGAAATTGGTGCCGCTTGAATCCCTAATTTGTCACATACATACGACTCGATGAACGGATCGATGTTTGCGAACGTGCCGACCGCACCACTCATCTTGCCGAACTCAATCGTCTCACGGGCTGCCATGAACCGCTTCTTGTTGCGCTTCATCTCTTCGTACCAAAGGGCGAGTTTCAATCCGAACGTCGTCGGTTCTGCGTGAACACCGTGTGTACGGCCCATCATGATGTCATACTTATGTGCTTTCGCTTTCTCAGCGAGGATGTCGATGAAGCGGTCGATGTCAGCTTCTAAAATATCGTTTGCTTGCTTAATCAAGTACGATAAGGCCGTATCGACGACGTCTGTCGAAGTCAGTCCGTAATGCACCCACTTCTTCTCTTCTCCAAGCGTCTCTGAGACGGCACGCGTGAAGGCGATGACGTCATGGCGCGTCTCTTGCTCGATCTCCAAGATGCGTTCGACATCAAACGATGCTTTGTCCCACAGGACCGCGACATCTTCTTTTGGAATGACGCCTAGCTCGCTCCACGCCTCACATGCGTAAAGTTCTACTTGAAGCCATGCCTCAAATTTGTTTTGGTCTGTCCAAATCGCCGCCATCTCGGGACGGGTATAACGTGAAATCATAAAACGGTCTCCTTCCAGATTGCCAATTGTTCGATGGTCTGAAGCGCTTCTTCGACGGAATCGGCGAGCACGTTCAAGTGCCCCATCTTCCGACCAGTCTTCGCTTCTTCTTTTCCATACAAATGTAGTTTAACATTCGACGGTAACGTTTGCGGATTCAGCTCATCCATATGTTCGCCTAACAGGTTAACCATCACGACCGGGGTGTGGAGTGTCGTCCGGCCGAGCTTCATACCAGTGATTGCCCGTACATGTTGCTCGAACTGGGACGTCTCACAGGCGTCAATCGTGTAATGCCCTGAATTGTGGGGACGAGGAGCAAGTTCATTCACATACAAGGAACCATCTTCCATGATGAACAGTTCAACCGCAAGCGTTCCAATCAATCCGATGTGGTCAGCGAGTTGAAGGGCCAAATGCCGAGCCTCTTCCAAAATGTCTTGTTCTACTCGGGCTGGCACTATCGATAAGTGTAAAATATTTTGATGATGAATGTTCTCGCTGATCGGGAACGTTGTCGTCGCGTGAGCCCCTCTCGTTACGATGACCGAAATTTCTTTTTTAAAAGGCAGCCAAGCTTCGGCCACGTACTCCGTCTCTTCGAACTGATCCGTAAATGTGCGAACATCTTGCTCCGTCCGCAAGACCGTTTGACCTTTTCCGTCATATCCGAATCGGCACGTCTTGATGACGAATGGGAGGCCTAACACGTCTCTTGCTCGAGTGACGTCTCGGAGGGAACGAACTGGAACATATGGAGCGACGTGAAGGCCCGCACCTTCAATCATTTGCTTCTCATAGAGCCGATGCTGTGTCGCCTTTAAGACATCCATCCCTTGCGGACACTTGTCAGCGATAGCCTCAATCATCGCTGTATCGATATTTTCGAATTCATATGTGATGACGTCTGAACGCTGAGCGAGTTCGCGAGCTGCTGTTACGTCGTCAAATGTAGCCACGATGCTTGGCGCGACTTGAGCGGCCGGTGCGTTTGGGTTTGGATCAAGACTTAGCGTTTCGTATCCCATAGCACTCGCGCTGAGTGACATCATCCGACCTAGCTGGCCTCCGCCTAAAATTCCGATTCTCATCAAATCAGCTCCTCTGTCGCTTTGAGTGCCATATTTCGTTTCACTTGGCGGTAAACCTCGAGACGTTCAATCAATTCAGAAGATTGGAGGCTCAAGATTTGCGCCGCGAGAAGACCTGCGTTCGTCGCCCCAGCTCGACCGATGGCGACGGTTGCGACCGGTACACCTGCAGGCATTTGAACAATCGAGAGCAATGAATCAAGTCCGTTTAACGCCTTCGATTGTACTGGTACCCCGATGACGGGTAATGTGGTCTTTGCAGCGACCATACCTGGTAAGTGAGCTGCGCCTCCCGCTCCTGCGATAATGACCTGTATGCCCCTTGCCCGAGCTTCCTCAGCGTAGTCGAACATTAAGTCCGGCGTCCGATGCGCCGAGACAACTTGTTTTTCATATGGAATACTCAACTCTTCAAGGATTTCACAAGCATGGCTCATTGTTTCCCAATCGGAAGAACTACCCATGATCACACCTACTGTTGCCTTCACTTAAATGTCCCCCTTAAAAAAAGAAATCCCTAAACCGAATAACCAGTTTAGGGTATAGACCACGACAAAAAAATGTCGACTATACCCCATAGTCTGATCAGAGTCGGCGATCAGGTAGAAACTTGCGAGCCATTTCCTCGCGATTATATGGAGCACTATTTAATTTGTTCTTAACTCACACGCCTATCGTACCTTGTTCATTCAAAACATGTCAACAAACGGCGAACAATTTAATTGTCTGAATATTTATCGTTCGTCTTTAGGTTCATTAAAACACAAAAAAACCGCCACTCATTCGTGACGGTTTGGCATTATGGTTTGAGAGCAACGCACTCAAATAAAATCGACTGATGGGAATGTACAGGTTCGTCTTTGGTTCCCGTTTGTTCAAAGACAGGCTTCTCAATCCTACGTACCGGGCGATACCCCATTTGAGCAATTCGATTTAAACAGTCATCGATTGTCTCGTTTGGCTCGACGTATACTTTGATTTTTTTGGCCATCTGTTCTTCCTCTCTTTCATTTGAATCGCGATATAAATAAAAAAAGCGGCGGCCCTTGAGCGAATGCTCCAGAACCACCGTTTGCCTGGCGACGTCCTATCCTCACAGGGGGAGACCCCCAACTACTTTCGGCGCTGAAGTGCTTAACTTCCGTGTTCGGCATGGGAACGGGTGTGACCACTTCGCCATCGCCACCAGACAAGAGAGATCGTTCTCTCAAAACTGAAGACTCATCAATTCATACAAACCGTTAGACTAGATCAAAGCCTCGACCGATTAGTATCATTCAGCTCCACACGTCGCCGTGCTTCCACCCATGACCTATCTACCTCATCGTCTCTGAGGGGTCTTTCTTGATTGCTCAAAGGGAAATCTCATCTCGGAGGGGGCTTCATGCTTAGATGCTTTCAGCACTTATCCCGTCCGCACGTAGCTACCCAGCGATGCTCCTGGCGGAACAACTGGTACACCAGCGGTGCGTCCATCCCGGTCCTCTCGTACTAAGGACAGCTCTCCTCAAATTTCCTGCGCCCACGACGGATAGGGACCGAACTGTCTCACGACGTTCTGAACCCAGCTCGCGTACCGCTTTAATGGGCGAACAGCCCAACCCTTGGGACCTACTCCAGCCCCAGGATGCGATGAGCCGACATCGAGGTGCCAAACCTCCCCGTCGATGTGGACTCTTGGGGGAGATCAGCCTGTTATCCCCAGGGTAGCTTTTATCCGTTGAGCGATGGCCCTTCCATGCGGAACCACCGGATCACTAAGCCCGACTTTCGTCCCTGCTCGACTTGTAGGTCTCGCAGTCAAGCTCCCTTCTGCCTTTGCACTCTTCGAATGATTTCCAACCATTCTGAGGGAACCTTTGGGCGCCTCCGTTACTGTTTAGGAGGCGACCGCCCCAGTCAAACTACCCACCTGACACGGTCCTCCAGCCGGATCACGGCTGCGAGTTAGAGACTCTATACGCAAAGGGTGGTATCCCAAGGGTGTCTCCACCGAAGCTGGCGCTCCGGCTTCACAAACTCCCACCTATCCTGTACATCGCGTACAAAGCCTCAATATCAGGCTGTAGTAAAGCTCCATGGGGTCTTTCCGTCCTGTCGCGGGTAACCTGCATCTTCACAGGTACTATGATTTCACCGGGTCTCTCGTTGAGACAGTGCCCAAATCGTTACGCCTTTCGTGCGGGTCGGAACTTACCCGACAAGGAATTTCGCTACCTTAGGACCGTTATAGTTACGGCCGCCGTTTACTGGGGCTTCGGTTCAGTGCTTCTCTTGCGATGACACATCCCCTTAACCTTCCAGCACCGGGCAGGCGTCAGCCCCTATACTTCATCTTGCGATTTAGCAGAGACCTGTGTTTTTGCTAAACAGTCGTTTGGGCCTATTCACTGCGGCTTATGTTGCCATAAGCGTCCCTTCTCCCGAAGTTACGGGACCATTTTGCCGAGTTCCTTAACGAGAGTTATCCCGCGCGTCTTAGAATTCTCATCTCGCCTACCTGTGTCGGTTTACGGTACTGGCGCCGACCTCCTTACTAGAGGCTTTTCTTGGCAGCGTGAAATCCGGTACTTCGCCCTACGGGCTCCACGTCACAGCTCAGCCTTGTGTGTCGGGCGGATTTGCCAACCCGACGGCCTCGCTGCTTGTCCGTGCACTTCCAGTCGCACGGTTACCTTATCCTTCTGCGTCCCCCCATCGTTCAAACGGTGGTACGGCGGTACAGGAATATCAACCTGTTGTCCATCGCCTACGCCTTTCGGCCTCGGCTTAGGTCCAGACTAACCCTGAGCGGACGAGCCTTCCTCAGGAAACCTTGGGCTTTCGACGGAGGGGATTCTCACCCCTCTTTTCGCTACTCACACCGGCATTCTCACTTCCAAGCGCTCCACGGCTCCTCACGATACCGCTTCACTGCTGCTTGGAACGCTCCCCTACCATCCCTTACGGGATCCATAGCTTCGGTGGTATGTTTAGCCCCGTTACATTTTCGGCGCGGCGTCACTCGACTAGTGAGCTATTACGCACTCTTTGAATGATGGCTGCTTCTAAGCCAACATCCTAGTTGTCTGTGCAACGCCACATCCTTTTCCACTTAACATACACTTGGGGACCTTAGCTGATGGTCTGGGCTGTTTCCCTTTCGACTACGGATCTTATCACTCGCAGTCTGACTCCCGAGTACAAGTTGCCGGCATTCGGAGTTTGACTGAATTCGGTAACCCTGTGGGGGCCCCTAGTCCAATCAGTGCTCTACCTCCGGAACTCTTCACCTCGAGGCTAGCCCTAAAGCTATTTCGGGGAGAACCAGCTATCTCCAGGTTCGATTGGCATTTCACCGCTACCCACACCTCATCCCCGCACTTTTCAACGTGCGTGGGTTCGGACCTCCAGTCAGTGTTACCTGACCTTCATCCTGGACATGGGTAGATCACCTGGTTTCGGGTCTACGACGACGGACTGATGCGCCCTATTCAGACTCGCTTTCGCTGCGGCTCCGCCTCATCGGCTTAACCTCGCCCGCCATCGTAACTCGCCGGTTCATTCTACAAAAGGCACGCCATCACCCGTTAACGGGCTCTGACTACTTGTAGGCATACGGTTTCAGGATCTGTTTCACTCCCCTTCCGGGGTGCTTTTCACCTTTCCCTCACGGTACTGGTTCACTATCGGTCACTAGGAAGTATTTAGCCTTGGGAGATGGTCCTCCCGGATTCCGACGGGGTTTCACGTGTCCCGCCGTACTCAGGATCCACTCTGGAGGGGATACGATTTCGGCTACAG
>NZ_CM168041.1:512500-515000 GCF_057004685.1 Exiguobacterium sp. FD-YE-25-4 | reverse complement strand
ACGAGGAAACCCTCGCAGGATTTTAAGTCCTGTGCGTCTACCAATTCCGCCACCCCGGCAAGGTATAATTAATGCGGTAGACTATTTTAAAAATGGTGCCGGCGAAAGGATTCGAACCCTCGACCCTCTGATTACAAGTCAGATGCTCTACCAACTGAGCTACACCGGCAGGTGTAAATGGTGGAGGATGACGGGATCGAACCGCCGACCCCCTGCTTGTAAGGCAGGTGCTCTCCCAGCTGAGCTAATCCTCCAAATATGTAATGCCTGGCAACGTCCTATCCTCACAGGGGGAGACCCCCAACTACTTTCGGCGCTGAAGCGCTTAACTTCCGTGTTCGGCATGGGAACGGGTGTGGCCGCTTCGCTATCGCCACCAGACATATATGAGATTAACATTATCTTAACATAATGTCAACTCTTTTTTAAGAGATTGTTCTCTCAAAACTGAAGACTCATCAATTCATACAAACCGTTAGACTAGATCAAAGCCTCGACCGATTAGTATCATTCAGCTCCACACGTCGCCGTGCTTCCACCCATGACCTATCTACCTCATCGTCTCTGAGGGGTCTTTCTTGATTGCTCAAAGGGAAATCTCATCTCGGAGGGGGCTTCATGCTTAGATGCTTTCAGCACTTATCCCGTCCGCACGTAGCTACCCAGCGATGCTCCTGGCGGAACAACTGGTACACCAGCGGTGCGTCCATCCCGGTCCTCTCGTACTAAGGACAGCTCTCCTCAAATTTCCTGCGCCCACGACGGATAGGGACCGAACTGTCTCACGACGTTCTGAACCCAGCTCGCGTACCGCTTTAATGGGCGAACAGCCCAACCCTTGGGACCTACTCCAGCCCCAGGATGCGATGAGCCGACATCGAGGTGCCAAACCTCCCCGTCGATGTGGACTCTTGGGGGAGATCAGCCTGTTATCCCCAGGGTAGCTTTTATCCGTTGAGCGATGGCCCTTCCATGCGGAACCACCGGATCACTAAGCCCGACTTTCGTCCCTGCTCGACTTGTAGGTCTCGCAGTCAAGCTCCCTTCTGCCTTTGCACTCTTCGAATGATTTCCAACCATTCTGAGGGAACCTTTGGGCGCCTCCGTTACTGTTTAGGAGGCGACCGCCCCAGTCAAACTACCCACCTGACACGGTCCTCCAGCCGGATCACGGCTGCGAGTTAGAGACTCTATACGCAAAGGGTGGTATCCCAAGGGTGTCTCCACCGAAGCTGGCGCTCCGGCTTCACAAACTCCCACCTATCCTGTACATCGCGTACAAAGCCTCAATATCAGGCTGTAGTAAAGCTCCATGGGGTCTTTCCGTCCTGTCGCGGGTAACCTGCATCTTCACAGGTACTATGATTTCACCGGGTCTCTCGTTGAGACAGTGCCCAAATCGTTACGCCTTTCGTGCGGGTCGGAACTTACCCGACAAGGAATTTCGCTACCTTAGGACCGTTATAGTTACGGCCGCCGTTTACTGGGGCTTCGGTTCAGTGCTTCTCTTGCGATGACACATCCCCTTAACCTTCCAGCACCGGGCAGGCGTCAGCCCCTATACTTCATCTTGCGATTTAGCAGAGACCTGTGTTTTTGCTAAACAGTCGTTTGGGCCTATTCACTGCGGCTTATGTTGCCATAAGCGTCCCTTCTCCCGAAGTTACGGGACCATTTTGCCGAGTTCCTTAACGAGAGTTATCCCGCGCGTCTTAGAATTCTCATCTCGCCTACCTGTGTCGGTTTACGGTACTGGCGCCGACCTCCTTACTAGAGGCTTTTCTTGGCAGCGTGAAATCCGGTACTTCGCCCTACGGGCTCCACGTCACAGCTCAGCCTTGTGTGTCGGGCGGATTTGCCAACCCGACGGCCTCGCTGCTTGTCCGTGCACTTCCAGTCGCACGGTTACCTTATCCTTCTGCGTCCCCCCATCGTTCAAACGGTGGTACGGCGGTACAGGAATATCAACCTGTTGTCCATCGCCTACGCCTTTCGGCCTCGGCTTAGGTCCAGACTAACCCTGAGCGGACGAGCCTTCCTCAGGAAACCTTGGGCTTTCGACGGAGGGGATTCTCACCCCTCTTTTCGCTACTCACACCGGCATTCTCACTTCCAAGCGCTCCACGGCTCCTCACGATACCGCTTCACTGCTGCTTGGAACGCTCCCCTACCATCCCTTACGGGATCCATAGCTTCGGTGGTATGTTTAGCCCCGTTACATTTTCGGCGCGGCGTCACTCGACTAGTGAGCTATTACGCACTCTTTGAATGATGGCTGCTTCTAAGCCAACATCCTAGTTGTCTGTGCAACGCCACATCCTTTTCCACTTAACATACACTTGGGGACCTTAGCTGATGGTCTGGGCTGTTTCCCTTTCGACTACGGATCTTATCACTCGCAGTCTGACTCCCGAGTACAAGTTGCCGGCATTCGGAGTTTGACTGAATTCGGTAACCCTGTGGGGGCCCCTAGTCCAATCAGTGCTCTACCTCCGGAACT
>NZ_CM168041.1:372500-507500 GCF_057004685.1 Exiguobacterium sp. FD-YE-25-4 | reverse complement strand
TTTATCTTAACAACGTCAAAAATGAATGTCAACAGTAATGACGGATTTTAATCAAATATTTCATTCTAATGTTCGGTTTTTCCATATAAAAACAGAGAGGATTGCCCCCCTCTGCCTATTATTCCCACTCGATTGTTGCTGGTGGCTTCGATGTGATGTCGTACAGGACACGGTTGACGTGACTGACTTCGTTGACGATACGGACCGAAATCTTCTCGAGTACATCCCATGGGATGCGGGCCCAATCCGAAGTCATCCCATCAATTGATGTGACGGCACGGACGCCGACGGCATAGTCATACGTCCGCTCGTCGCCCATGACGCCGACTGAACGAATCGGTGTAAGAACCGTGAAATATTGCCAAATGTCACGTTCGAGACCGGCTTTCTTCACTTCTTCACGCAAAATCGCATCAGATTCGCGCACGATTTCGAGTTTCTCTTCTGTGATTTCACCGAGAACACGAATGCCAAGACCTGGTCCCGGGAACGGTTGGCGCCATACGATATAGTCTGGCAATCCGAGTTCAGTACCGAGTTCACGTACTTCGTCTTTAAAGAGCGTGTTGAGCGGCTCGATCAACGTGAAGTTCATATCTTCCGGAAGTCCACCGACGTTATGGTGCGACTTGATCGTTTGTGCCGTATCTGTTCCACTCTCGATGATATCCGTGTAGAGCGTACCTTGGGCAAGGAAGTCCATGTCCACAAGTTTAGACGCTTCTTCGTCAAACACGTAGATGAACTCGTTGCCGATGATTTTTCGTTTTTGTTCCGGATCTGAAACACCGGCAAGTTTGGCCATGAAACGCTCCTGTGCATCAATCTTAATGACTTTCATATTAAAGCCATCTGCGAACGTCTTCATGACACTGTCCGCTTCGTTTTTACGGAGCAAACCATGGTCGACGAACATACATGTCAACTGGTCGCCGATCGCGCGGTGAACGAGCGCCGCCACGACCGATGAGTCAACACCACCTGACAAGGCACAAAGAACTTGCTTGTCACCGACGATTTCACGAATCTTCTCGACTTCGATGTCGATAAAGTTTTCCATCGACCATTCGCCTTTGGCACCACACACTTCATAGATGAAGTTTTTCAAGATGTCGTTTCCGTACTCCGAGTGACGGACTTCCGGGTGATACTGCACCCCATACATCTTGAGGTCATCACTCTTGATTGAGGCGACCGGACAAGAAGGGTTCGTCCCATCAACGATAAATCCTGGCGGTGCTTCCATGACGAGGTCACCGTGACTCATCCAAACAGTATGTTCCACTGGAAGATCCTTGTAGAGGGCCGACGCTTCCGGTGTCGAGAAGAGCGTCGCTTTCCCGTATTCACGATGTGCGGCCCGCTCGACACGTCCACCGAAGTGATGCGTCATGAGCTGCATGCCGTAACAGATCCCGAAAATCGGAATCCCGAGTTCGAAAATTTCTGGGTCACAGCGATATGCGCCTTCCGCGTACACACTGTTCGGGCCACCCGAGAAAATAATACCGGCCGGAGCCAGTTCACGAATCTCAGCAGCGGTCATCTTGTGGGAATGAAGCTCACTATATACGCCAAGGTCACGCACACGACGTGTGATCAACTGGTTGTACTGGCCTCCAAAGTCGAGCACCAAAATCATCTCTTGTTCTATTTTCACAAAACCTCCACCTTTCTGCCTTCTTCTCAAAAAAAGAGCGAGCTTCTCCCACGGATTCACTAAACCGAAGAAGAAGCACGCCCTTTTCTGTGTATACGAAACGTGCTCCTTCATAGTCGGTCCATTTACGGTGGTCCGGTAGAGACTCTCGCGCCAATTCGCGAGTATATACGAAGGAATGCTGTTCAATTATCTAACTAATGCGTCTATCTTACTGTATGCATCCGCCTACTTCAACTCATAATTCGACGAATCATGATTTTCCAATATTCTTTATATTTTGAATTCGGTGTTTGGTCGGCATAGATACTTTGCTCGAACAGACGGGTCAATCTCGTCATTTCGGTCGACTCATAATAGGCATCGACCTCTGCAGCGAGTTCTGACGGCGTGCGCCCGTCGACTTTGAAGCCTGCTCCGCGGAGTCGTTTAACTAGATATCGGTGCATGGCGACGAGTCGATTTTCATTCAATGGACGCCGTGTCCACCAAAGCATCATGACGAGGCGTTCAATCGATTTTCGGTTCCATACGAGAACGGCGACCGTAAAGACAATCAACACCCAACCCCAGACCGGCATATTCCAATTCTCCGTTGCCGCCTCACCTGATGTGACATCATCGAGTGCCAAATCTTCCTGTGGACGGTTCGTCTGCTCATTGTCTTGCGATGCTTGTGGATCGTTGGCTGCCGGGTCTTCTGAATTCGTTTCGTCCTCTGTCTCGATTTGAAGTAAGTTGGCGTCCGAGAAACTGATCGTCGCCTCAAGCGGGACCCAGCCTGCGCCTTCCACGAAATATTCTACCCATGAGTGAGCGTGACGGTTCCGGACCGTGTATTCTTCTTCCCCTTGAATGACCCCGCGCGCATCACCCATCGTGAAGCCTTTGACCCAACGCGTCGGCACCCCGCTCGCCCGTAGAAGGACAGCGGCCGAGGTCGAGAAGTTGTCGCAGTACCCGATCAACGTATCAAACAAAAATTGATCGACGTAATCGGTATCCCCTTCCGGGACGGCGACGTCTTCCGTGTTGTATTGGAATTCTCCAGATTGGAAGTACCCCTGAACGGCTTGGGCGTCCTCGTAAGGACTCTCGCTGTCAGCCGTGATGTCAGCCGCCAAGTCACGAACACGGTCCGGAAGCGAATCCGGTAGTTGTAAGTACGCCTGCCGCTCTTCTTCCGTCAACGTCGTTACCGGTTCGTTCAATGCCAGTTGCTCTTCAGTGAAGGAAGGGACGCTGTAGCGAAGTTGAATCGTCTGCGGCGTCGTTTGGCCATCATTGTCGAAGACGATCTTTCCGGACGGACGGATGTGAATCGTCTCGTTCGGGAACGGCTCCTCGATACTGCCGACCCTGAATTCGGTCCCATTGTCCGTCTCGGTCGCTTGTGGATACTCCCCGCCATACGGGACGAACGTTTGACGCCGGTCGAATCGGAGCAGCGCCTGTTCAGGCGTCGTATCGACGTCCGGGTCGACGAGCTGGCCGCGGTTGTAGTCCGAGTCGAGGACCGGGGACTCGACCCAACCTTTACCGGTGTAAATCTCTTTTGATTCGATGCGCCAGTAGCGTGCCGGTACACCACGGGCGATGAAGACGATCCCGTCATCCTGTTCGAACGGTCCACCGAGTTGCTCATCGTTCACCCCGTAGCCGACTCGACCGCTGCCTGACCCTTCATCATTGCCAGCGTTTTGGAAACTCGTCGTCAACCGATCGGACCAGTCCCCTTCAATCGTCGGCGACACGCTCGCGAGCGCCAACACGACCGAAGCGAGGAGAGCGATACTGACATAGCGGACGAGCGACTTGCTCGGCCGTTTCGCCAAATCCGTGACGAAGAGTAATAAGAGTGACGCTAAAATCGCAAGTAGTATTTTTCCTTCTCCGTCATAAAGCGTCCATGTGTCAAAGTACGCCATCAATCCGAGCGTCGAGACGATCATCCCGAGGACGAAACCATAGCTTGGATACGTCCGTCCGACCAAGATGGCGAACAGGACACCGATGAGCGCCATCGCCGAGAAGAAAATCGCTTCTTCTGGTAAAGCCCCACTCAGCACGCCACTCAAATCTTCTAGCCAGAGCCCAAACCAATCTAAGATACTTCCGTGATACACGTACAAGATGGTAAAGAAGTTGAGGACAACCACGGCGATGAACCCATACCAAGGCAACAAGCTCGCAAACATCGGTACGAGGAGTAAAAACAGGAACGGCCAATTGACGTCGAACGTCGTACTCCCGACAATCGGCTCGACCCAAAACGACAACAAGTAAGCGGCAAGTGCCGTATAGACAATCCGTTTCACCCACATCGTCATGTCGTCACCTCGTTCGCCGTGTACAAGTGATAGCTGCCTTGGGTCTCATTCATGATTTCGCGTACCCATTTCGTCTCGAGCGGGCTGATTAAAATCAAGTTTCCGACCTCTTGCGGCAAGTTACGCTTCACTCGTTCAACGAGACGCCCTTCCGGTTCTGGCGTCGCCGTCAGCAAGTAATGCCCGACCTCGGCGCTTTGGTCCGGCAAATGAAATAGACGGACCTGTTCTTCGATGACGTACAGTTCAAACGGCAAGTTTTTCCGTTCAAGTTGCCGAATCGCGCCGACGAGTAACGACAGTGATCGTTCGAACGCTTCTTCGTGTCCGGCAGATGTGGACGGGACGAAGACGAGCGATAGTTTTTTCTCCTGCTCTTGATCGAACGTTTTCGTCATCAAGTTGCCTCGACGAGCCGAGGCCTTCCAATCAATCCGGCCGATGCGGTCACCGGCCGCGTATTCCCGGACACCGCTCGTCGTGTTCGCTACTTCTGTATATGTCCGCGTGCGCCGGTACTGTTCGCCACGCCCACCGACCTGCTCATCACGCGGCAAATCGAACGGAAGTTCAGCCGGCGACACTTCGACGACCGTCTCGAGCCGCAACGTCCGTTTACGATCGAACAGCCCGAACACGTCACGTACGTGAAGGACCGTCCGATCGAAAACGTGGATCCCCCGGCGGATCTGTTCGATTTCGTAATGCACCGTCTCTGTTCGCCGAAAAAAGCGGTCGACCGGAGTAACAATCACGTCCGTCGATGTAGCGAGACGAGGCGGCGGTGTCTCTTCTAACGTGACGACCCCGACAAGAAACGGATACTTCCGCTCCACTTGCAGTTCTACGTCCATCGTTTGGCCCGAGACGAGTCGTTTGGTCGTGATTCGCCGCGAGACGTTGGCTGCCGTGACCGGGTAAATCATAAAGATTGTCCAATACGCCGCCAAAACGAAAAATGACCACCAAAGTGTCGAGGCGACGATACTCCCTTCGATCCGGGCGAACGCGTAAAGTCCGAATGCCGCCGCCCACACGAGGAACAGCTTCATCCAATTTTTCATACTTCTTTGACCTCACGATCCATCGGGACCGGTAGCGAGTCGAGCCAACCTTTGACGAGCTGTTCGGCCGTTTTCCCTTTATAACGCGCCTCTGCCGTCAACAAGATACGGTGACCGAGCACACTACCCGCGAGCGCCTTCACGTCATCTGGCAAGACGAAATCACGGTTATGGATATACGCCCACGCCTGAGCTGCCTTCATCAGAGCGAGCGTCGCACGCGGACTACCCCCGAGGTACGTGTTAGGGTCGTTGCGCGACTCATGGATCAAGCGGACGATATACTGTTTGACCGCACTCGAGACATGCACGTCACGCACGTCACGCTGCATCTGTTCGACTTCGTGTTTCGTGATGACACTTTGGAGCGCCTCGAGCGGCTCTGCCTTTTCGAAACGGGTCAACAAAGAGATTTCTTCATTGAACGACGGGTACCCCATCTCGATTTTAAGAAGGAATCGGTCGAGCTGGGCTTCCGGGAGCGGGTATGTTCCTTCATGTTCAATCGGGTTTTGTGTCGCCATGACGAAGAACGGGGAAGGTAAGATTTTGACTTCCCCATCGACGGTCACACTGCGCTCCGCCATCGCCTCGAGTAACGCCGACTGCGTTTTCGGAGAGGTCCGGTTGATTTCATCAGCCAAGACGATGTTCCCCATCAAAGGTCCCGGACGGTACTCGAACTCTTTTGTCTTTTGATTGTACATCGAGATCCCCGTCAAGTCGGACGGCAACATGTCCGGAGTGAACTGAACGCGTTTAAAATCCAAATCAATGGCACGACTGAACGTACGAACGAGCATCGTCTTCCCGACCCCGGGCACGTCTTCTAACAACACGTGACCTCCGGCAAGCAACGCAGTCAAACTTTTTGCGATGACATCTTCTTTCCCGACGATCACCGTTTCAATGGCATTGATGATCGATTGAATGGCTGGACGATAGGACATAGCCGACTCCCCTTTTTTCTCTAATCGCTGATGCGTTCGAAAATTGAATGTTCTGACTTTATTGTGACATATTCAAGCGCTCGTGTGAAAGAAAACCATCATGCCAATCGGTTTTCCATTCTTTACCCGAAAAAAGGCGCCTTGTCTCTGATTTGAGCAGGCGCCATGACGTTTATTTTGGTCGTTCGATTTCAAAAGTGTCCCCGAGGGTCGCATAAAAGTTGCCGGCGAGACGACTGACCGGCGCCAGTTGTTCCGCATCGATGCGTCCAGCATGATAAAGCGCTGGCTCGATGTGAAAACGGACGACGCGAGCGATCAACAAGTCCGCTGTCACGACGCCATCGTGTTCGATTGGAACGTGATGATGAAGTTTACACTCCATCCGGATTTTGGCTTCTTTCACACCCGGTGTCTTCACGACGTCGCTAGGCACGATGGTGAAGGCCGTCCGCTCGAGTTCGCTTTCCTCGGGTCCTAGATTGGCTGCCGTCTCATTGACGAGGGTCACATTCGTTTCGTCTACGATATGGATGACGAGTTCTTCGGTCGCGACAGCGTTACGAGCCGTGTCTTTCATGACACCGTCCTTCCGTTGAACCGACACCGAGAGAAGTGGTGGTTCGGAAGCGACGATATTGAAATAACTGAACGGAGCGGCATTAATCGTCTCTCCGTTTCGCGTCGTCACAAATGCGATTGGGCGCGGTACGACACTTCCAATCAAAAATTTATACGCGTCACGTTCGGTTAAAGCTGAAGGTTCAATCGATAGCATACGATAGCACTCCTTTGGATTCGACTATAGGTTCAAACTATCCCGTTCACAGCGGACGTGTCAAACGTGAGCACATCGGAATGTGTAGGATGATGAAATACGGGGTATATCCGTCTAGATATGACAATTAAACAGACAATCATCTGATGGCACATCGCTTGAGCAGTTCGGTGTTCATCTGATTTTTCTTTTTGTATATTTCGGTTATGACGATTGAATTGGAGATGGTTTTAGTTAAGGAAGGAAGTAGAGCGTATTATGGGCAAGTGGATTGAACAATTGAACAGTCGTCAAATACTCGGCATCCTGTATGGGGTCTGTATCGTCAGTCTCTTTTTAACGGCAATCGCGGCTTGGTTTGTTCGGGATGATAACGTCTCGCCAAACGAACTTTTGACGTTACGTTGGATTTGGATGACCGGGTTAGTCATGTTTATCACTGCTATTTTATTAATCGGCCGTCCATTGATTAAACGAATGGTCGGACAAAATGAGAAAATGCATGCGAAGCAACAAGAGATGCAGTCGGTGCTCGAGGCGTCTAAACAAAACGAGACAAAATTGAAGTATCGTAACGAACTGATCGAAGTACTCGCTTCAAAGGAGTCGTTATTAGACTACTCTGCTGTCATCGAAAAGATCGTCTGGTTGACCGAGGCTGAGTTCGGGGCGGTCCTCCTAATCAAAGACGATGAAATCACATCCGTCGTACCAAAAGGGATGACGACAGAACAACAAGAAGATTTAAAGGTGCAGTCGCTCTTGTTAAAACGCGTCATGATCTCGAAATCGCTAGAAGCGACATCGAAGAAAGTGGCTGATCAGATTCACGGTTATCCGTATTACATCCACGAGACGGTCATCCCCGTGAAAGACCCGTCAGATGGGACGATGATCGGTTGCTTGTACTTGGCATGTTATGACGAGCCGTTCGACGCGAGTGAAACGTCGGAACTGAACGCATTTGCGAATCAGTTGGCTATCTCGCTATTGCGGACCCGACTGTATCGCCAAATGCAACAAGACCGGAAAGAGACGGCGCAACTGATCAACTCAGTGCGCGAAGCCATCCTCTACTTCAATTATGAGGAAGACACGATTGTCGGCAACCGCGCCTTTATCCGCATGTTCGATGAGCTCCAATTCGAGTACGCGGGTTATGAGGAACTGACGACCTTGTCGATCGATATCGAACAGTTCGCCGAACGGGTCGACCAACAAGACCTCTTCATCAGTTACGTCGAGCGTGTGTTCGACCAAGAACCACCGGAAGATGGCCTCTCGATTTCCCTTGACCAAGGTGATTGCTTCCTCCAAGTATACGCCGAGAGCATTTACCGGGATGGGAAGATACACGGCACGATGCTCGTGTTGCGTGATGTGACGGCCGAGACCGAGATCGACCGAATGAAGTCGGAGCTCGTCTCGACGGTTTCTCACGAATTACGAACTCCGTTATCTTCCATTTATGGGTTTACAGAATTGATGCTCGAGCGCGACTTGAAAGAAAGCCGTCGCGAATTGTATTTGAAGACCATCCATGACGAAGCGAAGCGTCTCTCCTACTTGGTAAACGACTTCCTCGACCTGCAAAAGATGGAGGCCGGGAAACAGACGTTTGAATGGGAAACGGTTGACCTTCTCGAACTTGCTCGTGACAGCATCAGCTTCTATCAAGAAACGACCGACTCGCATCATTTACACCTCGATGCCGACGTCGGACAAGACTTCAAAATCGAAGCTGATTTAGAAGGAATGCGGCAGTTGCTTGGTAACTTGCTCAGTAACGCCATCAAGTATTCACCTGAAGGCGGCAACGTGCTCGTCTCGTTGGAACGACTCGAAGGACAAGTCGTCATGAAAGTCCGGGATAACGGGATGGGGATCCCTTCTTCCGCCTTGCCGAACTTGTTCGGGAAGTTTTACCGAGTCGACAACTCGGACCGCCGGAAAATCGGCGGAACGGGCCTCGGTCTCGCCATCTGTAAAGAGATCGCCAAAGCGCACGACGGACATTTACATGTCGAATCGATCTACGGTGAAGGTAGCACCTTTATTTGTGAGCTCCCGACGTCAAAAGAGGCGATTCATCAATGAGCGCGGCCGGATTCATTCCGGTCGTGTTTTTTATATTATTGCTTCTCTTTTTTGCAGGAATGTTTTGGCATAATCTAGAAAAAGAGTAACACCGAGAACCTGAGGCGACGTCACTACACCCTTCCCATTATTCTCGCAGGTAAAATTTAAAAAAAGAGCTATACTAGTAAGGAAGAGACAGACAAGATTGGAGGTCATGGAGTTGGATCATCGCGACCCACCGTTTTCAGAAGTAGGCGACTTTAAACAATGGGGCCGTTTTGATATAAACGTGCCACTGCAGGGCGGGCAAGCTGAACTTCAGACTGCCGTGTCGATTGTAAGAAATCATATTCCGTTGCGATTGGGTGGATTTTATATCATCGCGAGTGAAGATGGGATTTTGACGAGCGGCTCACACGACGCCAATTTACAAAAGCACATCATTCACTTGCTCCAACAAGTGCAAATGGGCCATGTGGAAGATGAAGCGTTGATGAACGAACCGATTTGGACGATTCATTATTTCACCACTCCATAAAACGACAAGAGACGATTCGGGCGTCTCTTTTTTTGTGCAAAAAAAAGAACGCCTCGAGAGGCGTTAATCCCATCGAGACATAATCGCAATGGATTTTTCATAGTATTCAGTGGATAGTTTATACTTCCCATTTTCACGTAGCTCACGCGCTAACCAAAGTGCGTATTTGTTTGTGTAATGATAATCATCAGACGACTCAAAATAGTGAACTGCCTTTTTCAAACTTTCAATCAATTCTTTACTGTTTCCATGAGTGTATTTATCACGGAAGACTCCAAAGTGGTATATAAATTCGTCTAGGTTTTCCTGTATACCAGCTTCTTTAATGATATTTTCTCCCTTTTCTACCCAATCAAGTACTTCTTTCGCATTATCCCGAATAGAGTATTCCTCAATTAAAGAAAGAATACTTAGTAACTTACTTTTGGTTTCTACTTTATATTCTAATCCTTTCAGGAAATATTCTAATGCAAGTTCTCGGTTTCCTTGCAAAGAATAAATTTCTCCTGTGTTATTGTATAGCATCCCATAATACCCTTTTAAATCAGTAGCTCCAGCAGCCTTTATTGCCTTTTGGTAATGGGACAATGATTCATTAAATCTTTTTCTTCTTTTGAATGCTAATCCAATAATTAAGTGGCATTCGATAACCCGTTCCACATAAAAATTATCTTTAAAGTATGTCAAAGCTGTAGTAACGTGTTCGATTGTTTGAAGATAATCAGTGTATTTATAATACATTCCACCAATGATGTAATTGATATCTGCTATTTCCCATTCTTCTAAATATGTTGTATCCAACTCGTCTCTTACTTGTTGCATAAGAGACAAGGCGGTGTCTTTATCGTTTAAAGAAAAAGATTTTAAAGCCTTTAGAACGTTAAACCGCATACGATCTTCGGAAGTGAACTGATCTTGTAGCCATTCTAATTCAGTTAAATATCCTTCTTTTCCACCAGGCATAAAATCAAATCGAGCTAACACTAATAACATTAATATATATAGAGGTTTGTGTTTGTAAATCCTATGATCGTTTTTATATCGCTCTATTCTCTTCAGGTTGTCCGCAGTTTCTTTAGGCTTTCTAGATAAGATGGCTTCTTTCATTAATCTGGTGATTTCTAGCCTAATCTTTTCAATTTCCGCTTCAGTTACTGTTACGTACAGAGGAATGTCTAAGTCTAACTTCCTAAAAATTAGTTCTAATACTTCCTCACTAGGTATGGTCTGATTATTTTCAATTTTACTTAAATATGAGATAGAACATATTCCACGGGCTAAAACTGACTGTTTCATATTACGGCGCAGACGCTCTACTTTAATCAAATTCCCATAATTATTTTGCATGCAGTAGCATCTCCTGGACTCTTTTTATAATACTTTAGACCCGATTTTCATCAAATTTCATCTCATCTAGGAAAATCAGACTTATAAATGGTCGATTTTCAAAGGTTTTAAGCGTCTATTTTCCCAAACGATACAAAATCACTAGTCCTTTTATCCATGATAGAATTTAACTAATCCCAAAAAGGGAATTTTGTTAGTTTTAACAGACTGTCTCATTTAAAGTTTATTCCATCCATGATAAAAAGCAAGACATAGGGCATAAACTAAAGGAGGTCATCTAAATGAGTAAACTTAGTAATCTCCTCGCTAGAGATTATGTAAAGCCACGCATCTATTTTACAACAAGAAACTTACCTACAATCGATGCATTATTTACCCCCTCAGATCAAAAACAGTTTAGAGGCCTTGATAATCTATCAACTCTCTTACAAGATTCTAAAGGTATTATCATAAATGCATTCCACATCGATTATTATCAAACTTTACCAAATTTAATCGCACGCATATTAAGCGAAACTTATTCTTCAAAAAAAATATGGGTTATTGGTCCCGAACTCTCGTTAACTATTTTGAAAAGAAGTATGAAAAGTATTTATCCATTTAGATCTTCTATAGGATATTTAAACGCAGATCAGTGTGAAAAAGCCCTGATTGAAACGTGTGTAGAAAAACTGCACGATGGTGATTTACTGTATGTTTTACCAGAGGTTTCATTTGCATGGAAGCCTGGAGTTGACGAGGATTATAATAACCATGAAGAACATCCTCTATGTAGTGCGATTCTAAGCCAAAAATCAAAATGCTCTGTTTTACCAATTACCAATTCAGATGTTGATAACATGATTGAAATTCACGAACCTGTTTATTCAAAAGATTACCGAGGCTCTATATTTGAATCAGCTATCCTTCAATCTCGTCAAGTTTTAACAGCCTTAAAATTGAATCAACCACATCTCGAATGATTGCCAAATAGTACCTTTACGTCATATATTGTTTATATACGGAAAAATACACAGCATACAACCTAGAAAAGAGGTACTATTTATGAAAAAATTCAAAAATGCGCTAATTGTTTCATTAGCTTTACTTCTTCTTTTCGGAATTTCAAAGCCGCTAATTTCAGAAAATCCGTTCACATCAGAAGAATTGGCCGCTGAAGATTTCCCACGCCTCTGGAGCTTGCCGGCTAACCAAGTCGCAGCTGAGGATTTCCCACGCCTCTGGAGCTTGCCGACTAACCAAGTCGCAGCCGAGGATTTTCCACGCCTCTGGAGCTTGCCGACTAACCAAGTCGCAGCTGAGGATTTCCCACGCCTTTGGAGCTTGCCGACTAACCAAGTCGCAGCCGAGGATTTCCCACGCCTCTGGAGCTTGCCGGCTAACCAAGTCGCAGCCGAGGATTTCCCACGCCTTTGGAGCTTGCCGACTAACCAAGTCGCAGCTGAGGATTTCCCACGCCTCTGGAGCTTGCCGACTAACCAAGTCGCAGCTGAGGATTTCCCACGCCTCTGGAGCTTGCCAACTAACCAAGTCGCTTCTAAAGACTCTTCACCTCTTGCCTAATCCTTCAAAAGAGACGCCCTTGCGCGTCTCTTTTTTATTTCCGAATCTCTGGAAATAAACTTTTAGAAAAAAAGTAAAACAATTTACATATTAACCTCCATTTTTTTCTTGTTTCCTTATATAATAACGGAGACATGATGACGATTTCATTTCACAGCTATTTCATATGAACGACGAACAAAGGAGCGGATCTCGATTGAACCGAACGAAACCATCTTGGAACTTGAAACTGTTGCTTAGCTCTTCCCTTGTCATTGGTGGCATGGCCATCGCCCCATTCGACTTGACGCCGACCGGTTTCGAATCGAGCCGTGTCGAAGCTGCCTCGACCTACACGACGACAGCTAACTTGAACCTTCGTTTGAGTGCCGCCACTTGGAGTCCGATTCTTCTAACGATTCCATCCGGGGCGTCCGTCAAATATGTCAGCACGTACGGGTCTTGGTACAAAGTCAGTTACGGCGGAAAAACCGGCTACGTCGCTTCGCAGTACGTAAAAGTATCGAGCGCGTCGACAATCACGCCGAGTTCAGCTTCGTACTACAAAACAACAGTCAATTTGAACATGCGATTGACGGCAGCCTCATGGAGCACGGTCTTGATGACCATCCCGAACGGCGCCACTGTCAAGTACGTCAGCCGCTACGGCTCTTGGTATAAGGTCAGCTACAATGGGAAAACGGGCTATGTGGCTTCCCAGTACTTATCAGCCACAGGAGCCCCGACCACGACGACATCGACAACCTCCTACCAAACAACGGTCAACTTGAACATGCGTTTGACGGCTGCCTCGTGGAGCAAGGTATTGATGACCATCCCGAACGGCTCGACCGTCAAGTATGTCAGCAAGTACGGCTCTTGGTATAAGGTCAGTTACGGTGGGAAGACGGGCTACGTCGCTTCCCAGTATTTGAAACCAGCCACGACGACGACACCGACGACGTCCACGGGTACGGGACGTACGATTGTGATTGATGCCGGACACGGTGGAAACGATCCTGGAGCTGTCTACGGCTCATCTTACGAAAAAGTGATTGCATTCGATATTGCCGCACGTCTCGCGAGTACGCTCTCGAATACATATGGCTATAACGCACGGATGACACGCACGAACGATGTCTACTTGTCGCTCGCACAACGCGTCGAATTGACGAAGTCGTATAAAGGTAGCGCCTTTGTCAGCATTCACAACAACTCTTCGACGAACACGTCTTACCACGGTCATGAAGTACTCGTGCCGACCGGAGAAAGCTATACGACGAACCCATACATCTCGGCTAGCCGGAGTCTAGGAGCGGCCATCAACCGTGAACTCGGTGCACGTATCCCGACAATCCGTAACCGTGGCGTGAAGTATCAAAACGTTTATGTCGTCGGAAAGAACAGCGTCCCTTCGACACTCGTCGAATACGGGTTCATCAGCAACGCGAACGACCGCTCGCATTTGACGAGCATCACTTACCGGCAACGGATGGCAGACGCCACCGCTTCTGGGATTCATCAATTCATGAGCACTTATAAATAAGCAAGAGACCTGACCGCATATGCGAATCAGGTCTCTTTTTCTGTAGTCGTGCAACGCCAAATCTTATGCGGTGCGCCAGGTCCCCAGTAATGGTCAAGCGTCAACGTCGGCGGCCCGAGCCGCTTTTCCCAATAGGCTTGAGACGTCGGGAAGCCAGCATCCAAGTAAAACGCCGTCTGTCCGTTCGCTGACAATTGTCGTTTGATGTTCTCAATCAAGAAGTGACCTACCCCTTGACGTTGGGACGTAGGCGACACATACATGCAACCGACTTCTGGCGTGTTCGGTTCGACGTCGATATGGGCAGTAATGATGTCATTGGGAGGTAAAATCGCCGCTGTGCCCACGATGACGCCGTCTTTTACGACAACGAAAATTTGAACGGACTCGTCCTCGAAACTGTCCTGAACGGTCGTGTTCAATCGCTCTACTTCTTCATCCAATAGATCGGCATCCTCAAACTGTTCTCGCCGAATCAAGTCACTCAGACTCTCCATGAACAGTCGTTGGAGCGGTTTGACGTCTTCGCGGTCAAGCGGGCGAAAGTTCAATGTCTCCACTTCCCTCTAGTCCTGAATTGTACGTGCTAGTCTTTACCCGCGTCCCGATTGGGTGTAACGTTCGCTTGATGCGATCCTTCGACCGCTTCGAGTTGCTCGAGGTGATCATAACCGAGATGGCCGTGTGTCTGCCAGACGAGGATGATCGCGGTCGTAAGGAGTAACAGCGTCAAGTGAAGAAATCCAATCGGGAACGCGCCCGGTTCAATTAACGGAACGAGCGTGAACGAGACGTTGAACATCGTGTGCAATAGGAACACGGACCATAAGTTCATCGTCGTGACGTTATAGAGCCACGAAATGATAAACGTGAACGCCAGAATTGCCGAGCCATACGCCCAAAACGGGATCAATGACTGCCCCGTCCCCTCCATGAAGAAGAGCGGAATATGCCAGCCCGCCCAGATGACGCCGACGAACAGGCTCGCCTTGACGGGCGTGACTTTCAGTTGAAACGCATCGAGCAAATATCCGCGCCACCCGTACTCTTCTTGGATTGTTCCTCCAAGGAACAACATGTAGAGGAAATAGGGAACAACGAGCCATGGACGTTCCAGTAACGACGCGCCATCGGCATCGGACCACCAATGGGCAATCAAAAACAACACAGGCAGGAACAAGAGCCCGAACGCGTAATAGCGAACGGACATCTTCCACTCGAACCCTCGCTTCCAAAGCGTCTTCACTCCTGACCAGCCATTCTCTCGAAACGCCATATAGCTCCCTGCCAGACTTGGACCGAACGCCCCAATCACGACAATCACCTGGATCGGTAATCCGGTCCACATATACAGCCCCCACCACGTCAGCCATGAGAACCCGAACGCGATGAGGAGAAACAGAATGATTTCTTTTTTTGTCGGAATCAACGCGTCCCCCTCCTTCTACACGTAGTTTACCCGCTTTCTGCCGGGCTTCCCTATTTCACGCAAAAAATATTTTCAACAAGTGAAGCAAAATGATAGGTGGGCTTTTGTTTTGCGGGGTATAATTAGAATTACTATAAAAAATACATTCTTTAGCGAGGTACACATGGAACCAGTAGTCGAACACTCGATGAGTCATAATGTTTTTCTTGTGATTCTCTCTTATATTATCGCCGCCGTTTCTGCATACGCCGCCATCGAGCTGGCACGGCGTGTCAATTCAGCGAACCGTTCCGTCCAGAACGTGTGGATCTTAGCTGGAGGTGCGACGCTCGGTCTCGGGATCTGGTCGATGCATTTTATCGCCATGCTCGCGCATGAGGCGTTGCGACCGGTCACGTATTCGATCCCGCTCGTCCTATTTTCCGTCATCATCGCCATGGCCGGCTGTATTTTCGGCTTCTTGATCGTCTCGCGTCGCACGACCCGCCCCGCTTTGATCGGTGCCGGGGTTGTGATGGGCGGCAGTATCGCGAGCATGCATTATGTCGGAATGGCCGCCCTGCAAGGTGTAGTGACTTCGTATAATCCATGGCTTGCGGCGTTATCGATTCTGATTGCGATTGGCGCCTCTCTCGTCGCCCTCTGGATTGGTTTCTTCTCGAAGTACGCCAAGCAAAAGATCGATCTCGAATTGAAAGTATTTTTCTCGTTGCTGATGGGCATCGCCATCTTCGGCATGCACTTCGTCGGGATGCTAGCCGCGTCGTTCACGTTCGTCGAGATGGATTCTCCGTTCGCCAATGCGATTGAACCGTCGTTACTCGCATGGCTCGTCACGGCAATCACAGTGATTTTGTTCGCCATTTTCTTCCTGTCGCTCACGCTTGATCGTCACCTTCGCAAACGAGAGTTCATTCAAGCGACGATTCTTGATTCGACGACGGATGCCGTCGTCACGACGACAAAGGATGGAATGATCCAATATGCGAACACGGCCTTCTATCGCTTGTTTGACGAAATCGAGGAAGATGCTTTTTTCCAAGACTATCATTCGTCGCTCACGATCAATCAACCGTTTTATGAACCACGGCGCATCGACATCGGTGATCGAACGATTGAGGTCACGAGTTATCCACTCAAAGGCGAAACGATGGACCAGATGCTTTGGTTCCTCCGTGACGTCTCAGAAACAATCGCCTCACAGCGTCTCGTCGAACATATGGCGTATCACGACACGCTCACGGATTTGCCGAACCGGCACAAGCTCGAACGTATTCTCGCCGAACATATTCAAATCGAGGACCCGGTCGCTTGTCTCTACATCGACATCGATCGTTGGCGGTTCTTGAGCGACATGCTCGGTCATCATGGTTCGGACGAATTGACGATGCAAATCGCCGAACGCCTGCAAGTGACGATTCACCCGGACGACATATTGACACGCGTCGGGTCATCCGAGTTCATCATCTTGTTGTTCGACAAGCGGAGTACGCTTGCCAAACAGAAGGCAGAGAAATGCATCAAAGCCATCTCTCAGCCGTTCGATATCGACGGCACGACCGTCGAACTGACGATGAGTGCCGGAGTTAGCCATTATCCGAAAGACACGACATCGGCCGAGGAGCTCGTTCAATACGCCCGCCTCGCCGTCCACGAATCGAAACGGACCGGAAAGAATCAAATTAAAGAGTTCGAAGACGAGTCGAAGCACCAAATCCTTCGTACCGTCGAGATCGAGAAGGCGCTCACGCATGCGCTCGACCGGAACGAGTTCACACTCGTGTATCAGCCGAAAGTGTCGCTGACGCAAAACCGGCTCGAAGGCGTTGAGGCGCTGCTTCGTTGGAACAACCGCGAGCTCGGTCACGTGTCACCGACCGACTTCATTCCAATCGCAGAAAACACGGGCCTCATCCATCCGATTGGCAGTTGGGTCATGCGTGAGTCTTGCCGAGCCTGGGTGCGCTGGAAGAAGTCTGGTGTGAAACCATTCACCCTTTCGGTCAACGTCTCGCCACTCCAATTCGCACGTGAAGATTTCGTCGAGTCCCTCCAAGCCATCTTGGATGAGACCGGGATGGACCCGATGTTCCTCGAATTGGAAGTGACGGAGTCGTCGATGCTGTCATACGAGGCGTCGACACGGGAGAAACTTGCCCAGCTCCATCAGTTCGGCATCTTGATCTCGCTCGACGATTTCGGGACCGGCTACTCGTCGTTCCGTCAATTGCGGGAGCTCCCGGTCCAAGTGTTGAAGATTGACCGGTCGTTCATCGTCAACTTGTTCACGGACCGGAACCAGGAAGCCATCGTCCGTTCGATGATCCAGCTCGGCCATAACCTTAATATGAAAGTGCTCATGGAAGGCGTCGAGACGTCGGATCAACTCGAATGGTTGCTGAACGAACAGTGTGATTACGTTCAAGGTTATTACTTCAGTCGTCCCCTTCGTGAGAAGGACGTCGTGAAGCACGTCAAATCGGTCACCACTTATATTGAGTTCGGGAAGACCCGAGCTTGAGGAGACTGCAGCCCCTGCGCTGCAGTCTTTTTATATGCCAAAAATCTCCCATGCCGCTCGGGCATAGGAGATTCGATTTACGAGACTTGCGCTTTTTCTTGTTCGCGAATCAAGTGATATTGTTCGAGAATCAGCTTCGTGAGCGTATCGTCCTCATGCAATTGAAGATATTTTTCCACCGTCGAGACGATGCCATCTTCTTCGATGGACACATAAAGTTCAGAAGATTCTGAATCCTCAGGGTTGTAATAGGTTAAGGCAGCTGCGATCCCGTAGGCGAGTTCGTTCGGTTCGATGCCGTTGTCGATGAGTTCACGGGCCGGTTTGACGAGCCGGTCACTCGGTCCGAGCTTCCGGATTGGTGAGCGGGCGACTCGTGAGACTTCATCTTTCAATTTCGGATTCTCGAACCGCTTGATGATCTTTTGAATGTATTGGCTATGTTCTTTCGCCTCGAACCCGTACTTCTCGAGGAGGAGCCAACCGGTCTCATACAAGGCGCCTTGTACGACTTGACGGACACGGCGGTCTTTCAGCGCTTCGTCGATCGTCGCTTTCCCGAACAAGGAACCGATGTACGACGCGATGGCGTGACCGGTATTGACCGTGAACAGCTTCCGCTCGATGTATGGCCCAATCTCGTCGACCCACGTCACACCTTGAAGCGGGGGCCGCTCGGCCAATCCTTTCGTCTCGATGACCCATTCGTAAAACGTCTCGACCTCGACGAACAGCGGGTCCGCGTGTTGCTGCAACGGGACGATCCGGTCGACGGCCGCATTCGGGAACGAAGCATTGGCCGTCCCGATACCACCTGATGCTTCGATCGCTTGATGAAGTGATGCGCTACCACCGATCATGTTCTCGCAAGCAATCACATAAACCGGTGCCGACGTCTCTCGTTCACGGAGCCCTTCGCTGATGAGGGGGGCGACTCTCGGTAGCAGCGTCGGTCCGACGGCGGTCGTGACGAGATCGGCCTCGGCGATGAGGGCGATGACGCGTTCCGGGTCGGTCAAACTGTTGACGCCGCGGACCCGATCGACGACGACGTTGTCGACGCCTTCTTCGGCAAATCCGACTTCATAGAACCGTTTGTCTTCTAACGCCTGGATGACGGTATCATTGATATCGACGAACGTGACCTCGTAGCCGCTCTGATTGAGCAACAATCCGATAAACCCACGTCCGATGTTCCCTGCCCCAAAATGTACGGCTTTCATTACGCCACCTCTTCCATGAATAACGACAAAATCTCTTCTTTCGTCTTCGCCTGTACAAGACGCTCGACGTTATCCTCATCTGAACAGATGACTGCGATTTGGGACAGGAGTTCCAAATGTTCATCATCCACACCAGCAATCCCGATGACGAGTTTCGCCGTCTGGCCACCGAAATCGACGCCGGCCGGCACTTGAAGGATGGAAATCCCCGTCTTTTGAACGGCGGATTTCGCTTCCTCAGTCCCGTGCGGAATCGCGACTTGGTTCCCGATATAAACGCTTGATAGCGCTTGACGTGCATGCATCGCTTGGACGTAAGCCGGAGACACGCATCCGGCTGCTTCTAACACTTCACCGGCTGCGTCGATCGCTTCGGCCGACGTGTTGAACGATTGGTTGAGTCGAATCATCTCTGTCTGAATGAATGGCATTTTAGTTCCTCCTATACCTTAAGCCTTTGTCTCTGTCTGTTGTGTTATGAGATTTTGCTGCGTTCTGCTTTGATTTCTTCAATCAATTGATCGTAGTAGTCTGCGTTCAAGAAGTTCGTGACCGAACGGTGAATCGCATCCGGCACTTGTGCCTCGGCCCGGTCCGTCAAATCCTCATGGGTGATGATGAATTGAGCGTCTTTCGGCAATTGACTGATTGACGTGTTCGTGACTTTGATTGGCAAATTCGCCTTGTTCACTTTATTGCGAAGTACCGAGGCACCCATCGCGCTCGAACCCATCCCGGCGTCACAAGCGAAGATGATGTGATCGACTTTATCGAGACGGTCGTGAACGAGAGCTGACGCATACGACTGTTTGCCTTTCATCGCGCTGACGTTTTGTGTCGCTTCTTCGAGTGACACTTCTTCGGCCGCACTTGATTTCAAGATGACGCTCGCCACGGCGAACGTGACCGCTGCCGACAAGAGAATCCCTGTCACAAGTCCGAGGTATGAACCGCGTGACGCCATCGCAAGGATTGCAAAGATACTACCTGGTGACGCTGGTGCGACGAGACCGACATCGAATAAGACGAATGTGAAGACCCCTGTTGCGCCCCCTGCGATCATCGCAAGGATCAAGATTGGTTTCATCAAGACGTATGGGAAGTAAATCTCGTGAATCCCACCGAGGAAGTGAATGATCGCTGCCCCTGGTGCCGTCCGTTTGGCCGCACCTTTAGCGAACACCATGTAAGCGAGCAGTAAACCAAGACCTGGTCCCGGGTTTGCCTCAAGTAAGAACAAGACCGATTTCCCGGCGTCCGCCACTTGATCGACACCAAGCGGGCTCAAGATCCCGTGGTTGATGGCGTTGTTCAAGAACAAGATTTTCGCTGGTTCGATGAATAGACTGGCGATCGGCAACAGTTTCGCGCCGACGATCCAGTCGACACCGGCTGCCATGACTTTATCAAGGCCGCTCATGATTGGACCGAACACTTCGAAGCCACCGATCATGAGAAGACCACCGATGATACCGACCGAGAAGTTGTTGACGAGCATTTCAAATCCAGCTTTGACTTTGCCTTCGATGAGGCGGTCAAATTGTTTAATGACATATCCACCGAGTGGACCCATGATCATCGCACCGAGGAACATCGGAATGTCCGTCCCGACGATGACCCCCATCGTGGCGAGTACCCCGACGACTCCGCCTCGTACGTCATGAATCAACTTACCGCCGGTGAACCCGATCAAGAGCGGTAACAGATACGTGATCGTCGGACCGACGAGTTCTGCTAATTTTTCATTCGGCCACCAGCCCGTTGGAATGAAGAGGGCGGTGATGATCCCCCAGGCGATGAAGGCGCCGATGTTTGGCATGACCATTCCGCTCAGGAAACTCCCGAACCGTTGTACTTTGACTCGAACCCCGCCCGAGCCAGCTTGCGCATTCGCCATGTATAAAACCTCCAGTCGATTATTGTGAAAGGTAGATTGTTGTAGTGTAGCTAACCGGTTTGTGCTCTACACTCGTATTGTAGTCTCAGCGTAAGCGCTTTCTCAATTCAATCCAGTTCATATTTTGGCAACATTCTGTGCCAAATAAAAAAATGACCACGGCGGGTCATTTCTCGTGCAGCGTGTCTTGAATCATTTTCTTCATACATTCATGAAGCAAGAGACGCAGTTCTTTCTTTGAACCGTTACTGTATAAGTTCATATGTTGTTCGCTCTCAATCAATGATCCGCTGACGGCACTGAGGAACTGGAGTTCGACGTCCGCTGCCTCTTCCGGTGCGAGCAGGACGAGCAGACGCGATACCGGTTCGGTCGATTGGTCCATCATGAGGAGCGGGATCGATTGATTCAAGTCGAAAGCGAATACGCTCGCCCGTTCGATCGAGGCGTGACGCCCATGGAACAAGGCCAGTTTCGTTCCCGGAATCCCGAGCCCGGCCACTTCGTGACGCCGGAGCAGTTGGGCCGATAACTGGATGCCGCTTTGGACGAGTCCACGTTCTTCTAGATGCGTCCCGATATCGAGCAAGATGTCTTCCAGTCGGTCGCTATTATCGAGCGTGACGAGATCGAACTGCCGGTCCATCCGTTCGAACGTCTCGACGAGAGCACCGAGTTCATTGAAGTCGAGCATCGTCGAGTGGCTCTTCTCTTTCGTTTGGAACGACTGTGGGAGCGATAACAACAAGTGGCGGACGCGTTGTACTTCTTCGTTCGTCAACAGCGGGTTGACGATGAGCGTCGGCACCGATAACGGCGGCAACGGCACGGTCGACAAGATGACGTCATAGTCGTCGAGTCGATGCTGTTCGAGACCGAACAACGACGAGTTGACGACGTCCTGCATCTCTGGAAACTCTTGTTTGACCCGGTTGACGAGCATCTTCGAGGAGCCGAGACCGGCCGAACAGACAACAAGGGCTCGATATTCCCGGCGCCGGACCGGTTTGACGAGCGCGGCGGCGAAATGCATCGCCCAAAACACGGTCTCTTCTTCCGTGAACGTGTTTGTCCCGAAGACGATATCGGCCGCCTGTTGAATCGCCGAGCGTAAATGTGGATAGTCACGGTCGATGTGCGGACGGACCGTGTCCGTATCCGGAAGGGCGTGGGTGTTCATACTCGATAAGATATGGGCCAGCAGTCCTTTTTCGAGCGCGGCGTCGTCCGTGAAGGCGAATCCGTGGATCAGTGAAACGTGATGGATGAGCTTATGGACGCGGATCTGCATGACCCAACGTTCTTCCTCATCTTCTTTCATCTGTTCCTTCAACGACCGGAGCCGGTTCGCTTCTTCAGCGAACCAGACCCGCTCCGCCATCGAGAACGGCGTCCCGAGGGCCGTCTCCATATCAGACGCGACTTTCAAGTACTCGTCGGAACGGCCTTTCGTATACATCTCGAGGAAGAAGCCGGCGTCCAGACGGGCTTGTTGCACGCCATAGGCGAACGTCACCCGCATGATGGTCCGATCGTCCATCCGCTCATACGGATGTTCCTTCAAATAGTCATAACCGTCACGAAGCGCCTCGAGCATGACGTCACACGGGACGGTCTTCAAAAAGGTCGGGATGTAGTCATCCTCCCCGCGGACAAAGCGATAGAACGCGAGCGTGTCCCAATGAGCAAGCAGCGCATTGATCATCAGCTTCCGTTTCTCGGCTTCGAGGCCGAGCACCCGCGCGCCGACCCCTTTCTTCCGCTCGACTTCAAGGTGGTACTCGTCGAACCAACGATCGAGTTTCTCCAAGTCTTGTGTGAGCGTACTCGGGGAGACGTGCATCTGTTTCGCGACTGCCTGCAGTTTGAGCGTGTCTTTTTCAAACAGAAGCCGCCAGGCGAGTTCGAAGATGCGGTCTTCCGCCGTCGGAATCGCCTCGGCCGACAAAATCAAATCTTCCCGTAGTTGCTGTTTCGCGTCGGAACGCCCGATGAGACTGAGGCCGTGCCCGCGCTGCCAAGCGAGTTCTAACTCGAATTCGCGCAAGATGCCCTCGAGCAGTTGACGCTCCCGTTGAATCGTCCGCTCAGACAAATTGACCGCTTGCGCGATCTCCGCGAGCGGTGTCGATGTCTCCGTTGCCAATAGATGTAGTAAAATCGAGCGCTCTCGGGCGCTCCACTCATGTTTCATATCCATTCACCCATTCCTCGACGAGTTGTCGATATTCCGTGAGCGATAACATGTGTCTGACCGAGCGAACGTGCGCGGTCGGATGATCGACCGTCTCAGTCCCGGCTTGATAGATAATCCAATCCACGTCTTCCGGGATGTCTTGATACGTGCCGTGTTGAATCACACACGATAATTTTCCCGAACACGCTTCAGCAAACAGCTTCGCCGCCATCGCGCTCGTGACGAACCCGCATGGACAGGCAATATATACGTTCATGTCAGACCTTCTTTCATCGCTTATCTTTATCTAACCATACGATGCAACCGCTTACTTCACCTACTATTTTGCTTGTTGGCAAAGATATCGGCAAGAAGTAAAAAGCACCTTTCCTCAATCGGAAAGATGCTGTGTCTAAAGTTAGGCGGCCTTCAAGCGATTCCGTGCATGAATCGACTTCATGACGGCACGGGCAATCGGTTGGGCGAACAATAACTCAATCCAGAACGCGATACCAAAATTACGGAACCACGTCGGGAAGAAGTATTGCAACGTATCAAAGTTGATCTCCCCCATCCCGATCCACGGTCCGATGATTGTCATAAACAATGAGATCATGGAGACGTTCAACACGATGTTCAATAAGATTCGGGCGTTAAAGCCGTCCATTTATCCGGCAAATCGTTTGAACAGTATCCCGGCTGCCGGTTTGACGATGAAGCGAATCAAAATCATGAGCGCGATCCAGGCGAACGGGATGATTTTGAGCGTGTCGATATAATGGGCGACACTAAAGCCGCGTTCCATCCCGACGATGATCGGCGCGATCGTGTTCACGGACAAAATCGAAATGATCAGCATGAACAAGACGCCTTCTTTTGGACTTTGAGGTAATCGGTCTTCTTGGTACATAAGTAAGCCTCCATACAACATATGATTTCAGAGGGTAGACGTATCTTGCGACATATATTTTCGGTCTATGACCAATATCTCTACAAACTGATTGTCATAGTGTAGCAAGTTGGAGGCCTGCTTCGTAAGCATTATTTTTTAAAATTATTCAACCGTCACCGATTTCGCCAAGTTACGCGGCTTATCGACGTCACAGCCACGTGCGAGCGCGGCGTAATAGGCCATGAGTTGAACCGGTAGCACCGTGATGAGCGGGGCGAGAATCGGTTCGACGTGCGGCAAGATGAACTCATCGTTCTCGTGCTCGACCCCTTGCATCGAGATGATACACGCGTTCGCACCACGGGCGACGACTTCTTTGACGTTGCCGCGGATGTTCAAGTTCGTCTTCGGTTGCGAGATGAGTGCGATGACCGGTGTGCCGTCTTCAATCAAGGCGATCGAACCGTGCTTGAGTTCGCCACCCGGGTAGCCTTCCGCTTGGATATACGAGATCTCTTTTACTTTGAGCGCGCCTTCGAGACAGACCGACGCATCGAGGCCACGTCCGATGAAGAACGTGTTCGGCGTCGTCTTCAAGTAACGGTCCGACAAATCTTCAAACAGTTCTTTTTGCGACATGATCGAGTCCATGATCGTCGCGACGCGCGCGAGTTCCGGCATCAACTCGAACGGCAACTCTTTCCCGTTCGCGCGAGCGATGTCGTAGGCAAGGATCGCGAGCACGGCGATTTGGGCCGTGTACGCTTTCGTCGACGCGACCGCGATCTCCGGGCCGGCGTGGAGGAGCATCGTCTCGTTCGCTTCACGCGAGAGTGTCGATCCTGGCACGTTCGTCATCGTGAGTGCCTTGTAGCCGCGCTTCTTCACTTCAACGAGGACGGCCCGGCTGTCAGCCGTCTCTCCAGACTGTGACAAGAAGACGAAGAGCGGACGTGAACTTAAGAGCGGCATATTGTAGCCGAACTCTGACGAGACGTGGACCTCGGTCGGGATGCCGGCAATCCGCTCAAGGATGTCTTTTCCAACGAGCCCAGCGTTATAGCTCGTGCCACAGGCGACGATATAGATGCGGTCCGCTTCCGAGACGAGCGAGCGCACGCCTTCCGTGAGCTCGATGTCACCGGCGTCGTTCTGGTAGTGCTGGATGATGTTGCGGATGACGGCCGGTTGCTCGTCCATCTCTTTCAACATGTAGTGCGCGTACGTGCCTTTCTCGATGTCTGACGCATCGATCTCAGCCGTGTACGGGGCACGTTCGAGGACCTCGCCGTCGAGTGTCTTGATCGTCGCCGATTCGCGCGTCAAGATGACGATCTCGCCGTCGTGGAGCTCGAGGTACTGGTCCGTCACTTGGAGCATCGCCATCGCGTCAGACGCCACGACGTTGAACGTGCCGTCGCCGAGTCCGACGAGGAGCGGCGACTTGTTCTTGCCGATATAGAGGCGTTCTTTATCTTCCGAGTCGATCATCGCGATCGCGTACGAGCCGTGGAGCTCAGCCAACGTCTTGCGGAACGCCGCCTCGACGTCATTTAGCACGACGAAGTTCTTCTCCATCAACTGGACGATAACTTCCGTGTCCGTCTCCGAGAGAAACGGCACGTCGAGCGTCGCCTTGATCTGTTCGTCGTTCTCGATGACACCGTTGTGGACGAGCGTGAAGCGGCCCGTCGTGCTCTGGTGCGGGTGGGCGTTCGGGACGCTCGGCACGCCGTGTGTCGCCCAACGTGTATGGCCAATCCCGATGGCGCCTTCCGCTTCGACCGGTACGATGTCACGAAGTGCGGCGATGCGGCCGACTTCTTTGAACACATGGACATCATCACCGACGAGCGCGATTCCGGCTGAGTCGTAGCCCCGATACTCGAGCTTTTCCAACCCTTTTAATAAAATCTCTTTCGTTCCGACTTGACCAATCATTCCTACAATTCCACACATACAAAAATCTCCTCTATATTCGATTTCTCGAAAAAGGAAACGGGCTTTTTAGAGTGCTGTCAACGTGTTCCTCGTTGTCCGTCCGGTCACCCGAACGTTTTAAAAGAACACTTTTAGTCGTGACAGGCGACTAGGAGGCATCCGCCGAAAACTCGATAACCCCCAACCTCGTCAACTCCTTAGAGTTCTGGCGCTTTTCCTTCATAGCTGGCCGTTTCTCCAGATACCCTTTCATGCTAGCCGGTCTCGATTGAATCCGAAAGTGTTTATGTCACAACAAAATCCGATACTTTTTTACTGTTCATGTAAAAGTCACCACTTTCACTAAAAAGCTACTTTTTTAACACACTTGTCGCGGCGAGCTCGTTCGGGCATGATAAAGGTATCTACTAGATGAAGTGGAGGAATGGCTATGAATATCGTCTTTCTCGTCATCGGTATTATCTTATCGACCGCATCGAAATGGCTACAAATCGAAGGACAGAGTGAAGTTGGGGATTTCCTCGTGTTTCCGGCCGCCTTTTTCTTGGCGCTCGCGCTCTTGTTCAGCTTCCCGTTCTTTAAAGAATGGTGGGATGACCCGTCGCTTCGCCCGAAAGCGTATCGCTTTGCCGGACTTGCTGCCGGCGGTGTCTTATCGTTTCAGCTCTTCGCTTGGCTTCTATTCGGACAAGGCGAGTGGATTGGGAGTTTCTTCTTGATTCCGTTCCTCATCTGCCTCTACTTCGTCATCCGTACGTTTAAATGAAAAAAGGGGAGCGCCTAAGCGTTCCCCCTTTTTTAAGAGATGTCGATGTCGAGTAGGACCCCATAATGATCACTCGGCAGCACGTCGGTGATCGAATCGGACGTCTTCCCAAACACGTCCACGCTCGAGATGAGCGGGACCTCCCCTTCGTCGTGACGCAATAACATCCAATCGTAGCGTGCTGGTTGTTTCTGCAAAGAATCCTGCTTCAAATACGGATTGTGTCCATAATCCAGCGTCGGCTCATCCCCTCCACGATGACATGTGGCGACATCAATCCAACGATGTGCGGTCAAATCACGATAAATCTCCGACTGCGGATTGTCATTGAAGTCACCACATAGCAGCTCGTAACGTTCTCCCTCACCGATCCACTCGCGGACCGCCTGCACTTGCGCTTCCCGAATGACCGGCGACCTCCAATTCAGATGGACGTTCGTCAATCCGAACGCGTGACCTCCTGCTTGAAACGTCACCCGCATCGCACAGTAGTTCGCTTCTTCTACCTCGTGGTGCCAAATCGCATCATTCGTATCGAGCGGAATATTACTTAAGACAGCGAGCCCTTCATCGGGTGAGTCCGGATAGGCGAGAAATACGCAAAACGGATAGCCCGTTTCGTTGGCAATCTGCTCGGCCACACTGATGCCTTGCTCCCCTTCCACATGCGTTTTGACTTCTTGAAACGCCAGCACATCGGCGTCAATCATCTTCACTGTGGCACAGATGGACTCGATCCGCTCCAACCATAATGTCGGATTGTTCCAGAGGTTGAACGTTGCAATCCTCATGTACTGGCTCCACTTTGTTGCAAATCTGTCAGCACGAATTGTTCGCTTTCTTGAAGCTGTTGAATCGTCTCGCTCAACTCACCGACCGTGTTGTCTAATAAATAGTAACGGTCCGGTGCACCCGAACTTAAAAACTCGTTCCGCAATAGGATGACCCGCTCCCCCATCTGCGCATCGCTCGGCCGGTGTTGATCACGTTGGACGTGAACGTCTTGCTCCGCCCATAAGATGACGTAGCGCACTTCAATACCTTGTTCAATCCAGTGCGCCGTGTAGCGCTTCACATCTTTCCAAAACGCGACCCAATCCACGACGACGTCATAGCTTGCCTCAAGAAAATTATTGGTTAAAGATACGATGTTCTTCCATACCAGGTCGTTCGCCCGCTCCGATTCCCATGGCCTTTCACGACCGGACACCGTCATATGACTGATGTCGTCACCAGACACATATGCACTCTTCTCCATGTCTTGAGCGAGCCGTCTCGCCGTCGTCGACTTTCCGACACCAGCCGGACCTGAAATGATCCATACCTTCCGCTTCATCAATTGTTCCCCCTTCAACATGTAAAAGGAAGCGCCTAAGCGCTCCCCCACTTTTGCTCTTCTCTCAATTCGGCTTCCGTGACGTAGTGATCGTCGAGCTGAGCCATGTGACGCTCGTACAGACGATGCTCAAGAATAGCGAGCACGTATGCTCCTAGCCCAATCAAAGCGAACGTTTGGAGTGTAATCAAATCCGTGAGCAATGCGTAAACCCACACTAGGAAGAAGGGTAGCGTCACGAGTCCAAAGATGGAGTTAAGATGGATGAGCCGCTTTGCTGCATCCGACTTCAAAAACTGCTTTTTGATGTTCTCGCGTTGCCACATCTTACGAAAATCAGGAAGACCCGCTGCGACACTGAGAAATATGACTGTCATTGGTGAGAGCCAATTATACTCTAATGAGAAAGATAGAAGTGCGGCCAACACCGCTGACAAGAACACTTGTGTGGAATGCTTTCTCTGATCGAACGCCGTCAATTCTCGCATTTGGCTGCGCTTATCCATGTTTTCGTTCCTTCTCGATCTCACGGGCTTCCCGAATCAGTTTTAAATCCTCTCCCGTTAAATAATGACCGTCGTGCTTTTGGATGATACGGTCGAGCCATCTTCCCAAAAAGGCAGCTCCCCAGAAAAAGGCTTGCGACAACAAGAATGCCTGGAACGTTTGTGGTTGTGTCGTCTCATAAAATACGACGACCCCGTAGTATCCGATTGCGCTAAACCCAATCAAATAAACCGTGTACCGCAGCGTAAGCAGCTTTCGTGCTTTTTCGTTTTTCACGAACCGGAGCCACATGAGGAATCGAGTCGTTTCGATGCTAATCAACATAGCGAAAATCGCTACTAAGAACAATAGAAAGAACGAATCGGGCATCTCCCAGTACGATGCGTAAACGAGCATCCCAACGATTGCAGAAACAGCCAGGATGCCAAAACCCCAACCGGTCCACTTTTCAAATCGAAGAATCGTATCAATTTGTTGTTTTGATTGTGGTGATAACTCCATTCAACTCATCCTTTCGATTACTTCATCATAAGTCGGCATCGTCGGATCACACGCGTTGATTTTTTGCTGAATGAATCGATTCCTTGCCGAATCGGTCATCGACCAGACAGCGAAGACCACTCCAAGAAACAACCCCACCGACTCTACCGTTAACAACGTCGCGAAAAAAGTGACCAAGAGGATGGACCCAATCCAATCGACGCCCATTTTCAGTTTCAATAAACGGTGGACATCACCGCGGTTCGAAATATGACGCATGATGCGGTATTGGCGATAACTCATATACATGGTCAGAACCGCTACAAAAAACATGAGCGGAATCAACCAGTTCTTGTTCACAATCAACACGGCAATCAGTGCAATCACGTAAGTGACCCATATTGGTACCGCCAGCTTTTGCATCCGTTGCACCCAACGTATCTCTTGTTTCAATTGTTGTTCCATCCCCTCACCCCCGAATCTGTTTATATGTGGGACGTCACACATCACCTCATATCCATTCGCATCGTCAGCAAAATGCCAACGATTCCAACATAAGTTGTTGGAATGAACGAAGTCACGCCCGTTCCTGCTCGACTCGTTCCCTCATCGCGCTTCCTCTAGTTCGAGGGCGCGTAAGATTGGATCATGGGCTTGTAGCGCCCGGTTCAAGCGACGCGACACGACTTCGGCGAATGTTCCCCAAATCAGAACGGCGAATCCCCAATAGATGTTGTCTTGACTAAAGATCAATAACCCACCCACCATAATCATGAGTACGGTCGTATTCACCACGTCATACAGTAGTTGCCAGCGGAGCAATTTCCGGGCTACGGAGTCGAATAGATACATCCGTCTCATCCGATATTTCGCCACGTCCGAGATGAGCAGGGCGATGCCGACAAGGCCGAGCGGGACGGTGACCCACGTTGCCCGTTCAAAAAACATCAAAGCGAATGCCAGAATGATGACCGCCAATAGGGCGTAACCGATACGTGTATGTCGTTGCTTCCATTCTCGTTCCCGTTCCATCCGAACTGATTGTGCCATTGTCTTCTCCTCCTCACTCTTCTCTATTTTTATACGAAACCCTTTTGAATTCGTTTCGCAGATTTCAATGATTCTCTGTACAATCGTTCGACGTTTTTCAACAATTGCCGAAGGATTGTCCGCCACCCTGATTTAATTTCTGATATACTGATAGCGTATTCATACCTACAAATTTTCATGTGAAAGGTGCAGACCCTGATGGCTCCAAAGTATAAACAAGTCGCCGAACAGATTGAGACGGACATTATGAATCACGTCTATCAACATACGAACAAGCTCCTCACCGAGGACGAGTACGCCAACAAGTATGGCGTCAGCCGCAACACGATTCGAAAAGCGATCGAGATTCTCGTCAACAAAGGTTACGTCTATCAAGTCCAAGGGAGCGGCGTCTTCGTCCGTGACCATTATATGAGCGATTACGTGAACCTCGAGAAGTTGCAAGGTCTCACGAGCGACTTCAGTGGACGGAAAGTCGAGACGCAAGTCCTTGATTTCGAATTGACGACAGCGAACGATGAAGTGGCCGAACGGATGAAGTGCAACGTCGGGACGCCCGTCTACTACGTCAAACGTCTCCGGCTCGTCGATGACCATCCGTTCTCGGTCGAGGACTCGTATTTCCGAAAAGACCTCGTCGTCTATCTCGACCGGAACATCACCGAGAAGTCGATCTACAACTACTTCCGCAACGACCAGAAGCTCGCCATCGGTTTTGCCGACCGTGTCATTTACGCCGACTTTTTGAACGCGGAAGACGCGGCACTGCTCGGACTGAAAGAGAACGACCCGGCCCTCCTCGTCGACAACACCGTCTATTTGACGAACGGTCAAATCTTCGACGTATCGCGCTCGACACATCATTTCCGCCATGTTAAGATGCTCAAAGTCTCTAACATCAAGTCCTAAACGCGCTCGAGAGATTGTTCTCGTGTGCGTTTTTTTATGTTCACATTTCGGACGAAAAGAAAGGGTTTACATGTAAGCGGTATCGTGCTACTATCAACTTGTAGAATTTGTACCTATGAATTTTGGTTATCCATACAAAAAGGAGAGATACTATGGTTTCTGAAACAATCGAAATTACTCCCGAAGATATCTTCGGTTTAATCGCCCTTTCAGGCGACGCCAAAGCGAGCTACCATCATGCAATGCTGTTGATGCAAGAAGGCAAAGCAGATGAAGCGGCTGAAGCAGTTAAAGCTGGTGATGCGACATTGAAAGAAGCGCACGCTATCCAGACGAAATTCGTCACACTCGAGGCACAAGGGAAAACGGCTACGGTCGGCGTTCTCATGGTGCACGCACAAGATCACTTAATGAACACGATCCTCGTAAAAGAGATGCTCGGCTATATGATGAACATGCAAAACGAAATCAACCAATTGAAAGGAATGGATCAAAAATGATGAAAATCGGACTCTTCTGTGCAGCAGGTATGTCAACAAGTATGTTAGTAGAAAAAATGAAAGCGGTTGCCGCTGAACGAGGCCTTGAGGCTGAAATCGCTGCTTACCCAGAATCAGAAATGGAAACGTACGTTGACAACCTCGACGTCGCGCTTCTCGGACCACAAGTCAAATACTTGCTCGCGAAAGGCAAACAAATCTGTGAGCCGAAGGGCGTTCCAATCGACGTCATCAACACAGTCGACTACGGCATGATGAACGGAACGAAAGTATTAGACCACGCATTGAAACTCGCGAATAAATAAACTGAGGTGACCACTTTGAAAATGCCAAACAATTTCTTGTTCGGCGCCGCATCGGCTTCTTACCAAGTCGAGGGCGCATGGAACAAGGACGGGAAAGGACTCTCGAACTGGGACGTCTTCTCGAAAATTCCTGGGAAAACATTTGAAGATACAAACGGCGACGTCGCAGTCGACCATTACCACCGCTATAAAGAAGACATCGCGCTCATGGCAGAGATGGGACTCGAATCATATCGCTTCTCAATCTCATGGCCGCGCGTCTTCCCGAACGGCACCGGTGAAGTGAACGAAAAAGGACTCGAGTTTTACAACAACTTGATCGATGAGTGCTTGAAGCACAACATCGTCCCGTTCGTGACACTCTACCACTGGGATCTTCCGCAAGCACTTGAAGAAAAAGGCGGCTGGAAAAATCCAGAGACGGTTGACGCATTCGTCCGTTTCGCGGATACTTGCTTCCAATCGTTCGGCGACCGTGTCCGTCACTGGATCACGTTCAACGAAGCGGTCATCTTCTGCTCGCTCGGCTACTTGACTGGGGCACACCCACCAGGTATCGAAGGCGACGTCAAAGGTTACTTCCAAACGACACACCACGTCTTCGTCGCTCACGCTCGTGCCGTCGAGTTGTTCAAACAAAACGGTTACGAAGGTGAAATCGGCATCACGCACGTGTTCAACCCAGCGTTCAGCATCGATGACGCCGAAGAGAACAAGTTCGCCGAAATGCACGCGAACGCTTACTCGACACACTGGTTCTATGACCCGATTTTGAAAGGGGAATATCCAGCGTACGTCGTGAAAGGACTCGAGGAGCAAGGCCTTCTCCCTGAGATGACAGATGAAGAACTCGACCTCTTGAAGCGCACGGCTTCGATGAACGACTTCATCGGCCTCAACTACTACAGCCCGCAACGCGTCATGAAAAATGACTCGGCGCTCGTCATGGCCGGTGGCCGCGAGAACTCGACTGGCCGCCCAGGTAACCCATCATTCGATGGCGTCTACAAGACGGTCATGATGGATGACAAGGTGTACACGAAATGGGCGTGGGAAATCTCACCGGAAGCGTTCCTCGACGGCATGCACATGCTCAAAGATCGTTACGGCGATGTGAAAATCTACATCACAGAGAACGGTCTCGGTGATGTCGACCCGATCGTAGACGGCGAAATCGTCGACGATGCTCGTATCGAATACATCGAAGGTCACATCCGCGCCGTGAAACACGCTGTCGAACAGGGTGTCAACGTCGCAGGTTACTATGCTTGGTCGGCTATCGATCTTCTCAGCTGGCTCAACGGATATAAGAAGCAATATGGCTTCATCTATGTGGACCACGCCAACGGGCTTGCTCGTAAGAAGAAAAAATCGTTTTACTGGTACAAAGACATTATCGCTACTCGCGCTGAAAACCTATAAGGAGGTTCCCCATGAGCCGCTTAGAAACCGTATTTGAAAAATTCACGCCAGGGTTCGTTCGTTTCGCGAACGCCAAGCCCGTCCTTGCTATTAAGGACGGGTTCATCCTGACAATGCCGATGACAATCATCGGATCATTGTTCTTGCTCATCCTTGCTCTCCCAATTCCAGGTTGGGCTGACTTCATGTCAGGATTGTTCGGAGCCGATTGGACGCTTCCACTCACGCAAGTCGTCGGTGCGACGTTCGACATTCTCGCCTTGATCGGTGTATTCGGAATCGCTTACTCGTATGTCAAAAACGAAAAAATCGAAGGCGTACCAGCTGGTATCCTCGGGATTATCTCGTTCTTGATTATCACGCAAGCATCTGTCCTCTCTGAAGGCGGAGAAACAGTCGGCGGAGTCATCCCGAAAGTATGGACAGGCGGACAAGGTGTCCTCGCTGCCATCGTCGTCGGATTGGTCGTTGGATTCATTTATTCACAGTTCATCAAACGCGGCATCAGCATTAAAATGCCTGACGGTGTTCCACCGGGCGTATCGAACTCATTCTCAGCACTCGTTCCTGGTCTTGCAATCATCACGCTTGCGGTCGCGACGTTCGCGATTTTCCAAGCAGTTGCCGATCGTACGTTCACAGAAGTTGTCTATGACGTGCTTCAAGCACCGCTTCAAAACTTGACGGACACACTCGCTGGAGCCGTTATCATCATGGTGCTCATGTCAGTCATGTGGTGGTGTGGAATTCACGGTGCTGCGATCCTCATGGGGATTATGGGACCACTCCTTACAGCAAACGCGCTTCAAAACCAAGCACTCCTCGACGCGGGTGAAACACTCGTTGCCGGTGAGAATGCGAAAATCGTTACGATTCAGTTCCTCGATGTCTTCACGAAGCTCGGTGGATCAGGAATCACAATCGGTTTCATCATCGCGACACTCATCGTCGCCCGTTCGGCTCACTTGAAGCAACTCGGTAAGCTCTCGCTTGCACCAAGTCTCTTCAACATCAACGAGCCGGTCATCTTCGGGATGCCGATCGTGTTCAACCCGATCATGTTCGTACCGTTCGTCATCGTACCTGCAATCGCATCGTTCATGGTGTACTTCTCAATCCTTTGGGGCTGGGTCGACCCGTTCAACGCACTTCAAGTGCCGTGGACGACACCACCGATCATCTCTGGTTTCTTAATCGGCGGATGGCGTGCAGCGCTCTTGCAGATCGTTACAATCGCGATGGCCGTAGCCGTCTACCTCCCGTTCGTTCGCATGCAAGACCGCGTCTCGTACGGTGAAGAATTGAAAGCACAAGAAGACGCAGACAAAGCGTCAGCCTAAGCAAATAACGACAGCCCTTCTCAGCGATGAGAAGGGCTGTTATATTTAGGGAAACAAGTGATAATATGGATGTTCATCAAACATTGTTTGATCAGTCGACACGACTTAGGAATGAGGAAGGATCTCTATGACGAGAAAAAATATGCAATGGATTGCGTTTGCTATCGCTATATTGCCTACAATCGGTTTAACGATGGCATTGATCAGCGGATTTCACTTATCAAGAGAAGACATGAGAACAATCTTGGTTATAGCTTATAGTCTATCGGTTGTCATGCTCTTAGTTTCTCTTTTCTTCCCTAAGCAAGCTACAAACAATAGGAAAGGAGACACATGACTTGAAAAACCACACACCCAGCTTCATGATTTTATCGAGTGCAGCATTGGCCTTTGGACTTGGCTTCAAATCTATCATTCCATATGCGATGTTGGTCGGCGTCGGTTTCCATATGGTCTTCCTTGGCTGCGCCGCCTATTCACTAGGTAAATACCGAGCCCAAGTCTCACAATTCGACGTATAACGCCGTGACCACAAAGGTCATGGCGTTTTTTTATTCCACCTAGATATTGAGAGAAACCATTTACAAATTTTATTTTATCGTTTAAATTTATTTTAACGATAAAGGAGGTTTTTTTATGTGGGCTAAAAATAGTGCACTATTGTTCTGCGGGCGATTGTTATCTACTATGGGTGACAGCTTATACCAGGTGGCCGTCATCTGGTATATTTACACATTGACCGAAGATACATTTTATACTGGTGTGGCGACAGCTGTTGTCATGGTTCCCAAAATTTTGAATGTATTGTTCGGTCCCGTGATTGAACGCATGAATAAGTCACGCGTACTCGTCCATTCGCAGTTTGTTCAGTTTGTGCTCATGCTGATGATTCCACTTGCTTTATATTTAGGCTATGAATCTGTATATCTCGTCATCATAATCATGTTCCTTGTTTCTTTTTTGGAAAATATCGAAGGGACAGCTGAAATCGCACTTATGCCAGCCGTGGTCGCTCGCGAACATCGTGGAATGTTCAACTCGAGGATTGGTGTCGGACTACAAATAATTGATTTATCGATGAAAGGACTTTTTGCGACAGCCATCCTTCTATTTGGAATCGAACAGATCTATTTGTTCAACGCATTAACTTATCTCCTTGCCGCACTCCTATTCAGTTTGATTCGTGTTCCTTTCAAAGAAGTTCTGGACACAAATTCAAAACCAACATCATATCGTACAGAGTTAAAAGAGGGACTTCATTACTTTTTCACGACAAAAATCATCGTCATCTGCGCGCCCTTTTTACTTGCTAATTTTTGTTTTGGAATTACTCAAGCCGTCTTACCCGCCTATGCAGCAAGTAAAGGCGGTGGCGGGCATTATGCTCTCATGCTTATGGCCATTACGCTTGGGAACCTGATTGGGACGATGTTTGTGTTAAGAATTATGCATTATCCGCTCGGTCGCCTGCTCATTATATTACCGTTTTTCTCGAGTTGTTTATGGATGAGTTCCGTCTTTATACCTTCTCCATTGACCTCTATCATCGTTCTTGGGTTGGCGTTTATCCCATTCGGTATGATGAGCATTTTATTAATTACGTTTCTTCAAGTTTCGATTGCCGAACATCTGCTAGCACGCGTATCTTCGACGTTAGACAGTTTTTTAGTGGCGGCATTTCCGCTCGGGGCATTTCTTGGCGGGTTGTTACCAAACGTGATTAGCATTGAGTGGACGATGTTTTGTAGCGCTCTCGGACTGATTATCATTTCATTTTATTTTGTTGTTAATAAAGAAAATCGCGACCTGCCTACAATCGAAGAAATCAGCGTATAATAAGACTGACAAACGATCAGGAGGTTTCGCATGAGAGAGATCCAAGAAATCGGCAAGCTCTTGTTTGACGAAAAGACGTTTCAAATCCTCGAGCACACCAAACGAGAATCACGAAATACAAAAGAAATCGCCAAGTTAATGAAGCAACCAACGGCGAATTTATATTATCCTATTAAAAAATTAATCGAGATTGACGCTCTGCGTATTGAACGACAAGAACAAGTAAAAAACATCCTTGAAAATTACTATTCAAGCCGCCACTTATACGCTAACGATAAGCTTGCCATTGAAGGTGATTTCCTAACATCTAACTTAGATCATGTTCTTCAATGGTACTTCGTCCAAGTTCATCAAACCGCACAAGCCTTGAAGCGTGATGTCGTCGAACAAAATGAAGGAACGGCTGAAATTGGCTACGCAACAAAAACACTGACGCATGCGCAATGGAAAGAGTTAAATCGACAAATTAGACAGTTAATCCACTCTTACGAACCAGAAGAAACATCTGAAAAAACAACCGAATATCAATTTTTGATTTCAAGTCATGAAACGAACTCATAAAAATACCCATCTGTCTTGGCGACAGATGGGTATTTTACTGGGTTGGCTCCTGGACCGGAAAATCAGTTGCGATGTTCCGTAACCCTTTTAGGAAGTGCTCTACATTCGCTACAGACGTCTCAAACGTGAACGCAAGCTCCTCAGACTCACCTTCAAACGGATGCTTGAGATACCCCTTTACTGTGACCTCATCCCCATCAGCGTCTCTCCTCGTCAACGTCAAGCTGACGAACGGTTCCGTCGGCTCAAACTCAACTTCAGATACGTCGCCCGCTACGAACGACTCGAACAATGGTATGTAGTGAGCCACGAGCAGGCTATCGAGCATAACGTCATCGAACGTGATGCGATGGTCCGGCATATGGAGCCCGACCCAATTTCGATGCCAGGCTGCGTCATGGATGTTGTCGGCGTCTGGATAGGCATACGCATAGCTCTCAATCGTCATATCACATAACTCGTCACGCGACATCAGTTTGGCGATAGCCATCGTTATCCGTCCTTCCTGAGCGAATAACCGTCAATCTCCTGCAGGCGCATCCGTTTCTGATCGACGGCAGCGTGGACGATAACCGTCACCCCAGGGTTCAGTTCTATCATCTTCTTGATTTTCGTCAAGTCGTCCCCTTTAATCTCGACCGGCAAGACGAACTCGCCTTCCTTCAAGTGAATGAACTTGATCTTCCCTTTGTCGTCATAGCCTGTCACTTCGTACGTCGCATACTCACGTTTCATTTGAACCGCCCCTTTCATTCGTTATCCTCTTCTATACGTTCCCCGCTTGAATCGGTTCCACACAAAAAATCCATCCCTGTAGCGGCAGGGATGGATTCGTCTTACGCCTCGACGCTATCCGCGTGTTTGACTTTATGGTCCGCGATGACGCCAGCGTACCATTTCGCGCTGTCTTTCCAGACGCGCTCTTGCGTGTCGAAGTCGATGTAGAGAATGCCGAAACGCTTCTCGTAACCGAAGCTCCACTCGAAGTTGTCCATCAAGGACCAAAGATAGTAGCCAGCGATGTTCATGCCTTCATCATTCAAATCAGATACGGCTGTGAGGTGCTTTTGGACGTAGTCGATCCGTTTATCGTCATGGACTTCGCCGTTCTCAAGCACGTCGTCGTATGCGGCGCCGTTCTCGGTGATGATGATTGGAAGGTCAGTGTACTCGTTACGTAAGCGACGGATCAGGTCTTTGAATTCGTTCGGGGCGATATCCCAGCCCATGCCCGTCTTGTCGTAATCGGAGTAAGCAGCAACCGTCATGAAGTCGTTGGCCGCGCTGAACTCGACGAGTCCGCGGCTATAGAAGTTGATACCGAAGAAGTCGCACTCTGTCGAGATTGTCTCCATGTCACCTGGTTTGATGAAATCGTATGTGTGCACGTATTTCGCGAACAAGTTCATCATGTCGACCGGATACTGACCTTTGAATACTGGGTCGAGGAACCAGCGATTCGAGTAACCGTCCGAGTTGTTTTGGGCGAGACGGTCGTTGACCGAGTCCGTCTTTGCATAGACAGGTGACAAGTTAAGCGTGATGCCGATTGGCGTCGTCGACTTCAACTCGTTCTTCAACAATTCGACCGCTTTCCCGTGCGAGAGCAACATATGGTGGACGGCGCGAACCGCTTCGTTCATGTCACGATGGCCCGGTGCGTGGACACCGACGTGGTAGCCGAGGAATCCGGCACACCATGGCTCGTTGTGTGTGATCCACGAGTCGACGATGCCGTCGAGTTCATCGAAGCACACTTTGGCATAATCGAGGAACCAGTCGACCGAGTCGCGGTTCACCCAGCCGCCTTCATTGTGGGCCCACATCGGGAGATCCCAGTGGTAGAGCGTGACGGCCGGCTTGATGCCTTCCTCACGGAGGCGTGTCGCAAGCGTCTTATAGAACGCCATCCCAGCCGGGTTAAACTCCCCCTTCGCAGGGAAAATACGCGGCCATGCGATTGAGAAGCGGTACGTGTCGACACCGAGCTGTTTGATATGCTGGATGTCTTCCTCGAAGCGATGGTAGTGGTCGCACGCGACGTCACCGTTATGCTTCTCGAACACGCGTCCGTCGATGTCACAGAACATGTCCCAAATCGACGGGGTGCGCCCGTCTTCGTTATGCGCGCCTTCAATCTGATACGACGAAGTCGCGGTCCCGAAGACGAAGTCTTTGTTAAACTGCATAGTCAATTCCTCTTTTCTCTCTAGTTATTCTTTGACCGCACCAGCCGAGATACTGCTGACGATGTATTTCGACAGGAACAAGAAGGCGATCATGATCGGCACGACCGAGATGGCGATACCGAGGTAAAGGGCACCGAGATTCTCGGCGACTTGTGAACCTTTCAAGAAGCCCATGAGTACCGGCAACGTGTATTTCTCTGGTGAGAACAAGAGCACGAGTGGCATCAAGTAGTTGTTCCATGAGCCGATGAACGTGAAGATCGACATCGTCGCGACGGCCGGCATCATCATCGGGAGCGCAATCGTATGGAAGATGCGCAGTTCGCTCGCCCCATCGATCCGGGCCGCTTCGATCATACTGACGTGCAGCGTGGCCTGGGTGTACTGCCGGATGAAGAAGACGACGAACGGACTCGCGATCGACGGGATGATGAGCGGGATGAACGAGTCGAGAATGCCGAGCGTTTTCGAAATCTCGTAGAAACCGATGAGTCCGAGTTGTCCCGGTACCATCATCATGACAAGCATGAAGATGAACATCGCATTTTTCCCTTTGAAATCGTAGAAGGCGAAACCGAACGCTGTCATCGCCGAGAAGTAACCAGAGAGCAATGTGACGAGCACAGCGATGATCAAGCTGTTCTTGAAGCCGTTCCAGATGTTGATGTAGTCACTCAAAATCGCATAGTTCTCGACGAGTGCCGTCCCCGGGAGAAGGGAGAAACCAGACATGATTTCTCCGTTCGTCCGTGTCGCGTTGACGAGCATCATGAGGAACGGGATGAAACAGACGATCGTCAAGACGATCAAACCCGTGTAGATGACACCACGGCTGAGCCATTTTTTCTTTTGCTTTTGCTTCGGTGGATCCACTTGGCGGGGTGTTTCCTCGCGTGGCGGCTGCACTTCGCTGTCGGCGAGCATACGCCGTGATTCTGCATTTTGTTCCATTGCTTATGCTCCCTTCTGCGCAGCGCGTTCTTTGCGGAACATGCCTTTGAAGACGACCGCCGAGAAGACGAGCGTGATCAAGAACAAGCCGTAAGCGACCGCTGACGCATAGCCGTAGTTGTTATACTTGAATGCTTGGTTGTACAAGTAAAGGACCATCGTGTTCAGTGATCCATCCGGTGCACCAATTCCGTCCGTCAAGAGGAGCGGAAGATCGAACAATTGGAGTCCACCGATGAGTGACGTGATCATGATGTACAAGAGAATCGGTTTGAGTAGTGGCAGTGTGACATACGTGAACATTTGCCAACGGTTCGCGCCATCGATATGGGCTGCTTCGAAAAAGTCTTTTGAAATTCCCGACACGCCGGCCATGACGATGATGAACGAGTGACCGAACCACATCCATGTCAAAATGAGTGAGACGGACAGTTGTGCCGTCACCGGTTGCGATAACCAGTTGATCGGGTCAGAGATGATCCCAAGTTTCAAGAGGATCATGTTGAGTGAACCGTGCTGCCAGTCGAGCAAGATTCCGAACAAGAGCGCGACCGAACTGATCGTGATCAAGTTAGGCAGATAGAAGAACGAGCGGAAGAACGCGAGGCCCTTCAGTTTTAGACGAAGATCTGAGAACAGGAGTGCCAAAAGCAGTGCAAGACCGATCTGTAAGGCAAAGTTTACTCCCCAAATCTTGATCGTATTGACGAACGCCTCGATGAAGTACGTGTCAGTCAACAGGCGCGCGTAGTTCGCAAAGCCGACGACCTCTTCTCCTTGGCTGCCGGTATAGTTGGTGAAACTGTAGTACAGGGTCAAGAAGACCGGATAAATACTGAATGTCAAAAAGACGACCCAAAACGGGGCAATAAAGGCATAGCCATAGCGGTCTAGTTTTTTCACGTCGTGTTACTCCTTCCCTAGCAACCCTTAAGGGGGGAAGTCCCCCCCACGGGTTAGCTGGCCTCAGTCAACTGTAATGTCTGGGTAAGCGTTTTTCGCTTGTTTCTTGAACTCTTCAATCGCTTCTTCTTTCGACTTCTTACCTTCTACATATTGAAGGACTGAAGCGCCGTAGAGCGTGTCGAGCTGTTGGTCATATTTCGTGACGATTCCTGGTGTGATTTCATCCGCTTGGTCAAGGAAGAACTCGTAGTTGTTCTGTCCGCCGAGGAACTCATCGCTGAAGTCGTCTTTGATTTTGTCGGTAACTGGTTTGTAAGCGAGGACGTCGCCTGTCTCTTCAGCCCAGCCAGTCAAGAACTCTTCGTCTTGTGTCATGAGCTTAACGAAATCGTAAGCAGCTTCTTTGTTTTTCGATCCTTCATAAACGCCGAGCCATGTGCCGCCCCAGAAGTACGGGCTTGGACCGTTCGTGACTGCCCAGTCACCGGCTGTGTCTTTCGCGCTGTCTTTCAAGACGCTGTGAAGACCCCATGTTGGAAGAACGTAAGAGAAGACTTGTGTCTCTGTCTCTTTGCCGCCTTCTTTAACTTTGATTGGCTTCGACATGCCTTCGAACCAAGATGGTGACCATTCTGGAGCGAGTGCCGTGTATTGTTTCTCACGAAGTTCTTTCGCGTAGTCCATGTAGTTGATCTTGTCTTCTGTCAACACGAGTTCGTTCTTGTCGTTTACCCATGCTTCTGGGTTCGCGCCTTGTGAGAACCAACGGATCGCGCCTTCGTCTGGGAACATCTTGTAGCCTTTTTGCTTCATCTTCTCAGCAACTTCGAAGACGCCGTCCATCGAGCTCATCATGTTGCCGATTTCAGTCGGATCGTCCGTACCGAGGACTTCTTTCGCTAAACTACGTTTGTAGTAGACGCCACCTGGTGTCGTTTGCCATGAGAGAGCGCGCACGTTGCCATCTTTGTCTTTCCCGAGGTCGAAGACGTAAGGGATGTAGTCGTCTGAGATTTCATTGACGTTGTAAGGCTCGTCTGAAAGGTTTTCCCAGTAGCCTGCGTCAACCCATTGCTTGAGGAACGCGATTTCGCCTGTGAAGACGTCCGGTGCCCCAACGCCGCTTTCAAGTGCCGGCTTAAGTTTTGTCGGATAGTCCGCGATTGGAACGATTGTCAATTCGACCTTGACGCCGTTCTTCTCTTCGTATGTTTTGATTGGCTCTTTCAATTCGTCCGTGAACGACCAAACTTTGAGGACGTCATCTTTTGAACCAGACTCAGAACCTGAAGTTCCTTCATCGTTTGAGCAAGCGCCCAAGACGCCGACTGATAGTGCCCCGATTGAGAGTAAGCTGACTAATTTTTTACGCATGTGTGAACCCATCCTTTTAAGTGTTTTAGAAAGCGTTTACAAGAAGAGGTAATAATTTGTCGAAAGCGCTTTCGAAAATATTGAAATAAAAATATCGAAAGCGGTTTCGATTTAGGGTGAATGATTTTCGAAATCGCTCTCTTCTCTCCATTCCGCTGAAGCGAACAGAGCGACTTCGAAAGATCATCGTGACTTGTTTACTTTTTGACCGGTGCGCAAGACGCACGTTCAATCAACCGAACTGGGATGACACGACGTTCAGTCCGTCGTTCTTTGGCTGTCATCTGCTCGATGAGCAGCTCGGCCGCCGCTTCTCCGATTTCGTCCGTATCTTGACGAATCGTCGTCAGCTTCGGTGTGATGTATTTGATCATCTCGATGTCGTCATAGCCGATAATCGAGATGTCTTCCGGGACCCGGAGACCGTGTTCATGGACGGCTTCGATTGCCCCGATGGCCATTTGATCGCCTGCGACGAAGACTGCTGTCGGCGGTGCCGGCAGTTGTAATAACTTCTCCATCGCCTGCTTGCCTTCTTCGACCGAGAAGAACCCGGCGTTGACCAAGTAACCTGGTTGAATCGGTAAGTCGAGTGCGTGCATCGCAAGCTCATACCCTTTCACCCGGGCCGCACCGGCGTCAATCGACGAATCTCCGGCGATGTGCGCGATATGGCGATGTCCTAACTCGTACAAGTAGTTCACAGCCATGCGGGCACCTTCCGTGTTGTCCGAATAGACGACGCTACAGTTGGCGCTGTCCATATCGACCACGACGATCGGGATATCGCTTTGCATGAGCTCTTGCACTTGCTCGTCCATCCGGTCCGAACAAATAACGACGATACCGTCGACTGCTCGATGTTTGAAATGTTCGAGATAACTCATGTCACGGTTGCGAAGGTTTCGAGAGGCGAAGATTAAATCGTAGCCGTGTTCCTCGGTCGCGTGACGGAAACTTTCAATGATGCCGTTAAAAAATGGATGTTTCATTCCGACTTCGTTCGCTTCTGAGAACATGACCCCGATCGCCCACGATTTTTTCGTCGATAACGACTGTGCGTGTGCGTTCGGCAGATAATCCATCTCAGCCGCTGCTTGTAATATTTTGGCTCTCGTCTTTTCGCTGACGTCCTTATAGTTGTTCAACGCTTTGGAGACCGTCGTAATCGAAAAGCCGGTTTTTTTAGCTAAATCATAAATCGTGCCCATGTCATTCTCCTCTTCCCGAAAGCGCTTTCGGTAATTTGATTGTAGCGCATGAATTTGTAGGAATCAATTCTTTTTCGTGGAATATTTTGAGATTTATTTTCGTACCGTGTTTCTTCTATATTAACGGATAAAATCACTTTTTGTCGTTAGTGTGTCCGCGTGTATAACCAAACGAGGTTCGTGAACTTTTGAACTTCCGTCTCTCCCGTCTCACCTTTGAACAAACGTTGGAACGGTTTCAGCAACTGTTCAAGGACGATTTTCCGGAGCCGGTCTTGATGGAGCTCGTACGTGATTGCTTCGAATAAATCGGCTTGTTCCTCGGTCATCTTCACGTGCTCATGGATGCGCGCCGCCATCCCAATCAACTCATCTTTCGTGACGAGATTCTTATCCGTCGTCCCCCGCATTTGATCGACAGTGACCGGGTTCAAGATATGTTCTCCGGTGTCGACCATACGCGCCGCCATCAACTCGACGTAGGCGTACAAATTACGAATCAATCGCTGAATCGAGTAGGCCGTGTTCGTGATGCGGAGTGTGAACAGGATATGTTGCAACATCCCGTTGAAGAGCACTGTCAACTCGACCGAATATGGGCGAATCTCTTCCCCGATAATTTCCGTCAGGCGCATGGCGAGCCACTCGATCTCATAGACGCGGTGTTGTAGGACGAGCTTTTTCAATTCAGGCTCATTCGCTGACATAATCGACTCGAACAAGGCGTGGAGGTTCCGCTCCTCGTTCAATTGAATGAGAATCGAAATCTGCTCGATAAAGACGTCCTTGTCGCGCATGTCACGTCCCATCTGCATCTCAATCCGGCGTTGTCCAGCGTCATAGCGCAAGTTCTCGAGAATGTTGGCGACACAGTCCGTCTTCGAGGCGAAGTAGTTATAGAACGTGCCTTTTGAGATGTTGGCCCGTTCGATGATTTCTTGGACCGACGTCTGCTGCACTCCGTTCTCAATGAACAAAGCCATTGCGACGTCAGCAACTTTTCGTTTCTTATCCTTCATATATTGATTGCTCCGTTCTGTGTGGTTTCTGGCTTAAGTATACCATTTTGAACCGACAGTACAAAATGGTTGATTTATTTGTACGGCGGGTATAAAATCACTACATCAACACTTACTAGTATATAACTATTCAGAACATAAAGGAGCAACTCGTATGAAACCAGAATTCCAAAAGAAACCGCCGTATCTCATGCTCGCGGTCCTCTTTGTCGGGGCGTTCATCGCCTTCCTCAACAACTCTTTACTTAACGTCGCGCTCCCATCGATCATGGTCGATTTGGAGATTGCTGACTACTCGACCGTCCAATGGCTCGCGACAGGATTTATGCTCGTCACAGGCGTGCTCGTCCCGGCATCGGCCTACTTGATCACCCGGTTCTCGAACCGTGGTCTCTTCATCACGTCGATGGCGATTTTTGCTCTCGGGACGGCCATCGCCGCTTTCTCTCCGAACTTCGGTGTCTTACTCGCCGGTCGGATGATTCAAGCGGTCGGGGCGTCGACGATGGGACCGCTCTTGATGAACGTCATGCTCGTCAGTTTCCCGCGTGAAAAACGCGGAACGGCGATGGGCATTTTCGGTCTCGTCATGATTTCAGCACCAGCGATCGGTCCGACACTCTCGGGCTACATCGTCGAATACTACGACTGGCGCGTCTTGTTCGAGATGATTCTCCCGCTCGCCATCATCGGTCTCGGTCTCGCCGTCTGGAAAGCCGAGAACGTCATGGTCCAAAATAAAGAGCAATCGCTCGATTACTTGTCACTCGTCTTATCGACGCTCGGGTTCGGTGGCGTCTTGTACGGTGTCAGCTCAGCGAGTTCAGATGGCTGGGATAACCCAATCGTCTTGACGACGATGATCGTCGGGTTCGTCGCTTTGATTGCCTTCGTCATCCGTCAGCTCAACATGGAGAAACCGCTCCTCGACTTACGGGCGTACAAGTACCCGATGTTCGCACTCGCCTCAATCATCGCGATCGTCAACGCTGTCGCCATGTTCTCCGGAATGATTTTGACACCGGCCTACGTGCAAAGCGTCCGGGGCATCTCACCGCTCGACTCTGGGCTCATGTTGTTACCGGGTGCGATCATTATGGGGATCATGTCACCGATCACAGGGAAACTGTTCGATAAGTTCGGACCGAAGTTACTCTCGATCACAGGTCTCACGATTACCGCGATCTCGACATACATGCTCGCCAACGTCCAACTCGATTCGACGTACACGTACATCGTGACGACGTACACGCTTCGCATGTTCGGGATGTCGATGGTCATGATGCCGATCATGACGAACGGTCTCAACCAGTTGCCGACAAGCCTCAACCCGCACGGAACGGCCATCAACAACACGGCCCAACAAGTATCCGGTGCGATCGGGACAGCAGTCCTCGTCACAATCATGAACTCGGTCACGAAGACAGAGGCCGAGTCGCTCATGACCGGCGTCGACCCAGCGACACTCACCGAGAGTGCGATGGGTGCGTTGACGCAACAAGCGTTACTGTCAGGGATTCAGTATTCGTTCTACGTGGCACTTGGAATGAACCTACTCGCGCTCGTTCTCGCCTTCTTCGTGAAACGGGTCGATGTACGCAAGCTCGACTTCAAGGAAGAAAAATCAGAACTCAAAAAAGCGAATTAATGAATACAACAAGCCGTCCTGTGCGAACAGGGCGGCTTATTTTCTCGGTTATCCTTTTGTAAAACTCAAATCATGCCGACTCGGATGCTCCAGGTCAATCTGTCGAATCTTCCGCTCGTAATGGATCGTCGTGGCTGCCTGGGCAGCAATCGCACCAAAGAAAATGACGAGCCATAAGAGCAAGTTTGACTGCATGTCGTTCTTAAATAAGAAGTAGAATCCAATCGCCCCGAACAACGAGACGGCGTTGCGGCCAACGTACGTGCGACGAATGAACTTCTGAACGGTCCGTTCGTCCGTCAACCGTTGCATGAATCGGCTCTCGCGCCACTCCAGATAGATCAACACAACGAGCGCCGCTAAGAAGGCGATTCCATAACCCGTTTGAAACTCGTTCATGACCAATAACGCAAATGAGACCCCGACCGCGATGACGACCGATACGTGCAAGGGCATCCATCTTTTTTGATACAGTTGAATCGTCCGGATCCGTGCTTGTTTCTCCATTCGTAATCACCTCACTTCTATCTTACGTAAGGAAACTGGTTTTTGTTCCCTTTTTTAAGGATTTAGATTATTCTGATTAGAGGAAGATATTGAATGTAGGGGTGAAGGATAGTGACTTGCAACCAAATACGATTGTTTAGCGGACTCGCACTTCTCGTGACGGGCGTCGCTTTACTACTTAAACGTTAACAAGCATTCGGGGCATCTGCCCGGATGCTTTTTTCATGTAAACTGAAAGAACAAACTTGAGGACGTATAAGCTCTACGTCCGTTAAGGAGGAACAGAGCATGTCAACATGGGACAAGCGGTTCAATACGGATGAGTATGTATATGGGGAAGCCCCGAATGCCTTTGTGAAGCAACAGGCACATCTGCTCAAACGAGGGATGCGCGTGCTCGCGATCGCCGAAGGGGAAGGTCGAAACGCGGTTTGGCTCGCGGAACAAGGAGTCAATGTGGACATGTGGGACTATTCGCAAGTCGGTCTCGACAAAGCAAACCGGTTAGCGGAACGTCGCGGGGTCACTCTTCATACTCGTCTCGTCGATTTGGCTGAGGCCGATTGGCCGATAGACACCTATGACGCCATCGTCTGTATTTACGGACATTTCCCCGACAACGTGAAAAAATCCGTCTTGGACGGCGTCAAGCGGGCCTTAAAACCAGGTGGTTATTTTGTGACGGAAGTCTACAGTGAGGCGCAACTCGATTACGGGACGGGCGGTCCGAAACAAAAAGAACTGCTTTATACGCCCGCTGACTTCTCCACACTAATGAACTCATTCAAGACGATTCACTTTTTCGACGGGACCGTGGAACGATATGAAGGCGCGCTCCATAACGGCGAATCGGCGGTCTTGCAATACATCGGTCAAAAAGCAAGCAGCCTATAAATAAACGAAAACCGACTCGCTAACCACGAGTCGGTTTTGTCGTTGTGACATCAATGCCCCCGATACTTTCCAAGCGCACGCATATTCAACAAGTAGAGCACACCGGCGTAAACGATCAAACCGAGCACGTAGCCCCAAATGCCGGCAAATCCACTACCGTACACCATCACTTCTTTGATCGCCGTCGCCCCGTAAAAGATTGGCATGACATAGCTCAAGTTGCCGAGGCCGTATGGAATCAAGTCGAGCGGGATTAACCCTGAGAAAAACACTTGCGGGATGATCGTGAACGGGATCATCTGGACGACCTGAAGTTCTGAGCGGGCGAACACCGAAATCGTCGCGCCGAACAAGACGGCCGTCCCAGCCATGAGAATCATCACGAGAAACACCCAGCCGATATTGCCGAGCGATGTCAGCCCGAGCACGTAAATCGTATAGAGGACGATGAAGACGGACTGGACGACCGCGAACACGCCGTAGCCGAGCGTATACCCTAGAATGACCTGGCCACGTTTGATCGGTGTCATGAGCAGACGTTCGAGCGTGCCGCCGCTCCGTTCTTTGACGAGCGCCATCGCGGACAGGATGAAGACGAAGAAGAACGAGAACAGTGACAAGAACACGTAGCCGAACGAGTCGAACGTCGATTGGCCTTCTTCCCCGTATACATAGTTCATCTCGATATCAGCCGCCGGATTCAACGCCGACAGCGCCGTTTGAATCTCTCGCACCGCCTTCGACGACTTCGTCGACGGTTCTCGGAGCGTGATTGTCGTCCCTTCCTGCGTCGCTTCAAAGATCGCATCGACGTCCTTATTGTCTTCCAAGTATCCGAACGGGTCGTCGACCGTGTCCAACCGGACGTCGAGCGTCTCGGCTTCGAACGCCTCGACGAGTTGCGTTTGTGCGTTCTCATCAAGCACGACGACCGGCACGTAATCCGAGTCACCGAGGAGGAAGTAAACGAGCGTCAAAATCAAGAGTGGTGCGATCAAAATCAAGGCGACACTCCGTTTATCGTTGAGCGTCTGAAAAATGACGCGTTTCGCCAAGTTACGCATGATCCGTCCCTCCTTCTCGACCGGCGATGAGGAATAGTTCCTCGACACGACCGTTCTCCGTCTGGTCTAACAGATGCGGGACGGTATCGTAAGCGATCAAACGGCCGTTATAGATGAGCGCGGCCCGGTCACACTCGAGCACCTCGTCCATGACGTGCGTCGAGACGATGATCGTCGTCCCGTTCGCCCGAATCGCTTGAAACTGATCCCAAATCTGCCGGCGCAAGATCGGGTCGATTCCGACCGTCGGCTCGTCTAAAAGTAAGACGTCGGGTTGATGGAGGATGGCAATCGCAAGCGAGAGCCGTTTTTTCATCCCGCCCGAGAAGTTCCGGACGAGCTTTTTGCGGTCGTCCGTCAAATCGACGAGCGTGAGCACTTCCGTGATGCGTTGTTGGAGCTTCGTTTTACCGAGTTTATAGATTGAGCCAAAAAACTCCAAGTTCGCCTCGGCCGACAAGTCGTCATACAATCCGTCGTTCTGGGGCATGAAGCCGATATTGTGGAGCATGCCCATGCTCGGCATCTTTGTTTCGCCGATGCGAATCGAACCTTTGTCCGCGGCCAAGGCACCGATCATCAGCCGAATGAGCGTCGTCTTCCCCGAACCGGACGGACCGAGCAGGCAACAAATATCGCCTGAGTTGATGGTAAAGCCGACATGGTCGATGGCCAATTGGTCACCGAACGATTTACTGATGTCGTTCAGTTGAATATCCATATTCATTCTCCTTTTCGATGCCTTGTTCGAGTACACTGAATTAATAGACACCGTGTTGGTTTATAGGTTCAGTATAGACCTCAGTCGACAGCCCAACAATCGGCAATATCGGCCATCGTGTCGGTTATCAGACAGTTTTCACTCAAGTGTTGGATAAAGGAGAATATTCAGATGGGACATGAAGATTTACGCATCACACGAACGAAACAATTGATTAAAAGCGCCTTCCTCGAGTTGATTGACGAGCATGGGTTCGAGGCGGTCACCGTGAAAGCGATCACCGAACGGGCCGGCATCAATCGTGGGACGTTCTACAGTCACTATGTGGATAAGTTCGACTTGATGGAGAAGTCGATTGAAGCGATTTTCCATGAGGCCGAACTTAAACTCGTCAAAAACCTCCCTCACGTCTTCGGTGAAGAGCGCGGCGAATCATCCTATCAACTGCTCGTCCCGTTCATCCGTTTCATCGAAGACAATAAAATCTTGATGAAACCGCTCCTCAGACCGAACGGGGACCCGCAGTTCCAGGCCCGGCTCCGGTCGTACATGCATGCGGCGCTGTTCCATCGTTCCCCGACGGTCTTGTTCGACGAGACGAAGGCGCTCGTGCCGGCCGATTATTTAGTGTCTTACATCTCATCGGCCCATATGGGTGTCATTTACGAATGGCTCTATAGCGACCGTCCCGACACGGCCGAGGACATTGCCCGTATCATCTATACGATCACGTTCGAAGGGCCGCTCGTCGCGGGTGGTCTCCGTGCACATTGAAACTTTTACCGTTCCCTCCTGTACGTTAATATTTGGATAAAATACTTCTCAAATGGGTATGTATACGGAGAAGAATGTCTTTGGTTCATAAAAATTAACTGGCGAAAGAAGGGCGGCTCGTCTATGCAAAACGTGAACAAGTCTGTGATTGTGATCGGTGGAGGTCTCGGAGGGATATCAGCGGCCATCTCGCTCGCTCAAAAAGGGTATGACGTCTCCTTGTACGAAAAGAACGACCACATCGGCGGGAAAGTGAATCGGCTTGAACAGGACGGGTTCGGCTTCGATCTCGGCCCCTCAATTTTAACAATGCCGCAGATTTTCGAGAAACTGTTCGCAGGCAGCGGTAAGCGGATGGAAGACTATGTGCCAACTAAACGGCTCGACCTCGAGTGGCGCTCGTTCTTCCCGGACGGAACGGTGCTCGATTTGTATCACGACTTGGATATGATGGAGCGCGCCAACCCGACGCTGTCGCGGAAAGACATGCGTGAGTATCGCGAACTGTTGAAGTACGCCGAGCGCATCTATAAGACGACAGAGAAGAGTTATTTGAAGGAAGGGTTCGAGTCTCCGCGCGAAGCGGTGGCACAGACCGGACTCTTCTCGACGTTGTTCGGCTTCGATTTGACGTCGACGATGTACGACGGGATTGCCAAACGAATCAGCAACCCGCATTTGCGGACGATGCTGTCGTATTACGTGAAATATGTCGGCTCATCCCCGTACAGCGCGCCGGCCGTCCTCAACATGATGATTTATATGCAGCACGCGCAAGGCTGCTGGTACGTCGAAGGCGGGACGCATAAACTAGCGGAAGGATTGACGAAACTCGCTGAAGAGATCGGTGTGAAGCTCCATACCGGTCAAGGCGTCGTCCGGGCCCATACGTTGAACGGTCAACTGACGGCCATCGAGCTCGAGGACGGAGGGCTACGCTCGGCCGACTATTTCGTCTCCAACATGGAAGTCATCCCGTTCTATCAAAAGATGGTCGAGGCGGATGAACAGTACGTCGACAAGCTCGTCGAAAAGTATGAACCGGCCAGTTCCGGTTTCGTGCTCCACCTCGGGGTGAACAAAGAGTATCCGGCGCTCGGTCACCACAACTTCTTCTTCTCAGAGAACTTGCATGAACAGATGGACAAAATCTTCGAGCAGCATCAGTTGCCGGACGACCCGACGATTTATTTGGTGAACGTCAATAAGACCGACCCGACCCAGGCACCGCCCGGGCACGAGAACATTAAAATCTTGCCGCACATCCCGTACATTCAAGACGAGCCGTTCACTCCTGAACAGTACGCCGCCTTTGAAGAGCGCGTCCTCGATAAGCTCGAGCGCATGGGCTTGGACGGGTTGCGGGAACATACGGTAACGCGCGACGTTTGGACGCCGCATGATATCGAGCGTACGTACGGCTCGGACCGAGGCGCGATTTATGGGACCGTCGCCGATAAGAAACAGAACGGCGGCTTTAAGCACAAGAAGCAGAGCGAGCTGTACGACAACCTCTACTTCGTCGGCGGCACGGTCAATCCCGGTGGCGGCATGCCGATGGTGACATTGAGCGGCCAGCAAGTGAGTGATAAGATTGCGAAACGTGACAAAGTGAAATGATTTTCTTCAATCCCTCATTCTATGTGAGGGATTATTTTTTGAAACTTTTTCCAATCATCTTCCGTATATTGTGCTACGATACAACAATCAAACCAAGCGGAGGAACAGGATGCATCAAATCACAAGTTATTTCTTTATGTATGCCAAAGTTGTCGTCACCGATAAGATTCCATTCATCTGGACGCTCGGGATCCCACTCATTATCGCCTTGACGCAGTCGTTTTCAGATATCCGCCAAGCGACGACAGCGGAATACTACCCAGGGCTCTCTTATTTCTGGGTGTATATTATTCTTGCTACATATGTGAACGGTGTCGGTATAGAACTCGCTCGAATGCGCGAATATGGACTGATGAAAACGTACGTGATGATTTCCGGGAACAAACTGACGTATGTCATCGCCGTCATCTTAGCACAGCTATTATTCGCCTCCATCAGCCTGCTTTTATTCACAACGGTCGTCACACTCGTACACGGGTTCTTCTCGTTCAAGTTGATTGCAACGTCTCTACTCGTATTGATCGGGAGTATCCCGTTCGCGGTTGCTAGTGTCGCCATCACGGCACTTCCAGTGAAAGTATCGAGTCTCGGGACGTTCGCGAACATTCTGATGTTTCCGCTCTTTTTATTGGCAATCAACTCACCTGATCAATGGTTCAGCTTCCTCAACCCGTTCTACGCGCTCCATGAATTCGCGCTCGGATTGCTGCACCTGACTACTCAAGTCGAACTCTCGTTTGGAGTATGGGCGACATTCCTTTCCGTACTCGGTTACTTCATCATCGGTGCGATTGCGTTGAAACGCTTCAGTCTCGTCTCACTCATCACACGCTAGGAGGTTCTTATGCACGTACACCAACTTACTTATCACTATCCGAAAGCGACGCGTCCTGTGCTCGACGGTGTCTCGTTCACACTGCAACCGAATAAGCTGAATGTCTTGATCGGACAAAACGGTGCCGGGAAGACGACACTCTTTGATTGTATGACCGGGACACTTTCAGTCGACAAAGAATCACTCGAACTCGTCCCGACGGCGGACATGTTGTATTTGACACAACTCATGTATAACCATCATGAGTTGACCGGAAAAGACCTCGCCTACTTTATCGGACGGTTATCCAAACGTCCCGATTTCAAAAAACTCGAGTCGTATGTGAACGGACTCTCGACCGCTCGAGAGCAAGAGCTGTTCGAACACTTATGGAAGATGAAACTCGGGAAAATGTCTGTCGGGGAGCGGAAGTGGCTGTTCGTGACGTTACTCGCCTCGGTCAAGCGCTCCCTTTATCTGTTCGACGAACCGACGAGCGGGATCGACCCGGCATCGCGGATCCACATCATGCGGCGGTTGCACCGTCTCGTCCAAGACGGACGGACGTGCCTCATCTCGACGCATCAGCTACATGACCTCTCGCAATTTGACGCACATGTCATCTTCCTCCACGCGGGACGTGTGTTATACGAAGGCGACTTCCAAGACTGGTTGCGCGCCTCCGGGACGACCGACCCGGACGAGGCGTTCGTCGCGATGGTCGAAGGAACGACGAATGATGTGGCGGTGACACGATGACCGATTCATTTTGGGAACGACACCGCTTCAAGTTCTATACGATTGGCATGGTCATTTGCGGGATATTGGTGGGCATGTTTTCATAAGAAAAAGCATCTGACACGACGTCAGATGCTTCTTTTAGTTGCCTGAACTCGATTTTCCGATAATCAGCTTCAATACAAGAATGACTCCGCCTAACATGACAGCAAAGGTACCAAGCGACCAGAGCATGTCAAACACTCGTAGATCCATCGTCTTCCTCCTTATTTGAGCTGACGTTTCGCTTCATCGCGATGCGCCGTCCGCAGCTCATGATTCGTCACGTGCTCCGGGTCAATCAACTCGATTTTCCGGTTCACCCATACTGACAAGAAGATGAATGGGATGAACAGAGCGAGCAGCATGATTGCGAAAATGACGAGTGACCCTTCAATCGCCCAAGCGATGGCGATGAAGACCCCAAGCAGGATGACGTTCGCGAGCACGATGCCAAACTCGAGTCGCACGAACTTTTGATAGCGCGCGTCGTCATTGAATGTGAGCAGCAACTTCATCCGATGCCATGCCCGATAGAGACTTGGCAGCTGCGTCGCCATGATGATGATGGCGAACGTCGCGAGGGTGATGTCTTGGGTAAAGATGAAGTAAAAGGCGATTCCTAAAATTGCGAACGTGAGCAAGAGCGCCATCCGGTTCACCTTTCGGTCGTTCTCGACCATTTGTTTCAGTCGTTCATTTTTATTAACCATAGTTAGGTACTCCCATCATGATGACTTTCGTTTTTCGCGCTCGAGTTGCGCTTTGCCGAGCTCCGTCGCAGTCACATGCTCCGGGTCAATCATTTTCAACTCGCGGTCGATGCGAATCCCAAGCGCCAAGAACGTGATCAGACCGACGATAACGACGATGACGAGCGTGAGTAGCGTGATCCATCCGAGCATCGAGCTCGCAATCAACAATAAAAGAAACACGATGTTCCCGACGGCCAAGCCGAACTCGGACCGGACTTTCTGTTGGTAGCGAGCGTCGTCGTTGAAGGTGAGCAGCAACTTCATCCGATGCCACCCTTTATACAGCACGGGCAGCTGTCCGACCAAGATGATCGGCAACAGTAAGAGGACGTCCGTCGCCCAAAAATAGATGATGAACAGTGCGATGATTCCTATCGTCGGGTACAGCATTTGTTTTTGTCGCTTTCGATCGTTCTCCATCATGCGTTCAAGTCTTATGTTATGGTCAACCATCCAATCCCCCTAATCAAATCTCGTTACCTTCTTTTACGAGAGGAAACGGCAAATCGTTTCACTCGACTCGAATATCGTTATCGAGAATGTACATTGTCTCTTCGTAGCGTTGTTTACTATAGGCGTCGTCTTGCCTGTGGAGCGTCTCAAAAAATGCTTCGAACAGTTGTTGATCTAAAGGCTTCCGTCGAATAATGACTTCTTGAATGACGCTTGTTGCCGTCTCTCGCAACGTCTCGTCATCCATCCATGTCAATAGCTCACGAACGAGTTCGTCCGCTTCAAGTGAATCCAAGCTATTGAACCAAATAACCGCACCAATCCTTTTGTCTTCTAGATGATCGCTATAGAGTAGGCGTCGCGCATCTTTCAGGAGCGTCTCCCCTTGTTTCATTTCAGTACCTGATTCTGGAGTCATTTCTTCATATACTCCCATATCCACCGTCGTGAGCGCTTCCGTGAATTGACGGAATGAGTCGAACAAGACATCAATCTCTTCCGTATCCGTATCGATATAGGCAATCTTCGGCGTCGCGCCTGCACGGTAGTCGAATGCGAGGAAAAAGTGCCCGTCACCGGCGAACGCAATCAATTGTTCATCCTCGACACCCCACTCCGTCAACAATGCCTTCGATTCAATCAGCCCTTTATTTAAACCAACTCCAGCAATTGAATCGACGAGAGCAATGTCATCTTGCCCATTCCATGTAATCGGTAAGTCGCGCTGTTCGACATATCCCCCGTTTTGGATACGAAGTGCCTCGAGATAATCGTCCGGCAGTTTCACGCCGAGGCGCCCTTCCACTTCAGTTAATACGTCGTCCGTTAATGCGGGCAACCGATTCGGATCGTCCGGTATGTCATTCCAAATGATCATTGTTCCCCTGCTTCCTTCAATCGTCTGTATTGGCGAATGTCTTGATTCGTCACATGCTCTGGGTCAATCTTTTTGAGTCGCTCATTCACCCACCATTCGAAATATAGGAAAGGTACAACGATGAGCGTACCAAGCAATGAATACGTGACGTGTTGAAAATTTTGAATGACTGTACCCCAAATAAATATAGCGAGCCCGATGACCGTCATAAAGATGAATAAAAAGTTGATTCGAACATATCGGCGATACAGCTCATCCGAACTAAAACGGAGCAATAGCTTCATCCGCAACCAACCCCATAAAATCAGTGATGCGTAAATGACTAAAAAGGCTGCGAACACCTGCATGTTCGTTAAGGTGTAACGACTATGCAGATAGTAGAAGGTCAAGATGATGATGGCGACCAGTAGACCAAATAAACGAATCGAGACTTGTTCAAACCGCATCAATTGAAGCAAGCGATCTTTATGCTCGACCATCATTCCTTCTCCCATTTCCGTTTCATCCGTTCCCGTTTCGTAAAGCCAATCAAGCTATCCGTGACATGCTCGTGATCGATCCGAAGCAAGCGGGTATCGAGCCATGTCTCAACCACCAACATGCCTGCAATCAACATCGCCGACAGTCCGCTGAACATCGGCAATGCGAAGTATCCTGATACATACCCGCCCATCAAACCGAGCATGACCCATAACATCGCAATCGCGATGACGCCTTTCGCCCGGATCAATCGTTGGTAGGAGCGATTTTCATTGAACGTCACGGATACGCGCGTCTTCTGCCACGCTACGTGACTGAGCGGGACAGCCGTCATCATCAAAAAGACGAGCATCGCAAGCATTGGCAATGATGCATTGGTATAGATCCACCACCCCAGTCCTAACCCTGCCGCGGTGGCCCACAACAATTTAAATGCACCTTTTTTGGGAAGCATATATAACTGCTCGATTCGTTCTTCTCGTGTCACCATAATCTGTTCCTCCTTGAAACCAATTCGGACCGTTCACCGTATATACGAATAGCATACCAATAATTAGGAGGTATTTCGATGGATATTCTTATTTTAGCCATCCTACTCGGCATCGTCGGCTTCATTGTGACTCGTTCCTATACCATCTATCCGTCATCGTTCGGAGACCGTTCACCCGTCCAACCACGCGCCTCGATCACGACAAAATGCCCGCATTGCCAAACCGTCGTCAAACGGCAGGAACACGGGCAGACTTGTTCAACTTGTCGGAAATCGTTTTAGACGACTTGCTTTGCTTTTTGGTGAACCATCTCTTTTTTCCCACTCAACTGGAACAACAGCACCCCGCCGACAATCAACACGATGCCGACAAACGTCTTCCATGTGAACGGGATGGCTTCTAGCCCGAACCAGCCGAGCGTGTCCCAGAGGAGTGCGAATAGAATTTGTGACACCATGACAATCGAGATGGCATGACTCGGCCCGAGCTGTTGGACGCCTTGCGTCACACTCATGACGACACCGACCCCGATGATGCCGCTGAACCAATACCACGTCTCCATACCCGTGACGGCGAACAGACCCGCTCCTTCACTGATCAATCCGACGAGCAGTGACGCCAGGAAGCCGAGGGCGAGCACGAGCGTCGTCGTCGCCCACGCCCCGACCCGTTCTTTCACTTTGGCGTTAAACGTATTCTGCACACAGACGAGCATGCCGCCCATGACCGCGAGCATCATCCCAAGTGCCATGACGTGTCCTCCTCATTCATAAATACTCTCCCCAGCAACGGCAATCAGCCCGGCGCGATCAATGATGGCAATCGATCGACGATCCCGTTCAATCAATCCCTGTTCCACGAACCGTTTAAGCGTTCGGTTGACGTGGCGATAGCTCGTCCCAATCAAATCGGCGATGTCGGTCAACTCGTCCACGGTCGACCCGAGGCTCGCCTCTTCCGGTGTCATCGACAACAGATAGCTCGCGAGCCGCACATCGACCGGATAAAACAAGTTGAAACTCATCGACTGCGACTTCATCTCGAACTTCTTCGTGATCCCTTCGAGCAAATAATGCAGCCACGTGACATCGTCTTGGGCGTGACGCGCGAGATCCTCGAAGCGGACGACGAGCATCTCGACCGGCGTGACCGCCTCGACCGTGTTCAAGAACGGTGTACGGCGGACGTATTCGATGTCACCAATCAAGTCGATCGGATATTTGAACGACAAGACGAGCCGTTTCCCGGCCGCCGACGTGTGGGCCACCCGAATCTTTCCACTGACGAGAAAGTGGAGCTGCTCGGCCTCAGCGCCTTGGATGCAAATCGCCTCCCCCGGTGCGTAACGGACGAGCATGAGATGAGGACGGACGGATGAAGGGAGCACCTCATTTAGTCCATATTGCTTCATGTAACGGTCAATCTGTTCCATCACGCGTCATCCTTTCAATACGAGAATCCCGACAATCATCATGACGACCCCGAGCAGTTGCGTCCGGTTCAAGTCACGGCGCAACATCCCGAACCAGCCGCGCCAGTCAATGACGAGCGCGAGGGCAAGCTGGGCGATGAGAAACAATGAAATCGTCAACGTGACGCCGAGCTCATGCACGGCCGTCATATTGCTGAACAAGATGAACGCGGCGAACGCGCCCCCTGACAAATAAAGCGGCTCGACGCGACGCATGTGGACGTACGTCCGGTCGCGGACGACGAGCATGATCAAGAGCGCGACAAGGAAGCCCGTCAATTGCGTCAACGTCGCAGCCTGCCACGTCCCGATGCTTGAACTGATGCGAGCGTTGGCAACGCTCTGCAGCGTCAAAAAGAAACCGCCACTGATGGCGAACAGTACTCCGCGCATGATGCCTCTCCTCCCTTATGACAAACGAATCAGCATGATCCCGATGACCATGACGAGTAAACTGACGAGTTGAATCCCGGTGACCGGGTTCTTCGCGGCCCCGAACCAGCCGAAGCGGTCGATGAGCAGACTTCCGCACAGCAAGCCGACAATGACGATGACGACAGCGATGCCGGTCCCGACCATCGGCACGATCAACACGTTCCCGCCGATGAACAGTGCCCCGATGATGCCGCCGAGCCAAATCCACCACGGCTGCCCGCGTAGCCCGCGCCATTCGACGCTCGGTCGCAAGACGAGCAAGATGAGCAGTAACGTCACCGTCCCGACGACGAACGAGACGAGCGCCCCTTTCAAGGCCGATTCGAGCACCGTTCCCAAATAGCCGTTGATGGCCGTCTGTGTCGCACTCATCATCCCGGTCCCGATCCCGACGAGGCGCCAGATGTTCAAATTGCCGGTTCCCGTCTGCGATGAGGCGACGAGTTTGCCGCGACGACGATTGATCCAGTCCGTGAGTGCGACCGTCCCGACGACGCCGAGTAACACGAGCAAAGCGCCGAATACGCGCCACGGTGTGAGGACGTTGACGGTTGAATTGAACCAACCGAAGTGGTCAATCAACAGTCCCATCAAAATCTGTCCGAAAATCGGCATGATGACGGTCTGGACACTCCCAAGTCTCGGGAACAAGAGGATGTTCCCCGTTAAAAAGATGACCCCCAACAAACCACCCGACCACATCCAAATCGGTTCTCCTTGGAAAATGGATGATTCAATCCCGAACGACTGCCCGGTGAGCAGTAACGTAAGTGTTAAAAAGGTCGTCCCAATCGCGAATGACAGGAACGACGCAACAAATGGTGACCCGACGATGGTGCGCAGACGCGAGTTCACGCTCGTCTGCATCGGCAACAAAATCCCGATGACGAGTCCAATAACAATGGCTAACATAGTCTCTTCCTCGATTCTCTCTATATGCTGTGTACGTGTTAAGCTTACTCCCCACACACTTTAGCATAAAGGACCGATGTCCTGAGTATAAAAAAAGAACCTTACATGGCGTAAGGTTCACTTCATTCCAGATATATTGTATCCTTCGATGATATGCTTTTGGAAAATCATAAAGATAATGATAATCGGCACAACCATGAATGTGGCCCCAGCCATCTGTAAGGCGTAGTTTCCACCATGTTGCCCCTGTAGAAGCGCTAATCCAACTGACAGTGTGTAAAGAGCTTCATCATTGGCGATAATAAGCGGCCACAAGAAGCTGTTCCAAGCACCGATGAAAGTCAAAATTCCTTGTACCGCCAAAATCGGTTTTGACATCGGCAAGACGATTGAGAAGAAAATTCGAAACTCACTCGCTCCATCCAAGCGAGCCGCTTCCAGCATTTCCTCTGGAATCGTCGTCATGAACTGTCGGAACAAGAATACCCCGAACGCACCAACGAGACCGGGGAGGACAATCCCCATCATGGTGTTCGTCAGACCCATTTGATTGAGCATCAAATAAACGGGAATCATCGTAACCTGTCCTGGAATCATCATTGTCGCCAAGACACCGACGAACAAGATGTTACTCCCCTTAAACTTATGCTTCGCAAACGCATAACCGGCCATTGCTGTGAGCAATAAACCGAAAAATGATGCGAGTACAATCAACAACGTGTTCTTCAAATACGTTAAAAAGTTTAAATTCACGAATAAATCGATGTAATGTTCGAACGTCACATTTTCCGGTAGGATCGTCAGCGGTAGCGCCAAGATTTCCGCATCCGTCTTAAAGGACGAGATCACCATCCAGAAGAACGGCAACATAAAAGCGATACCGAGGACGGTCAAAACAAGCGCGACGAGCAACTGCGAGAGTTTGGCTTTTCGTTTATGGTTTAAGTCGGGAAGTGGCGAGAATTTCTCCCGCTTCACATTCACGGCTACCGGTTTTTCATTTGGAATCATGAATGCCCCTCCTTAATAGTTGTTTTCGTTCTTTTGAAGACGGAACTGAATGAGTGTCACCGTAATGATCAGAATGAACAACACGACCGATCCGGCAGCCGCATAACCGAAGTTACTGAGCTGGAAACCGTTGTTGTATATAAACAACGCGAGTGACGTCGTCGAATTGAGTGGTCCCCCCTCGGTCATGATGAGCGGTTCTTCGAAGAACTGAATCCATCCAATCAAAGTTGTCACCGTTACGAAGAAAATCGCATATCGGAGCAACGGAATTGTAATCTTGAACATTTGCTGGAACGTACTTGCCCCATCTAACGCTGCCGCTTCATAGTACGTGCGTGGAATCCCTTGAAGAGCTGCCAAGAAAATAATCATATTGATTCCGACCGCACGCCATACGGCAAGCATGATCAACGATAATTTAGCGATAAACGGATCTTGTAGCCACGGGACATCTGGAAGGCCGATTGTATTTAACAGGAAATTGAAGAGACCATACTGCGGATTAAACAAGAATCCCCAAACGACCGCGACCGCTACAACGTTCGTGATCGACGGCATATAAAAGACGACACGGAACCATTCGAAGACTTTGCCAGTCCCGAAATTGATTGCCATCGCAATCGCGAGCGAAAGACCGATCACAATCGGTACCCCAATAACGACATAAACGATCGTGTTCAATAACGCTTGGATGAACACTTCATCTTTGAAGATTTCAATGTAGTTGGTGAGTCCGATCCATTCAATGTTTGCCCAGTTCGCAATTCCCGCCAAATCCATGTCTGTAAAACTCATGAAAAAAGCGATGAATAACGGCATGATCGAGAACATGAGTAACAAGAGAACGGTCGGCGCGACGAGCAAGTATGGCGCTCGATCATTAAGAAATTGTTTCATAAGGTTCTCCTTTAATTAAACGAGAGGGGGTGTACCCCTCCGTTTATTTTAAAATCGACTTCGCTTTTTCTTGGAACACCTTAACTTCATCTTCTACAGTAGCCGCACCGCGATACATTTTCTCAAAGCTCTGCAAATATGTTTGCGCTACTTTTTCCCACGTTGTCATCATCGGCATCGGCTCTGCCGCTTCCATCTGCTCACCGAATGTTTTGAGTTTCTCATCGTTTTTGAGCGTTTCGTTCTCTGCCCATGTCGCTTTTGTCGATGGAAGTGACTTCGTCATCTCCATCCACTCTGTCTGTGTTTCTGGTTTACTCATATATGCGATAAACTTCGCGGCTTCGTCTTTCTTCTCACTGCTTTCAAAAATACTTAAGTTCGATCCTCCAAGGAACGAGATATTATTTTCTTTCGCTGGAAGAACGGCTGTACCCCACTTCTCTTCAATGTCAGGCATTTGATCATTGATAATGTTAATCATCCATGGTCCACTGATGAACATCGGCACGTTCGGTTCTTCTGCCCCGAACGCCTGCACAACATCAAGCCCTAAATCGACTGGTGCATATCCTTCTGTGAAGTAGTTTGTTAAATATTCTGCGCTTTCGATGAATTCTGGTTGATCAAAGAGCGGCTCTTGATTTTCTGTTAACAGCTCTGAACCGTTTTGACGAGCGAACATGAACGATAGCATTTGGTCGTTCGTGTCCAACGTAATCCCGTACATGTCTTCCCCGTCACGAGCCGCAAGTTTTTTCGAAGCGTCTTCTAATTCATCCCACGTTTTTGGCGCTTCTGGGTAACCTACTTTTTCAAGTGCGTCTTTCCGATAATAAAGAACACGTGTGTCGACATACCAAGGTGCCCCGTAAAGACCGTCCTCGAATTGAACCGTTTCAACCGATCCTTCATAAAAGTTTGATGGATCAAGTTCCGGGTAATCTTTTACGAAATCTTTCATATTCGCGAGTGCTCCCGCCTCTACGAATTCAGGCATCCAAGACGTTCCCATTTGAACGACATCTGGACCATTTTTCGAAGCGACCGCAGTCAACAGTTTATCATGCGCTGTATCCCAAGGGATTGCTTGTACTTTGACGTTAACGCCTTCGTTTTCTTTTTCATATTGTTCTGCTAGTTTCGGCAAAGCTTTTCCTTCCTCACCCATCGCCCAAACTGTGATGGTATTTGCGTCATCGCCGCTCGATCCAGAAGAACATCCCGCCAATAGACCTGAAATGATTACCGTGCCCGCTACCGCTGCTAACCCTAATTTCTTCATCTGAATTCCTCCGTTTCTCGATAATCGAAACGTTTCGATTATCGTGTAAAAAAATAATGTTTATACAAAGGTTTTACTGCAAATCAACAGGTTAAACGTTTCTATAAACATTATAGTTCACAATGTATCCGCTTACAATACGTATTTTATCTTTTATTACTTTTTTTTCGAATCGAGGCGTCTTTCATGAACTTTGAAGGAATCGTCTCTTTTGAATTTTCTTTCTCTTCAATCAGTTGGAGTAACGCGCGAGCCGCCTTCTTGCCCCAGTCAGGCTTCGAATAGCTGACGCTTGCGATCCGAGGCTGTGTATAGTTTGTAATCTCGAGTTTATCAAAGCCAACGAGCGAAATGTCTTCCCCGATTCTGAAAGAAGAGTTTTGCAAGACGTCATAAACCCCGAGCGCCATGTCATCATTTAAACACATGATGGCGTCCCCTTCTTCGAGCACTTCAAGTAAGTCACTCGCTGCCCGAATGCCTGACCGTTTCGTGAATTCACCGGTCCATTCCCGGACGGTTACCCCAGCCGCGTTCGCGCGATCAACGACAACTTTCCGTCGTTCGACAGCATCATGATTGCCGACCGGTCCGTTCACAAGATGGATTTGTCCAGGGTTGGTCTCTAAGATGGCGTCCATCTCTTGATTCATCCCAATCTGATTATCGAGCAGCACACAACTGATGTTCGGATGCTCAATCTCACGGTCGAGCATCGTCAGCGGGTGCCCTCGGTCCGCGAACTCTAAAATCTGTTCTTGGGTGAAGCGATGCCCTAAGATGAGCGCCCCATCCACCATGCGTTCGGTCATCAGACGATGTGATTCGGGACCGTTACAAACAATCAACTCATAGCCCGTATCAGACAGCTCTTGGTTGATGCCTTTTAATAACTCTCCATAGAACGACCCGGAATAATCGCCTAAAAACGCTCCGATAATATGTGTCTTTCTCGTTTTTAGCGTCCTCGCCGCGGCGTTCGGCACGTAGTTCAACTCTTCGGCGATTTTAATGATGCGTTGCCTCGTCTTTTCTGTCACTTTCGGACTGCCGTTTAGCGCATATGAGACGGTCGATATCGAAACGCCAGCCTCTTTTGCGATGTCTTTAATTCCTGCCATTTCCTCACTTCCTTCTGTCAAAAATTATAACATATGAATGCTTCATACGGCCGTAGCATTGGCGCCTCAACCTGCTCTGTCGAAACCAAACGTTCCCCGCAACCACTGGGCATCGGCAGCGTATCTTGAGACAAATTTGCGACGACAAGAAGTGGAGGCTCCCCATCGATGATGCGGCGGTACACATATAGCCGCTCCTCGGTCGGTACGAGTTCATAAGCTCCGTCTCGAAGCAGTCGATTTGTCCGGCGTAGCGCAATCAATTCTCGGTACAGATGAAGCAGACTCGTTTTATCTGAACGCATCGTCGCGACGTCCCTGCCTGCTTCGTCGTGAGCTGATCGAAGCCACGGTGTTCCCGTGCTGAACGAGTCCGTCCCTTCGCCCCATGCCATCGGAATCCGGGCATGGTCACGTCCTTTCATGCGAACGGCATCAAGCGTTCCACCCGCCCGCAAATAATTTAGCGTCTCGATGTCTTGATACTCCTCTGTCGCAATCATACCGTTCGTCATCCCGACCTCTTCTCCTTGATACAGAAACGGGATTCCTTTTAATCCGTATAGGAGGACCGCGAGCATCTTCGCAGCCCGCTCGTCATCGTCATACCATCGTGAAATGACACGCGGCTGGTCATGGTTATTCCAAAACAGGCTATTGCGTCCTTCCACCGCAAACGCTCGTTGCCACGTATCGAGCGTGGTTTTTAGCCTCGACGGCTCGAACGGAGCGAGCTTCCATTTGCCTTGTCCTGCCTGCTCATCGAGGGCACATACTTCAAAATTGAAGACGACGTCGAGCGAACCGTCCCGTTGCAAAGTTAGAATTTCGTTCGGAGTCAATCCTCCAGCTTCTCCGACAAGCAACAAGGAAGAGGTGTCAACTTGCGCCACTAAATCTTTCAAGTAACGGCGCATCAACGGAAAGTCGAGCCATTGCTTTCGATTGACGTCTTTGCCAATCAAATCAATGACATCAAACCGAAAACCAGTCACCCCGCGCTCGACCCAAAACGCTAAGACCGCCGCCATCTCCTTACGTACTTGCTCGTTCCCCCAATTCAAATCTGGTTGTTCCGGAGCGAATGCATGGAAGTAGTACTGGCCCCGGATCGGTGAGTACGTCCACGTCCCGCCCCCGAAGAACGAGCTCCATTCATTCGGCGTATCACACCAAATGTAGAAATTACCGAACGCTCCTTCCGGGTCACGTTCGGATTGAAGGAACCACTCATGCTGATGCGACGTGTGGTTGGCGACGATGTCCATCATGATGCCGATTCCTCTGCCACGTGCTTCATGAATCAACTCGTCCATGTCATCCATCGACCCGAACAGAGGATCGATTCGTGTATAGTCTGCGACGTCATAGCCATTATCGTAACCGGGCGAGACGTAAACCGGATTCAACCAAATCATCTCTACCCCGAGCCAGCTTAAATAGTCGAGGCGACTGATCACTCCTTGTAAATCACCGACCCCATCGCCGTCGCTGTCTTGAAAACTCTTTGGATATACTTGATAGACCGTGCTCACTTGTTTTGCGTCCATATGGTCCTCCTATTAAGAAAAGGGTGACGAATTCGTCACCCCTTCACCGTAATCACTAACTCATTCTTTTCCTTGGCGTAGCGCAAAAATTCATCTTTTTCGACACGCTGTCCTGCTTCGCGATATGGATTCGTTAGGGTGTGACCGTTCAACCTCTGACCATTCAGCGTAATACTCGGCTCACCCATACGGAACTGGACCATCGTCTCCGTACCGAACAAGCGGATCTGCACATATGTGTCCGCATCCACGATCGGATCGAACTCGACATGGGTTGTCCCGAGACGAATCCCCAGGTAGTTCGAGACGAGTTGGTTGAACCAGATTCCCGGTCCACTCGAATAAATGCGCCATCCCGCTTTCACGGGTACCGTTCCATCTTTCAAGCGGCCGAACTGTGACTCCGCCGCATAGCGGTCAGCGAAATCTCCGTCCGAACTACTGAAGTAGGCGTTTCGTTGTCTCGGTGCGGCATTCTTCACTTCGTCCATCCGGACCGGGTTGATCATATTGAAAGCCGGACGAATCTTCTCGCGTAGCCCCGCCTTCGCCAGCGCCTCGATGTAGCGGATGTGAGCATGCACGTACTGCAGCCCGATCTCACGACCAAAGTTCGCTGCCTGTTCAGCCCGCATAAAGTGACGGCTGACTCCGCCCCGATACTCGGCAGGTCGGTTCATGAGACGGACTCCGTCCGGGAACGTCAAATGCGTGGCGATCAAATCAAAGTTGCGTGTCATCTGGTCTTGATCGACAAGTTCAGCGATGACACTGCGCGTCATTGGCAACAAGCGGTAGCGCATTGGCAGCGTCTTGTCGGACGGATGAAGCATCGTCTCGAAGCGTCCATCAACTTCTTTTAAGAATCCTGCGATAACCCCGTCCCGAATCATCTCGTCTGTGAACTGCTTCCGAATTGCTTGGCTCAACTCACCTAAGCGATCTGCCAAATGTGACGCCGGCAACTGTTCGTGCAACTGACGGAACGCTTGGTACGTCAATGTGACCGTCCATGAACTGATGAGGTGACGTTTCAAATCTTCATCGGCTGGTTGGAGCGTGTCGTCCCAGTCTCCTCCACCGTAGGCTGAGAAGACAGAACCTTCGACAAAGTGATCTTCAATGAATCCAAGTGCTCGTTCCACGTGCGAATACAGTGAAGCGTCCGCTTCTGTCTTTCCGTCACGGTCGCGGAACGGAATTATTTCGTCTAGACATGTCACGTCCTCAGTTCGGGCCAAGTAATCCGACAATGCCTTGAGCGGCCAAACGATGACATCACCATGGCTATCCTCTTGTTGGATACCCGCATATTCATCGAACATGAACCATTGCGGCCAATCTCCGTCCTTAAATTGATGGCTGAAAATCACAAGCAAGAGTTTTCGCGCCTCTTCAAAATGACCGGTCGCAAGCAAGAACTCCATCGGCCCTTGTGAAACGTCCCGGGTACCCCAGGCAGCTCCACCGTATTGCTCAAGGCCGTGTGGTGACTGATAGTGCACCCGCATGTTTTGGACGTACCATAGCGCTTGAATATTCAACGCCTCGATGTCAGATGCCTCGCCTTTAAGCGTGAAACCGTTCATATAGCTATCCATCCACATTCGGTAAGCATTCCGCTCCTGCTTTTCGTCTAGCTCAAACGGGCTGTGATTCGCCAAACCAAGATGCACCGTCACGCGCTCGCTTGGTTCGTATGACATCCAAACAAGATCGTCCTCGAACGGTTGGTCGAACCAATCCGACGTTTTGAGGAGCTCAAACGGCTGATTGCTCTCGATTGCATATGTCAAATCAGGCCGTATACCGGCGCTGTCTGCCGTTTCGTCCGCCTTGAATAGGAGCCGGTTGTCCGTCTGCTCCATACGGAACGGAACGACGTACTCTTGCGTGTTCATCGCGACCTGGTGACTCATGACGAACCGTCGCGGTTGCGACGATTCGACGGTCGTCTTGATGACAGGAGCACCTGAGGCGATGGACGTACGGACGATAATCGTCTCCCCGTCCAAATCGTAGCGCCATACGGCCTCGTTCAGACGCATCTCGAACAGGCTCGGCATCGTCAGCAAATGGTATGCCCCGTCCATCTCGACATAGATGCGTTGTCCCGATGTTTTCGGGACATTGAGTGGATTTCGGACGTTAGTCGTCCATTTGTTGAAGTTTGTATTGCCGTAAACAATATGTGAGTTGAAGACACCGTTCATGAATACGGTCGTGGCGAGCTTCGACTCGTCCGGCATCAGACTCCCGGCGTTCAATAAGATGTTGCCGTGACTCCGCTCAACGAGATGCTCTTTCGCCGCTAAGACGACGTGCGAACCCTCTTCTGTGAAGAAGGACAAGAGCTGTCCACCCTCTGTCTCTTCGAGTCGTCGCACCGGATAGAGGCGCTCGATTTCGCTCATCGCGAGCCCACCGCCACTGATTGATTGGAACGATTGGCGAAGATACGGACGAGGACGTACTGTTTGTTCGACGGGTGCTCCCGCTTCAATCGTTGCGAAATGCTTGATCGATTGCTCTGTCAGCGCTTCCGGATGATTTTGAACCAATGACAATTCGAATGCGATTTCTCGGTCCGTCCCCATGTCTAACGGTTCAGTCCGAAGTGTCGGCAAGGCGAACTCATATTGATAGACACGGGAAGGCAGTGCACCGTCTAGTCCTGCGGCTCGCCCGGTCAATTTATAGGATGTGCCATACACGTCAAAACCATCCGTCGCATATTCTGCGATAGCTCGGGACGACGTCATTCGAATCGCTGGGAACCCGGTCGACTGCTTTTGATTTTGGCGCGCCATCAGCGCCGTATCCGTCTTCATATAGTCGATATACTGGGCCATGTAAGCTTCGTTCGTGCGAACACCGCCTTCATCAGCGAGTCCGAGATCTTGGACGTACGTGACGTCGAATTGACCTGTCCCTTCGAATGTAGCGTCAAAGCGAACGCCGTGGTCGCTGATCGTCCCTCGTACTTTATAAGCAAACTCCGGATAGTGTCCTGACCAAACGATTTCCTGACCAGAGGCCGCGAAATCACTAGGTGAATGCAGTCCCAGCAACGGCCGGGCAACTCCGCCCTCATGTCGGACATAAAGGTTTGCCATCGAGCCATCGAATGGATGATGGATTAACTGATTGACCATGATCGGTCCGGTTTTCAATTGGCGGATGTCTCCCATCGGAGTGAGCGAAAGGCTCACGTCTCCGCATGTTAGTGTTGTCTGTTCGGTTAATACATTCACGTCGTACACCTCGTTTTTGTTTTTAGTTCAAAAGATTTTGCCAATACGTCACGGCTGTTCGGGCCCACAAAGAGCGTAAACGTTCCCGGATCGGCGTCAAACGAACCGTTCGGCTGAAGATAGTGGAGCATATCTCCTTCAACGGCGAACGTCACCGTCACGGATTCGCCGGCTTTGAGGGTCACTTTCTCGTACCCTTTCAATTGTTTGACCGGCCGTGAGACCTTGGCTATGTTGTCTTGGATATACCATTGGACAATTTCATCTGCCGTCGTCGCCCCATCATTTCGAATGACGACAGTCGCCTCGACGATGCCGCCTGTCATGTCTTTGACGATGAAATCGTTGTAGCTAAACGTTGTGTATGTCATGCCATATCCGAACGGGAAGAGTGGCTCATTCGGTGCGTCGAGATATTTGCTCGTGTAGCGTGGATCAGCGTGTTCGATGTCTGACGGACGCCCTGTCCGCAACGCGTCGTAGCGGATCGGTACTTGGCCGACGTTATAAGGAAACGACATCGTCAGTTTCCCCGACGGACTGACTTGCCCGTATAATAAGTTCACAAGCGCCGAACCGGCTTCAGTTCCTGGATACCAAGCCTCGAGCACCGCATCCGAATGTTCGACGACGTCGCGAAGATCGAGCGGACGGCCATTGAATAAAATCGTCACGACTGGTTTCCCGAGTGCCTTTAGACGCTTAAGCCCTTCGCGCTGTGTCTTCGGAAGACGAATGTCCGTACGGCTGCCGGCTTCACCGCTCATCCACGAGGCTTCGCCAAGCGCCAGGATGACGACATCCGACTGTTCTGCGATGCGGCAAGCCTCCGTCCAATCAATTTCTTTTTCGACGGTCGATCCTTCCGCAAACACATAAGGAATTTCAGCCCGGTCAAATGCTTGCCGCAACGTCACGGCCTCTTCTCTTTTCCCATATCCGGCCCACGGGCCAAGCACGTCGTTCGAGTCGACGAACGGTCCGATGAGCGCGACACGTTGCTTTTGTAACGGAAGGACACCATCATTTTTCAAAAGGACCGCACTCTTTTCTGCCAGACGACGCGCCTGATCTCGATGCCCATCTGAAAGGTGGAGCGTTGTCTCTTTCGCTTGATCAATCCCTCGGTAAGGATTGTCGAATAAACCCAACTCTTCTTTTAGCGTCAAGATCCGCAAGACCGCCTCATCCAGTAAAGCCTCATCGACCCCATCTGCAAGCATCGCTTCCAGATGATTCGTGTATGCGCCCGACATCATATCGATATCAACGCCAGCTCGGAGTGCGAGTTCGCCCGCATCCTTCAGCGTCTCGGCGACGCCATGATGGATGAGTTCTTTGATTGCCGTCCAGTCCGAGATCAATACACCTTCAAAGCCCCAGTCACTGCGGAGGATATCCCGCATGAGATATTCACTAGCCGTGGCCGGAACACCATGGACGACATTGAAACTCGTCATTACCATCTTCGCCCCCTCTTCAAGGGCTCGTTTATAGGCTGGCAAATGGAACTCACGCAGCTCGCGGTCAGATACATCGACCGTATTGTAGTCGCGTCCTCCTTCCGGCGCGCCATACGCCGCGAAGTGCTTGACGCAGGCAGCCAACGTATCGTCTCTCGTCAAATCGTCCGACTGGTAACCGCGGACGAACGCCGCCGCCATCTCGCCGTTCAACCACACGTCTTCTCCGGTCGATTCCATGACACGTCCCCAACGCGGGTCGCGTGACAAGTCAGCCATCGGAGAGAACGTGACGTGTAGACCGGATGCCGTCGCTTCGATAGACGAAGTGCGTGCCATTCGTTCGACCTCATCAAGATCCCAAGAACAGGCCATCGCGAGCGGGACCGGAAAAATCGTCCGGTGACCGTGGATGATGTCCGCCATGAACAAGAGCGGGATGCCGAGTCGATTATGTCGCAAGTAACTTTCCTGCAACTTTTGCGCTTGTTTCGCGTTGCTGATCCCGATGACCGATCCGATGTTCCACCGATTCTCATCGGTGATGCCGTCTTCTTTCAACAACTCCGCAATCGGTCCGGTGATCACATCTTGCTCATCATCCGAAAAAATGGATGGCAGTGTCTGAACAAGCTGTCCTACCTTTTCAGCCACTGTCATCTCCTGCACTAATTGTGTCGCTCTCATTCCATCCCGCCTTTATCTATGATTTGTAAATCGAAACGTTTCACCTGTGTATACCAAAAGTATAAGCGCTTACAAAAAGAGATGCAATGGTTAATCGAAACGTTTCTATAAAAAGTATTAATTTACTGCAAATGATCATCTTTAGATTGAAATACACCTCACTCAACCATTTCGAACTGAATATACTTTAGATTCCCGTTGCCCCGAATCGTTCCATAAAAAAATGAGCCCTGACTTATGTCAATGACTCATTTTCCCGGCTTTATTTCGTCGCACTTTGGCTTTATTGAATGATTTAGAGGTGACATGCTCTATGTCAAAATCAAGAATAGCTCGATTGATTATATGCGAGAACAGCACCCCACCAATCACGCCAATCACCAAGATGGGTCCAAGTGTCCAAATCGTGATGAAACCGGTGTGATAGCAAGCGAACAGACACAGGAAAAGCAAAAAGATGAACCATTCGACGATGAAATCACTATAAATCCAACGCCGATAGCGACGATCTGGATTAAATGTCAGCAACACTTTCGTCTTGCACCACGCAACACACAATTGTGGCAAATACACTGCAAATAGGATGAGCGGTAAGTAAATCGATGTCTGATACGAGATGAACGCGACGACGATGAGGTTGAAGAAGAGACCCCAATAGCGCCAATGCCACGTCGCATCCTCATGTGCGAGCAAACGCTCGATTCGTTCCTGTTTCGTCAACATCTTCATAGCAATCCACTCGCTGTTGCCAATTCAGAGCGGACCGGTTGAGCTGCATCCGCGCTTCGGACAGTCTCATTGAAGCGTTTATACAGAAGCGGCAACAGGAAGGCAATCCCAATGACGAGAACCCACGTCCACCAAGGGGCCACCAGTTTATAACTCGCCACGCTACCGACGATGAAGACGTACCATCCGCTTAAAATCCGGTAGACATTCCGCGTCGCCATTCGTGCTCCGCTTTGATCGGATAGACGAGCAAACGCCTCCCCTTCTTTCAGCAAATACACGATTGAACCGCTGGCGAACAATCCCATCAATCCTAAGCCAACCCACCAAATATGATCCGCGAGCAACGTGACAAATAAAAGTCCAGGTACGGGCGCGAACATCACGTCTCGTCGCAGCTTCCTTTGCTCACGGTATCGGTTCATTTCGTCAATCCGTTGTTGTTTCGTCATACGATTCCATTCCTTTTCTAATCATTGATTCCATCAAGCCGACGCTTCAGTTGCTCGCGATTGGCTTTGGCCAGCATGTTCGACGTGACGTGTTCCGGGTCGAGTTTGAGCAGTTTTCGATCGATCCACAGCGGTAACAAGACAGAAGGTGGTGCCCCGATGACCACTGCCCACATCAACACGTCCGGATGAATCTGTCCCGTTAAAAACAGTGCAATCAGACTGAACAATAAGATGAACGTGAAAACGAGTAAAGAAAACTGTAGCTTAATGAGACGGCGATACGTCCAGTCATCATTAAACCGAAGATAGAGGACGGTTTGTTTCCATTCGAAAAACAACGTCGGGATGAGACTGGCCACCGCAATCACGCCAGAGTAAGTCGTCTGCATCATGAAATAGAGTGCACTCACAAAGATGACGACACTGCTCCCAATCATAAAACGACGATACGTCGTGTTGATTTGTAACAACGCTTCAGTCCGGGCTTCCCTGTTCATCGAGTACCTCCTCAGTCTCTGACGTTGTCGAGTCGAATCTCACGCAGCATCGGATGCTCCGGGTCGATGTCACTCAATCGTTCGTCTTGTTTTCGAATCAAGCGGTAGCCACCGTATAGTACACCAACTGCCACAGCTAATATCCAGGCGAACATCCAACCAAGGTTAAGCGTCAGCGCAAACGATAAAATGAATACGACGAACAGCGCAAAGACAAATCCATTCCGACGGGCGATGATGATTTTGGCATCCTCTCGCTCAGTCAACTCGGTCTCGACTCGGTTCGCCTTGAAGAAGATTCCTCCCAGCAGCAAGAGACAGACGAGTACGCCGGCCACGTACCAACCGTTCCATGAATCCGACTGAATCAATCCAACGAGACAAAACACCATCGGAAACGTGAGCAGACTTTGAAATACGGCCGTCTTTACATTGGTTTTATAAATCAAATTGATGCGTTGTTGTTTGGTCATCGAATCCCCCCTTAAAAGCTTTCTCGTTTGACGTCGCGACGCCTCGGTTGCTCCGGGTCAATCCGTTTTACTTTCTCATCGAGCAGGCGTTCGACGAGCAAGAAGCCAAGAGCCGTCAGAGAGAAGACTAAAAATGGAACCCAGCTGACGGATTCTAGCTTCATGAGCAATGGGAACACGAAACAGAGAAAAACAATCATCATATAGTCGAACGCATATTGGATGTGAATGACCTGCTTCGCTCGGACACGGTCCGTAAAATCGCTCATGAATCGACTTTCCCGCATAATCATCACTCCGTATGCTAATAACGATGCCACTAGCAAACTTCCGTATACGATCGATTGTGTCTCAGTCTGTAAAAAGAAGAAAACGAGTACGGCAATCGGAATCGCAAAACCGAGCCTGATGAGAAGCGATTTTCGATGCCCTTTACTCATCTGGGTCAAGCGTTCATGTTTGTTCATAAGCTGCTCCTTTATTTGTAGTTAATCTCATTTTTTCAAACTCACCATGTGAATCTTGTTCGCTGAATTTCACGACGAGTCGGTTGTTCTGTGTCCACCCACGACAACTGTTGATCGAGTTTATGTTGCGTATAAAGAATTAAAACACTGCTACCGACAAATAGAATAAAGGGGATCAAGCTTGTCACGATGTGGAGTCGCATCATCAGCGGAAAAACTACGGCCATCATGACGACAAACAAGTAGTCAAGCCTATATTGAATGCTGACAATTCGTTTTGCTTGTTCAGACTCTGTCAGACCTTTGACAAAGTCACCCTCTCTTATAAACAACCTACCTGCAGCTCCTGTGAAGGCCAAGATTGATCCACCGGCTAAATAGGGATTACCATCTGTTTGTAAAAAATAATAGATAAGAACCCCAGTAGGCAAAGCAAACATCAAACGTAACAACATCCACTGTACATTCATTCGTTTCACGCTATGTAATCGTTCTTGTTTACTCATCTCATTCACCTCTTAACTAACTATACGGTTTTCAACGAAAAAAGTTCCGTTTTTTTACAATTGTTTTGTAGTAGCCTACTCGCTTGACGAACCAGTCACTTCGCTTTATAGTTTAGTTAACTTAACTATATTAAAAGGCAGAAAGACTGAGGTTTTCTTTATGAATTTGCTACGAAATACACGCTTCGTGTTCACGTGGTTATCCGGCATGACGCTCACGCTCGGCTTCTCGATTTTCTTCTTGAGCGTATCGTGGCTCACGATCGATGTGCTGAAGCAACCCGCCCTCCTCGGGATTATCATGACCGCCGTCTCGTTACCTCGTGTCGTAATGATGATATTCGGCGGCGTATTCGCCGACCGGTTCCAAAAGAGTCGGCTCTTGTTTTTGACGAACCTCGGGCAAGGTCTTCTCATGGTCGCGGTCGTGGCGCTCCATCTCGCGGACGCGTATTCGGTGTTCGCCTTGATTATGATCTCCATCGTGTTCGGACTACTTGACGGCATGTCCTATCCGGCGTTGTCTTCTTTGATTCCGTCGCTCGTCAAACAAGAAGAGTTGCAGCGTGCCAATTCGCTCTTCCAAGGGACACTCGAGCTCATGTTCGTGTTCGGCCCGTTCCTCGCCGGAGCGTTACTCACATGGGGCGGCTTCGGGCTCAGCTTTGGGACGGCAGCTGTCTTGATTTTCATCGCCACTATCTTGATCATGCCACGCTTGATTCGTGACTCCATCCCCCTCGCCCGTGCCATGTCGCTCAGTCATGTCATCGTCGATTTGAAAGAGGGCATCCGTTACGTCTCGAGCACGCCGATTTTGCGGAGCGGGACGTTATCGATTGCTATCGTCAACTTGTTCGTCATGGGACCACTCATCATGAGCATCCCGATTCTCGTCGGTGAACGGGGCGGGAATGCGTTTGACTTGAGTCTGATTGAAGGTGGACTTGCTGTCGGGACGTTCGCCGCGAGTTTTCTCGTCCTGTTGTTCCGCTCGGTCCATCGGGGACGTTTCGTCTTCCGCGTCCTGTTTTTGACGATTGGGGCCTTCTTCCTCTATACGCAGGCGCAATCCATCACGCTCCTTGCCTTGGCTGCGGCCGCGAGCGGGTTTATGTTGATGCTCGTCTATTTGCCGACGGTCACACTCATGCAAGAACATAGCGACCATGACAAGATCGGACGGGTCATGAGCATCATGGCGCTCGCCGCATCCGGGTTAGAGCCGATCGCGTTCGCTGTCCTGTCGATTCTGGTTGCCTTGGCCGTCCCGATTCAAACGCTCCTCATCTCGTTTGGTATAATCGGATTAGTATGCAGTATCGTGTTATACGTGCGGAGCCAGACGTTCCGTGACACGCGATGAAAGGAGAACGACGATTGAATGATACACGCAAACAGCAAGTCATCGAGATGTACCGTCAAATCGACGAGCTCGACTTGTTGTTCACTAAATATTTTACCGAGTTGAATGAATTCGAACTTAGTTACCAGCAAGAACAGATGTTACTCCTCTTTAAACGACAAGACACCTGGACGACGACCGAGATTGCCACAAAGATGAATATCTCGAAAAGTGCGGTCAGCCAAGTGCTCAAAGTGCTCGAACAACGTCAGTTCGTCCAAAAAGAGAAGAACCCGGATAACTTGCGCGAGAGCTTCATCCGTCTCGGCCCAATCGGTGTGGAGTACTCGAAACAAATCGATGCCATCGAGGAACGGCTCGCTGAAGAGATGTTCTCCGTGCTCGAAGACGACGAGATGACGATGATCAATCGTTCGCTCGCGCTGATGATTAAAAAGTTCAAATGAAAAATGCGTATCGTCCCGACTCGGGAGGATACGCATTTTTGGTTAGAGTTGCTCGACGACACGTTCCGCTGCCCGGAGCGCGCCTTCGATATGACCGCCGAACAAGGAGTCCGTCTCCGTCCCGGCGAGTGAGAGAATTCCTTCCCAAGCTGGATCGAGCGCGATCGGCTGATAGACAGGGAATTCGGTCAACGGCTCCCCGTCTTGGACTGTGGCCGTATGCCGGTCGCTCGACCAATCGACGTATAAGACGTCACGCGGTTGGCGCGCCTCTTCTCCGAACAGTCGCACGAGTTGATCGATGACGCGACGATTCAGCTCGTCCCGGTCGAGTACCGAGCGTTCGGCAGCAGACAACCGGAAGAAGCCGAATAACGCGGCCAATCCGCCCGGCTGCGAAGCGTCATGAATCTCCTGCAACACCCCGGCCCAGCTCATGCCTTGACCGGATAGCCCCTTCTCTCGCCAAAACGGACGATCGTAGACGGCGAGTACTTTCGCCTGTCCAGCCATCCATGTCGGCGTGTTTGCCAGTTTGGTTTGCACGGTTTCCGATAGTTCCGGGTGAAACGAGATGCGTGAGACGAGCCTCGGCGGGATGGCTAGGATGACGTGTTCGAACGTTGTTGTCCGTCCGGCTTCGAGCTCGATCACCATCTCGTTATCTCTCTGTTGAATCGAGGTGACGGTCGAATTAAGTTGAATCGTCCCGGCAGGCAAAGTCGCAGCGAGTGCCGTCGTCAGTGTCGTCATTCCACCCAAGAGTCGCATCGATGGGACGGTATGACCGGGCGGGAGCGTATGGCGTTCGATGACACCAAACTGCCGCTCGAGCATCAAGTCCCCGGCTGTATATTGAGAGAATGTCGGGAGATTGAGCCGTTCGATCAGTTGCGTAATCGTCGTCTCCGTCTCTGGCCAATACCAGGTCGGGCCGAGGTCGAAGCCGTCATGGCTTAACACTCGTCCCCCGATGCGATCGCGCGCCTCGAACACGGTGACGTCATAGCCTTTCTCGATGAAGAGCGACGCGGCATATAACCCGCTCACACCCGCTCCAATAATCGCAATTGATGGATTCATGAAAATGCTCCTTCTTTGTATGTGGTGTTCCTATTATACTCAATAAGACGAATATACATAATTTGGGCGCACCGCTCAGGAAAGGATGTTACGATGTGAATCGATTCTTTTATTATTTCTATTTCCCGTTCATTTTGTTCATGCGCATATTGTATCGGTTCATCAAAACTGAGTTCATAATGACAGTTGCATTATTTGTCGTGGTGAGCCCATTAATGGTTTTAATATTAGGCGATTTTATTCAATTACCGCTCTATTTGAAGACCTTTGTTTCGGTCTATTTCTCAATGGCCATGTATACACCATTTCATTATTTTGATTCAGATGTCAAACGGCGACGTACCAAGCCTGGATACATCCCGCTCGATGAACGGTAATGTCTAATAACGGATTTACCAATATGCCTCATTCAAGTCGTTACTCTATCCATTCCTTTTAGGCATCCGCCTATTTTTTAGATTCCGAAGAGGTAAAATTTTCATTTTTATACTTGCCCATCTATTTATGTCTTCATTGACCTAATTACATTTATAGTGTAATATTACACCATAAAAGTTGAGTTGTTTGAATGCACCAGGAAGAACTGCTTAATATTGTGTCGTAAAGAATAAGGTTAATTCGATTAGAGAAAAAGTTTTCACAAGAAGAAACGTCTAAGATTTTGGGCATTTCAAAAAAACATTGATTCAAATTGAAATTGAAAAAAGAAGAGCTGTAGCCAGTTGGAACGTTGTTGTCACATGTGTAGCCTTTTTTGAACAACGCAAAATCCTATTAGAACCCTCTAGAAAACGAGCTGAATCTAGATTACATACAAATGGGAGCTCAGAAAGGAACTGTTAATGAAAATCATTAAAACATTTAGTTTTTGGTTTGTCCTTCTCTCTCTATTTGTCTCCTACCTAAACTTTACTAATCAAGATGATAAAGGCCTCTTGTTCTTTTTTTTCGGATTAGATCCAATTCTATATCATATGGCTTACAGTGAAACATTTCGGAGTTTTATAATTGATGAATCGACTCTTGAAATTTTGTGGGGGGGATATATCATCCGGATTGCAGTCGGATTATTATATGGTCTGACTCTAGATTTTTTAGTGAATCAAGTAAAAAATAAGCTGAAAAAAAATAAAACAGCAAATTAAATTAAAGAATTTTTACCTTGTAATAAAAAAGATGCTCCGTCACCAACACCACTATATTATGTGTGGCGTACAATGATAACGCGCACAGTGTAAAATAGGAGTGGTACTTACGCAATGTTGGTGAACGACGATGAGCGACCGTCTGAAGATGGTCGCTCGTTTTCTTACAATATCAATGAGTGGATCTTGTATTGGAATTACGATATAGGAACCGAAGCCTAATCAAATCAAAATTAACCCTTCCGTACATGAGCCATTTCAACATCTTCAGGAGATTAACGTTCCCTACACATAGCCGTTGTTTTCTTCGAACCGGCAAGCAGCTATGATCGTCTCGATATTTAGTTTGAGGCGCGCTAAAAAATATGTCATCCCATTGTGTGTTTAAATATTCGCGATGAAATATATTGGTTTAAGATTACCAATGCAAGGAGGAAAAAGCATGAATGTTTTAATGACGTTACTATTTAGTTTATTGGCAATACTTGTCCCACTCGCGTTACTCATCGCGGTCATCGTGATGATTGTTCGATTTATCGGTCGCTACGAGAAGCGGGCGGACGCGCGACTCGAGTTGGATCGTCAAACCGCGGCTCATCAGCAGCAACAGTTTGACGTCTTAGTGGAGCGCCTCGAGCGAATCGAAGAAAAAATAGAGACACGCCCTTAATGTCGACATCACTCACGATGTGGACGAACAACAGCTCAGTTATGAGTTGATCATCCATAACCCGCTCACCAATGCTTACAGTTTCGATATCATTGATGATTAAGTCGAAAGGAGTGGTTGAATGGATTGGAACACGATCATGTTGACTGCCTCATTGATTTTGAACGCCTTCTTGATCAATATCATTGCGCAACAAGCAAAGGGTATGAGTGCATTGAAACGAAAACAACTCCATACCGAACCAATCGTGCAAGATGCTGAATTCCATGCGTCGATTAAAGAAAAAATCGATACGATTGGCGTGATTCCGACCGTTAAATTCTTGCGTGAGAAATATGACCTGTCGCTGCTTGAAGCGAAACAATTGGTCGATCGGGTAAACGAAAAGGAGTAGCGCGCGCTACTCCTTTTTGACTGCCTTTATTTTAAAAAGAAACCGACTTTACCGCGTTCATAGGCTTTATGCGTCACGTGTTCCGGGTCGATGGTGGCAAGCTTTTGATCAATCTTAGAAGAGGCAATCCACGCAAATAGATTGAACGCCACAACGAGAATCAAAATATTCGCTTGTTCCGGACGTAACAGCAACGTCACAATCAATATACAAAAGATCGCAATCACGGCCATCCCACTCCAATATTCATACCAGACGAGACGCCGATAGTCGGGAGCCTCGTTGAACGTGAGCAGCGTTTTCGTCCGCGCCCACACTTTGACGAACGAGACGACCGGAATGAACAAGACGAACCATACCAGTTCAGCGAGTCGACGCTCGCCTGTGAACCAAAAAATAGCGCCGAGTAAGATGATGAACACTCCAAGAAGAAGTGCTTGCCGGGTGGAACGTTTCCCTGCCTCATATAAATGATCAAACCGTTCGCGTTGGGTCATATTCATATTCCTTTCTTACGATTGCATCGTTTATATTCAAGTAGACTGTCATACAAAGAAAAGAGGGTGTTCATGAATTCTACACAAACCGAAGTCCTGGTCTATTTCCAACTGCTTGCCGATGATTTCTCAATCGAAGATGTGACGCGTCGGCTAGGAATCATTCCTACAGAAACCTTCAAACGAGGTGAAAAAGGCTATTCTTCCCATCCTCGCGAACATACATCGTGGTCACTCGGTACGGGCTATCAGCCTTCATTTGATGTGAACGATCAGCTGCAACATATCATTGCTCAACTTCGTGGAAAAGAACCAATTTTAGATGACATTTACAGTGCGTATGACGACATCAAAGCGCGATTCATCATCGTAATCGTAATGGAAGGCGGTCAAACACCGTCGCTTGTGTTTGATTTGGAGACGATTCAATTCGCCCATCGGATCTGTGCCGAGTTTGACATCGATTTATATGCGAACCCATATCAGGATGAGGGTTATTAGACTTCACCGGACTAACATTCATTCGTCTAAGGACACTTCCTGTTCTTGTCTCGCTAACAGAATCTGAAACCCGCACAGCAACAGCGGGAAAATCATACGGAAATCCCGTGAAGGATGGCGAGCCCCTACCACATTTTGGTTCGTGCATTCACTCTCTTGATCTCCTTTTGATATGGATTATTTATGATGCTCCACAATTTTTCGCATGTTTTTCGCCTTCACTGTTCGACATGTTGATTTAACAAAGCACCGTACAGTCTTTTTCGGAAAGGCTGTACGGCGTCTGCGTCACACAGCTTGATCGTGCATCGCAATAGAAGATTTCAAAAAAGAATTTCTCAAAAAATAGCGGCTCATACCTAATAAGGTAACTGCCCCGACGAGATACAGTAATCCGTGTCCAACCCAGTCCGCGAGCGCTCCACCGAGTAAATAACCGAACGGAGCCAATATTCCTTGAAGGGCATAGACAACGGTCAATACGCGTCCTAAATAATCAGGTTCGATTTGACGCTGAAGAAGCGTTTGAAATTGAATCCCCATCATCCCAATCGCCACCCAAGCCATACTAAAACAAATCAACGTCACGCCAAAATTACGATTCAACCAAAATGCCGAGATGCACCAAGCGACTCCACCGAATCCGGTTGCCAAGACGAATGTCCATCGTAACGAACGAACGCCAAATCGAATCGATAAGCCGCTTCCCAATAACGTACCAATCGAAATGGCTGCAAGCCATAAGCCGTATTCCTGTTCCGTCTTCGCCAAAATCGGGAGGACGCCAAGTGAGATCGAAATCATGAAGTTAAGGCACGTGAAGACAAGAATCAACGTGCGAAACGAACCGAGTTTCCATACGTAACGAAACCCAAATTGTAAATCAGCAAAATACATAAAATCGCTTGGTGTATGGGCCTTCGTTTCGTTTATTCGTAACAAAAAGCCAATCGCCCCAAATAAAAACAGATAGAGAATGGCGTTACTCGTATAGACGAGACCGACACCAATAAGCGCAAGCAAAATCCCGGCAATCGCATTGCACAAGATATCGAGACTATGATAGGTGAACGTGAAGAGTGCGTTGACTTTTTGCAGGTCCGCCTCCCGAACGAGAGTCGGAACGAGTGCATACTCCGTTGGATAACTCAATTCGCTCGCCAACGTCGCGACGAACAAGCCGACAATGACGACCCCTACCGACAGTTCATCTATTACATATAAACCCGCGAGGATTGTGAAGACAATCGCCTGCACCGCCATTGCCAAAAGCAATAATTTCTTTTTGGCGTAACGATCGATCAACGGTCCATACAGCACTTGAAACGCAACCGGCACCATTGCTACAAACGTCGTGACGCCAATCCAAAAAGACGAGTCCGTCATGTCTTTGACGTACCACACCGATGCTAAAAAATAAAAACTATCCGCGAAATTCGCAATCACACGTACAGCTAACAAAACTACTATATTCCGATTCATATCATCCGCTCCTCATATGATTTGTCTAGTAAGTTCGAGACAAATCATAAGGCGGTCCGCGAATATAAGGTTATATGTCGTTCAGATAATGATACATGACGAGCTCCTTTCGAATTTATTTTATCTAGATGCTAGGCTTCAGCCGTTTTTTTATTGAATCGTCTCTTGTTTCATATGTCTCCAATGAACGAAAGCATTCGCAAACCAAATAATCGTCAATAACGGAAACATGACGAGCATCCATGTTGAACTCTCGATTTGAAAAAGCGGCATCATAAGCAAAAGGACGATATTCAATAGACCTACACTGAGATACATGAGAAAAAGGCGTCGATGTTTCGCTCTCATTATGAGTTCTCTCCCTTCTCTTCATAACCACTAATCCAAAACTCAATCTTCAAGTTTGCAAGTTTCATCAAGAAGTCTGGGTCAAACCCCAACTTTAAATCACCATAATAAATGACACCTAAGTCGATATAAATATGGTCGGCTCCACAAGAACGAAGGGTATCGATATGTTTTGTAAGGGTGTCCACCATCCAAAAGAGTCCGATATACGGATTTTCCATTTGTTGAAATTCAAGTGGTGGTTCAAATGACGCATGACCGTGCGTAGCAATCAGCTTTCCTATGCGCTCCATCTCCCCGACTTCGGTCTGGGTATAAAACCGAATACCTGTTTTCTCCGATGCGACGCGAGGTGAGAAATTCTTTCCGATTAAATGGCAAGGAATCATAAATTGATCTGGAGGATACCTTTCGAGCGTTTCACTCATGATTGTGGACTCGGATACTTCACCGCATTTTTCTCGAGCTTCTCTTCAATCGCCTGCGACACATCAATCCCTGCCGCATGAGCAAACGTCAGCGCGTAGATGAGGACATCCGCGAGCTCTTCTTTCATCTCGACGTGTTTCGTCTCGAGCGCTTCTTCGCTCGACACCCATTGGAACAACTCCAACAGTTCGCTCGCCTCGAGCGATAACGATAACGCTAAGTCTTTCGGGTTATGGTGGAACGCCCAATCGCGCTCGTCACGGAATTCAATCACTTTGTCCATCAGTCGTTGTACTTCGTTCATGTTTGATACAGCCTCATTTCATCGTTGTTAAAATTTCTTTCCCCACTGAAAAAATACCTCGATCGATATGTTCTTGAATCAATCGCTTTGACACCCTCATCGACAATTCGTCTACTCCTAATCTTTCCTTTAGTCCTTCGTGGAAAGACATAAAATCGGGAATCGTTTTTTCGAATTGATATTCTTTTTGCAGTCGCGTCAAATAAAAAGAAACGTCGAAACGTTTTTCGACTGGTAACTCTTGTGTGAGAAAGATGTATTCCAATTCGCTTTCGATGTTATGATGTAACGCCTCATCCTGATTAATCATTTTACGTAACAACGTTTGGAGCATCTCTACTTCTACTTGAAGCTCAAACACTTGTGTTTGGAGTCGCTCGTATTCTTCGACCATATGATTGATTCACCACCTTATCATAAAACTGCACCCTTCAATTTTACCAAAAGATGTAACTTACATGAGTAATAATTTCCCTCTTAAGACCTTCTTTGTAAAATGTTATACTCCAACTAAAAAGGGAGGGATTCGGTGCTTACGTTCGACAACGTCTCTGTTCGCCAACAAGACACGCTCATCCTTGAAAATATCTCCTTCACCATCAATGCAGGTGAAATCGCGGCCATCCACTGCGGCGTCACTTCCCGGGAAATATTGTTCGCGCTATTGACCGACAAGCATGCGACCTACTCCGGGACCATCGATACAGCGAATCGTACGCTCACGGTATTCTCCATCCGTGATGGGTTATATGACCGGTTGACGGTTGAGGAATATTTGCGTTTCACGCACACGCTCTACGAATCGACGGAATCGCTGGATGCCATCTTGCAAACCGTTCAACTCACCCCATATCGGAACAAACGATTAAACCGGCTCAGCTTGTCTCTCGTTCGGCGCGTCCAATACGCGGCCCTGCTCTTACATAACCGGGATATCTATGTGCTTGAAGAACCGGATCAAAACGTCGACCAAGAGACGCGGCACTTGTTCGCGACCGTCTTAATGCAACTGAAACAGCAACAAAAAGCCATCCTGCTTCTGACGAGCAACATGGAGAGCGCCCTGTTCGTCACGTCGACCGTCTATCGGATTGACCACCGACACTTGCGCCTGCTCGACGTGGAACCGGATGAACCGGATGCGAACGAAGATATCACGCCTGACGTCATGCACGTCCGCTTCGAGAAAATTCCGACGAAAGTGAACGAGAAAATCGTCTTGCTTGACCCGCCGGAAATCGACTACATCGAAAGTCAGGACGGACAATCCGTATTGCACAGTCAGTCCGAACAGTTCCCGAGCGTCTTCACGATGAACGAACTCGAGACACGTTTGACACCGTACGGGTTCTTCCGCTGTCACCGGTCATATATCGTCAACCTTCAACGAGTGCGGGAAGTCATCACCTATACGAAGAACAGTTTCAGCCTCGTACTCGATGATTCGGCGAAGACGACCATCCCGCTCTCGAAGACGAAAATGGCTGAATTGAAGACGATGATCGGGCTGAAATAGGATCCATTCACCGTTATATTTGCTCCACTCGCTCCTCGAAAAGCGCCATTTGTCGCCATTCTAATGCGCCCATCGCTTCCCCTCGATATGATGTAAGCAAGCAAGACGACATCGACGAGGAGGAACGAGAATGGACTCAATCATTCAAGTGCACGGATTAAAAAAGCTATTCGGCAATGAAGAGGCGTTACGCGACGTGACGTTTTCTGTCGGCAAGGGAGAAGTGTTCGGCTTTCTTGGACCGAGTGGATCTGGGAAGACGACGACCATCAAAATCTTAACTTCCCAACTCGCTCAAACATCAGGTGACGCAACCGTGTTCGGCGTGCCGGTCTCGGAGTTGAAACAAGAACAGTATCGGAAGCGGATTGGCGTGTTGACCGATAACAGCGGACTGTACACGCGTCTCTCGATTGAAGAGAACTTGCAGCTCTATTGCGACCTGTACGACGAGCCACGCACACGTATCGATGACGTGCTCCAGATGGTGAACTTGGCCGGGGAACGCAAAAAACGCATCTCCGCTTTATCGCGCGGGATGCTGCAACGGGTGACACTGGCCCGAGCATTGTTACATGAACCGGAACTGTTATTTTTAGATGAGCCGACGTCCGCACTCGACCCGGTCAACTCACGCCACATCTATAAAGGCATCGAACGCTTGAAGGCAAAAGGGACGACCATCTTCTTGACGACGCACGATATGAACGAGGCCGAGGAACTGTGCGACCGCGTCGCTTTCTTACATCAAGGGGAAATTCAACTCCTCGACGCCCCGAAACGATTACGCCGGAAATATGCGAATGGCTCCATGCGCGTCGAACTGCATGACGGGGAGATGGTTGAATTGAATCAAGGAAAAGACGGGGCCGACTGGCTACACGAACACATGCGCGACCAAAACATCGCGGCCATCCATTCGAATGAGCCGACGCTCGGAGATATCTTTATCGAAGTGACGGGGAGGAAATTATCATGACATTTTCAATAAAACGGGCACTCGCCATTTTTCAGAAAGACTACAAAGACTTGTCGCGGAACTTATTCGTCTCCTCGACGTTAATCATGCCGTTGTTCTTCGCCGTCTTCTATTCACAGCTCGGCGGAGGAGGCATCGACGTGACGTACTTCGTCATCAATATCACGTTCAGCCTCGTCGCGACGTTCGTCCAGTGCGCCTTGATTGCCGAAGAGAAAGAAAAGAACACGCTCCGTGGGTTGATGCTGTCGCCGGCGAGCACGCTCGACATCCTGCTCGGAAAGAGTGCGCTCACCTTCGTGACGACGCTCATCCTCATCGCGGCGTGTGCCTTTATCATGGGATACAGCCCTGCGAACCTGCTCGTCATCTCACTCGCATTGATTGTCTCGACGTTCTTTTACATCGGGATTGGGACGATTCTCGGATTGATGACGAAGACGGTCATGGAAGCCTCGCTCATCGTCATGCCGGCGTTTTTCTTCTTCTCGTTCTCACCGATGTTGTTGGTGTACGAGGACCGTTTCTCTATCATCGGTTTACTCGAATATTTGCCGAACATCGTCTTGATCGACCTCGCGCATCAAATCGAGGCGGGTGCTGGACTCGGCTCTACATGGGTGGAGCTTGCGATTCTGTCTGCCTGGGCGCTCATTGTGTTCGTTGGAAGTATTGTGATGTATAACCGGAAACAGACAGACTAAAAAGCGACGATGTTACTCGTCGCTTTTTTTGAAACGTTCTTTTAAATCCATTCCATAAAGAATTACGTATAAAATACACGACGGCAGCACAGTAAACAATGGCACCTTTCTATGAAACCCTAACCCTTCATCGTGAATGCTATAATCGAGGGCCCAATACGCTAAACTGATGGATAAGCATAGTCCTAGGAATTTCATCATCTGCTTGTATTCTCATCGTGATCACTTAATTTAATCCAAAGTAGGATAAACGGAACGAATACGAGGCTTAAGTATCCCAAGGTCAATAAACTTTGAGTTTCAACAGAAATGTATTGTTTTTGACCACAGTTCGGACAGTCTTTTCCGTCCGGAGAAAAACCGAGTGCCAAAACTTCTTTGATTCTCCACTTATAGTGACAATTCGTGCAACGTGGCGCCATTATCCCCCTCCCCTTTCCCACTTTCTTTTACGTATCAATACTACTTAAGTTTCGTTTTAACAAACGAACAGTTTGAACGCTAGTGTATCGGTAATGGAGAACAGATCAGATGAACTAGAAAGGAGCGACGAATTGAATCGTCGCTCCTGCTATTTTAAAAACTTCGTACAACTATCCTATTTGCTACATTCAGCCCTTCTTCGTCAGCAAATTAATCAGCGTTTTTCTCGCTTCTGGATTTTTTGCTAATGCCAATGCGGCACCACTGACTCCGGCCACAATCGATGCACCCATCCATCTCTTGAACTCCGAATCTTTTTGAAATGACTTATCCACCATTCGCTCAATCCGATCATTGAGTTTGTCTCTAGTTTCATCCGTTAGGTTGTCGTCTTTGAGTTGTTCGGAAAAGACATCAATCGCTTTATCGATTGTACTGTACACTTTGTCTTGCGATTTCGAGCCGACTCCTCCCATATTGCTAACCGCATTTATGATGTCTGGAGTATGCTTTAAAAGTGTTTCATATTGTTTAAAAGGGATGTCATTTAACGCATGTTCATTTTCCATAAGCTGTTTTGCGGATTGACTGATTTCTCCTTTTTCACTCATCACTCTACCTCCTAGTATTGTATTAACCTAATTATATGATACGCATCGGTGCCAAACTGTATTTTATATTCTATTAAGGACAATCTTGCAAAAATATAATGACCGGTAATCTATTCTCATCTAACCTGAACTCACCAATGCGATTACCATGCGTACGACCAGTGTTTTACTAAGAAAGAGCAACAAGCTTCGATATAACTTACACTTCCAACAGCTGATCAGCTAATAAAAGTGAGTATTCATTTGTAGTATGGAGAACAACTTCATGCAACGCTCGCGTTAAAGAAACATACAACCGTCGGGCTTCCTGAGGCGTATCAAAATAGTTCATTTCATCCACGTCCATCATCAATACTGCATCAAATTCCATTCCACGCAAGTAATCGATTGTCGAGATGATAATCTCGTCACTCACTTTTGTAGTTTCCGATTGAATGAGTTGCGTCGGCAACTGTAATTTTGAATGTAAGAAAGACGCGCGCTCCATCGTTGGTGTGATGATACAAATCGAATATTCTTCTTTTCTCCATCGAGATAGTAACTCTTTTAATTCACGACTCTTTTTCGATCTTAGCAGTTCAACCGGTTTCCCGTTCCTTTCAAATGGATCAATCCAACTCGTGTCATGACCCGCATCAGCTAATAAAGCTTTAGCTAAATCAACAATCGGTTTCGCGGTACGGAACGTTTTCGTTAAGTACTCGATCGTCCAATTCGATTGTCCGTGCATTTTAATAGGTTTCCAAGAGGTCATTTCGAGCGAACGATAGCTTTGAAGCGTATCACCAAATACCGTCATCCCGTGACATAACTTCTCGAGTACGAAAATGTCGAGTGGTCGAAGCGTCTGTCCCTCATCGACAAAAAGATGACTCCATTTGTCGGGATATCCAGTTGTTTCATAGTGCAGATACGTCAAAAAGAAACGATCAAGTTGTGTTGGTCGCTTTAATTTATGCCACATCTCAAGTAAATCATTTGAATATACATTCTTTAGGTACATCAATCTCTCAGGATTTTTTAAGATTGTCCAAATGGATGCTACCTCTAATTTCGTTGTTCTCTTCCAAAAGTTAAGAAATAGTTTTCGTTCACGCTTTTCACGTTCAAAACGCTTCTCCATACTTTCACGTAATAAATCATTTAACGCTTTTTCCTTATCAGAATGTAAATCAGCAGACCAAAATGACATACTCTTCATAAACTCTTTTTTATATCTTTCTTTATCAATTATTGAGAGACGCTCTGACTCACTCCTAATTATCTGTATGATTTGTTCTGATTGATAAGGTCCTGGTTTCTCATGTCCAAACCATATACCCAACACTCTTTGGTGCAGTGATTCTAAAGAAGGTATGGGTTCATAACGTTTAAGTAGAACCGCCACATCCTCATACCACTCTTCCAACGCGGCTTCCGCCCATGAGAATAATACATCCGATTCGTATAAAGGTAATAGTTCAGGAACACTAAGTGATGAGAATCCCATTTTACTACTTGATTTTGTCCAATGATCGAATGTCATTGTGGAAATCGATTTCAATTGTAGATGATCTGCATCCTTTAATAGTTGATAAATAGTCGCTTCGTTCGGAGCTAAATAAAGCATCTTCCGACGTTCGTCTTGATACTGCAAATAAGACATACGATGCAGCGCCGTCAACGACTTCCCGGTCCCGGCCGCCCCTTGGACAATCATGTATGTATTCACGGGTGCCTGGATGATGTGGTTCTGTTCGGCTTGCCGCGTCGCGATGAATCCGTCAATGGAACGGTCTTTTTGTTTCTTCGTCAACTCTTGCTTCATAAAACTCTCTTGAGGGACGTCAGGCACCGTCGACGGCTTTTTGAATGTCGATTTGATTTGTTCGGTAAACCGTTTCGTCAATGAGCTCGGTTGTCGTTTTGGTGCACGACGATGGTTTGCCTGAACGACACGTCGTAGTCTTCGATCAAGCTCGAGCTGTGTCATCCCGACGATATCACCACCTGGCGTCTCAATCGTTTCCCCGTTAAACATGGACGCACGCATCGCCATCTCACTTCGCCAGTCTAGGACGAGCGGAATCTCAGGTGAACGAGGGTGTGCCACTCCGAACTTTCCGACCGGATAAATCTCTTCTTCACCTTCTTCCTCAATCACGAATGTGAATGAATACAACTCTTTCAGCGCGTCTTTGTACCGTTGTCGTTCCTGTGCACTTTCTGATTGACGTGAATGCCCCCGCATGTCAATCATTTCATAGTCGCTTGACTCAAGACCCGGTTTGTCTCCTGCTGTCTTCCCATTTAGATGAGACTCGATTACCATACAAAAGGTATCAAGTCGATGCTGTTCACTTTCTAAAACCGCCTTCATGCCTTACACCCCTACATCATTTGATATCCTCATTTTACCAAATCGTATAGTCTGTAGATTGCGCCATTTTAACGAACGAGGTAAATTCTTGAATCAAAATTAGAAACAACTACCACCTAGTATAATTTTTATCTCCCTTTCTTTTGAAACGGGCGTTATAATGTTAGTTGATTCCTAAATAGGCGGGAAACATTCCCTATGTTTGGAATGAGACGACTGTCACATCATCGTTTTTGAAGAAAGAAGGATTTAACCATGAACGCAACAACCCAACAAAAAACAGCTGATTTATTTAAGTTTTTAGCGGCTGTCAAACGGATGGATATTCGTACTGAAACCAATACAAAAAGCTATGAACTCCTTTTATCTCCCGAGGCGTCAACGTATCCGAACGTTCGCGTCACTCAAGAAGAGGAGCTCTCCATCGAAGTTCATTTTCTCGCACCATTCGCAGAGAAGCGACCGAGTCTACCGCGAGAGTTGTACGCCTACGTTCTCCAAGAAGGCGAAACGTATAAACGGACAGAATTGTTTCCTGAAAAACTCGACTCGACGTTCAATGACTTTTTAACTTCGATTGAAACGTGGGAACAAGAGAAAAAAGCGCATGAAACTGCTCGCAAATTATACGACACGATGTATCGGACGATGCAACTTCTCTCGACCGAGAGCGATACATATGAACTTGTCTATTCATTCGGGATGTTGCACTGGCCGAATGACAAAGTTGAACGGCCGTTGTTCACACGAGCGGCCGTACTTGAGTTCGATCAAGAGAAGAGTCTGTTCCGCATTGAAGCGTCAGCCATACCGACGAAGCTCGAACTTGATATGCTCGACCGTGACCATGTTTGGATGTCATCTGAACTATCCCGATACGAAGTCGATTTTAAAGAAGAGCTCACCTTCGACTTCAAACCATGGGTCGAGACAGAATTAAAAGAGCAGTCCGAGCGTGTATTGAAGCTGTTGAATGACGACCACGCCTATGGCGAAATCGCAACCGTCTATGCAATGCCCGGCATGCGCTTATACGTTCGCAAGAAGTCTGCCCATGCGTGGGTCGAAGAACATGAGAACTTGGCCACGTTGATCGAAAACGGTCTATCACCTTCACCTGCCTTGCAACAGTTTTTGACGTCGAACGACGAAGAAATCCACGCGCTTGACGCGCTCGATCGTGACACGTGGAAGCCGGTCGGTGAAGAGATTCTTTTCCCGCTTCCGTATAATGAAGAACAAAAACGCATTTTAAGTCAATTGAGTAACCATGCCGGTGTCGTCGTACAAGGACCCCCTGGCACCGGGAAGAGTCACACGATTTCGAACTTGATTTCGCACTTGCTTGCACACGGAAAGCGCGTCCTCGTCACCAGTGAAAAGGAACATGCGTTGAACGTCTTGCGTGATAAACTTCCGGCCCAAATTCGCCAGCTCGCGGTATCCGTCCTTGGATCAGATTCAAAGACGACAAAGCAGACGGAAAGTTCACTCCAAGAGATTGCCTCGTACTTGAATCGCACGACCGCTTCGGAATTAGAGAAGACAGGAACACAAAAGCAACAAAAGTTGTATGAGACACGTGAAGAGATTGCCCGTCTGCGTCGGAAAATGATTGAGCAAGCCGCTAGCGAGCATACAGTGATTCCATATCTCGATGAGACGCGTTCACCGACCGATTGGGCGAAATGGACGAGCGAACAAAAAGTCACGATGCAGCTTCCGCTCCCCATATTGACAGACACTTGTCCGCTGACGGCTGATGAATTGGCGGACTTCTATCAACTCATGGCAGAACGGGAAATGCTCAACCAAGGACCGAATGTGACGACCTATCCAGCGACGACAACGCTTCCGTCCCTTGAAACGTTCTTAGCCGAAAGCGGTCGTTACGAACAACTCGCCGCTCTCGAACAGACGCAGGCCGCTGCGTCATGGTTACAGGAAAAATCGACGTCACTTCGTCAACAGACACGAGACCATATTCAGACGTTGCTCGAGTCATTTGATCGTCAACCCGAGTGGCTACGTGAACGGTACAGCTACTGGGCCACCCATCGAAGCGATGAAGTGCAATGTGAAGAAGACTGTCAGACGTTTGAACGCGACGTCAAAGCACTCGAGTCGTTGGAGCGTAAACTCGCCGTCCACGACATCGAATTGCCATCTACTTTACCGAATGATGTATGGACGCTCGCTGACGAACTCGGTCCGGTTTTAGACGAAGGAAAGACCGACGGCTTTTTCTTCAAACTGACGAAACGTAAAAAATATGCCGTCTTACTCGATGAAACCAAAATTGACGGGAAGGCTCCGCAATCGAGTGCCGACCTTCAACTGTTGAAACAATTTAATGAATTGAAGTCATCGTTGACGACATTATCACGTCGTTTCAAATATGCGTGTGAGCACTTTGAACTCGAGCTGGAGACACCTGAATTTTCGTCTTATCGGACGGCGCTTCATGCGCTCCGTGAATGGAAAGCTGTCTTTGTGACGTACAACGAGTCATTGGCTCCGGCTTTCCGTCTGTACGATGAACGGTTCCGCTATGAGAAAGCTTGGTTGACGCAAGCGAAACAAGAGCTAGATGCCTCGCTGGCGCTCGATGAGATGAAGGGGCTACAGACAATCCAGACGTCTTATCTATCACTCATCCATGACACGCACATCCATCCAGCGGCGTTACGTCTCAAACAAGCGATGCAAACTTGGGATGCCGCACGTTACACGCAGTCCATTGAAGAGTTGGCATTACTTGAGCAACAAAACGTGAAGGCGACACGCCTAAAAGAACTGACAGAGCGCATCAAACAAGTCGCTCCGGGTTGGTTGAACGCGTTCTATGATGGTACTGCTCCGACACTTCAACTTCAGACGTTCGAACTCGATTGGAAAGTAGCACGTGTCTTGACGCTGCTCGAAGCACTGAGCGACGACGATTATCGGGAGAAGATGAAACGATTGGAGAAAGAGGAAGGAAAAGCGACAGCGGACTTGTGTGCGACATACGCGTGGAAAGAGCAGCTGACGCGGATGACACCGTCGAAACAAGAACGCTTGAACAGTTGGGCGAAGTTGATTCGCCAAATCGGGAAAGGCACCGGGAAACATGCGGCTCGTCATAAGCGGGAAGCCGCCCGTCAAATGGCTGCAGCCCAAGACGCGATCCCAGTCTGGATTATGCCGGTGAACCGCGTGCTCGAATCGTTCAAAGAAATCGACGAGCTGTTCGACGTCATCATCTTCGACGAGAGCTCACAAAGCACGATGGATGCCATCTCGCTCTTGTCGCGTGCTCGAAAAGCCATCATCGTCGGGGATGACCGCCAAATCAGTCCAACGACGTTCCAAGATCAAAATGCGATCCAAGAGAAGAAAAAGACATACTTCGGAAACGACACGACGATGACGTTATTCGATGGCTCATCGAGTCTATACGACCTCGCCTCCGTCAAGTTCAGTGCGACGGTCGGGCTCCGTGAACACTTCCGTTGCGTACCGGAGATTATCGGTTTCAGCAACGCCCATGTGTACGAAGGTCGGATCGTCCCACTCCGACTCCCGCAACGTGCCGAACGGTTGACGCCGGCGGTGCAGAGCGTCTTTGTCGAGGATGGGAACGTCTCTGAAACGACGAAAGACAAGTTCAACGTCCCGGAAGCGAAAGCGCTCGTCGCTCACTTGAAGCAGTTGATTGACGACCCACGCTACGCGAAGCGGACGTTCGGGGTCATCTCGCTCCTCGGGAAAGCCCAGACCGATCAAATCGAGCGGATGGCGACCGACTTGATCGGAATCGACAAGCTGATTGAGCACAACGTCCGCTTCGGTGACGCCTATACGTTCCAAGGTGATGAGCGTGACGTCATGTTGCTGTCACTCGTCGTCGCACCGAACCGCCGTTTTGCCGCACTCACGAAAGAGACCGACAGCCAGCGCTTCAACGTCGCGGCGAGTCGGGCTCGGGATCAGATGATTTTGTTCCATTCTGTGACGCTGCAAGACATCGGCAACCAAAACTGTATGCGCTATAAACTCGTCAATTACTGCCAGAATCCGCTCGGTGATCAAGAATCGTTCGAAGCGGTCCAGCACTTATTCGACTCTCCATTTGAAGAAGAAGTGTATAAGCGTTTGACGAACCGCGGTTACCTCGTCCGTCCGCAAGTTCAAGTGAACGGCTATCGCATCGATCTCGTCGTCGAAGGCGAATCGAACCGCCTTGCTGTCGAATGTGATGGTGAGCGTTGGCACGGTCCTGACGTATACGAGCAAGATATGTTCCGGCAAAAAGTACTCGAACGGGCCGGTTGGACATTCTGGCGCGTCCGTGGTCGCCATTTCTACCGCGATGCGGAGCAAGCGATGGAGCCGTTATGGATGTTGCTTGATGAGATGGGGATTGAGCCGATTTTAGTTAATTAAATTTAATTGCCCCTAAGCAGAAATAGAGAAGGAAGCTGATGTAACAGTCAGCTTCCTTCTCTATTTCTCAATCAAATTTCGCTAAATCCCAATGTGTCACAATCCCTAATAACGCTTGATTGGACTTCCCTGATTCTGTAATCAATAATGCTTTTAACTTTTTGCCTTGATTTGCAGCCTGTAAAAAGTAGTCTTTTGCTTCATAGATAGTATTTCTTCTCGAAACAAAGCGATACGTCCCAGCAAGTTCATCGACGGAAAGAAGATCGCTCACTCTACTCTCTTCGAATGAAATGAGATCATCCTTCACTTTTGACGCCAACCAATTCGTGATACCGCTTTCAGTCACAAGCGAAATAAATTCTCCGTCTGAATTAAAAACAGGAAATTGGGAGTATTGGAATTGATGAACAAACTGGAGCATTTTACTCATCGAATCCGTTTCATTCAATGAATAGACGTCACAGAAGAAGTTATTCATTCGCTTTGGAGAACGTAACTTCTCTTCAATTTCAATAATCTCACTCACAATTTTCTCGTGTGGTTCCGCAATCGGCTCACCGTTCAATCCGCTCCCATGTTGAATGGCGTTGCGCAAGCGGCCAAAACTTTTGAGCCGCTCCGCTTTTTGTCGAATTAAGGGATTTTGTTTAGCCGCCTGATCCACAAGATAGGAGAAGGAGATGTGCTCTTCCTGTTTTAGCTGCTGACGTAACATTGTCTCAATGCGATGAAACCGATCTAAAAAAGTAATAGAGTTTTTCATGAGATACCTCCATGTTTGAAAACCTTATCTCAACGCACCACAAACTCTTCTTGCTTAACAGTTTTCCATGCCTCTCCGTCATACAATTTGAACAACTCGCTAGCCAATTGATAATTCCGCTCAAATGCTACGTTACCTAGATTAAAGAATGGTTTTTTAGACTCGCTCCAATTCCACAAGACACGCTTATCTTCTCGAATTGGCATTTGTCGATCTTCTAATAATGCAGTGAGCGCTTTACGTTCTATCGGTTCAGAGTATCCAAGCATCGCATAGAGGAAATATGCATACTCCGTCTCATCAAAATTCAAAACAACGACATGGGCCTTATGTTCATTAATAAACCGCATCATTATCCGATACTGTTCAAATAACAACGGTGCTAAATGCTTACTTTCTGGATGGCTACCACTTAAGATTGATTTCGTTAATCGGGAACACTTCAATCGATGAGGTAACCGTAAAGCTGGGAAAGTAGGAATTGCTAGTACATTCGTTTTAACACCAGCTAGTCGAAAGAAACGTTCGATTTTTTGATCAAAAGCATGTCTTGTAGTCGAACTACTTTTTCCTCGTTCATATATGAGAGACGTCCATGTCAAAAACTGTTCTTCGTCTAAATTCTGATTAATTGATTTAGGGTTAAGGAGCATTCCACCTTCTCGGTACTCGAGTTCCTGAGTTCGGTTAAGTGGGGATTGGCCACCCCATACAATGACACGAACGTCTTCGACTTCTTGTGGGATGAAATGTGGAGCTGGTACGTTACTGCCTTCATATATGAATGGTATTAAGTCTCCCCAAATCTGAATCAATTCTTCGTTCATATTCAGCAAACTATTGGATTCTTGACGTGTATTCCAAAGACCCGGCTCAAAGCGCCATGTGTGAAGCGTATCTTGAATAAAGTAGGGATGTTTGTACAGAATCGCCTCGACCGTCTTCGGTGAATATGGATAATGCTGTTGAACCTCTTCAATTAACTTATCCACAGGAACGGGAGATTTCTGTTTCAATAAATAGTTTACTAAGAGTGAACGTGCGCTCGGATGTTCAATGGATGGATCGAGTTCATGTATTCGGTTAAGCCGCTCAGCTTCTCGCATATCCTCTGGTAGATACGGAGCCACTCTGACAGTCGCTTTGCCCTCCTGAAGATTCTCGAATATCATCTTTTGACCCGGTTTAATTCGATGTTCGAAGAGGAAATCGCTAAAGCTGTGACTTCCTGCTTGACCTTTTGCGTTCATGGTAAGGATAAAAGGACTCGACTGATGTAATACCTCTAGCTGTCCAGCGGCAAAATACTTTGTCAACTCACCAGACACCTGAAACGTAGAATTTCTTCGTTCGAGTGTAGATAAACGAACCGTCAAACGGTTATTGGCTGTACGTTCACGTTTAGTAGGTTCAGTAACTTCTATCTTCTGCTTCAGTCGTGGCGATGGGATTGGAGAAATAATTGTTTTCCCTCGCGTTTTGTTTGAAGCAAGATTTAATTCTTCAGGTTTGGAATCATCATAAATAATCGTATTCTGAGAAATAACAATATTTCGTTCCAACTTTAAAACTTGTCTCAATCCTTCGTAATAAGCAGAGAATATATTTTCATATGGCTGTTTCCGAAAATACTTTTGAATAATTTCTCGAATTTTAATCGGTGTTTCGCGATTCCGTTTCAAGTGCTCAATAATGGCACCTTTCTGTTCTTCAATTTCTTCTAGAATATCTGGTGACACAGTGATGTTGTAATCCATTGGTGGATTATCATAATCATTTAAACTAATCCGTTGATAGGACGTCTTGAAACGGGAATCTACTTTAGGGAAGAACAAGACGTTAGAATCTTGGATGTCATAGTATGATTTCACTTGCGCAACCACATCATGCCTGACGATGTTTTCGAGTTTATTCTTGTACATATAGCGATGGACCAAATCATTTAGCAATTGCCATTCGCTAAGAATGACATACTGTGCGTCTTTATGCCCGTGCTTTCCGTTTAAAACAATAAATCGAGGATCTTTATACAAACTTGCTATTTTATTTTTCAAATCTTTACTCATTAAAATAGGCTCTCGGTTTTGACGTAGTTCACGCTCAAGCGAGTCAAATTGTGACGAAGGATCATTTTTCCGTCTCACGTAATCGCCTTCGCTAATGACCGACGGTACATTTGCTTCTAACGCTGTAGTTAAATTCCGAACAGCATCTTCTCTCTTACATCCTCGTCCTGAATCCCAAATCATCATCAAATACTCAATTAATTTCTCTCGCGTCAATACATCGGTGTGAAGTGAGTTAAATGCCAACTGAATATAACTAATATTTGAAGAGACTACCCCTGAAGATTCCATCATTTCCCCTCGCCCCTTATATTCAAATGTTTTACAATTAAATTATATAAGAAAGGGGCAAAACAATGAATGATATTATCCAACGCCTAGTTATTTTTTTATCAGGTAAAGATAATCAACAAGCCTCGATTGCTGAGGCTTTAGATTTGCTTGAAGATGAGTTCATCGATTTGCGACAACTTCAACAGATTCTAGCTCACCAAACACAAATCCAAATGAATGAGGGCGTTCTTCAATTAACAAGTCAGAAGAAGCAAACTACACAATCTAAAGCCTTTTCACCTAAACAACGAGCTGAACTCGTTGAGAACCTAGAAAAAAGACTGATAGGACCACAAAATGGTGAACATGAAACGCTCAAAGCAGCACCAAGTTCATACTATTTGACCGGTCGACTCTTTCCATACGGCGCCTCATCAAACGTCATTCATGAAGAAGAGACGGATCAACCTTTAAACGAAGTTGAAGGCATCACTGTTGAAGGTGAAGCCATTGAAGAAATCATTACCTCTCAAGATCAATTTCGTAACTCTAGCTTGGGCGTAAGCTTTATTTTAAATGAGATTACCCAACTAACTTGTCACATCCATTGGGCACGTTATGAATCCCTAGAAGAAGATAACTCTTTTTATTACAAACGGCAGCCGTTCTCAAAAATTGTCTCACTGGATTTAAATCAGAGTGGTGAACTGTCAATCGACTCAGATTCAAATCTACTTTTAAAATGGTATATTCGTCCGGGAAAATCCGGAGTAGACATTAGTCTTTATCTTGTCCACAGCTTGGATTTAAGCTCAACTAATCGTTTCCCAAGACAAGAGGAGATTATTTTCCAACCGAAACTATCATTTAGCGTCAATAAACAGGCGATTGTTCCACGTCCTGCTTACGGCATGAACAACCTAATCAATTTCTTATATCGCGAACGGACTGTTCCTATTATTGGTCACCAAATCGGTACAGATTGGTCCGTAGACGACACTACCTACTACTTCACAACGACATGGTTGCCAAAAGAAGAAGTGCCTCTCGTTGAACATCAACGTTTGACGGATACGTCGTTCAACATGCTTGAATTGGCTAAACAACCTAAAGCCGAAGTTATTTCTCGGTTAAACAAATTACCAGATGCGTATATGGAATGGATTGCGGATGAATCCGCGAAGTTGGACGGCCTTAGCGAAATCGATCAATCCTTACTTTTGCAACAAGTTGAACAAGCAAGAGAAACTTGCTCACGTATGTACGATGGAATTCGTCTTTTGAAGACGAATGACAAGGCATGGACAGGTTTCAGACTCTCGAACTTAGCGATGCATGTTCAACGTGAGCAAGGGATTCATGCCTCGGTATATAAAGAAACAGGACAATACGATTTTGAACCCGTTAAAAGCGAATGGCGTCTGTTCCAGTTAGCCTTTATCCTTATGAACTTACCTAGCAGTTTTGACGAGCAACATAAAGACCGTCAGCTTGTCGATTTGCTATGGTTCCCGACCGGTGGAGGTAAAACGGAAGCCTATCTTGGTTTAGCAGCATTCGTGATGTTTGTTCGCCGCTTAAAGAATGATGCTAGCGACCCAATGAGTTACGGTGGCATGAGTGTCATGATGCGCTATACGCTCCGCCTACTAACCATTCAACAGTTCCAGCGAGCGACGCTTCTTATTTGTGCCATGGAAGCGATTCGTCGACACGATGATACTTATTCGAATCAGATTCCTGATATTCAATTAGCAGACTTAGGTACCGTGCCGTTCTCGATTGGACTTTGGATTGGAAGTGCATCTACTCCAAACAATTATGATGATGCAAAGATCGCGCTGCAAAAACTAGCAAGCAACGAACCTCTTGAGAACGGGGAAGTCGGCAACCCGATGCAACTTAGCCATTGCCCTTGGTGTGGGGAGAAATTGACTGTACAAAACTATACGGTCAATCGAGCTAAAGCGACAATCAAATGTCCGAAAGCAAGATGTACATTCCACAGCGGCATCCCAGCATATACGATTGACGAGGCCATTTACGATCATTTACCGTCGCTCGTCATCGGGACCGTCGATAAACTAGCACAAATTGCTTGGCAACCGCGAATTGGAGAATTGTTCGGTCGTAAATCATCCTATCGAGCTTCCGACAACAAGTTCATAGACGACTCTCCGACACAAGATTTGCCACGGCAACACGCTTGGCTTCCTCCTGCGGATCTTGTAATCCAAGATGAGCTGCACCTTTTAAACGGTCCACTTGGTTCTCTAACAGGTTTATATGAGTTCGTGATTGATGAGCTTATGGGATTTGGCGAATCAAAACCAAAAATAGTTGCTTCTACCGCTACCATCAGTGGGGCTGAATCTCAAATTCGAGGTCTTTATGACCGTCCGGCAAACCAATTCCCAGTTTATATTCAATCACCTGATGACTCATTTTTTTCAAAAACAGTACCGATTGATCAGAAACCAGGTCGTCTGTATGTAGGTATTTCTTCGCCGGGGGTCAGTATGAAAATCCATACTGTGAACGTATACGGAGCATTGATTGCCGCGACACGGAAACGAGAGAAGAAAGCAGAACTCGATCCGTATTGGACCGTCGTTGGGTATTTCAATACAATTCGTGAATTGGCCGGTACGAATACGATGTTTTATGATGAGATTCGGACGTATCTTCAAGCGAATGAAATTGAAGAGCCATTACTCGATTTCGAAGAGTTGACGAGTCGTAAAAAAGCGCAGGAAATTCCAGAACTATTAGCTCGGATGGAACGAACATTTGAGAATGATGAAGTATTGGATGCTGTCCTTTGTACGAATATGATTTCCGTAGGAGTCGACGTCAACCGTCTCGGTTTGATGGTCGTCCATGGTCAACCGAAGACGACTGCTGAATACATCCAAGCTACGAGCCGTGTTGGTCGTCAACACCCTGGCCTAGTCGTAACAATTCTGAACCCTCAACGTACTCGGGATTTGTTCCACTATGAGCAGTTCAAATCTTTCCACCAGTCGTTTTATCAATACGTTGAGCCTACAAGCGTGACACCATTCTCTAAAGGTGCATTAAAACGCGGTATTACTGGTGTTCTCGTGGGATTGATTCGTCAAACGATGACATCGCCTTCTATTTCGAAATCCAATAGCGCAGGTCAATTTGATTTGGATGCTATAGACGTGACGATGATTGATCGCTTTGTCGCTCGAGCTAAGTCTGTGTATGATTGTTCCGAAACAGAAACTCGTCAGCTCGTTAGTGAAGTGTTAGATACATGGGAATCACTCGCTACTCGTACAAATCACGAACTAGCCTATCGTCAAAAAATTGTGAACGGTAGACCGATGAATACGTCACACCATTTGTTGAAGTACTTTGAAGAAACACCTTATACTCATGAGGCGATGTTTGCACTAACTTCTTTGCGTAGTGTAGAACCTGAAATTAAAGTCGAAGAGGAGGTCAATCGCTATGACAGCTGGTGATTCAAAGCATTCTTATCAACGAGGCTCAATTCGAGCGGCTCAATTACTTCATCACTTTGGTCCGGGAGCTATCGTAGATTTACCAGATGGTAGTTTCATTACGAACGCAGTGGATCAATGGAAATTTAAATACGGTCAAATTCGAGAAGAAGATCACGATGCTGTCATGAGCGCATTCAATCAGAAGCCAATTCGCCTACTAAATAGCAATCCTGAAGCAATCCGAACAAAAGTATCACGATTTCCAATCTGGCGTTTTTGTCCGAATTGTGGATCTATGACAGATCAACCGAAACGCACATTTTGTACGAATCCAAAGTGTGAACCCCTTGGAGTAAAATATGCGCCAATGCGTTTTGTAACAGTTTGTCGAAAGGGACACATCAGTGATTTCCCTTGGGTGAAATGGGCGCATCAAGGACATGACGTTTGTGATAAGCCTCGTTTACGACTGATGACAGATAAAGGGACGCTATCGAGTTCTTACAAAACAATGCGAATTATATGCACGAATTGCAAAGCCCCCCCCGTTTCTTTAGCACGGATCAAAGAAAAAGGAGAGCTCGAACGTGTCACTGGTAAAAAATGCGCTGGAACCAAACCATGGATTTTACATCATCAAGTCGAGACGTGCGACGCTGAAATGACAGTAGCTTTGCGTGGAGAGACAAAATTACATATTCCAAACGTTCAAAGTGTGATTACTCTCCCACTCAAAACAGCAAGTCCTGAAGCGATTTATCAAGAAATTGATAAAAAGTATGAATTATTTAAAAATACATGGCCAAACTTCCCCCCAGACCAAAAAACATTCATGCTGACAGGGTTATTGAGTGACGGAGATTGGACAGAAAACGACATTCAAAAGGGCATTCGTTATTTAGATTCTAATCGGCAATTGGAGGACCTTACTTTTGGTTCTATCAAACAACGTGAGCTCAGTGCGTGGAAACATACAAAAACTGCACCGCTTCAAGAACAAGATTGCCAAGCCGAGCGGGTGCCTGTTCCTGAAGAGTGGACAGACTATATCAGTCACATCACACGCGTAGATTTGATGCGTGAAGTCCGGGCATTGACTAGTTTTAATCGTTTGAAGTACGCAGATTCATTCGTTGAACGTCAAGCAGGAGAAGGTGTTTCCATTTTTAAAAATCATACAAATTGGTATCCAGGAATAGAGATTTTTGGTGAAGGGATTTTTATTGAATTGAATCCAGAGATGATTGAAGAATGGGAAAGTCGTGCCTCTGTAAAACGTATCTTCGAAGGCCAGTTAGCGAGATTCCAACAAAAACGCATAAAGCGTGGCCAAGTCGAAATCGAATTATATCCTCGCCATATTTTGCTTCACACATTTGCTCACGCCTTAATTCGAGCATTTGCTGAAACGAGTGGGTATTCTTCTACCTCTTTACAAGAACGGTTATATTTTGAGAATGGCGCTGCCTCTGTGTTAATCCATACTGCCGAAGGTGACTCTGAAAGCAGTTTAGGAGGATTAATTGAACTCGCCAAGCCAGAGAAGATGTCATTGATGTTAAAGCGTGCCATTGAATTAACGGAGTACTGCTCATCAGACCCGACTTGCCTTGAAGGTGGCCAAGACCGAAAAGCTGCAGCATGCCATTGCTGTCTGTTCTTAAGTGAGACGTCTTGTGAATGGAACAATGAACTGTTAGATCGGCGGACACTTCATCCAAAGTTATCGGATGATCATCTCGCATTCTTTGACATATAACCCGCCGTTAGTAAAAAGAAAGACACAAAAATGGTGCGAAGACTTTACAGAAGTCTTCGCACCATTTTTTAGTTATTCACTTCCCCATACACTTCATTCATCATGTCTTCCATAATCACGGTTTTAAACTCATCGTTCTCTAGGATTTTCAGGAAAAACTCTTCATTGCTACTCATCCGATCAATGACGAAGTTAATGAACGTCTTCTCGAATGCGAATTTAAAGTTCTCTTTTGTATTGTTCTTTGCCTTTTCACGAATATCTTCACTATTTAACATATCTTCTTTTACTTGCTCACGAGAAAGAAAGTCAGTTTCCGTGAATTGTGTGCCAAAGCGTTCATTTAACTTGTCTAATATACTTGATAAGCGGACTTTCTCGTCATCTCCCGAGCCACCTATCCCATGCTTTTGAGGAGTTAAATCGTATCCACCTGTTTTCTCAAGCTCGATGCCGCCTTCAAACACTTTTTGGTTGCGATAGTATTCAAGCGTCACATCATCGGCCAAGTAAACATCTTTGTCATCTCGACCTCGAGGTAATTTACGCAGTAAATACGTCAGATAAATATACAACTTGTGTAAGTCTAAATCGATGAAGGTGATGACTTGTAAAATGAATCCGTAAGTCCGTGCAAACTTCGTGGCTACTTGTTTAAACGCATACTGTTCTTCGTCTGAAAGGTTTTTAAATCGGTCTACACCTTTATCAAGAATCGCATTCAACTCAATCTGAGCTTTTGAGGACTTGTTCGCTCCACCTGTCACTTCGAGTTCGTTGACCCTTTGCACTTCTTCGGCCGTGAATAATTGATATGGTTCTATTTCAGCCTGCATGTCATACAAGATGTTCGGATCAGTCACTTCAGATAAGCTAGTCGATTCATAATAAGGTTGGAACGATGCTTGAATATCTTCTGGGTCATTCACAAAATCTAATACGAATGTATCTTCTTTACCGGGGCAAGTCCGATTCAAACGAGACAGAGTCTGAACCGCTTTAATACCACTTAACGGTTTATCTACATACATCGTGTGGAGGAGTGGTTCATCAAATCCAGTTTGGTATTTTTCCGCCACTAGCAAAACCTTATATTCATCGGAGTTGAACTTTTCTGGTAACTCTCTTTCCGAAAACTGATTCATGTCCGGCTCCGTGTAATTGATGCCGCCGTCTTGAACGGTCCCAGAAAACGCTACTACCGTTTTCAAATCATTGTAACCCATCTCGTTAATATAACGATCAAAGGCGACTTTGTAGCGTACGGCGTGCAAGCGGCTCGCCGTTACTACCATCGCTTTGGCTCTGCCTCCGATTTTACGTTGTACAAAATTTCGATAGTGCTCGACGATGATTTCTGTCTTCTGCGCAATACTGTGCGGGTGTAGGGAGACGTATTGAGCCAATTTCTTCGTCGCTTGCTTTTGTGAAACTTCTGGATCATCGTCTACGGTCTTCGCAATCTTCCAAAACGTCTTGTACGTCGTGTAATTCTCGAGGACATCTAGAATAAATCCTTCTTCGATTGCCTGGCGCATCGTGTACTGATGGAAAGCTGCTGGTTTACCGTCTGGACCAACTGTCCCAAACTTTTCTAGCGTCTTTGGTTTTGGGGTAGCCGTAAACGCGAAGAATGACACGTTATCTTGTTTCCCACTCTTCATGATGGCTTCTACGATTTTCTCATCGACATCATCCAAGTTATCTTCGGCAATCCGATCTTCTTCGTATGCTGCTTCTAATGTCTTATCGGATAAGACGTTCGTCAGAGCGGTCGATGCTTTGCCCCCTTGTGAGGAGTGCGCTTCATCAATGATTACTGCATACTTTTTACGTTCTAAACCTGCCACTTTCTCTAAAACGAAGGGGAACTTTTGAAGCGTTGTAATGATAATGCGTGTCTCATTGTTAATCGCACGTGCGAGTTGGTCAGAGTTTTTATCAATCGGCTCAACCATTCCCGCTTTATGCTCCAACTGATAAACCGCATCTTGCAACTGTTTATCTAAGACGCGACGATCGGTAATGACGATGACGCTACTGAAAATCGATTCGTTATTCTCGTTATGTAATTTCGCCAATCGATGGGCGAGCCATGAAATCGAGTTCGTTTTCCCTGAGCCAGCAGAGTGTTGGATTAAATAGTTACGACCAACGAGATGACGAGATACGTCTGTTTCGATTTTACGGACTGCATCCAATTGATGAAAACGAGGGAAGATGAGCATTTGTCGTTCTCCAATGGTCTCACCGTTTGAATCTTTGATTTCATCTTTCTTCACGAAAATGAAACGATAAAGGATATCGAGGAGGCTATCAGGTGCCAAAATTTCATCCCACAAGTAATGTGTCCGATAATTACTTTCCTGAGGTAAAGGGTTTCCTTTGCCCCCTAGATTGCCTTTGTTAAAAGGTAAGAAATAGGTTTTCCCTTTATCGAGCTTTGTTGTCATGAACACTTCGTCTGGATCCACAGCAAAGTAAACAGCAACCCGCTCATTAAAACGGAAGAATTGTTCCCGAGGATCTCGATCATTCTTTAACTGTTTCATCGCGTGTTCCACCGTTTGATTCGTTAGCGGATTCTTTAGCTCCATCACAACAAGTGGTAGACCGTTTAGGAACAAGACCATATCTAAACTGTTGTTATGCTTGTCGCTGTAATAGACTTGGCGAGACACATTAAAACGGTTTAGTTGATATTGTTCGTTCAACGTTATATTCATATCCGTTGGTGGTTTGTTATAGGCTAATTGCAACGTCACCCCGCGATCTCTAATGCCTTTACGTAAGCACTCGACTAACCCTTGTTTATGCAGCTGGTCTTTGATACGCTTTAACACTTCTTCTTTGTAAGATGGACCATACGCCTTTTCAAGCGTACGCATGCGTTTTTCCTGCGTATCCTCTAAGAACGCAAACAGTTCCTCTACGTCGATAGCATGCTTCTTAAAATCGGCACTTGCATCACCTTCTAGGACACGCTTTTTATAGCCATTCGCAAGTAACTCAGCTTCAATATTCGATTCAAAGCCTTTTTCCGAAGTATCCATTGCCACAACAACTCACCTCACTTAATCAAGTTCCAACTCACGTACATCAATTTTTCCCGTTACCGCTTCGTAGATTAAGCCTTGGCGGTATTCTTTTAACATCTTTATTTGTTTATGAACTTGTTTACTAATCTTATGTACCGTTGTGTTCACTTCTTCTAAATACCTTGCAATACGTATTTGTTCGTTAATGTTTGGTAAAGGCAAATACATATCTTTAAAATCTTTATATGCTACTGGTTTTCCATCTCTTAGACTTTGTGTAGTAGATGAGATGTATTCAATAAATTTTTGAGTATAAAATACATATTTAAAGTAGTTCGGGTATACTTTTTCATTACCTTCGAAAACTGTATAAGCAGGACTGACAATTCCTCTTATATCAGACATTTCAAATCCGCTTTGAAAACTTCTTAAATGTATAACAAAATCATTTTTTTGAACTAATTTGAAATTTTCTAAGTCCTTCAAGGCCATAACAACGTTTATTTCCATTTCATCACGTGGAATTAAACCTTTTCCTTTAGAAACTGATAATAACTTTTCATTCGAGAATCCCTTTATTGTTTTCTCATTAAACAACCACTTAGCTTTTTCTAATTTCCAATCACTTGGAATTTTACCTATCCACTCAATATTAGTTTCTTTTAATTCAATATTGTTTTTTAATCCTTTAGTAACAATTTCTAAAATCTTTGCATTGCGTTCTTCTTTTAACAACAATATTAGCTCTTCTTTTTTCTTAATTATTTTTTCTATCTTGGACAACTTATTTTCTAAAAATCTAGCTATATTCTTCTGTTCTTCAATAGGAGGATGAGGCAAAAGCATATTGGAAAACTCTTTATAAGAAATAGGCTTACCGTCTCTTAAGCTTTGTGTAGTTGAAGCAATATAATCAATAAACGTCTGCATGTAAAAAAGGTATTTATAATACTTTGGCTCTATTTCTTTATCCCCGCTAAATACAGTATAAGCAGGACTAACAATTCCTCTTATATCAGACATTTCAAATCCACTTTGGAAACTTCTTAAATGTATAACAAAATCATTTTTTTGAACTAACTTGAAACTTTCTAAGTCCTTCAAGGCCATAACTGCTTTAAACTCTAACTCTGCTCGAGAAACTAATCCCTTTCCTTTAGAAACTGATAATAATTTTTCATTAGGAAAGCCTTTTATGGATTTATCACTAAAATTCCATTTCGATTTTTTTAACTTCCATTTTTCTGGTATATGACCTAACCACTCTAAATTACTTTCTTGATATTCTCGGTTCATATTATTCATTAATTAACCCCTGTAAGTGATTTACTATTTCATCTTCTAATTCAATAATTTCCTTAATAATTTCATTAGAAGTACGTAATGCCGTATATTTATAAAACTTCCGAGTAAAGGGAATCTCGTAACCAATTTTAGTTTTTGTTTTATCAATCCAAGCATCTGGTGCATGTTGTAATACTTCTCTTTCAAAATAAGCCTCGATATTATCTTTTAACGGAACATTTTCCGTATCACGTAAATCTGTATCTGGCTCCATGTCCATTTTATTTTTCATACATACATCTGCTGTTTCATCTTTTTCTGAAAGTCCAACTAAAATCGACTTTAATACGGGTGTACCCACCGTAATTCCAGCTTTTTTTAATGCATCTTTTAGAACTTTCGTAAATACTTCACGATTTTTATATAAAGTATCACTTTGCATTTCACGTAAAGTATAAATAATTTGTGTTTGAAGTTTTTTCCCTTCTTCAATCTCAAAGTATCCTGCATCACCTTTTTTCTTTGATGTAGCTAAATTGATAAATCCCTTCTCTTGCATGATACGTGCAATTCTTTCTTCATTTATTTGGAAATTTAACCGCAATGGACGATCAACAGTCATTTTTGAATAACCAAAATCTTCATTGTCAAAGATTTTAACTTTATCATTTTCTAAAAAATCACCATAAAATTGGACTATTTTGTCAACCTGTGAATCGGTTATCTCTAATTTCTTATTTCCCATTCCTCTTATCATTCTTTGTGAAAACTCTATAGCATTTACTAAACGCACTTTACCTTTACAAAGAGGTGCTTTGTTATTCGTTAAAATCCAAATATACGTTGAAATACCTGTATTGTAGAATAAATCATTTGGTAGTGCTACAATCCCTTCCAAAAGATCATTTTCTATTACGTACCTTCGGATTTCACTTTCCCCTGAACCAGCATCTCCTGTAAATAATGGTGAACCGTTCATAATGATAGCTAGACGAGAGCCTTGTGGATTTTCTACTGTCACTGGTTTCATTTTTGAAATTAAGTGCATTAAAAATAACAACTGTCCATCACTTGTACGAGGTGTACCAGGACCGAAACGACCGTCAAAGCCCTCTTTTTCATGTTCTTCTTTAATCGGTTTTTCATACGATTTCCAGTCTACTCCGTATGGCGGATTAGAAATTAAGTAATCGAATTTTTCATTTGGGAATTGGTCGTTTGATAACGTATTTCCTAAACGAATGTTTCGTGCATCTTCTCCTTTAATCAGCAAATCCGCTTTACAGATGGCGTATGACTCAGCGTTAATTTCTTGCCCGAAAAATTCTAAATGAGCTGTTGGGTTTTGGCTTAGTAAATACTCCTGTGCTACTGACCCCATACCACCTGTTCCTGCTGCACAGTCATATAACGTTTGTGTTAATCCAGGCTTAGTTAAAATGCTCGCATCATCATGAAGGAATAATAAGTGCGTCATCAAACGAATTACTTCACGTGGCGTGTAGTGATCCCCTGCTTCTGCATTTTCATTAAAACGACGGATTAATTCCTCAAATACATAACCCATTTCAATGTTGGAAACAGTCTCAGGATGTAAGTCGATTTCGCTGAAGCGTTTAATCGTTAAGTATAATAAGTTGTTTTGATCCAACTTATCGATTTGGCGATCAAAATCAAAATGGTCCATGATATCTCGCGCCACTTTTGAAAATCCATTTATGTAGTCGCGTAAGTTGTCAGCGATATTATCCGAATCCGTTAATAGCTTATTAAAGTCATATTTACTTGTATTATAAAAATTTTGCTTAGAGACGCGATTCAAAATTGGTTCGCGAGCCTCTTCACTCATTGATGAAAATTTATCAGCTTTTGCCAATACTTCTTCTTTAGTGCTTTCTAACACACAGTCAAATCGACGTAATACGGCTAATGGCAGTACAATTTTCCCGTAGTCTTCTGGCTTGTATGGCCCACGTAAAACCTCTGCGATTGACCAAATAAAACTTACTTTATCTTGAAAATTAATCATTTTAAATACCTCATTCTATGTTTATTCAGAATCTGTCGTTTATATATCTATTGTTTTCTAGTTCTCTGGAAGATTACTTATACTAATTATAATCCAATAGCAGTCATCTTGTAGCATCAATATTAGATTGAGAATCATATTAAAAGGGAGAAACTCTATAACTCGAGTTTCTCCCTTTTAATTTTGAAGAATGGACTTACATCATTCCGCCCATTCCACCCATGCCGCCCATGTCAGGCATGCCGCCGCCAGCGCCTGCTGGTTCTGGCTTGTCTGCGATGACCGCTTCTGTCGTGAGGAACATGGCTGAGACGGATGCTGCGTTTTGAAGCGCTGAGCGCGTCACTTTCGCCGGATCGACGATACCGTGTGCGATCATGTCTACGTACTCGCCAGTCGCGGCGTTGTAGCCGATGCCGACCGACTCGTTCTTAAGCTTCTCGACGATGACCGAACCTTCTTCACCCGCATTTTCCGCGATTTGACGGACCGGTGCTTCGAGGGCACGGAGGACGAGTTTCACACCTGTCGCTTCATCCGCTGTCACTTCTGCGAGCAACGCGCGAACGGCTGGGATGACGTTGATGAACGCCGTACCACCACCTGCGACGATGCCTTCTTCGACGGCTGCGCGTGTCGCGTTGAGCGCGTCTTCGATGCGGAGCTTACGTTCTTTGAGCTCTGTCTCTGTCGCTGCGCCGACTTTGACGACGGCTACGCCGCCTGCGAGTTTCGCGAGACGCTCTTGGAGTTTCTCACGGTCGAAGTCAGATGATGTCTCTTCGATTTGGTTGCGAATCGTTTGAACGCGTGCTTTGATCGTTGCTTCGTCTCCAGCACCTTCGACAATCGTTGTCGTGTCTTTCGTGACGACGACTTTCGATGCGCGTCCGAGCTGTTGGAGTGATGCCGACTTGAGCTCGAGGCCGAGGTCTTCTGTGATGACTTGACCGCCTGTGAGCGTCGCGAGGTCTTCGAGCATCGCTTTACGACGATCGCCGAAGCCTGGTGCCTTGACCGCGACCGCGTTGAACGTACCACGGAGTTTGTTCAAGACGAGTGTCGCGAGCGCATCGCCTTCGATGTCTTCCGCAACGATGAGGATCGGTTTCCCTTGTTGCACGACTTGCTCGAGCACTGGGATGATTTCTTGGATGTTCGAGATCTTCTTATCCGTGATCAAGATGAACGGGTTGTCGAGCACCGCTTCCATCTTGTCTGAGTCTGAGATCATGTATGGTGACAAGTAGCCACGGTCGAACTGCATCCCTTCGACGACGTCGAGTTCTGTCGTGAAACCGCGTGATTCTTCAATCGTGATGACGCCGTCGTTACCGACGCGTTCCATCGCTTCCGCGATCAACTCGCCGACTTCTTCGTCCGCTGCCGAGATGGCCGCGACTTGGGCGATCGCTTCTTTCGACTCGATCGGTTTCGAGATGAGCTTGAGCTCTTCAAGTGAACGACGAACCGCTTTGTCGATTCCTTTACGAAGGATCATCGGGTTCGCGCCCGCTGTCACGTTTTTCAAACCTTCACGAATCATCGCTTGTGCGAGGACTGTCGCTGTCGTCGTACCGTCCCCTGCGACTTCGTTCGTCTTCGACGCGACTTCAGCAACGAGCTTCGCGCCCATGTTTTCGAAGTGGTCTTCGAGTTCGATTTCTTTCGCGATTGTCACGCCGTCATTCGTGATGAGCGGTGAGCCGAACTTCTTCTCGAGAACGACGTTGCGTCCTTTCGGTCCGATTGTGACTTTTACCGCGTCAGCGAGTGCGTCGACACCGCGAAGCATCGCGTGACGTGCGTCTTCTGAGAATTTGATTTCTTTTGCCATTGTTCATTTCCCCCTAGAAAAGTTTTTGAAGAATGGTGAGTCTTAGCCTACGATTGCGAGAATGTCGCTCTCTCGAACGATTAAGTATTCTTTGCCTTCATGCTTCACTTCGGTACCCGCGTATTTCGAGTAGATGACCAAATCATTTTCTTTGACGTCGAGCGCGATCCGCTCACCTTGGTCCGTGACGCGGCCTGTACCGACTGCGAGGACGCGTCCTTGTTGCGGCTTTTCTTTCGCCGTGTCAGGAAGCACGATGCCTCCGATCGTCTTTTCTTCTTTCTCCACGACTTCGATGATGACGCGATCGCCTAGTGGTTTTAACATAGAAAAAACCTCCTCCGAATATGAATGATGTATCGTTGAATCGTAAGTTTTAGCACTCATCAAAAAGGAGTGCTAACATTGATTAGTGTAGTATGAGACGCCTGAAAATGCAAGCGGGAACATCGAAAAAATGCTCCCACTCGCGGTCAAGAGACCTTATTTGATACAATGGTCAAAAGGAACGTTGACTCTTAGGAATAAGGACGTGTTGAATTGGCTACACTAAACTCAAACCAATCGATAAATACCCGTTTTTCGATGGCGCCTAACATTCGGATTCGGCATATCATCCCGATTCTGCTATACGCGTTTGTTCAATTCTTTCCGGTATTGATTAGCGGTGTGCGTCCGGAATGGATCACGCCAACGTCGACCGGGCTCTGGTTCGCCATCGGGTTCAGCTTGACGATCATCATCTCGGTCTTCTTACTCTGGCCCGACTTGAAGCTGTATAAACAGCAAGGAATTCAGTCGAACTTGAACGACACGGTCAAATGGATCGGGCTTGGGATCCTCATGCAGTACGGGCTCGTCATCGTCGCCAACTTGATCGAGACGTGGATTTCAGGTGACGTCATGGGATCTCAAAACACCGAGCAAATCGCGGACATCGTCCGTCTCGTCCCGGTCATGACGCTCTCGGTCGTCTTGCTCGGACCGATTATGGAAGAGATTCTGTTCCGTCATATCTTGTTCGGCAACTTGAGCGCCCGCTTCGGGTTCTGGATCGCGTTCGCGGTCAGCTCGCTCTTATTCGCGCTCATCCACGGTGACAACAAGATTCTCGTTTACGTGGCGATGAGCTTCGCCTTCACAGTCGCTTATGCCAAGACGCGTCGCTTGATCGTGCCGATCGCGATTCACGCGTTCAACAACGCGCTCGTCATGGTCGTATTATTCTTAATGTAGAAATGAGGTGGCATTGATGCCGCGACACTTAAAAGTTATGTTTTTGTTCAGTCTCTCATTCGGGATTCTGTTCACCGTCCTCGCCTACTACTCGGTGCAGGAGTACGGTTTCAGCTTCTGGACGTACTTCATCATCGCCGTAGCCGCGTATGACTTCTTCAAGGTGTATCAGATTTTGACCCTCGCTCGAAAAGCGAAAAAAGAAAACAACGATAAATCGGCATAACGAAAGCCCGGGCTTAAGAGCTCGGGCTTTTCTTCATGTACACAATATTTGTCGTATCAATCGTTTCATCGAGTATGGCACGTCGAAGCAACAGCCCCCGCTGCACCATCACCAATCCAACGATGACGTACAGCGTATCAAGTAACGGAACGGTCGTCTCATCAAAGAACCAAATGACAACACAAAATACGAATATCGTTGTGAATGAGAGCGACGATACCAACTTCGAATCGACCGTCCGTTTCAGCGATTTGACCGTCTCGGCGTCGAACCGTTCGAGTTGGTCATGATAGTATGTATGCACCACACCACCGAACGCTGCCCATGTGATCATGATGAACTCATCATTCCACCACCCGAATACAAACACGATTGGGTTAAACAGCAGAAATGTAATCAATAGTTTTTTCCTCATCAAATCCCTCCTCACGATAGTGGCCTTCATTCACCTCGCGCTCGATTTGCCGATGGGTCAACCGCATCGAATGTCCGCGTCAGCTTTTTGTCGTCCCCGTTCTGTCATCTCGTCTTTGTCACAACCAGATGCCTTATCTCTCATCCTGTTCCATTGCTCGCTCATACGTATGTATCTCATTCATCAAGAACAGTCCTTTCGTCGCAAACAAGTACGTCAGCGCTGTCAGTGCGAGCTGTTGTGTCGATTGCGTCAGGCGCGGCGCACCAAACCCGATTACGAAGATGACAATGAATATGATGATGGTGACGAGCCACGTCTTCTCGCTCGAACGCCAAAACAGGCGCTCTCGCGTCGAGGTCGGATACTGTCCGGCCATTCGTCGGTGCCACCGATAAAATAACACACTCGCGATGAGAAACAATAGATGCGAAGACACACCGAATAGAACGGCTGCCGCCACTAAGCCAATACTCACCGCTATTGCCATGTTACGTCCGCTCATCCTGTCCCCTCCTCTGTTCAATCTATACGAAGAAAGATGATCAAAGTTTCATTCGTTTTTGAAAAAGATATCAATCTGCGTTATATTTGATAGGTTAACTATCAAATAAGGAGAGATATGATGAAGAAAGCAGTTCTCGCGATGGTCGCTTCCCTGTTTCTCGTCGCCTGCTCCAACCAAGACGACCTGTCTACATACGACGAGTATGGCGTGCTCGAAGAGACGATTGAGATCGCACAGTATGAACCGAAAGTCGAGACGGACAACGACGGCAACCGTGTCATCTTGTTCTATGCAGGTGAACGTGTCGCCTATAAGAGCGTCTACGTGAAAGACGAGCGTCATTTGAAAGTCATCAGCACGAATGATGAGGCCCCGCTTTATAACGACACACTATGAAACACAGCCCTCTTCACACGAAGAGGGCTGTTCTCAATTCTCATAATGAATCTGTTGGTGGTGTTGTAGAGGATACGTAATCAATTGCTCACTGTCTAACGGTTCATGGAACAGTGACACGGCCGTGATTTGGTTGTTGTCATACGTCCGATAGTAATAGATACCATCATCGACGTTACAGCACGAGGAATAGATGGTGTACTCATACGTCCCGTCCTCGGCCTCGTTCAAGCCACGTGTTTGCATCACCGTATCCAACAGCTTGAAAAATTGCCCGACCGCGGACGCCTCGGTCGGTTCGCAGACCGAGTTAAATGTAGCGAACGTTGCCCGGACGAATCGTGATGTCGACGATAAATCACCCGGCAAGCCTTGCCCGCCTAATCCGAGACAATAGGCATCGAGGTTCAATGTCGGCGCGAACGTATTAGCCGGCAGTTTCGTCGAGACGTGGCGATAATCGTTCAGATTGAACAGCTGGTATTCAAAAGATGGATTATTCGTCAAGACGCCGACTGGATTGTCGTACACGCGCAACCCGTCCGTCATCGGCTCTACAACAATCGAAGTATCCTCGTCGGCGATCATCCAGTGTAGCGGGTGAAGCGGGAGCGCGTCGCTAAAATTGAGATTGATCAGATGAATCGTCGCCAGTCGCTCTTTCACTTCCTCGATTGTCGCGCACTGGCCGAGGATCCACGGGATGAACTCGAACGGGGAGACGTTGTCTCGTCCGTCGACTTTTGGCTTGAACACGGCATTCCCCGGGAAGTTCAACCCCGCCATGCTGAGCCCTTTCTCGTTCGTCGCCTCGTAATAGAGTGGATAGTCTTCCACGACGGTCGCCATCCCGATCATCGCGTAATGGTTCGCATTCTCGCCCATCCGTCTGAAGTTGAACGGATAGTGTCGGGGCGTGATCGTCACTTGTTCGTGATAGGACACGTTCAAGTCTAAGTTTCTGCCGAAGTAGTGGGCGTGCGGAGCGTACGTGATTGCTGTACACATAACAAGACTCCTTCCATTCCAATGCAGACAATAACAGCACTCTTTGTCCTATTCACGTTATCGAGGAACTTCAACCAAAGACCGGTCAGGCTTTCACCTGACCGGTCTCGAAGTCTTGACACTCATTCATCATGTACATTCCTTTCAACGCGTGGATGAAATCGATGCCATAGTAGCATCGTTATCGTTAGCTAGTCTGCATTAAATAAGCTCAAGAATACAAACAAAAATATCGCGTCGGCCAGGTCTTCCCGCTATGTTATGCGTGACGTTCGGTAGAAGGTTCGAGGTCTTGAAAAAACCAGAGACCAAAGCCCTTTAACCCGAAGATGAGTGCCAACCCGTAATGCATGAGAGCACGCAAGGAATGGTCGAGTGTCTCGACACGGAACGAGATGAAGAAGCCGATCATCAAGAGGACAATCACGACGCGAAGCGTGAACGTACTTGCCTGTTCCCCGATGGCCTTCCCTCTCGCGTCACCTTGTGCATACGCCACGTCACGGCGCCAGTAATAGAGGACGAACGCGAACGACATCAAAGTACTTTGAGGCACGTCCCCGAGCAGCAGCTCCAATACGACAAACCCGAGCATAACGCCCGTCCCTAGTTTTAATACATCTTGATTCGAGAACTTCCCCCGAATACGTAGCATCGTTGGTGATTTTTTCATAACACAATAAACCCGACCGTCAACACACCATATAAGAAACCGAGTACGATCACACTGATGGCGATCGACTTATATTGCGGATATTTATGTAACACGACCGCTCCCGCGATGACGTGAATAAACGCGACGATGAACGTCACAATCGCAAAACCCATTGGTTCATTCCTCACTTCCAAAAAAATAAATAGAAAATCATGGGAATTCATCCGTTTCCCGGTACAATAAAGTCTGCATTCATTATATCAATTCTCGGAAAGAAGGCACATCCTATCATGAATTATTCACGTACCGATTTATCGACGGAGGAAATGCTCCTCGTCAACAGCGAAGTCGAGAAAAAGAAACGCAATCTCGTCGTCGCGTACTTGCTTTGGTTTTTCCTCGGCGGATTTGGTGCTCACCGCTTCTACTTCAAGAAAACCGGTAGCGCCCTCGCGATGCTTGCTCTCACGGTCGGTTCAATCGTCCTTACGGTTGTATTGATTGGTTTTATCGGGCTGTTCGTCGCCGGCATTTGGGCGCTCGTCGACGCGTTCCTCATGCCAGGCTGGCAACAACGCGAAGTCGAAGCCATCGAACGCGAGACAATCGAGTCGTTGAAGACTCGCTCTAAGCGTCAAGCTGCCTTTTAACGACCAGACGGTCACGCCAACGCGTGACCGTCTTTTCTGTTAGAAGCTATTCTCTTTCAAATAGAAGGCAAAGTTCCGGTGTTTCCGTTCTTTCGTCGCATAATGAATCCATAGCCAGGCGAGTGATTCGAGCTCACGCGCCAGCTTCAAATGACGGAGCGTATGGGCGTCGAAACCAATCTTCGAGGCAAGGTCTTGGACGGCTCGAACCGACTCTTGCTCGTCTCCGGCGATGAACATCATCGACATGTTCGGGTTCTCCAAGTTCTCGACACCGGTCTGATTGAACGCCTTGACGATGCGGACGTGCGGCGCAAGTTCCTGCAGATGCTCGGCCCCTGATTTCCCTTCCGGCCGCTCGATGGAATCGAACTCTTTGGCAATCGGATTCGTCACATCGATGACAATTTTGTCGTCCAAGTCCCGGAGCGATTGAATCAAATCGACGGCCGCCGCGAACGGTGTCGTCAATAAGAGGATTTGCGCATTCGATGCTACTTCCTGGAGCGACAGCGTCCCCTCGCGCTCCGAGCGCGTCCCATACAACACTTCATAGCCGACATCTTCGAACTTGCGTCCGAGCGTCCGTCCGACTTTCCCGGCCCCTAAAATACCAATCTTCATGTAGTCCGACTCCCCTTCACAGTTCTTCGTCTGTCCGTGTCACCGTGCCGCCAAGTTCAGCCGCCAGTCCATCGAGCACCGAGTGATCGAACTCTTCCCCGATTGCCATCACCCCGGTCTGTCCGGGCTCGATATTCCCGACCGTCCGCTTGAACGTCTCTTGAATACTCTGGACGTGTTTCAAATCTTTCGTTCCTCCGATGAGTCCTCCCGTGAGCGTGCCGAATAGAATCCCGAACGGTCCGCCGAGAATCCCGACGGCCATCCCGATCAAGGCACCTTTCGTCGACTTGTTCGTCGGCGTCAGTTGAACGGCATCCTCGAACGAGAAGGCACCGTTGTCCTCACGCTTGATGACGACGAGTTGTTCGAACCCGACGAGTCCTTCGGCGTGGTACTTTTTCAACTTGCTGAATGCTTGATACGAGATCGACTCCTCTGGAAACGTGAACGTGACGATATGGTACGGTTGTTTTTCCTTCTTGGCCATATTGGCTCCTCCTTTGACAGGACCAGGTGACACATCAGCTTTCTCTTACCCCTTCCCCGGCTTCAGACGAAAAAAAACCTGTGGAACCTATACATTTCCAGTAGGTTTATATGGTAAAATTTTCATATCACAACTGAGATAGGAGCCACGCTTATGTCCCGTCCGCTTCGCAAATCTGCCACGAACCGCTCACTCTTCGGTGTCTGCGGCGGCATCGCTGAATACTTTGACTTGTCCCCGCTCGGCGTTCGTCTGCTCTTCCTGATCGTACCGGGGAACTTTCTCATCTATATGATCCTCGCCAACTCGATGAAGGACGCTCCACGCTATCTATAAAAAACTCGGAAGCCGCGGCTCCCGAGTTTTTTTATGCGTTGACTTTGTCTTTCATCGCCGCGAGCGCCCCGCTGTTGATGAAGTGCCATGGCTTGTTGTAGTGAGGTTGGAAGAAGAAGTCGACATAGGCGAGCTCTTCGACCGTCATCTCGTTTTGGATGGCGAGCGACAACGTGTTGACCGCTTGCGTCATGTCCGCTTTTGAGAGGACTTGTCCACCGACGACGCGATGCGTGCCGACTTCATAGACGAGTTTGAACTGAACCGGTTCAGCCGTCGGCATGAACTCCGGACGGTACGCATCTTCAATCACGACACTCTCGACGTCGAGGCCGAACAAGGCGGCCGCTTCTTCTGTGAGACCTGACGAGGCGATATTCCAATCATACAGGCGAAGACCTGACGTTCCTTGCGTCCCTTGATAACGGACACGCGGTGCAATCAAGTTCTCAGCGACGAGCGTTCCCATGCGGACGGCGTTCGTCGCGAGCGGGATGTAGGCATGTGTGCGCGCCGGGTTGTAATAGACGGCACAGCTGTCACCAGCCGCGAAGACGTCCGGGTTGCTCGTGCGCATATACTCGTCGACGATGATGGCGCCGTTGCCGAGCATGTCGACTTGGCCTTGAAGGAGTCCCGTGTTCGGGCGGAAGCCGACACAGAGGATGACGAGGTCGGCCTCGAACTCACCTTTATCGGTCACGACGTGCGTGACGTTTCCATCTGTCCCGCGGAACGCTTCGACCGTCTGGCCGAGCTCGAGGTCGATGCCGCGTGACGTCATGTCCGCTTCAAGTTGATCCGTGAACGACTTGTCGAGGTACTTGTTCAAGATGCGGTCGGCACTATCGATGAACGTGACGTGTTTGCCGTACACTTCGAACGCTTCGACGAGCTCGACACCGATATAGCCGGCACCGATGACGGCGATGTTCGTCGCATCTTTCGCCCGCTCGATGATGCGTTGGGCGTGGCCATAGTTTTTGCAGAGCTCAATCCCAGTCATCTCGATGCCAGGGAGCGTCGGGACGATCGGCCATGAACCAGTTGTGACGATCAAACGGTCGAACGTGTCATAGACGTCTTCTCCCGTGTCGAGGTTTTTCGCAAGGACCGTCTTCGCTTCCGTGTCGATGTTCAACACGTCGTGCTTCATGCGCATCGTCGCGCCGAGTTCTTCGAGTTCGGTCGGTGACGCGTAGAAGAGCTCTTCCGCACGTTTGACGACACCGCCGACGTGGAGGGCGATCCCACATGAGAGAAAGCTGACGTTGTCGTTGCGTTCATACACCGTGATGTCGAGATTGTCGTGCTTGGCGAGTAATCCTTTGACTGCTGCTGTTCCTGCGTGTGTACATCCGATGACTGCGATTTTCATATGGTTGTCTCTCCTTTGAGTGTTAGGCAAGTTAGTGTTTGTGATAAATATCACATTTACTTTCTGAACTTAGTGTACTATTTCACAAGAAGGTTTGACAATCCCTTTGCTCACTTTTTCACGTAATTATGTCTAAAGTTTGAACTCCATGTGTGACAACAAAAAAACCGTCCCGCAACCGGAACGGTTCACTTATGAGTTTGTGGTGCGTCGCCCTTTGACCCAGTGATAGATAACGACGCCGATATAAGTGAGGAGACCGATCACATACAGACTAATGCCGATCAAAATCCAGCCCAGCGCGTCCCAACCGCGGACGAAGACGAGTCCGATGATACACGATACGTATCCCACGAGAAGCAACGTTAACGAGAAGACGAGTCTCCGCTTGAATCGCGATTTCAAAAAGTTTAGCACGGCAATCAACAAAATTGTCGTCAACACGCCGATGATGATGAGTTCATCCCCATAGTACTCCCAAGCCATCGCTTCTCCCCCTGACCTATGTTCGATTGGCTCCATCGTATCACGTCCTCCCCCTGTTCCCCATCTCTAAAAAAAGCCATCCGCATCATCGCGAATGGCTTCTCAGTTAACGAACATAAATCGTCTTCGTCACGCTTCGGCCTTTTGGCGTCACGAGACGGAGTGTCAATTTCGTTCCTTTCTTTTGTGGGGTGAAACTGAGCGTTGTCGACGTCGACGTCACCGTCTTCTTCGCGAGCACCGTCGACCCCCGCGTGAGCGTCAATGTGCCGTACCCGACGTTCGATGTCACCTTCAGTGTCTTCGATGTGCTTGATGGAATCGTCGTCACGAGCGTCGGTGTCGGTCCAGTCGTCACCTTCACCGTCTGCACATGTCGGAACGTCCCGCTTTGGCTCGTCAACGAGAGCGTCGCATTGACCGGTTGCCGCGTGAAGCGGAGCGTCACACGTCCGGTGCTACTCGCTTTTGCTGTGGCGAGCACCGTCGACCCTTTTTTCAACGTGACCGTGCTATTCGGGATCACGTACCCGACCCAGAGTGACTTCTCATCATTAATCGAGAGCGTCGACAGCGACGTTTTCGGCAACTGAATCGAGACGTCACGCGATTTCGAGCCGACCGATGCTTTGACGCGAACACGATCCCCCGGTTTGGCGGGGACGGTGTAACGTGTCGTCGATAGGCGTTTGGCCGAGACGAGTTTGTCATTTACATAGAAGCGCACTGTCGCCGTGCTCGTCTTTTTGATTGAGAGTGTCGCTTGTGTCTTTGTCATCAACGTGTCCGTCACACTGAGCGTCGGAGTGAACGCACGGACCGTCTTTGTGAGTTCATACGTCGCATCGCCGCTCGAACGTGTGACGAGAATGACATCCCCTTCTTTCAATGGGGTATCGAACGTGTACGGCATGACGCGTGTTGTCGCCACATGCGTCCCGTTTCGATAGATGCGATAAGCCTGATCGGTACTCGATGTGATGTTGATGGATTTGTCATACATTAACGGTGTCCGAGTCCACGAAAAGACAGGCGGTTCCACTCTTGTCTCCACGGTTGTGAGCCGGAACGCTGAAGCGGGTGCTTCTTTTAATTTGAAGTAGACTTTTGTTCCGATGTCTACAGGCATCGTATTAAACTCTTTAATCGAAATGAGTCCGTCTTCATCTGCCTGCTCATTCGAAATTTCGTAGTATTTCCCACTGCGAATCAACACATCCACTGCGGCGTTCGGCGTCGTTTTCAATGTGACACCTGAAGTGACCGTTTTCGTCAGAACCGAGATACCATTTGATGAAGTATCGTCACTTTCTTTGACCGTCTGAAGTTCAATCGGATCGGCGTAAACACCTGACCCACTACCGATTTTCACAGTCACACGCGATCCAGGTGTGAACCACCGCGCCGGTTGCCACGTATAGCGCCCCGACTCATCCGATTGGACCGTCGCCGATTGATAGTTCAACAATGAATCCGATGAGTTCGATTGATACAAGTTTTTTGTCACACTGACAAACACCGGCGTGTTCGGTGTCGTCTTCCCGCTAATCGGACCTAAGACACCGGTTGGCGGGTCGAGTGTGAGTGGCACATAGTTCGATGCCCATAAGTCTAACCGGCGCTCAAAATCGTTCCACTTAAAAATCATGTCATACGATTCATTCGTCTGTAGCGTCAGTTTCCCTTGCTCCCAAACGAACGGGTCGTCTTGATAGGCTAAACGTGCCGTCAGCTCAGTCGCTGGAATCGGTAAGGCCGTACCATCGACGAGCGTGGCAGTTCCGTTGACGTCATATGGACGACCTACCTCATAGCGATTCGTCGTTTTCGGCACATTGACATTCAGTTGCCATGGTGCTTTCCATAAAGACTCCGGCGTGTACACTTCCGTCTTCTTCATACCAAAGACGTACCAAGGACCGTGTTGTCGAATGTCAGCATCATCAATCGGTGCCTCTTTCCACTCATTCGTGCTGACGTTATAACTGACATAGAATGTCGTATACATTTCTCGCGTCATGAAGTAATAGGTGCCGTCTTTCCACGTAAGATTACTTATGTTTGGCGCCTCTTTCTCAATCCATCGTTTCGTCGCCAAATCGAAAATAAACATGTGCTCCGAGTCATCACTTTTGATCACGAACCATTGATTCGCTTCTTTCATGTGACGGGCCCACCTCACCTGTCCTGAATAGGAACTGATTGTCTCAAGCACCTCTCCTGTCACCGTCCGCTTCGTCACTTGACCGTCGGCGAACGCGAGGACGTTCCCGTCATCGAGCAGACTGTATACCGGATCGCTGTCTTTCGTGAGCGATCCGAGAATATCACCTGACGTCGATGTGATGATATACTTTTCGTCATCAGCCCATAACATCATTCCTGTTGTTACATTCGTTGAGACGAGTCGATTCTCACTTCCTGCTTCGATTGGGAATGTCTTCGCTTCATTCGTACGTATATCCCACATCACCCATTCCGGCCATCCTTTTAACATAAATCGGCCGTCTCCGATGGCATACATATTATAAGCAGCAGACACGCGAATCGGTAACGTATATTCTTCACCGGTCTCAATGTGAACTAGCGTCTCCGGATCTCCCGAACGCCACACATATTCGCCGTTTCCTACGACTTCTCCAGCCGGAATGATTTCCGGTTTGGCATAGTCCTCTGCTCGGACTTCAACTCCCGGTGCTACCATCATGACGAGCACCACGAGCATGCTCCATAACCACTTCTTCATCAGTCTCCTCATTTCTGTTTATGAATGTATAACTTTCAAAAATAATCCATTTTTTGATTTAACCCTCCTAATTTTAAGTTGTTTTTTCAAAATTGAATAGCCCTAAAATCAAAAAAACACCACGTCGCATGACATGGTGTTTACTTCTCATTCATTTGTTTCATCAAATCGACTTGTTCTTTCACCATCGCCTCTTTCTCACGACGGAGCACGCCCCGGTACGTGATGCGGGAAATCGATAAACTGATCTCATACAAGAAGAAGAGCGGCAGCGACACCATGAGGTGCGACGTCAAATCCGGCGGCGTGATGAAGGCCGCGACAACGAACAAGGCGAAGTAGGCGTACTTCCGAATCGATGACAGGAAGTACGGCGTCACGACACCGATGCGCGTCAAGAACATCGTCACGACCGGTAACTGGAATAACAGTCCGAATGGGATGGTCAGTTGCAGCAAGAACGTGAAGTAGTTCGACGCCCCGATGATTTGCGTCAGACCAAGGTCTTGCCCGAGGTCCGTCGAGATATCGAGGACGAGCGGGAACAACCAATAGTAGGCAAACGCCAAACCGACGAGGAACAAGATAAAGATGATCGGAATATAAGCGAGCGTCGCTTTCCGTTCGTTCGGATGCAGACCAGGTGCGACAAACGCCCACAGTTGATACAGTAGAAACGGACCAGCCGCGACGAGCCCGATGACGAGCGCCAAGTTCAAGTAAATCATGAGCGGGTCCGCGACCCCAAAGGCGTTCAATTCAAGGCCTCGTTCGACGAGGTCGGCCTGGAGATAGGCGAGCACATATTTGACACTCGGCAAAGCAATCAAAAAGAAGGCAAAGACGACAAATGCCGACAGCATCAGTCGTCTCCGCAGCTCTGTCAAGTGGTCGGACAGTGCCCGTTCTTGATCAGGTTGATGGCTCATCGCTTACTGCTCTTTCTTCTCAATTTCTTTCTTGTCTTTCTCGTCATGCTCGTTCATCATGCCACTCGTGGCGTTTTTGAACTCACGGAGCGTCTGTCCGGCGGCACGGCCGAACTCAGGCAATTTCTTCGGCCCGAAGATGATGAGCGCGATAATCGCGATGACAAACAGACTTGCTCCGCCTGGAATACCGACGACGAGTGACGATAATAGTAATTCCATTATTGATGGACCCCCTCAGCAGATGGATAGTGTTGCATAAAGTAAATGAGCGACTGGAGTTCGATCGACAAGTCGATATGATGGACGCGGACCGTATCCGGCACAGTAAGCCTGGCCGGTGTAAAGTTCAAGATGCCTTTGATGCCGAAGCGGACCAAGTCATCCGCGACAGGCTGTGCATAGGCAGACGGCACCGTCAAAATCGCGACGTCAATCTTGTTTTGCTTCATAATCTGTTCCATCTCATCGACGTGATGAATCGGGACACCGGACATCGTCGTGCCGACTTTTGTCTCGTCTGCGTCGAACCCGACGACGATATGTGTGTTATTGTTTTTAAGGAAGTTATAGTTGACGAAAGCTGTCCCGAGATGACCAACCCCGACCAAGGCGACGTTCGTAATCTCGTCCTGATTCAGTGTCTTACGGAAAAAGTCTAACAGATACTGTACGTTATAGCCATATCCCTTTTTACCGAGCGCACCGAAGTACGAGAAATCGCGACGGATCGTGGCCGAATCGACCTTGACCGCCTCACTCAGTTCAGCAGAAGAGACACGCTGTTTTCCTGATGAATGCAGGCTTTGGATAAACCGATAGTATAGTGGCAACCGTTTGGCTGTCGCTTGCGGAATCTTTGGTTCGTTTTGACTCAACGGAAAGAGCCTCCTTTTTACGACGCGTTTCAAACGAATCTAATTTCATACACCTTGATTGTAAACGAATTCACATAACCACTCAACGAATATACCTGAAAAGACTAAAAAATACAGTATACTAAATAGAGAGAAAGGGGTTTTTTCACTTGATCCTACTGCAAGTCAATAACTTATCGAAATCATTCGGCGTCGAGCCGATTTTAGAGAACGTCAAACTCGAAATCCAAGAAGGCGAACGCGTCGCCCTCGTCGGCCGGAATGGCGCCGGCAAGTCGACACTGCTCAAAGTCATCGCCGGGGAATATAACTATGACTCAGGCGACATCATGAAGCCAAAAGATGTGACAATCGGCTATCTCGCCCAAGATTCAGGACTTGAATCGAACGAGACGATTTGGAACGAGATGCTCACCGTCTTCACCGATTTAATTGAACAGGAAAAAACGCTCCGTCGCATGGAACAAGACATGGGATCTGAGCGCATCTTGAACGACCCGGCCGCCTATGAGCGCCTGCTGTCGTCTTATGATGAAGAACAGCATACGTTCAAAGACCGCGGCGGCTATCAATACGAGGCGACGATACGCTCCGTCCTTCACGGGATGCGTTTCTATCCGGACGACTTCGAGCGCCGCATCGATACGCTCTCCGGCGGACAACGGACCCGCCTCGCCCTCGCGAAGATGCTCCTTCAAAGTCCAGACCTGCTCATCTTGGATGAGCCGACGAACCATTTGGACATCGAGACGCTCGGCTGGCTCGAGAAGTATTTGAGCGGTTATAAAGGCGCCGTCCTCATCGTCTCCCACGACCGTTATTTCCTCGACCGGGTCGTCTCGGTCGTCTATGAGCTGTCTCGCCACCGGAGCCGTCGCTTCGTCGGCAACTACACGAAGTACCTTGAACAGAAGGCCGCGATCTATGAGCAAGAGAAGAAGCAGTTCGAGTCCCAGCAAGAAGAAATCGCCAAGATGCAGGACTTCATCCAGCGTAACATCGCCCGGGCGACGACGACGAAGCGGGCCCAGAGCGTCCGCAAACGTCTCGAGAAAGTCGACCGGATGGAAGCGCCGGACGGTGACGAGCGCAGTGCCGTCCTCTCGTTCGCAATCAAACGCCAAAGCGGGAACGACGTGTTGAGCGGCAGCGACCTCGCCATCGGTTATGAGGAACCGATCGCCCAGCATCTCCGCTTCCAACTGCAGCGCGGTGAATCGGTCGCTCTCGTCGGTCCGAACGGGGTCGGTAAGTCGACGCTTTTGAAAGTGTTGACGAAACAACAGCCGGCGCTCACCGGTGACATCCGCTACGGTACCGGCGTCGAGATCGGCTATTACGATCAGGAGCAACAGAACTTGTCGGACGCCAACCGCGTCATCGACGAGATTTGGAACGACTGGCCGCTCATGCGCGAACAAGAAGTCCGCAGCCTGCTCGGTCAGTTCCTGTTCAGCGGTGACGACGTGATGAAGCGCGTCCATGAACTGTCGGGTGGAGAGCGGGCCCGCTTGACGCTCGCGAAACTGAAGCTCGAACAGCCGAACTTGCTCATCTTGGATGAGCCGACGAACCACTTGGACCTCGACTCGAAGATGATCCTCGAGAACGCCCTCGTCGACTACCCGGGCACGATCTTGTTCGTGTCGCACGACCGCTACTTCATCGACCGGCTCGCGACGCGCGTCTTGGAGATCACACCGAACGGCATCGACGAATACCTCGGCGATTACTCGTATTACGTCGAGAAGAAAGAAGAACTCGAAGAACTGGCCCGACTCGCTCGTGAAGAGACGAAACAAGTCATCGTCAAGAAACAGCGCGCCGACAAGGAACAGCAACGCGAGGAACGCCGGATGAAACAACGGATCGAGGAGATCGAGCTCACCATCGAGCAACACGAGGCCCGTCTCGAAGAGATTGAGCAACTGTTGTGTGAACCGGACGTCTTCAACGACTTCGCTCGGGCACAGGAACTGTCGACCGAGTCCGATGCGACGAAAGAATCGATCACGGCACTGTATGCAGAATGGGAGGAGCTCCATTCATGATGCGATTCCGTGCGATGCGAATCGAGTGGATGCACGCCTTCCTGACTGGTCTCGCCTACATCGTGCCGACCGGGACGGAGTACGTATCCGAACTGATTCGTGGGGAACCGACCGTCGTCCCGTCGTTCCTGTTTTATTTCCTGCCGGTCGTCATCGGCTTCATCATCCAGACGTGGAGCGGGATTGTCATCAGCTTGTTGAGCGGTCTACTCATGAGCACGCTCTTTATCCGCCTCGTCGTCTGGCCGGTCGATGTGACCGTGCACAGCTTTTACACGCCCGGCTCGGTATGGGGCCACTTCTATCAGTCGACGCTCCTCATGTGGGTGCTCGCTTTGATCGTCTATGTCGTGAGCCGAGTGAATATGTGGTATAAACAAAAGAAACATCATCCAGAAGTATAAAAACAGGGAAGCCGCTCTCCATGATGGAGGTCAGCTTCCCTGTTTTACGTTTAGAAATAACGCAGCGGTTGGAACCCGCGCGTGTGGAAGTCAAGCTTGATGCCGTCTTCCGTGATGAAGAAGACGTACTCGTTCGTATCGACGTCACGGACGAACACTTTGTAGAATGTGAGCGCCTCTTCGTCGTTCGTCACATATTTTGCCTCATGCGTCGAGATGACTTGGGCGAACAGTTGCTCTTCGTCAAACTCGTTGACAATGTCCTCGAACTTCGCCGCCTCTTCTTCGGTCGCTTCTCGTCCCGGTGCGATTTGATAATACGCATCGCTCGCTTTCGGTTGAATGCCGAGGTTGCGGTCGACGACGATGACGCTTTCGATGTCTTGATCGTCTAAGCTCTTATAGCCGTACAACGTCTCGACGAGCGTGTTCTCACCCGTAACCCGGCCGATGCCTTCGAGCGATTCCGCTCCCGTGAGCGACCGGACGCGTGTCGCTTCCGGCACGATTTCTTCTTGATAGGCGATATTATAAGCGCGGATGATTTCCCGTACTTGCAAAAACGTCGCGACGACGAGCAGTACGACGAGACCTCCAATGATTATGCGTTTCATCATCTGTATATTTCCCCCTAGACTGTCATGCTCTCTTCTAAGGATAACCCAGGAACCGCATTCATCGCCAGTGTATCGCGCTTTCCGCGCACATACGCGTGATGTGCCGCGACTCCAATCATACCGGCGTTGTCTCCGCATAGATCAAGTGGTGGGATGACGAGGCGGATGCCTTCGCGGTCCGTCGCTTCTTTGAGTGCAGCGCGGAGTCCACGGTTGGCTGCGACGCCACCTGCGACGAGCAATTGCTTCGCTCCTTTTTCTTTCACGGCACGAATCGCTTTCTCGACGAGCACTTCGACGACACTCGCTTGGAAACTGGCCGCCAAGTTTTCAGGGATGACCGTCTCCCCGCGCTGTTCAGCGTTGTGGACGGCGTTGATGACCGACGACTTGAGCCCGCTGAAGCTGAAATCGAAACTTCCCGCTTCAAGCCGAACCCGTGGGAACTTGTACGTGTCTTCCCCATCGGCTGCGAGACGGTCGATGGCAGGTCCACCTGGGTAAGGAAGACTGAGCGTCCGTGCGACTTTGTCATATGCTTCTCCGGCTGCATCGTCACGTGTCTCCCCAATGACTTCGAACACACCGTGCTCGGGCATATAGACGAGCTCCGTGTGTCCGCCCGAGACGACGAGACAGACGAGCGGGAACTCCATCTCTTCGACGAGTTCGTTCGCATAGATGTGTCCGGCGATATGATGCACGCCGATGAGCGGTTTGCTATGGGCGAAAGCGAGCGCTTTGGCCGCACTGATTCCGACGAGGAGTGCCCCGACAAGACCTGGTCCTTGCGTGACCGCGACGGCGTCGACGTCTTGCATCGTCACACCCGCTTCACTGAGGGCGTCATCGATGACGTAGGTGATCCGTTCGACGTGGTGGCGCGAGGCGACCTCGGGCACAACCCCGCCAAACCGTTTATGACTTTCAATCTGCGACGAGACGACGTTCGATAAAAGCGTCTTACCGTCACGCACGAGCGCGACCGACGTCTCATCACAACTCGACTCAATCGCGAGGATGAGCGATGTGTCCATCTGTTTCACTTCCTAACTTCGCCCAGTAAATATAGGCGTCTTCATTATTGTCTTGATAATATCGTTTCCGGCGTCCGGCATTTTCGAAACCGAACTGTTCGTACAGCTTTTGGGCGCCGATGTTCGAGACGCGCACTTCGAGCGTGAGCGCCACGAGTGACTTCGAGCGGGCAAATTCAACGAGTTGCGTCAACAGCAGATTGCCGATGCCTTGCCCACGATATTCCGGTAAGACGGCGATGTTCGTGATGTGCCCCTCGTCTACGATTTGCCAAACCCCGACGAAGCCGACCACGCGTCGTTCATGCACAGCGACGAAATAGATCGCTTGGTCATTGCGGAGCATCTCGTTCATGAACGCTTCTTTCGTCCACGGAATAGCGAACGAGGCCTCCTCGACTTTGGTCACTTCTTCGACGTCGAGCCATGTCATGCGCCGGATTTTAATATCAGCCATTGTTTTGTCCCTCGAGCCATTTCGCTTCCGCCTCAGCGAGACGAAGATACTCGGGCTCAAACGCATGGACATCATTCGTGGCCTCACCTAAGGCGACGAGATCGCTCGCACGGCCGTAACTATGCGCGGCCGGTGCTTCGGTATAGTCGTAAGACGCGAGTGCGTCACGGAACGGCTCCACGTCGCCGACGACGACGAATGGTCCGCTGATATTGGCTTCGAGCCAAGCGGCGACCGAGGCGTGACGGTCGGGTGTGACGGCCTCGTTCTGTTGATAATGCCCGATATAGGCATTCCCTCGACGGGCGTCGATGAGCGCGACGACTGGGAGCTCCGTGTTCGGGGCCGCCGCCATAAGACGGAGCGCCGAGACCCCGACGAGCGGGATCTGAAGCGTGTAGGCGAGCGTCTTCGCTGTCGTGACACCGATGCGAATCCCCGTATAAGACCCTGGACCTGTCGTCACGACGATGCGTTCGAGTTCGGTCGGTGTCCATTTGACCGCGTTCATCAATTGTTCGATCATCGGCATGAGCGTGACGGCATGGTTTTTCGAGACCATGACCGTCGCCTCGGCTTGAATCTGTCCGTGCTCACTCAAGGCGACAGACAGACGTGTCGTCGACGTGTCAATCATGAGTTGTTTCATGCGAGCACCTCCTTCACGAGTGCATCATACGTGTCGCCGACGGGCGCGAACGTCAACTGACGTTCCTCGTCCCCGACTCGCTCGATTGTGATGGCGAGCCGTTCCGTCGGAAGTGACGACTCGATCAAGTTCGACCATTCGACGATGGCGACACCATCACCGTTGATGTATTCCTCGAGGCCAATATCGTCCCCCGTGTCTTCGAGACGATAGACGTCCATATGATAGAGCGGCAAGCGCCCTTGGTATTGTTTCATGATGGTGAACGTCGGGCTGTTGACGTTACGCGTGACGCCGAGGCCTTTACCAAAGCCTTGGGTGAACGTCGTCTTGCCGGCACCGAGGTCGCCGTCCAACGTTATGACCGTTCCGGCTTTGACGAGCGTGGCGAGTTTTTCTGCCACCGCCTGCGTTTCGGCCGCAGAATGGGTAATCAATGTATACATGATGTTTCTCCTTTAGTGGTTCTAGCGATACGTACTCATTGTACACTCAATTTTGCGCAAAAAAAAACACGAAACGTCATCGTTTCGCTATCTCATTTAAAAAATTGGTTGCGGGGGCTGGATTTGAACCAACGACCTTCGGGTTATGAGCCCGACGAGCTACCAGACTGCTCCACCCCGCGACGACATATGAAATTAAATAAAAATTGGTTGCGGGGGCCGGATTTGAACCGACGACCTTCGGGTTATGAGCCCGACGAGCTACCAGACTGCTCCACCCCGCGATGGTTTGAATTGTTTCGACATCCTCTATAATAAGTGAAGTAGTTATAAAATGCAACCTTTTTCTAAATGTTTTTTGAGAATTGGAATCGGGAACATGATAAGGAGTGTAACTTACTAGAGAAAAGGGGCGCGACCGTCATGTCGAAATGGGGTAATCGCTTTAAAAAATGGTTCTTTTCCGAACTGGATGCATCCGTCTATTTTCACACCGTACCGTTTCTCCCGAACGAAACCGTCCATGGAACGTTACGCGTGTCGAACACCACTTCACATGTCGTGCGACTGCAGGAGTTGACGCTTAACTTTTTGACGACTTTCAAAGACATCACGCTCGAAGGAAATGAGTTCAACCGCGAGGCCGATCTTCAAGAAGTCCCAATCCCTCTATCGGTCGTCCTCGAACCAGGTGCTGAAGAGCATATCCCGTTCACGTTTGATTTAACGATGTATGCCCCGTCGACAGCGGGCGCTCCGTATAGTGTGGAAGCGACCGTCTGGGACACGGACGGCAAACGGGTTTGGTTCGATGTTGTCGAGAATGTCGAAGTCGAACCGCTCCCCGCTTTGAAACGCTTGTTAGAGGCGACCGAACATGCAGGCCTCGAGCTCATGTTCGTCCGCAACGTCATCGACCCGCTCGGAGAAGAACGGCCGTATCCATTCGTCGAGAAGTATGGGTTTAAGCCGGTCGGCGACTGGGCCGACGAGTTCGAAGTCGTCAAATCGTTCTGGCGCATCGATGAGGATGGGGTCGACGTCTATTACTGGCTCGACAACATCGAGAAGCAACGCACACTTGAGTCGATTGCGAACGACGTCACGTTGCGCCATCGCTCGCTCACGTGGGACCAACTCGAGCGCGAACAAGATCGGCTCGGGATCGGGATCCAAGAAACGTTACGCAGCCACCGCTCATGATGAGCGGTTTTTTTGTGGGCTCCGCTCAATCGTCCAAACATTATCGCTTGTCGAGACGACCGTCTGGAACTTCTCACGATGCGGATGCATGAACAGTTCGTATTGAAACCGACGCTCGTCGTGCGAGGTTTTCAAGTAGCCCAGGTCCATCCCACGCTCTTGGATGTCCCGAACAGAACGACGGGCGAACTCAGTCTCGCTATCCGTATACAAATAGACCGATACATCGAAATAGTGAGGTTCGAGGAAGGCGACACTCATCCCTTCGATGATGGTGACTCGTTTTGCTGGATCGATCCAAGTCCGTTCGAGATACGGGACGTCGATCGTATAAAAGCCGATGCCTTCTCGTACCATCCGGACATCACGCTCGAGTGACAGCAAGTGATGCGCGGAAGGATGACAGGCCGTCATCTTGTAGTGATGCGTTTGACCGTCGACCGTATAGTCGATTATAGCACTCTTCCGTAACATCGAATCCGTGATGTAAGGGTCGGTATTGATATAGTTCACGTCCCCAAGACGCGCGCGTAAAGCATCAGCGAACGTCGTCTTGCCGGCACCTCCGTGTCCCGAAATCCCGATGACCGTATGTCTTTCTTGCCCGACTTCGTCGACGATATAATCGATCAAATCATTCATTTGAATCCCCCTTTTGGTACACTTCATATAGAAAGGAAGTGTACCAATCCCGATGTCCACTTGTCCATTTTGTCATCCACAGCTTGATCCATCACAACGAATCGTTGCCGAGAGCGAGACCTGCTACTTTTTAATGCATGATCGTGAACAGGACGTGCTCGTCGGTTCAGGCATCATCGTACCGAAACAACACCGAGCGACGACGTTCGATCTCACGCCTTCGAATGGCATGATACATACAGACTGCTCCACGAAGCGAAGGTGTTCCTCGAAGAGACGTATAGCCCTGACGGCTATACGCTTGGTTGGAACGTCGGAATTGCTTCAAACCAGACCGTGCCCCACGCGCACTTGCATGTCATCCCGCGTTACACGGCAGGTCCCCATGCCGGGAAAGGGTTACGCCATTGGTTGAAACGACCAGAATGACCAAACAGCTCACCGCGTAAGGATGAGCTGTTTTCGTTTCGCTTCTATTTCTTTGAGTTGTCGCTCCAAACGTTCGACTTCTCTTGTCATTTTCTCGATCAGTTTAGCGATTTCTCGATCGAGCCCGTTCACTTTATCCAGTGAATCGTTGATTCGTCCATGCATCGTCCATTCCGAGAAAATATCGTCGAGGAAATAGTCAGCGAACTGGATCAGTGATCCGCGTTCAATCTGTAATCCGCTGACGACGCCTTTCACATCAGCCAACTCCCGCGAGAATCGCTCAAGTGCGGCTTGAAGTTCATGCATCTTCCGCTCCGAGGCATCGATGGCATCATGTTTCATCGCTGTCGCAATCAAACCCCCTCCAAAGAACGTATCATACGTCGACCAGCCTTTTGCACTGTCGAGATGTTTCAGTGTTCTTGAAATGGCAGTCCGCGCTGTATGTCCAGCACTAATGGCTTCTTTATACTCAATGAGCACCTCATTCGTTTCCACTTGCTGCTTCGTGAGCCGATATAGTGTTTCCTTAACTTCAGGATCCTGCTTCAAGTGAGCTTCTTTCTCTTTTACGAACGCTTCCCACTCTGCGTCAATCCCGTTATACGTCTCAAAGGTTTCATATAAATCACGACGTTCAAGCCCTAACTCATCGACCATTGCCTCGTGTTCTCGTAACTTCAATTCGGCCCGGGCCGCCTCTTCTAATTCAATCGTTTTTTGTTCGTTGAATGTTCCCCTGAGTTTACGCCATGCGTTGACGAGCGAGAATGAATCTAAGTCATAGACATCGCGTTGTTCTTTCGTAAACGAATTGAGAAGTTGCTTTCGCACAGCTTCATGTTCGGCAATTTGCTTGTCGAGTGTTTTTAATTTCCGGGCGAGTCGGTCCCGTTCTGCCATCTGTTGTTGTAAGTCGTGTTGGGTTTGGTAGAGATCACTCATAACGTTTCATTCCTCCAGTTTCTTTTCGATAATGTTCTAACAGGTCTTTGACGTGTACCCCATCAATCGTTAAGCCGTCAATCGATGAACCCTCGATCTGGACCCCATCAAGCCGACAGTTTTTCATAATCGTGTTCGTCAGGTTTGTATGGAAGAACGTCGTCGGCCGTCCTGACTCGTACATGGTGACGAATCGATATTGTGAGCCGGAAAGATTCAAGTCGTCGAACTCGGTTTCTCTGAAGTTAATATTGCGGAATTGGCTCCTCGTGAAATTACAATTGCTGGCCCGTAGTTCTGAGACGTTACTATTCGTGATGGCGATTTGACTCGCATCTATTCCATACGCTTGGCACCTTTGATCGAGCGCTCTTCATATCGCAATGTGATTGCTTCATCTACGGGTTGCTTTACTCGTTTGACGAAACAGACCTCTTCGCTTGATTCGAAGACGGATTGGTAACCGACTGCCCGATAAAATGCCACATTGTGGGGTTGGGCTGCTGATGTCTCCAACTCCCAAATTCGTACAGTCGGATGAAGCCTCTCGATTGACTGTAGTGCCTGTTTTCCAATCCCTTTACCTTGTCTGTATGGATGAATAAAGATGCGGTCAATCCGTCCGTAATCTTTCCCTGTCAACGTCACGACGGCTCCCCCGACGACTTGTCCTTCATGTTCGATGACATAACACATCAATTGTTCAATCAAATACAAGCTCATCGCCTGGTCATCATAACCCGGTGGTTCAATATTTAAGTCCCGATATGGTAATCGGAGACGATCTGCCTCTTGTTTAAAACTCGCTCGTGAAACCTCAGTGAACGCCTTGTAGTCTGAGACTGTCGCTTCACGGATTTGCATACTTGACTCCCCCTCTTCTGTCTCTTCATACGAGAAGATTAGATGAAAAGTTTCAAAGGAAACGACAAAAAAGGACGACCAAGCATCTGCTTGATCGTCCTTCGCGTTGGCCTAGCAACGTCCTATCCTCACAGGGGGAGACCCCCAACTACTTTCGGCGCTGAAGTACTTAACTTCCGTGTTCGGCATGGGAACGGGTGTGACCACTTCGCTATCGCCACTAGACAATTATTATATTAGCATTATATATCCCGTTTGTCAACACTTTCATAAAAAAAAGAACGACCAAGCATCTGCTTGATCGTCCTTCGCGTTGGCCTGGCAACGTCCTATCCTCACAGGGGGAGACCCCCAACTACTTTCGGCGCTGAAGCGCTTAACTTCCGTGTTCGGCATGGGAACGGGTGTGGCCGCTTCGCTATCGCCACCAGACAAGAGAGATCGTTCTCTCAAAACTGAAGACTCATCAATTCATACAAACCTTAGACTAGATCAAAGCCTCGACCGATTAGTATCATTCAGCTCCACACGTCGCCGTGCTTCCACCCATGACCTATCTACCTCATCGTCTCTGAGGGGTCTTTCTTGATTGCTCAAAGGGAAATCTCATCTCGGAGGGGGCTTCATGCTTAGATGCTTTCAGCACTTATCCCGTCCGCACGTAGCTACCCAGCGATGCTCCTGGCGGAACAACTGGTACACCAGCGGTGCGTCCATCCCGGTCCTCTCGTACTAAGGACAGCTCTCCTCAAATTTCCTGCGCCCACGACGGATAGGGACCGAACTGTCTCACGACGTTCTGAACCCAGCTCGCGTACCGCTTTAATGGGCGAACAGCCCAACCCTTGGGACCTACTCCAGCCCCAGGATGCGATGAGCCGACATCGAGGTGCCAAACCTCCCCGTCGATGTGGACTCTTGGGGGAGATCAGCCTGTTATCCCCAGGGTAGCTTTTATCCGTTGAGCGATGGCCCTTCCATGCGGAACCACCGGATCACTAAGCCCGACTTTCGTCCCTGCTCGACTTGTAGGTCTCGCAGTCAAGCTCCCTTCTGCCTTTGCACTCTTCGAATGATTTCCAACCATTCTGAGGGAACCTTTGGGCGCCTCCGTTACTGTTTAGGAGGCGACCGCCCCAGTCAAACTACCCACCTGACACGGTCCTCCAGCCGGATCACGGCTGCGAGTTAGAGACTCTATACGCAAAGGGTGGTATCCCAAGGGTGTCTCCACCGAAGCTGGCGCTCCGGCTTCACAAACTCCCACCTATCCTGTACATCGCGTACAAAGCCTCAATATCAGGCTGTAGTAAAGCTCCATGGGGTCTTTCCGTCCTGTCGCGGGTAACCTGCATCTTCACAGGTACTATGATTTCACCGGGTCTCTCGTTGAGACAGTGCCCAAATCGTTACGCCTTTCGTGCGGGTCGGAACTTACCCGACAAGGAATTTCGCTACCTTAGGACCGTTATAGTTACGGCCGCCGTTTACTGGGGCTTCGGTTCAGTGCTTCTCTTGCGATGACACATCCCCTTAACCTTCCAGCACCGGGCAGGCGTCAGCCCCTATACTTCATCTTGCGATTTAGCAGAGACCTGTGTTTTTGCTAAACAGTCGTTTGGGCCTATTCACTGCGGCTTATGTTGCCATAAGCGTCCCTTCTCCCGAAGTTACGGGACCATTTTGCCGAGTTCCTTAACGAGAGTTATCCCGCGCGTCTTAGAATTCTCATCTCGCCTACCTGTGTCGGTTTACGGTACTGGCGCCGACCTCCTTACTAGAGGCTTTTCTTGGCAGCGTGAAATCCGGTACTTCGCCCTACGGGCTCCACGTCACAGCTCAGCCTTGTGTGTCGGGCGGATTTGCCAACCCGACGGCCTCGCTGCTTGTCCGTGCACTTCCAGTCGCACGGTTACCTTATCCTTCTGCGTCCCCCCATCGTTCAAACGGTGGTACGGCGGTACAGGAATATCAACCTGTTGTCCATCGCCTACGCCTTTCGGCCTCGGCTTAGGTCCAGACTAACCCTGAGCGGACGAGCCTTCCTCAGGAAACCTTGGGCTTTCGACGGAGGGGATTCTCACCCCTCTTTTCGCTACTCACACCGGCATTCTCACTTCCAAGCGCTCCACGGCTCCTCACGATACCGCTTCACTGCTGCTTGGAACGCTCCCCTACCATCCCTTACGGGATCCATAGCTTCGGTGGTATGTTTAGCCCCGTTACATTTTCGGCGCGGCGTCACTCGACTAGTGAGCTATTACGCACTCTTTGAATGATGGCTGCTTCTAAGCCAACATCCTAGTTGTCTGTGCAACGCCACATCCTTTTCCACTTAACATACACTTGGGGACCTTAGCTGATGGTCTGGGCTGTTTCCCTTTCGACTACGGATCTTATCACTCGCAGTCTG
>NZ_CM168041.1:35000-367500 GCF_057004685.1 Exiguobacterium sp. FD-YE-25-4 | reverse complement strand
CCCGCGACATCGTGTTTCGGTGCCGTCGGATAGAAGACACCGACTTCTTCGACTTTCCCGATCTCATTGACGACGGCCCATTTACAACCTGTGCGATAGGCCGGGTCAATCCCTAGGACGACGACCTCACGAAGCGGCGGTTGCATGTAGAGTTGCTTCAAGTTTTTCGAGAACACGTCGATCGCCTGTTCTTCGGCCGTCTCGGTCAATTCGCTACGAATCTCACGTTCGATGGCCGGAAATACCGACTTCTTGAACGCGTCCTTCACGGCGAGCGTGACGAGTTCGCGTTTCTCTGTCGGCAAACGGTCAAACTTGCCGAGCGCTTGTCGCATGAAGCCGGCTTCGTCGAAGACAACCTTCACTTGCAACACGTCCGTGCGCTCTCCCCGGTTCAAAGCGAGAATCCGGTGCGGGACGATTCCTGCGATTTTTTCTTCATATTCATAATACTGGGCGAACACTTCTTTCTCGTCTTCCGCTTGTTTTTTCTTCTGCGAACGAAGGAGCGCCTCTTTCCGGACTCGTGTTCGAAGTGATTGTCGAAGCGTCGCCACTTCGCCCCACTCCTCCCCAATGATTGATTGGACGAACGGAAGTGCTTCTTCAAGCGAAAGATCACCCGCTAACGACTGCGCTTCTTTCAGCGAATAGGGTGTCGGTTGACGATACCAGTCAGCGAGGGCTTGTAGTCCTTTCTCCCGCCCTTGTTCGGCTTTCGTCCGTCGCTTCGGACGATAAGGGAGATAAATGTCATCGACTTGTTGCAGGCTCGTCGCCGCTTCAAGCGCCCGTGTCAATTCCGGCGTCGCCTTCTCGAGTTCTTCAAGTTTGGCGAGGACGTCCGTCTTACGCTTGTGCAAACTCTCTTCATATTGTAAGGCGTCGAGAATCGCTTTGATTTCGACTTCATCGAGATTACCGGTCATTTCTTTACGGTACCGGGCCATGAACGGAATCGTCGCTCCGTCCGCGGCAAGTTGTTGCACCGTCTCGACTTGACTCGTCTTCAACTTCAACTCTTTTGCGACTTTCGTAATCAATCGAATCACTTCCTTTTCTCTTCTCTCTAGAAGTGTAGCAAACTCACGCCTAGACGACAAAAAAACGATGACCATTTAGTCATCGTTTGAGAATACTTCGTTGAGCGGGACTTTGATGGCCTCACGTAACTTCTCAAGCGCGCGTCGCTGCAAGCGCGATACGTGCATCTGCGAAATCCCGAGGAGTTCACCCGTCTCTTTTTGGCTCATGTTTTTATAATAAGCACATTCTAAAATCGCCTGTTCCCGTTCGTTCAGCACACTGAACGCTTTTTCAAGGATGAGGCGCTGGTCGACCGATTCGTAGCCACGCTCTTGGCTTCCGACAAGGTCGAGGAGCGTGACGGTCGAACCTTCGTTGTCCGCTTCGATTGAGCTGTCGACGGAAAGGGCTTGGTAGCTCTTGCCCATCTCGAGCGTCTCGAGAATCTCTTCATCGGAAACGCCGAGGTGATCGGCAATCTCATCGATGCGCGGTGAACGTTGCAACTCGGTCGTCAATTCCTCGACCGTCTTCTTGATTTTCGGTCCAAGCTCTTTAATCCGGCGCGGAACGTGGACGCTCCACGTCTTGTCACGGATGAAACGCTTGATTTCACCGATAATCGTCGGAACGGCAAACGATTCGAAACTGCGTCCGAACTCAGGGTCGAAACGACGAAGGGCAGCGAGAAGTCCGATCATCCCGACTTGAACGAGGTCATCGTGGATAGCCCGGCCGCGTGAAAACTTTCGTGCAAGTGCCTCAACGAGGTCCGAGTATCGGTTAATGAGGAGCATCTGGACTTCTTCATTTTGATCGTCCTGTTGATAACGCTCAATCCACTCTAATACTTCATCATCACTGTGATGGCGTTGTTGAGATTTTGCTGGCACTCTGATCCACCTCGTCCCTGTTAAGGAGTTTCGTCATCGTCACCTTGACACCATTGTCCTTGTTGATCGAGACGTCATCCATTAAGGCTTCAATGAGGAAAAGACCGAGTCCTCCTTCGTGAAGCGATTCAATTTCAGCCGTCTCTTCGACTGGCGCCGCTTGGCGTTTCACGTCGTCGGCAAACGTTTTGCCCGAGTCCTCGATCGTCATCTCGAGACGATCTTGATGGACGCCACACGTGAGTTTCACTTCACCCTCTTGATCTTCATAGGCATGTTGAACGGCATTGCCACAGGCTTCCGAGACCGCGATTTTAATATCTTCGATCTCGTCGTACGTATATCCCATACGGTTAGCGATTCCTGAGACGACTAAACGGACCACACCGACATACTCCGGTTTGGCCGGGAACGTCATCACCGTCTGTTCGATGTTACTCATTGCGTGCCACCTCTTACGTTTGTATTGATCGAAAGCAACTTGTGCAGTCCTGTCAATTCAAAGAGACGATTGACGCGGTCAGTGACGCCGACGAGCGACAACTCTTTCTCATTACGTTTGGCTATTTTAAGGGCACCGACAAATACGCCGAGACCAGTTGAATCCATATAGTCCACTTCATCCAAATGAACGGTGACGTCTTGGTCCGTGATTGCCGGGTGCAAGACTTCCTTCAATTTTGGTGCGGTATATGTATCCACTTCTCCAGATACGTAAAGGTGTAATTGTTCTCCAATGACTTGCTCGCGAATCGCTAAATCCATCGTATATTCCCTCCTAATGTGCGTACAGAAAAATTGAGTACGATTAAACTAAATTCCCGTTTTACAGAATTCTAAACTATTTTTCAAAGGTTTTTTTGAAAAAAAACCGATACCCATGTATCGGTTTCTTTATATGTAAGCTAGAGAGGGATTAATCCCAGACTAATCTCTAGCGCTCGGTCAACTTTGTGCATCGTCTCATCATCAAGATGAGTGACTTTATCCGTCAGACGACGCTTATCAATCGTTCGAATCTGTTCAAGTAAAATCACGGAATCTCGTTCGAGACCATGTTTGACTTGATATACCTCTACATGAGTCGGCAGTTTTGCTTTCTGGATCTGAGCCGTAATCGCAGCGACAATGACGGTCGGGCTAAAGCGATTGCCGATATCGTTTTGAATGACGAGAACCGGACGAACTCCACCTTGCTCTGAACCGACTACGGGCGACAGATTCGCATAAAACACGTCACCACGCTTTACGATCACTCCGCTCACACCCCGCTTACTTGACGTAAGAGAGCATGTTCGGCTTCCGTCTCAATCATCAGCATCTCTTCTGCCATATTCAAATTAAACGCGGCCATCTCTTGATAGCCTCTCGCCAATTCTTCGCGCAGTGTTTGTTGTCGATCAGCAATTTCTTTGGACAAGTACGTCACTACATCGTTCAATGACAATGATTCACGGTCTTTCATCGAAATCGGACCCACATGTTGCGAGAACCGATCTGGAACGGACGCTAAAGCACCCGCAGTTCGCTGTTTCAACATCTTACACCTCCAGAATCGTTTCAATGACTGGCGGAAATATTCCCGCGTTCTTTACCAATATAACACGCGAGTTTGGGAAAATATAGAGAATTCCCGAAAGAATTCAGATAATTTCACACGTTTTCCGCTTTACACATAACGTCGCGGGAGGCGATTCGTTAATTGACAGACGACCTCATAGTTGATCGTCTCGAGATGCGTGGCCAGTTCGTCAATCGCGACTGGTCCGCCGATGAGCGTGACCACAGTCCCGACCGGCAGCTCTTTAGGAAGCCTCACCATGAAGCGATCCATGCAGACACGACCGATAATGGGACAGCGCTCTCCATTGACGTCTACTTCGAAGCCGCTCGCTTTACGAATCCAGCCGTCGGCATATCCTACCGGCACGGTACCGATCCACTCGTCCCCTGCCGTCGTGTATGTCGCCCCGTAGCTGATCGTCTGTCCAGCTTCGAGTTGCTTCACTTGCATGAGCTTGCTCTTCAACGTGAAGGCCGGACGTAAAAATGAATAGAAGGAAGCCATCTCAGCTGACGGGTAGAGCCCATAAATCGCAATTCCGACCCGCACCACGTTGTACGGCACGTCTTGTCCGGCCATGCGGATCGCTCCGGCCGAGTTTGACGTATGAATGTAGCGGAATCGCGAGTGGAGTCCATCCATCAACTGACCGAACCGCTCCTGCTGCTCATAGTAAAGCTCACTGTCCGGCTCATCCGCTGTCGCAAAGTGCGTATAAATCCCTTCGACGATAAAACGGTCATCTGCCGCTTCTAAAAGGGCATCAAGTTCGGCGCGGGTCCGCAAACCGAGACGACCCATACCGGTGTCGACTTTCACATGAACGGTGAGTGGACGGTCAGATAGATGTGTGCACGCCTCACGCAACCAGTCGGCCGAAAAGACGGACAACGTCACATCGTGTTCGGCTGCGACGCCCGCATATTCTGGGAACTGGGCCTCCATGACGAGAATTGGCGCTTTAATCCCGGCCTCTCGGAGCTCGATTGCCTCCTCGAGTAAGGCCACACCGAGCATCGTCGCTCCGTTATCAAGCGCAATCTTTGCCACTTCGACGGCACCATGCCCGTAAGCGTTCGCTTTGACGACGGCCATGAGCGCTTGCGGGATCCGTTTTTTAATTTCGATTACGTTATGTTTGATCGCCGCCCGATCGATTTCAATCCAACTTGGACGAAACATCGTGATCCCCCTCTTCAATGATGACTTGTGCCACGGCATATTGCTCGCTGTGGCTGATACTCATATGAATCCGGCCTGAGTACGGCGCCGTCATATGCGGTCGCCCGGCCTCATCCGGTAAGATTTCGATTTGTTGCCACGACAGGCCCCGGGCAACCCCGGTCCCGACTGCTTTGGCATACGCTTCTTTCGCCGCAAATCGTCCAGCGACGAATTCGATGCGCCGTTGTTCTGGATAGGCGTCCGCAAGCGCCCGCTCGGCTTCGGTCAACAGACGTGCGACGAAACGGTCATTTTTGAGCGAGCGAGCAATCCGCTCGAGCTCGACGATATCGATTCCGATCCCCACAATCACAGGACACTCGCTCCTTTCCTTTTTCACTCGTTTCCTTATACAATTAAGGAAAGAGGTGATGCTATGTTTAGTCGTACTGAGAATGTTCAAACGTTCGTCCGGGCGTATCCGCTCGTAACGCTGTTCATTGTAATCCAACTGCTCGTGTTTGTCATCGATTCTTTGGTCCCCGACCTCCGGATTGTCGCACTCGGCGGGTCATTCCATCTCGCACTCGCCCAAGGGGAATGGTACCGTCTCTTGACGGCCAACTTCATCCATTTAGGGCTCGGTCATTTGCTGTTCAACTCGTTCGCTTTGATTATCTTCGGACCTGCCATGGAACGCATGGTCGGTCACATCAAGTTCGCCGTGTTCTATATCGTGGCCGGTGTGCTTGCCAACTTGCTCACGTTCTTCACGGTGAGTGAACTGTTCTACCTGCAAGCCGGTGCTTCAGGTGCGATTTTAGCGATTCTCGGCTTTTATGTGTACATCGGTCGGTTCCGCCGGACGCTCATCTACAGCCAGGACGCTCGACTCGTTTATATCTTCGTCGCCATCAGCGCCGTGTTCACGCTCATCGGCGCGAACGTGTCACTTTGGGGACATGTGTATGGTTTCCTGGCCGGGTTCTTGCTCGCGATCCCGCTCTCCCGGTTCGCGGTGCCGTATTCGCGCCCGCTCCGTTACGGGAAGTACAAGCCACGCAAGTATTCCCCGCCCATCATTCATACGGGAGAAGGCAAATGGATTTTCTACGTGATCGTCGGATTGGCCGTGTTCGGCCTGTTCGCCCGCTTTTTATGATAGTAAAAAGAGAGGATTCGCCCGAGCGGCGAATCCTCTCTTTTCGTTTAGGCGAGCAAGGTAAGCATGAGCGCCTTTTGCGCGTGCAATCGATTCTCGGCTTGATCGAAAACGACCGATTGCGTGCCATCGATGACGTCGGCCGTCACTTCTTCGCCGCGATGGGCCGGGAGACAGTGCAGGAAAATCGCATCTGACTTCGCTTGCTGCATGAGCGAAGCATCGACTTGGAACGTCGCAAACTGCGTCAACCGTTCCGCCGCTTCCGCTTCTTGCCCCATGCTCGCGAACACATCCGTGTAAATGACGTCCGCACCCGCTGCCGCAGCGACCGGGTCTTGCCACAACGTAACGCTGCCTCCAGTAGTCGCCGCGAGTTCGTTCGCCCGTTCGAAAATCTCGGTCTCGACCGTATATGCTTCCGGCGAGGCGATGCGGATGTGCATCCCGCTGAGCGCGCCCCCGATCATGAGCGAGTGGGCCATATTGTTCCCGTCGCCGATGTACGTCAACGTCTTACCTGTTCTCGTGCCGAACACTTCCTCGACCGTCAACAAGTCGGCGAGTACTTGGCATGGGTGATGGGAATCGGTCAATCCGTTGATGATTGGAATCGAACCTGCCGAAGCGAGCGTCTCGACCGTCGCGTGGGCATACGTCCGAATCATGAGCGCATCGACATAACGGCTCATGACTTGAATCGTATCCGTCAGCGGTTCCCCACGCCCGATTTGTAAATCACTGCTGCTCAAGAACAGCGGATAACCGCCGAGTTCGACGACACCGACCTCGAACGACATCCGGGTCCGGGTCGAGGCCTTCTCGAACAAGAGCGCCACTTTCTTGCCGGCGAGCGCCGACTGGAACGCTTCCGGCTGTCGTTTGACCTTGGCCGCGAGTCCAAGCAAGTCGTCGAGTGCGGACGGAGTCAGTTCCTCGAGTGTCAGTAGATGATTGATTGTTTTCGTCGTCATAATGGTAGTCCCTCTCCTGTCTGCATCGTTTGAAGTGAACGGACCGGCATCGGTTCCGCTTGCATCGCTTGTTGATAGTACTCGGCAAGATGTGTCTCCGAGATGACGTGGACGCCGTTGCGGACGGCCGTCTCACGTGCCGCTTGTTCTTCTGGTGCGTTTGAAAATAGGACCGACACGTTTTGGAACTCGGTCGTCTCATCGAGCGCTTGATCACTATATGATGACCAGCCTTGGCCGGCTACGGTCTCAGTCCGATTCATGATGCGCGCCGTCGTCGCATCGTAACAGAAGCGTTCGGACACGTAAGGGGTCATGCTGAATTGGAGTGTCTCTCCAGTCGAGCGCATGACGGGTCCGGTGAGCGGGTCGACGCCCGGCAATTTCAAACTCGAGAACACCGGTGTCTTGATGGCATAGCCGCTCCATACCGGACGTGCCTCTGGGACGACGGTTGCCAACTCATGGCCGAACGCCGCGAGCGTCGCCCATTCGATGAGTGGTTCCCCGGTCACTTTACTGACGATCGGGACCGTCCGAGATGCACGCGGATTGATTTCGAGCACGTAGATGACGTCGTCTTTCAACACGAATTGGATATTGAGCGCACCCTTATATGCGAGCGCTTGACCAATCGTTTGAACGATGGCTTCAATCTCGGCTTGTTGCGCGCGTGACGTTTTGACCGGCGGCAGAATCATCGTCGAATCGCCCGAATGGACACCGGCTGCCTCAATCTGTTCGAGCAAGGCCGGAATGTAGACGGTTTTCCCGTCAGTGACACAGTCGACTTCGAGTTCACGTCCATCGACATACGCATCGACGAGGAGCGGATAGGTCAAGTGTGATTCGACTTGGTGCAAATCCGCCGCGGTCCGGATGATATACATGCCTTTTCCACCGATGACGTAGGAAGGACGGACGACACATGGATAGCCGAGACAATCGATCGCGGACGTCAAATCGTCAACCGATCCGACCTCTTCGCCAGGGATGTGGGCCACCCCGATCTCGTCGAGGAATTGATAGAACCGATCCCGGTCCTCCATTTGATCGATGACGTCTGCCGTCGCCCCGAGCAAGTGGTAGCCTTTGGCTTCCAGCGCATGGGCGAGTGAGATGCCGGTCTGGCCGCCGAACTGGATGAGGACGTCCTGACAGCCTTCTGCTTCCAATACGTGGACGACATCTTCAATCGTCAACGGTTCGACGTACAGTTTGTCGGCGACCGTGAAATCGGTCGACACCGTCTCCGGGTTATTGTTGATCATGATCGTCTCGACCCCGAGTTTTTGAAGCGCCCAGACGGCATGCACCGAACTGTAATCGAACTCGATGCCTTGTCCGATGCGAATCGGTCCAGACCCGATGATGGCGACTTTCGGACGCTCGCTCGGTACGACTTCAGACGTCCCGTGCCACGACCCGTAAAAGTACGGTGTGCGGCTCTCGAACTCGGCGGCACACGTATCAATCATCTGATAGACCGGATGGATGTCGTGTTCGAGCCGCATCGCTGCGACTGCGTCGGCCGTGACGTTCATCTGCTGCGCAATCTGGGCGTCGGTGAAACCGAACCGTTTCGCCTGCAACATGTTCGCTTTCGTGGACAGGTCCAGATGGATTGTCGACACGAGTCGATTGAACGTCATCATGAAGTGCGGGGCGATACCCGTCAGCGCTTCAAGCTGTGACGCCGTGGCGATTCCCCGATCGAGTAGTGCGAGGCACGCCAGGAGACGACGATCAGTCGGAGCCGAAATTTCAGCGTATAGCGCGTCAGGATCAGCTGTCGCCATCCAACTCGGATAGAGCGGACTCTGCTCGACACCGGCACCACGCCACGCTTTCTGTAGCGCTTCCTCAAGTGTTTTGCCCATCGCCATGCTCTCCCCGGTCGCTTTCATCTGCGGTCCGAGCGTCCGGTCCGTCCCATTGAACAAATCGAACGGGAACGTCGGCACTTTCGCCGTCACATAATCGAGGGCCGGTTCGAAGCTCGCCATCGTCCCGTTCGTGACGGGATTGATGCAATCGTCGAGTCGTTCCCCGAGGGCAAGACGGGTGGCGATCTTCGCGATCGGATACCCGGTCGCTTTCGAGGCGAGCGCCGAGCTACGCGACACGCGCGGGTTCACTTCAATCACGTAATAGGCGTCTTCCGTCGGATGGACGGCGAACTGGATATTACACCCGCCGACGACACCGAGTGCCGAGACGATTCGGAACGCGGCGCTCCGTAACGTCTGATGCATGACATCCGATAACGTCTGGGCCGGGGCGAACACGACCGAGTCTCCTGTATGGACGCCGACCGGGTCGATGTTTTCCATGTTGCAGACGATGATACACGTCCCGTTGGCGTCGCGCATGACCTCATATTCGAACTCTTTATAGCCGGCGATGCTCTGCTCGATCAAACACTGCGAGATTGGACTCGCCTCGAGACCACGTTTCGCGATCGTGTAGGCGGCATCAATCGTCTCCGCAATCCCGCCGCCGGTACCGCCGAGCGTGAACGCCGGACGGACGATGAGCGGGACGCCTGTCTCGGCGATGAAGCGATCAAGTCCATCGATCGATTCAATCGTCGTGCTAACCGGGAGCGGTTCCCCGAGTTCGTTCATCTTCTGTTTGAACCGTTCACGGTCTTCCCCGTCACGGATCGTCTCGAGCGACGTCCCAAGGAGGGCGATACCGTATCGTTCGAGCACGCCGGCCTCGTCCAAGGCGAGCGCCAAGTTGAGGGCGGTCTGCCCGCCGACTGTGGCGAGCAAGTGGGTCGGACGTTCTGTCTCGATAATCAATTCGGCCTTCTCTAACGTCATCGCCTCGATGTACGTGTGGTCGGCCAAACCGGGATCGGTCATGATCGTGGCCGGGTTCGAGTTAAAGAGTACGACCTCACAACCTGCTTCCCGGAGCGCTTGGCACGCCTGTGTGCCCGAATAGTCAAACTCGGCCGCCTGTCCGATGATAATCGGACCCGAGCCGATGACGAGTACTTTTTTATGCATAGACGTTCACCCCTTGTTGAATCATTTCGTCGAAGCGATCAAAGATGGCTTGTGCTTCCTTCGGTCCCGGACTGGCCTCTGGATGGAACTGAGCCGTTAGAATCGGGGCCGTCCGGTGCAACGTCCCTTCGACCGACAAATCGTTCACGTTCTCAAATAGCAGTTCGAGCGGCGTCGCTTCCAAACTGTCCCGTGTGACGACGTACCCATGATTTTGCGACGTCATCCACACTTCACCCGTCTGGACGTTCCGGACCGGATGATTGGATCCGCGGTGTCCGTAAGCCTGTTTTTCAATCTCACACCCGAAGGCGAGCGCGAGCAGTTGATGGCCCATACAAATGCCGAGTGTCGGATACGACAGTGCCACGTCACGCACATTGTCGAGGTAGCCGACCAAATCACGTGGGTCTCCCGGACCGTTCGACACGAGAATCCCGGTCGGTGCGAGCGCGTGGACTTGGGCGGCCGTCGTATCGAACGGAACGACCGTTACCGCGTACCCTCGCTCCACCATCGCTTGAACCATCGACGCCTTCACACCGAAATCAAGACAGACGATGTGTCCGCTCGCCCCGTCGCCGTGACGCACATGACTTGGCGTCGAAACGGTCTCCGTAATCTGATGTAGGTCCCCATCGAACGACACATCTGATTCAGACGTCATCACACCCCACTGATCGCCGTGTTCACGGAGCGCATGGACGAGCGAGCGCGTGTCGACGTCAGACAGTACCGGCACACCGGACTGCTCCAGCCAATCCTTCAAGTCGGTCGCCGCCCCGTTTCCGGCTAACGTCTGGACGAGCACGCCCGCCACTTGAATGTCCGCACTTTCCGATGCTGCGTCGGTCAACCCATATTGCCCGATGAGCGGATATGTGAACGCGACGATTTGACCGGCGTACGACGGATCGGTCAACACTTCTTGATAACCGGTCATCCCTGTGAAGAAGACGACCTCTCCTTTCGCCAAGCACGCACTCGTCTCCCACGTCCCGTTGAACTGTTCACCGCTTTGTAACGTCACTGTCCCCGTCATGACACCATCTCCTTTGTAATCACCTGTCCAATGATTGCGAGCGCCTCATCCACTTCGGCTTCCGTAAGCAGCAAAGACGGTAAGACGCGAATCACGTCCGGACCTGCCGCAACGACCAGGAGGCCCGCGTCTCGCAACTGTTCGATCCATGGCGCGACCGGTTGCGTCGCGACGAGCCCGAGCATCAAGCCGAGTCCACGGACCTCGATGAACGTCTCTCCGTCGACAAATTGTTCCAAGCCCGCTCGTAATCGTGCCCCCATCGCATTGACGTGGGCGAGTGCGTCCGCCTCGAACAAAATGTCGAGCGTCGCTTCCGCCGCTGCCATTGCGAGCGGATTGCCGCCGAACGTCGAACCGTGACTGCCAGCCGTGAAGACGTGCTCTGCACCTGCCGCTGTCAAAATCGCTCCGACAGGGAAACCGCTGCCGAGCCCTTTCGCGAGCGTGACGACGTCCGGTTTAAGCGGTGTCTGTTCGAACGCGAAGCGGGTACCTGTGCGGGCAATCCCGGTCTGCACCTCATCGACGACGATTTTGACCCCGTGCTCAGTCGCTTTCGCTTGAAGCGCTTCGAGCCATGCCGAGTCAGCGACGACGACCCCGCCCTCGCCTTGGACGATTTCGAGCCAGACCGCAGCCGTATCGGCATCGATCATGTCGAGTGCGTCCATGTCGTTGAACGGTGCGTGTACAAAATCAGCCACCATCGGCCCGAATCCGGCTTTGACCTTGTCTTGTCCCGTGGCTCCGAGCATGGCGAACGAGCGACCGTGGAACGATTTCGTGAACGTCACGACTTTCGTCTTGTTCGTCCATTTCCGAATCAATTTGAACGCCCCTTCGTTCGCCTCGGTCCCGCTGTTACAGAAGAACGCATGCGTCAAATGAGTCCCGGAGACGAGCATCTCGGCGACGCGAGCTTGCCCGCTGATGTTGTAAAGGTTCGACGTGTGCCACACTTTTTGCAGCTGCGCCTCGAGCGCTTGGCTCACATGCGGATGACGATGGCCCGTCCCGCAGACGGCGATGCCCATGACGAAATCGAGGTACCGTTTCCCCGTGGTGTCGGTCACATACGATCCGTTCGCCTGCTCAATCTCAATATGTCGTTGTCCGTAGGTCGGTAGTAGTGAATGCATGGTGCACCTCCTGTAGTGTTGTCCCGGGATGAACCGGGTCCTTGCCGTCACGGATGACGGCGATATCAATCCCTCCTGTTAGAGCAGCCAACAGCGCCTCGGTTTTCGGGATCATCCCCCCATAGATATCCCCTGTGGCGATGGCCGTCTGGATGTCCTCACGTGTCAGCGTTTGACGGAACGTCCCATCAATCCGGATACCTGGTACGTCGGTGATCATTTCGAAGCAGTCGGCCTGCAGCGCGACCGCGACTGCGATCGCACAATCGTCCCCGTTACAGTTCAACGTGCCTTCCGGTCCTTGTAAGAGTGATGTCACGACAGGCACGTAGCGACTCGCGAGCAATAGCTCGAACAAGTCTGTCTCGACATGGTCAACTTCTCCGACCGCCCCGAGCTCCACCAATTGTTTTCCTGTCAGCGTCTGTCCGTCCACACCCGAGAGACCGACCGCTTGAATATGGTGACGTCCGAGGGCAGCAACGATTTCGGTCTGCATCTCCCCCGCGAGCACGCGCTCGGCACCGGTCAACACGTCCGCTGTCGTGACACGACGTCCGTGTTGAAACACCGGTTCGATTTGTTGGTGCTCGCAATAAGCGGACAACGCAGGTCCACCCCCATGGATGAGCACGAGCTCATGCCCCGCCTCAAGCCACGCCTGCCATTCTTTGAAATAGTCCGGATGAAGCGTGTCCCAAACGCTTCCACCGAGTTTGACGATTTTCCGCTGTTTCATGTCCGGTAACTCGCGTTGATTTTGACGTAGTCGTAAGTCAAATCGCAGCCATACGCCTGACCTTGTCCGGTGCCGTCTTGCAACCGGATCTGAATCGGCACGATGTCTTGGCCCATCTCTTCTGTCGCGAGCGTTTCATCGAACCAGACCGGCGAACTTTCCAAGAGTACGTGCTGTGACCCGATGCGGATGTCGACGTGGTTCACGTCAATCGGTTGCTCTGATGCACCGATGGCGGCGATGATGCGTCCCCAGTTCGCATCTTGTCCATAGACGGCCGTCTTCACGAGCGACGAGCCGACGACTTGTTTCGCAATCATCCGAGCCGCTGCGTCCGTTTTCGCCCCGACAACCTCGACCTCAATCAATTTCGTCGCCCCTTCCCCGTCACGGGCAATCGCTTTGGCGAGATTCGTGCATACGTCCGTCAACGCTTGAAGGAAGCGGTCATAGGCCGGTGTCCCTTCGATGATTTCATCCATCTCGGTCAGTCCGCTCGCCAAAGCGAGCACCATATCGTTCGTCGAGCTGTCCCCGTCGACGGTGATACTGTTAAACGAGGCGTCCACGCTCTGTTTCAGCGCCCGTTGCAAGACGTCGGGTGCGATGACGGCATCGGTCGTGATGAAGCCGAGCATCGTCGCCATGTTCGGATGAATCATCCCCGAGCCTTTGGCCACGCCCGCGATCGTCACGGCGGCATCGCCTTCGGTGTACTCGACGCCCGTGCATTTCGTTCCCGTATCGGTCGTCAAAATCGCTTCCGCGAACGACTCCGCCCCCGTCTCCTCATGGATCGGTTCAAGCAAATCGATCCCGTTCAAGAGCGTCTCCATCGGCAACAGTTGACCGATGACACCTGTCGAGGCGATCGCTACTTCTTCCGGCTTGACCCCGATATGTTCGGCCGCCTTATCGCGCATCGTATACGCGTCCTCTAGCCCTTGCGGACCGGTGCAGGCGTTGGCGTTCCCACTGTTGATCAAGACGGCACGAATCTTTCCGTTCGACGCTTGTAGCGTCTCTTTCGTCACTTGAATCGGGGCCGCTTGAAACTGGTTCGTCGTATACACCGCGGCGGCACTGGCCAACTGTTCGCAGACGAGCAGGGCTAAATCCTTACGCTTCCGCTTCAGTCCGACGTGAACTCCGCACGCTTGAAACCCTTTCGGCGTGACGACGTGGACGACAGGGCTGATTGCTGTTTCAATCATTCGTTTCTACCTCCTCATATGTATTGGGGCTGTTCATTCAACCCGGCTGTCTCGTTTAATCCAAAGCGGACGTTGGCGTTTTGAATCGCTTGTCCGGCCGCACCTTTTTGCATATTGTCGATGACCGAGATGACGGTCAGTCGATTCGTTCGTTGGTCGAGATACACCCACAAGTCGCAGTAGTTCGACCCGACGGCCGTCCGAATCTCCGGTTCGCCTTGTTGCACCCGGATGAACGGTTCGTTCGCGTATGTTTGTCGCAATGCGTTCACCCAAGCTGCTTCACTCTGCTCAATCGTCGGGACAACGCTCATCGTTGCCATAATGCCTCGATTGATGGGCAATAGATGTGTCGAGAGTGACACGGTCGCTTGCGTCCCACTCACTGCATAAAGCGTCTGTTCAATCTCCGGGATGTGTTGATGCGTATGAATTTTATAAAGTTGCACGTTTTCGTTGGAGCGGGCATGGTGCGTCTTGGCGCTGAGCCCTTTCCCAGCACCCGTGATGCCGGAGCAGGCCGAGACGATGATTTCGTTCGGATCGATCCAGCCTCCATTCACGAACGGCAATAAGCCAAGGGCGACCGCCGTGGCGTAACACCCGGGATTGGCAATCCAGTCGGCCGACCTTACAGCGTCTCGATTCCATTCCGTCAATCCGTACACGGCCTGCGCTTGAAGTGATACCGGTACGGCCGGTTTGCCGTACCATGTCTCGTAACTCGATGCCGGCAGACGTAAGTCTCCGCTCAAATCGATGACGACTCCTTCATACTCCGTCAACTGCGCCACATATTGTGACGACACCCCGCTCGGCGTCGCTAAAAAAATGACGTCGATGTCGTTCAATGCGCCCGCCTGGAACGGCTCGAGCGTCAAATCCTCAATCTCTAACCATGGATACAGTTGCGCGAGCGTCAATCCGGCGCTCGAATCGCTCATCGCCCGGACGAGCGTGAACTCGGGATGTTTCCCGATGAGCTTCAACAGCTCCATCCCGGCGTACCCCGTGACGCCGACGATTCCACAAGTGATCATCTGTCGAACCCCCTTAAAAGAATAAATCGATTAAAACATACGTATATTTATACTGTCAATTGTATTTTTATACAAGTTGAACAGAGAAGTGTTTGCCAGACCATAAAAAAACGGCCCGGCGCAAGAGCGCCAGACCGTGATAGATTGATTAAATTTGATTTTTGTGACGAGCGTCTTGGAGCGCGTCGACCAAGTCTTTCACATCTTCGACGAGATTTTGAATCGTGTCTTGGTTCTCTTCGTAGAGCGCCTTCAAATCCATGACGCGATCTTTCAAGCTCCCTTTCGATGAGGCTTGAAGGCCGACCGAATGGCTTTGTGTTGACGCATCCTTCGACTTGAGTCGTGATTTCATATGTTTGAGCTGTCTGACTTGTTGTTCTCGCGTCTCTCTGTGGAGAAGCGATGCCCCGGCTCCGATGACGGCACCTGCGGCCATTCCCATCCAGAAGTAGTTCTTGTTCATAAAAAATCCTCCCCTAACATGACGTTATGTTTATTATAGGTCATCCGCTTCATCGACGACATAGTGTTTTATGATTGGACCGGCTCCTTTTTGTTCGACGGCTTCTTTCAGCCATTCTTGGAACAAGACATAGTCGGTCGAATCACGGAAACGATTTCCGCCCTCGGTGAATTGGATGAAGATAATCCCGTGGTGATCGTCCGGGTCGACACCGAGCCGATAGGCGGCAAAACCGCTATGGCCAGACCCAAGACGTGATTTGTCTTTCAACAAGCGATGGAACAAGAGCGACCGGGCGTTCGAATCGACCGGAATGTTCGCATAGACAATATTCCCTTTCGAGGCGAATTGTCCTTCCGCTTCTTCGATTTGAAACGTCTTCCCGCTTTGGAAGGGAGACTTGTCGCCTTCTGCGAGCAAAATCGTCTCGGTCCCGTTGGCGACAAGGATACCGGGTTGTTGACGCAATCGTTCAGCGACAGTTCCTGAGGCAAACGTCATGAACAGTTTAGACAAGCCCCTCACACCCTTTCGCGAGCATGATGTCTTTCTCCGTGATTCCACCTTCGTCATGCGTGGACACGGTCAATGTGACGTTCCGATACTCGATCAAGATGTTCGGATGATGATTGAGCTCCTCCGCCAAATCAGCGACGAGATGGACGAACTGAATCGCCTCTGGAAACGTCTCGAGCCGATACGTCTTTTGTAATTCCCCTTCAACAACATCCCAGCCATTTAAGCGGGATAGTTGCTCTGACAGTTCGGTTGATGACAGCAACATGTGCTGATTCCCCTTTCGCAAACGGTTCTTCTTACACCTAGTACCCGACCCCAATCAAAAATAATCTTTTTCGCATCACGCAAAATGATTTAGAATAAGAAAGATAGCCAACTATTCTTTACATGAGAGAGGAGAGCTCCCCATGCGCGCATTGATTGTGATCGATTACACGTTTGATTTTATCGCAGATACGGGTCGTTTGACTTGTGGAAAACCAGGGCAAGACATAGAAGAACGAATCGTCCAGTTGATCGAGGAGTTCGCAGACGAGGATTATGTTGTCGTCGCGAACGACGTGCATGACGCCGGTGATACGTATCATCCTGAGACGACGCTCTTCCCGCCCCACAATATTCGCGGTACAGAGGGCCGTGAATTATACGGTGCCGTCAAAACCGCGGCGAGCCGGGCCGATCATTGGATCGATAAGACACGCTATAGCGCCTTTGCCGGCACAGACCTCGACTTGCGCTTGCGCGAACGGGCCATCACAGAGATTCATCTCGTCGGTGTGTGCACAGACATTTGTGTGCTTCATACCGCTGTCGACGCTTACAACCTCGGCTATACAATCGTCGTCCACGCCGACGCCGTCCAAAGCTTCAACCCAGTCGGCCACGATTGGGCGCTCGAACATTTTGTCACGACCCTCGGAGCAACGGTGACCGGGAAGTGACGTAAAACAGAAAGGATCGATTATGTTACATCGCAACTTAGCACTTCACACAGACTTATACCTCCCACGTTGGATGTATATCTATTGGAAACAAGGCCGTCACAACGAACGAGTCGTGTTTGACCTATACTATCGCTCAAACCCGTTCAGCGGAGGTTACGTCGTCTTCGCCGGCCTCCAAAATATCGTGCATTATTTAGAGAACGTCTCATTCACGGAAGAAGATATCCGCTACTTGAAACAGCAACTCGACTTCGAGGACGAGTTCGCGGATGTACTCCGTAACTTCAAGTTCACGGGCTCGCTCTACAGTGTCCGTGAAGGAGAAGTCATCTTCCCGAACGAACAAGTCGTCCGCATCGAATCGACGATCTTTGAGGCGAAGCTGTTCCAGACGGCGCTCTTGAACATCGCCAACCACGAATCACTCATCGCGACGAAATACGCGCGCATCCGCCAAGCTGCGCCGAACGAGACGCTACTCGAAGGCGGTGCTCGTCGCGCCCAAGGCGTCGATGCTGCGTACTACGGAACACGGGCCGCCTATATCGCCGGTTTCGACGTCACGAGCTTGGTTTCGGCCGGACGTGATTTTGACGTCCCGACCGGTGGAACGATGGAGCACGCCGATATCCAGTTCCACGATGACGAACTCGAGGCATTCCGCTCGTTCGCCTCGATGTACCCGGACAATACGAGCCTGTTGATCGACACGTACGATACGCTCAAGTCAGGTCTCCCGAACGCGATCACGGTCGCCAAAGAACTTGAAGCGAAAGGCTACCGCTTGAAGTCGGTCCGACTCGACTCGGGTGACTTGGCCTACTTGTCGAAACGGGCCCGAAAAGCATTGAACGCGGCCGGACTCGATTACGTCAAAATCGTCGTCTCGGGCGACCTCGATGAGTACGTCATTCAAGACTTGCGGATGCAAGGAGCTGAAGCCGATACGTTCCTCGTCGGGACACGCGGCATCACGGCCTATGAGCAACCTGCACTCGGTATGGTGTACAAACTCGTCGCCCGCGAAGGCGCCGACGGGAAGCTGAAGCCGGTCATCAAAGTGTCGTCTTCGAAAGTGAAAACGACGACTCCGCACAAGAAAGAATTGTATCGCATCATCGATAACGAGACCGGGAAGTTCAAAGGTGACTATATCGCCCTTGCCGACGAACCAGTCGAGTCGTATAACGAGATTGACTTGATTGACGTGCGCGACCCCGCGTTCCGCATCAAGACACGTAACTTTAGCGTCAAACGTTTGCTCGTCCCGATTTTCCAAGACGGCGAACGCGTATATGAGTTACCGAACGCGACAGAAATCCGCACGTATCATCACGAGCAGATGAACGGTCTGTGGGAAGAGTACAAACGCCTCCGCTTGCCGGAAGTGTACTCGGTCACATTCAGTAAACCGCTCTGGGACTTGAAGCTCGAAATGATTCGTCAAACTCGGATTCCGAAATAAAAACAAGAGGCTACGGATTTTTTTCCGTTAGCCTCTTGTTTTTATGCCGTCGTCATCTCATTCGCATGGATTTTATCTTCTTTTCTCCGAAAGTAAAGGGCGATCGAAAGAGAGATCAAAATCAATATGAAGTAAACGGTCCGTTGCCAAAACGTCGCTTCCGTATCCCCTCGGAACAACGCGATGATATAGTCACTCCCGCTCACGAAGAACAAGCCCGCGAGCAAGAGGAAGATTCGATATCCGGCCCGACTCCGCTCCTGCTTTACTTTGAAGAAAAGGACACCATAATAACCGATTGCTAGAATCGCGATATACCCGATTATGCCAACAACCCAACTCATCTTGATGCCTCCTTGTCCTCTATTTTTTTTACGTCGCTTCCCCGCTATCGTAACACAATCTTCGAATCAGACTGTGTTAAGATGAGTTAAAGAAAATGTGGAAGGGATCGATACGATGAAAACGTTCCGCCTAGTCCAAGTTCGCCTCGTCCAAGACGAGTACGGCAACGAGTTGAACCTGCCCGTCGAACTGCTCGATGGGTTGATCATCTCAAAAGAGCACGACAACGAATGGCTCCTCGAGATGCTCGTACCGACTGAATTTGCCGTCACGCTTCATCATTACTTGAATAAACGAATCCTGCTTCTCGCCGAGGCCGTCATCACGTCTCCATCGAACCGGCCGGCCGCCCTCGCCTTGACGTTCACGAGTGAACGGTCGCTAAGCGACCATCACACGTTCGTCGCCGAAGGGCTCATGTTGTTGCCGAAACAAGACACGACGAAGCAAGTACTCGATTCGTTGATTTCCGAAGGCGTGGCGAACGCCGAGCTCAAACCGTCCTTCTTCGAAAAACAAATGGAGCAACAGCAGTCGTTCAGCCGCTCCGCCTTCACTCAGCTCGTTAAGACAGGATCGTTCGAATAAGTCGAACGGTCTTGTTTTTCTTTCCCCGTTTTTTCAAATATCTCAACCCAAAAAGGCGAAGAAATTTCTCCGCCTCAAATGTAGATGAAAAACAAGATGACCATCATCGTCATTCCGACGACTTTGAGCATCGTACTTCCAAGGAAAGCAAGTACCGTCCCGACACCGATACTCCACGCCTCACGCGTCGATTTACCGAGCGTGAGCTCCGCTAGAAACGCGAAGATGAACGGGAAGATGAGCACGCCGACGAGCGGGAAGATGAACGGACCTGCGATCAATCCGATCGTCGCTCCCCACTTCGCCCGTTCGGAACCGCCTCGTTTATCAACCGTCGCCCGAGTGACGATATAGTCGACTACGAACAAGAAGATCAAAAATACGGTTTGCCAAAGCCAGAACGTCCATGTGAGCGGCTCGAACGAGAATCCAAAACCGTAAATCATATAACCGATGAATAAGAACAAGACGCTCGGGATGACCGGATAGATCAGACCCGCGAACGCGACAACAAATGATGCGATGATGAAAATCCAGAGCAATGTCGTCATGAACTTCTCCTCACTTCGCGACGATCACATTCGTAATATGGTCGGCGACATTGACCGCCTTGACCACGAACTGACCCTCTTGATATTCGATATAATTCGAGCAGGCGTTGCGCATGGCGTGGCGGAACGTATACGTGTCGTCAATCGCCGATAAGGCGGCTTTAATTGCATGTGAATGACAGACGACGATGATACGTTTTCCAGCATGTGCCTCGACGATGTCTTCCATGCCGCTCAAGACCCGGGCCCGCATCTCATCTTCTGACTCGAGACCCGGGACGCGATCTTGATCATCGGCTTGGACAGCTTCGTAAATGCCAGGCACCGGTTTTCCCGACGCATGACCGAACTCCCGCTCGATGAACCGTTCGTCTTGAATGATTACGCCTGGGTCGATGCCGCACGCCTCTGCGATGTAGCGGGCCGTATCCATCGCTCGCGAAAGCGGGCTCGCGACGATCACGTCCCATGATTCTTGGCTTAAAAAGGCCGCACTCTCTTCGGCCTGCCGATGTCCGAGTGCGTTGAGCGGGATATCTTCCCGCCCCTGAATGATTTCTTGAAAATTCCAATCGGTCTGACCATGTCGGACCAAACAAAGTTCTGTCACACGAGTCACTCCTTTTTGATTCCTAAATCCTACCCCATCGTACCATCTTTGAAAAAAAGCGCAACGTCACATCATCGCGTCATCGATGAAACGATCGATCCGGGCCATGAGTTGTGTTTCTTTGATCGGGTTATCGGATTGGAGGAAACTCGCTAACGAATGGGTGCCGTTCGGAAAAGAAATCAATTGCACGTTCGCGCCGACCTCGCTCGCATGCTCCACGAAATGGAGCGCTTGTCCGAACGGAACGATGGGGTCTTTTTTCCCGTGCAAAAGGAGAATCGGCGGGGCATCATCGTACAGATGCGTGACCGGAGAACACTTCACCATCAGTTCGCGCCACGCCTCACGACTGCCTTCGTAAAACTTCAAATGGGCGAGCCACGTCTGGATGAACTTGAACAACAAGAAGTTCGTCGGCGGATAAAGGGCGATGACACCTTTCACCGGCGGCACGTCATCGCCGAGTTCTCCTATAAACTGCTTGCTTCGGTCGAGTGCTGTCGCAAGGACAAGGGCCGCGCCTGCCGAGTCGCCCCAGACAATCAATTTGTCGATGTCAAGATTGAGCAGACCGTCGTGTTGTTTGAGATAGCAAAGCGCATCGGAGACGTCGATGATGTTGTCCGGGAAATAGACCCCGTCCTCGAACAGACGATAATCGATGCTGATGACCGCGAATCCTTTGGCGAGGAAGTGGTCGAGCAATGGATGGAACAACGTCACCATGCCTCGATTCCCTCGAACGAATGCCCCGCCGTGTGCATAGACTGCGACCGGGAACGGTCCTTCGCCGGGCGGGTAGTACACATCAAATTGGAGCGGACGGTCATTGACAATCTTGTACGTGTGAGTCCGGCGTTTACGGGTCGAGGGACGCACCGGCAACTCGGGCTCTTGCCAACGCACGAGCGATCCGTATTGGTTCCATACGCTTGCCCCGGCTGCGGTGGCAGCTGCGAGCGCCGCACCACCGACGAACCAGGCGGTCTCCTTTCTCATATACATCCACTCCTCGTTCTTTTTTTAATCATATTCCCTTTTTCTCGAAAAACCATCCATCTGAAGTCGGACTTGACGTGTTCGCATTCGCCCCCTATAATATAAAACGCAGTCTCAGAACGTAACGGTTACGATTTAAAGGTTTTATATAGAGAGGACAGGTGGAGAGGGTTATGAACAAAAAACTGTTAGGTGTCGCCGCTGCCGGGACACTTTTATTAGGTGGTTGCGCAAGCAATGAAGAGGGCGGTGCCACAGAGGAAGCCAACGACCAGTTGACCGTATATGCGTCGACGTTCGCGTTGAAATCATTCGCCGAGGAGATTGGCGGCGACCGCGTCCGCGTCGAGATGGTCATCCCGCCTGGTGCCGACCCGCACACGTACGAGCCGACCTCAAAGCAAATGACAGACATCGCTGAAGCGGACTTGTTCTTGACGGTCGGCCATGACCTCGAGCCATACGTCGAGTCGATGGAGAAAAGCTTGGCCAATGAGAACGTCACGTTCGTGAAGACGGCCGAAGACATCACCCTTTTATCGGCTGATGACACGGTCCACGTCCACGGCGAGGACGAGCATAGTGAAGAAGACGAGCACGGACATGAGGACGATGACCATGCCGAGGAAGAAGCCGGTCATAGTGAAGATGATGGCCATAACCACGGTCAATACGACCCACACGTCTGGCTCGACCCAATGAATGCCGTCTCGATGGCCGAAGCGGTCGAAGCGGCCTTCAGCGAACAGTCCCCTGACTATAAAGATGAGTTTGCGGATCGCTTGAGCGTCTTCAAAGAAGAAGCCGACACGCTCGACGCCGAGCTGAAAGCGGCAGTCGAGGGCGGTTCGAAGTCAGAGCTACTCGTGACGCACGCCGCCTATGGCTACCTAGCGGAGCGCTACGGATTCGACCAACTCCCAATCGCAGGTCTCACACCTTCGGAAGAACCGTCACAACAGGCGTTGAAGCGCGTCATCGAAGAGGCTCAACTTCATGATTTGAAATACATCGCCTTCGAGGACACGGTTACCCCGAAAGTCGCCCAGGTCGTTCAAAATGAGATCGGCGCGGAGACGGTGACGATCTATAACTTGGAATCGGTCACGAAAGAACAGATGGACAAGAGTTACTTTGATCTCATGCGCGAGAACGTCAAAGCGCTTGAGACGGCATTGAAATAAGACAAAAAACTCGGCGCTGCGGCGTCGAGTTTTTTGTCTAAATGGTATGACTAGTGTTTGGCGTTGTCCTGTAGAATTCGTTCCGCGACCAAGACGTAGACTATAGAAACCAAAACGCCTACGGTACCTGGTAGAACGGCGACAATTGGGTCGGCCAAATATGAGGCCGGGATTAGGTAAGTTAACAAAACCTTAACGCCATAGAGTGCGATTAAAGCCGTAAGTAGAATTAAAGTGATCGTTTTTTTCTTCACATTCGCGAAAAATTGACGTTCAGTTTGATTTGTCTCATCTGCATTCGTTATACCTAACCAAGATAACATTCAGCGAACCCCCATAATCATCACACTTGTAGCACTTCTCCCCCATTAGTTCACGTGAATCGAGACTAGAAGTGACTGACATCTTTCCTAATTATACCATTTAGGCGATATTACTCATAATAAATCAACACGAGCTCGTCCCGTTCAATCGCTTCTTCGCAGAATCGTTTCAACAACGTCCATTTGAGCCATACATCATCGAGGCCTTCATGGTCGACGAACGCCATGTCGGCGACATCCTCTTTCGTGAACGCGTTCATCGCGTCTTTGACGATGTGGAGCAGTTGCGGCGTCAAAATCCCGACGACGACCGCCTGCTTCTCGTTGACGATCAACTCTTCCCCAATGACCGCCATCTCCAAGTTATACGTGTCATCCCCATCGATATAGACTTCGATTTGCCCGAGAATTTTTTGGAAGCGTTCAATGTTCGGGAGCGTCAACGTCTCATACGTGTCACGCTGTTGAGCGTGAACGTGCAACAGCCAATCTAAAATCATTTCCGGGTCTTGCCCGAACGAGACCCATACTTCTGGGGAAATGCGTATATAATGTGTCGTCTCCATGATTGAACGCCCCCCTTTTCTTCAGTTTACCCATCTTTTAGGCGCAAAAAAACCGCCTACGTGTTTTCGTAGACGGTTTGTCGCTTATGAACGAATCGTGCCTGTCTTGACTTCTTCCTCTTCTGCCGTCTCCCAAGCCTCGATGTACTCGCGGCCTGGCAAGTTGTCGATCGAATCGGCGTAGAATACAGGGTCATCACCTTGACGGCGTTGCTCCAAGTAATCGTCGAGGACGAGACGAGCGACTTTCGCGAGACGGAAAATCGCATACAAGTTGACGAGCGCCATAAGGCCCATGAACACGTCCGCAATCGACCAGACGAGACCGGCCGAACGGACGGCTCCGAAGAGGACCATACCGACGACACCGATGCGGTAGAGCGTGACGTAAATCTTTTTATCCGAGATGAACTGGATGTTCGTCTCGCCGTAGTAGTAGTTTCCAAGAATCGAGCTGAACGCGAACAAGAAAATCGCGATCGTGAGGAACGATGTCGCCATCGGACCAATCTCAGCCGTAAGCGCCGCTTGTGTCAATTCAACACCTGCGAACGACTCCGATCCGGCTACACCTGACAACAAGATGATCATCGCTGTCGACGTACAGACGAGAAGCGTATCGACGAAGACGCTGAACGATTGAATCAAGCCTTGCTTGACCGGGTGTGATACTTCCGCTGTCGCCGCCGCGTTCGGGGCAGAACCCATTCCGGCTTCGTTCGAGAAGAGACCGCGACGAATTCCTTGGAGCACCATCGCTCCGATGGCACCGCCGAACAGTTGCTGCAGACCGAACACGCCTTCTGAGAAAATCAAACCGAACACTTCCGGCAACAATGATGCGTTTGAAATCATGACCCATCCTGCGAGCAAGATATAGCCACCGGCCATGACCGGGACGATGATACTCGAGAGCACGGCGATCGACTGAATCCCACCGAAGATGACGATGGCTGTGACGACGGCCAAGACGAGACCGACTGTCGTCGTGCTCACGCCGAACTGATTGCTCATCGAGAGCGAGATTGTGTTCGACTGTACCGAGTTGAACGCAAATCCGAACGAGAACGTGATGAGAATCGCGAACAAGATCCCGAGCCAACGTTGACCGAGGGCGCGCTCCATATAGTACGCCGGGCCTCCACGCCATGTGCGTCCGTCCCGAATCTTGTAGACTTGTGCGAGCGTACTTTCTACGAACGCCGAAGCCGATCCGATGAGGGCGATGAGCCACATCCAAAAGACGGCTCCTGGACCTCCGAGCGCGATTGCTGTCGCGACACCGGCGATGTTACCCGTTCCGACGCGGGCTGCTGTCCCGATCGCGAACGCTTGGAATGACGAGACTTGGCCTTTTTCACGTTTCATGCCGTCTTTGAACAAGAGGCGGAACATTTCAGGCAACATCCGGAACTGGACAAACCCCATCCGGACGGTGAAGTACAAACCTAAGGCAACAAGGACAACGATTAGCACTGACGACCAAAGCAAGTCGTTGGCTGATGAAACGAGACCTTCTACGAATTTCTCCATCTTTAAATCCTCCGTGTATGTATGAGTTATAAGAAAAAGTTATGTCAACTTTCTTTACATGAGTAGAATTATAGGAAAAACGTCTAAGAATTGCAATCCTTTTCGACAAATTTCACATGAGCTGTCGAACCACAGAAAAAGCGACCGGTCAAGTGACCGATCGCCCATCCTGCATCATTTGATTAGATGAAGAGGTTCAAGTTGCCGCCTTCAGCCGCCCCGAGGTATGCTGCCACACCACCGAGATCGATGCCGTCGATCAACTCTTCTTCTTTGATTCCCATGACGTCCATCGACATCGTACAAGCGACCATTTTGACGCCTGCTTCTTGAGCCGATTTGATCATTTCGTCAAGTGATGGCACATTTTTGTCGCTCATCACTTTTTTCATCATCTTTTGACCAACTCCACCGAAGTTCATGTTCGAGAGTGGAAGTTCACCCGCATGCGATGGCATCATCATGCCGAACATCTTCTCGAGACCTTGTTTCTTCACTTCCGGTGCATCTGGCTTACGAATGACGTTGAGTCCCCAGAATGTGAAGAACATCGTCACGTCTTTGCCCATCGCCGCCGCACCTTGGGCGATGATGAACGAAGCGAGCGCGCGGTCGAGGTCTCCGCTGAAGACGACCATCGATGCGCCGTCTGTCGCCGGTGCCCCTGCTTGTACAGCCGCAGGACCATTACCTTTTTGAAGAATCGCTTCCACGCGACCGTTCACGAACTGTTTCGAGACGAGCTTGTTGCCGGTTTTCTTCGCCCATGCTTCGATGTCTGCAAAGAAACCAGGGTCACTCGCGAGGACACGAAGCGTCTCGCCTTCGCCGAGCTCGGCTACTTTTTTATTTACTTCTAAGATTGGTCCCGGGCATTGCAGACCGCACGTATCTAGGAAAATCGGTTCCCCGACTGGTTCATTCGTCATTGCTGGTGGTGCCTCCTCCGTTACTGTTGCGGCAGTCTCATTGGCTGCCTTCGTGCCTGCCTCAATGGCATCAAAATCACGTTTTACTTGTGACCATGTTTTGTAGCCACCGCTCAAGTTTTTCACCTTGAAGCCGTTTTGACGCAAGATACGGGATGCGAGATAGCCGCGAAGCCCGACTTGGCACGTCACATAAATCGTTTCGTCTTTGCTGTAGTTGTCCAAGTGATCGCGTAGCGAGTTGAGCGGAACGTTGATTGAACCAGGAATTTTGCCAAGTTCATGTTCTGACTCGTCACGGACGTCGAGCAATGTCGCGCCGTTTTGGACCAACTCGTCAATCTCGTTCCAGTGCACGACTTCGTTATCGCCGAGAACGACGTTCGACGCGACGTAACCGATCATGTTGACTGGATCTTTCGCTGAGCTGAACGGTGGTGCGTAGCTGAGTTCAAGGTCTGGAAGGTCAAGGACCGTCAAGCCACCTTTCATCGCTGTCGCAATCACATCGATTCGTTTATCGACGCCGTTCATCCCCACGCCTTGCGCGCCGTAGATTTCACCTGTCGTCGGATGGAACAAGAGTTTGAGTGATACTGGTGTCGATCCTGGGTAATAACCCGCATGTGAACCCGGGTGCACGTGAACGGCTTCGAATTCTTTACCAGCTGCTGTTAAACGTTTTTCGTTCCAACCTGTCGAAGCAACTGTCATATCGAATACTTTGGCGATCCCAGTCCCCATCGTTCCGTTATATTTAACGTCACGACCGTTGATGATATCGGCGACAAGACGGCCTTGGCGGTTGGCCGGCCATGCAAGCGGAACGACCGTCGGCTCTTGGAAGACATAATCGAGTACTTCAACAGCATCTCCGATCGCGTAGATGTTCGGGTCTGACGTGAGCATCTTCTCGTTGACGCGGATGGCGCCGCGGATGCCTGTTTCAAGTCCTGATTCCGTTGCGATTGACGATTCTGGCACGACGCCGATTGACAAGACGACCATATCGGTATCGATGACGCGACCGCTCTTCAAGTGGACACGTTTCCCTTTCTCAGAGAACGAATCGACACCGTCAGAAAGCTGAAGGTCGACGCCATGGAGACGCATATGTTCGTGAACAGGTGATACCATCTCACGATCGAGCGGTGTCATAACTTGGTCGGCCATCTCGACGAGTGTGACCTCGACGCCGCGCTCACGTAAGTTTTCAGCCATTTCGATCCCGATGAAACCGCCACCGATGACTGTCGCGTGTTTCGGCGCTTTGTCGTCAACGTAGCTGCGGATTTTATCCGTATCTGGAATGTTGCGGAGCGTGAAGATGTCTTCTGCTTCTTCAATTCCAGGGATGTTCGGACGAATCGGTTTCGCTCCTGGTGACAAGACGAGTACGTCGTACGACTCATCGTATGTTTCGCCCGTCTTGACGTTTTTCACCGACACCGTCTTCTCGGCACGATTGATTTTTGTCACTTCCGTCAAGTTACGGATATCGAGTTGGAAACGTTTATTCATCCCTTCAACGGTTTGGACGAGCAATTTTTGACGATCTTGAATCACGTCACCAATGTAATATGGAAGCCCACAGTTCGCGAACGAAATGTATTCGCCTCGGTCGAACATGACGATTTGGTTCTCTTCATTTAAGCGACGAAGGCGTGCGGCTGCTGAAGCGCCACCGGCGACTCCACCGACGATTACGATTTTTTTACTCATTGCTCATTTCCTCCTTTGACGACTTCACCAGGCCAGCTCATCAAGCCATCTTCTATATTGACCACTTTATAACCTTTCGCTTCCATTTGCCAAGTTGCTTGCGTGCTGCGAGCACCTGAACGGCAGAGAACGATGTATTCTTCTTCAGGGTCGAGTGTCTCGATCCATTCCGAAATTTCAGATAGCGGATAATTGCTCGCGCCAGCAATGTGCGCTTCTTGGAACTCGTCACGTTCACGAACGTCGACGATGTTCACTGGTACTTCAAAATCCATTTGACGTTTTAAAGCAGATGCTTTCATGTTATTTACCCATCCTTTTAATCTATGATGTTTCACTTATTTATTCGTCATCTTGGTAGCGGGCGTCCGACGAAAGTTTGTGATTCGTTGAACATATCGCTTCCACGTCATTAATATACCCCCTATGGTATTCGATTGCAAGGGATTTGTTTGACGAAATGGTAAACTTTCAAAAAATCTTTATCTCAAACGTTGTGGCTCGACACATACTCCCCCACGTATTAAGATGAGACTACACAATAAATAGTTGGGTTACTGAACGATTTGAATATAGAGGTGAATCTAATGGAACAGTATCAATACGATGCGAAAGTATTGAACCGGATGAAACGAGTCGAAGGACAAATCCGGGCCATCATCCGTATGATGGAAGAAGGGAAAGAGTGCCGCGACGTCGTGACGCAGTTGAGCGCGGCTCGTTCGGCACTCGACCGTGCTTCGACCATCATCGTCGCGAAGAACTTGGAGCAGTGCATCATCACCGCCCAAGAAGATGGCGAAGATACGTCAGAAACCGTCGAAGAAGCCATCAAAATGTTGATGAAACGCTAGTTCCCCTTGCTTTCCCTCCGCAAATGGGAGAAAGTTAGAGTAACGACTTTTAAGGGGGACTTGTTTGTGAACTTCGAAGAAAAAGTAGAATCATTTAAAGCGCTCGTCGCTGAACGCAATATGACGTTCAAAGAGAGCGAGACTGAAACGCACGTCACATTCTTGACGCGTGAAACGACTAAATCCGGGGCTCAGCCCGTTATGATTATCGCCTTCAATAAAAAGACGACGGATGCGGAACTTTATGCCGCGACAGTCACACACGTGCCGGACTACGTGGAAGACCTACCGATTCTTAACGCCTTGAACGAGTTCAACCAAGAGTTCAAATACTTCCGTTGCGTACTCGATAGCGACCGTGATGTCACGCTCGCCTCGACGCTCGACCTCGACCTCGGCTTCTCGCCAGAGATCATCTTGCAACATTCATTCATGATGTTCCAAGCGGCCGATGAAGTGAACGAGTATATGCAGAAGTTGTATACGCAAGTCCAATAACAAACAGCCGCCCCGGACGAATCCAGGGCGGCTGTTTTTGAATCATTCTTTCGATTGTACTCGTATAAGGAGCAAAAGGAGGAATTGCTGATGATGACACGTTACACCCGTTACCTCGAAGCACTCGAAGGAATCAGGGGAGCGACAAAGTGGTTCACTGACGATTTCCGACGTTTGATGGCCATCAACTACGCCATGCACGATACCCCGTTCGATTCGGAACGGTTCGAACACGCTCAAGCGGTTCTGAAACAGAAGACCGGCATATTCTCGAAATTTCGAGGCAGCAATAACTTCGTCTGGCTGTCGTTCCTCGATGCCAAATACGAAGACATCGAATCTGCCATCGACGAGGCACTCCGGCTTGATACGCTACTCGACCGGAAGCACTTCCGTTTCAGTATGTTGCGGCCCTTTATCGCGAGCCAACTGATCAACGTCGATGAGCCCGAGCGCCGGCTTGACGAGGCGAGCGCACTCTATCAAACGTTCAAACGAAACCATCCTTGGCTGACGAGCGAAGAAGACCTTCTGTCTGCCCTCGTCCTCGTCCAAGCGTTCGATGACCATGTTGCGCTAAATGAACGAATCGAGACGTATTACGAAGCGTTGAAAGCCGAGTTGCCCCGCTCAAACGAGCTCCAACTCGTCTCCCATCTACTTGCTTTTAGCGACTTGCCTTCAGACGAGGTCATCAACCGCCTGCTCGAGTGGCGCACGCGGCTCCAAGGACAAACAATCGCTGTCAAAAACGAGCATCTGCCAGCGCTCGCCCTCTTGGCCATCGTCGCGGCTCCGAACGACAACGACGAGCGCGACCTGATTGACATCACGAACGCCGAGAAGGAACAGCATCGCTGGTTCCACACCCACGCGTTGACGGTCGCCCTGCAACTCGTCGCGGCAAACAACATCAAGGAAGACGCGAGCGATTTACTGTTACACGGGACGTTCGCCCACCTGCTCGCCATGCAACAGGCAGCAACGGCCGCGACGACTGTCGCCATCATCTCTAGCAGCGCTTCAAGCGATTAAAAAAAGAAGGGTCGCCCCTTCTTAAGAAAATAAATACCAGCTGAGACAACCGAGCACGAACACCGAGTTGGCGATTTCGACGATCCCGATCTTCATGATGGGGATCTTTTTGCCGTAGAACGCGACCGCCCGGACGAGACTTGGCGCGTAAGCGAGTGCCAAAACCGGATAGCCGAACGCGATGAAGGTGGCGACGAGCAAACCATGATACCCCCATGATACGTTTCGATAGAATAGACTTTTTTTCTCTCGAATCATCGTCTTGACGAAAAAGATACTTCCGAGGAAATATAAGTACGGCAAGACGAACATCCACATCATTGTCTCGTCCAAGACCCGTGCTCCGAGATAATAACTCGCCATCCCGCCGATACAAAATGAGGTGACGGCGCTGACGTCGTTCCAGACGTTGCGCTCGTCTTTGATTTTGGCGAAATAGGCGTTGACGAGTCCGAACGGAATCATAGCAAGGACAAACCAAATGAGACGCCACTCGGACAGAAACACCGGGACGGCGGCGACGGTGGCAATCGTCAAATACGTCACGACCGTACGCAACAGTTCCTTAGACTTCTTCCGTTGCTTAATGTATTGGAACAAGAAAAACGTGCCCATATAAACGAATAACCAAGCGATCGCGAACGGGATGTGCGCGAGCGTCCACCCTCCGACGATACCGCCGAGTAAGAACGGTAAGATCAGCATCGACCAAGCGCCGTGCTGTTTTGGAATCATCCATGTCATGTGACTCCCTCCTTCTATGTTTAGTGTAGAAGAAAGATGACTGTAAAACTGTGATAAATTTTACAAAACAAAAAACGATCTCACGCGAGATCGTTTTTTGTTTTTAGTTTGGTCACACTTGGTACGGTTACTTCGACCACATCGTCCGTCAACATCTTCGTGACGACACGACCTGCGATCGAGACCGCGAGAAGCGTGTAAAGCGCGTTCGACAGCGGCAAATAGATGAGCGAGATCGCCAAAACGATGACATCAAATATGATGAGAATCGTCCCGACCGATACGCCGGTCCATTTCGATAGGCCGAGGGCGAATAAATCGTCGCCTCCGGTCGCCCCGCCTGACTTCAAGACGAGACCGAGACCGTAACCGGTCACAATCCCGCTCGCGATGGCGGCAAACAACGTTGCCGGCCAGACTTGAATGTCGAATGTGAGTAAATCCAATCGGTCCCACATCGCATAACTGAGCGATAACGACGCGGCGGCAAGCACGGCTTGTCCGACGAAGCGCCAGCCCTTCCACCAAAGGGCAATTAAAAAGAAGGGGATATCGAGTACGATCATCGAGATCGCTGGATCGATATCAAATAAATAGCGGCCGAGCAATGCTAGCCCGACGAAGCCCCCTTCTGCCAAACCAAACTGTTCATTCAAATAATAATAACCGAACGCCATGATTAGCGTTCCGAGCACTATGGTAGCAACTCGTTTCATTCCGATTGTCCTCCCCGTTTTCAACGGAGAGGAGGATCCTCAGTCGTAGCCGCGGTTCCATCTGTTCCATCTCCGATCTTCCGTTTGTTGATTTTTACATTGATGTCGCTTGTAAAAACTCAACGCTAGAAGTCCGGCAATTGAAACAGAGGCCATGTCCTCTCGGTATCCATAAAGACCTTCCTTTCCCAAATTGCGCGTAATCATGAAACTATTTTAACACATTTTCAGGACTATTTCATTAAATGTATATTTAGTGTAGATTACGTTTCGGTAAATCTTTCTTCCCGAACCACCACCAGTTCCAGTCCCCGAACATTTTCATCAAAGATGGTACGAGCAAGATGCGAATGATTGTCGCGTCGATGAAGATGGCGAGCGCGATCCCGACCCCGAGCTGTTTAATCGGGCTGACGCCGGTGAAGGCGAACGCCCCCGTGACGACGATCATGATGACCGCGGCCGACGTGATGATTTTACTCGTCTTGGCGAGTCCCATCTCCGTCGCGTAATCGTTATCCCCGGTCTCCCGATAATATTCCTCAATCCGCGAGACGAGGAACACCTCGTAGTCCATCGATAGGCCGAACACAAGCGAGAAGATAAACACCGGGGTCAATATACTGATCGTCTCGGCGTCATACACGTAACCCGATTCGAAGATGATGACGAGCAGACCGAACGTCGCCCCGAGACCGAGCACGTTCATGATAATCGCCTTAATTGGAATCAAGACCGAGCGGAACGCCCACATGAGAATGACCATCGTCGCCAAGATCACGGTCACGACCGCATATGGGATGCTGTCATAAATCTCTTCATAGATTTCTTCGTTGAACGCGGCTGGTCCCCCGACGTCAAAACCGTTCTCGCGCCAATCTCGGACGAACGCCTGCGCGTCTTTATCACTTGGCGGGACGTTGAAACTGACGTTGACGAGGGCAAGGTCTGTATTTCCTTCAAGCGTGATGAGACGATCGAACGCCTCAAGTTGCTCTGGTGCCGCTTCAGCGAGTTGTTGGAACTCGGCTGGTTCGAGACCGGATGCCGTCAAGAACGTCGTGACGTTGTCGACAATCGGATCCTCGGATAGCTCATCAGTGAGTGCGGTCAATTCATCGAGAATCATCGAATCGGTCAAGTCATTCGTCTCAAACAAGAGCACCGCATCGATCGACGTCTCTCCGAACACGTCGTCCCACCGCTCAAGGGCGGCCCGTGACTCGTACGAGGTCGGGAGCGCATCGGCGTCCGGGATGTTCAGTTCGAGGTCACGAACGAACCAGAGGCTTGGCAGTAGCAGCAAGAGTGCGACGAGTGTCATGGTGACGGGACGTCTCATGACGAAGCGGGCCAACTTCTGCCACCGCACCTCGGAACGCGTCTCATTCGTCTTGACGAGACGCCCTTTATTGATCGCATCTCCGACGATGTATAGGGCAGACGGCAACAACGTGAGCGCGGACAAGACCGCACCGGCGACGGCAATCAACGCCCCGAGCGCGATGGCTTGGAACACGTCGACTTGGATGAATAGCAACCCGGCCAGTCCGACGAAGACGCAAAGTCCTGAGAATAGAATCGATCGTCCGGCCGTCGCGACCGTTCGGACGATGGCCGCCTCACGTGATTTCCCTTTCGCGAGCTCTTCCCGGTACCGGTTGACGAGCAATAAGGAGAAATCAATGCCGAGCGCGATGGCAATCATCGCGACCGCATTCAAGACGAAAATGGATAGTTCCATCGTTTGGGCAAAGAAGAACAACGAGCCGGCAGCCACGATGAACGTAATCAATCCAACGAATAATGGCATGACCGCGGCGAGCGGCGTCCCGAAGACGAGCAAGAGGACGAGCAACGCGACCGGAATCCCAATCAACTCGGCCCGAATCAAGTCATTCTTCGACGCTTCATTCAAGTCATCCGCGAACACCGGCTCTCCGGTCAATCGCACGTCTGTATCTGTATCTCGAATCAAGGCGTTGCGAACGTCATCGATTGACGCCTCGGCCGTATCGTAATCCTCGAACTCGAGCAATAAGTAAGCTGCGTCCCCTGAGCGGGCATCGGGATTCTCGGCTGGCGTGATCACGCCATCGATCCCATCGACTTCAGCGAGTCGATCCCGTTGCTGCTCGATGACCGTATCAAGGTCCCCACCTTCCAACAAGACGATCATCGAGGCACCGGCCCGGTCGAACCGGTCGTTCAACGTATCTTCCACTTGGGCGAAACGCCCGTCTTGGATTGCGAACCCGTTGCCGCGCAGTTCACTTGGCAACTGTAATCCGAAATATACCGATACCGCGAGCAATACCGTCCAAATCAACACGACAGCGTAGCGCCATCGGACTAACGCTTGTCCTAATCGTTCCATCCCTGTCCACTCCTCTCCATCTAAGAAGACTGTTCCCGTTTTTTTGGGGATTCACCAAGTCTTCGTAAAAAAATCCTGAACCATGGTCTGGTCCAGGAGCGTCAACGCTCGAACACTTGAAGCCAACTATGGCAAAAGCGGCGTGGCGTTGACAAGACGACAAGTCGGTCGCCCGGTTCGTCCAATAAGACGACTTTCAGTAATTCAGTTTCAGCACACACTTCAGACGAGAACACTTCGCGATCGCGTTCAAACAGTTGGAACGACGTCATCGATGTGATCGCGGTCGTCTCGCCGATTTGATCGACGATGGCCAGATCGCGGTCACCTCCGTATGGAATCATCCAAGACGCGCTCGACGCAACATTCTCGACTACGAACTGTTGATTCGGTTCGTCGTACAGCGTCACGAGGCCCGGTGCCGTGAATCGTTCGAAATCATAGGTCGGCTGATAGGCAAGTTCGATGATATTTCCGAACTCGGGGACCTCTTCGTAGCGGCTATACCGGAACGTGTGGTCGTTCAAGTTCAAAGCGACAATGTCTGATTCGGCCGAGTAAAGAAACAGGTCGTCTCCTGACCAGTGGTGCAGGTTACTGAACCAATCGTCATGAAACGTCCGTGGGATCGGATGACGTTCCATCGTCCCGTTTGTTAAATCCATGACTCCGTATGTCTGTAAATCCCGAAACAGCGCGACGGCTCGTCTGCCATGAGGCTCAATATATAGTGCGCACGGTGCCCATTTCCACTCGAGTTCCCATCGGATTTGGAACGTCTCGTCAAAAAACAGAAAACCGGTTTGCGCCAAATACAACATCCATCCTCCACCAACGCGCTCCAACCATTCAACCGTTTGATGAAATTGATAGTCTGCTACTTGTTTGTACATTTGATCACTTCCTAGTTTCAGCTTAGCAACGCCCCACGCATTTTTCGATTTTGAATGTGTTCACAGAACACATTCTCCATGCGCCTGATTTTCCTGTATACTGGCATTAGCATACCCTGAATGTGAAAGGAGGAACCTCAATGCGCCCACTTCAACTCTCTCCCGAGACGGCGGTCGAGCTTGCTAAAAAGCTGAACGTTCCGCTCGAGGAGCTCATGCATATGCCAAAACACATCATCGTGAAGAAGATGATGGAACTGGAGGCAGCCAAAACTGAAACGAACGAGGAAAAGGAGACGGAATGACGTCTCCTTTTTTTGGTTACTGCTGTTTGTTCTTGCGTTTTTTCGCGACGTACCAGAGACCAAGGATCGCAAGGGCAGCCCCGCCGGCGACCGCATATTTGCTGTAATCCGGGCGGCGTTCCGTCACGACGAGCGTCGAGAGCGGTGCGACCGTGACGTGTCGTTCTTCAAGGAGGCGCGGCGCTGTCAAATTGACGGTATGGTCTTCAACGTGGACCTCGAACTTACCGGCCGGCAGCTTCACCTCGACCGCTTCCTCGAGCCCGTTATGGTAGACGAGATGACGTTCGACATACCCTTCGACGTGGCGACTCAGTTCAAAGGCGATCACCCCTTCTTCTTCATCGAAGAAGCGCAAATGTTTGCGAATCTGCTCCGTGTTCTCGAGACGGAACAACGGATATTGTTTCCGCAGACTGATCAATCCTTTCACGTATTCGACGCTCGGTGTCTCCTGCTCGGCCCGTGTCCAGTCCAAACGGTTGACGACCTCACCCGAGTTGAAGCTGTTCTCGTCCCCATCTTTTGTTCGGAAGAACTCTTGACCGCTATGCAAGAATGGGATGCCTTGACCGAGCATGACGATCGTTGTCGCGAGGCGATGCCGGCGACGACGTGTCGTCTCGTCATCGTCCGGGTTCGTGACGGCGAGCTTGTCCCAAAGCGTCAAGTTGTCATGACACTCAACGTAGTTCACGACTTGGTTCGGTTCATCGGCAAAACTCTGACTTGTCACCGCGCCGGCAATGCCGCGCTTGACGTCCGCCGTCATATCCGCGTTGCCGCTGATCCAGCCTGGCAAGTCCTCGATGAACACGTCCCCACGGACGCCGTCGCGAATCGCGTCGTTGAACTGGGCGATACGTGGCATCTTATGGGCGTTATGCTGGTTCGCTTTCTTGCGGACCGAGAGCGGCGTGTCGAGATCCCATCCTTCTCCGGTGACGAGAATCGATGGGTCGATGCGATCGAGTGCTTTCCGGACTTGGTTCATCGTCTTGACGTCATGGAGCCCCATCAAATCGAAGCGGAAGCCATCGATCATGAACTCTTTCGCCCAGTATGAGACACATTCGACGATCAACTTCCGCATCATCGCGCGCTCTGAAGCCGTATCGTTCCCACACGCCGAGCCGTCGGCGAGCGTTCCATCCTCGTTCAAGCGGTAATAGTAATCGGGCACAAACTGACCGAGCGGTGTCGTCAATGCGTCATACGTATGGTTGAACACGACGTCCATGATGACACGGATCCCACGGTCGTGCAGTGCCTGGATCATCGCCTTCAACTCGATGATGCGAGCGGCCGGGTCATCGGCAGACGAGGCGTACGAACCTTCGACGGCGAAATAATGGACCGGGTCATAACCCCAGTTATAATTCGCCTCGCTCTCACGCGACTCGTTCACCGAACCGTAATCGAAGAACGGCATGAGTTGGAGGTGCGTGACGCCGAGCGCGGTGATATAGTCGAGCGCGGTCGGATAGCCGTTCGGCGTTTTCGTGCCGACCTCGGTCATCCCAAGGAATTTGCCACGATGCATGACGCCGCTGTCGGGATGGCTCGTCAAATCACGGACATGCGCTTCATAAATGACCGCCTCTTGTGAAGAGTGGAAGAGCGGACGTTCTTTGACCCAATGGTCCGGGTTGAGCGCTGACGGGTCGAGCAGACACCCGCGCTTCCCATTGACACCGACGACTTTCGCATACGGATCGAGCGACTCGACACGTTTGCCTTCGACGGTAGCTTCAAACACGTAAAAATATCCTTCGAATGAAGCGCGGTCGAGTTCAAGGACCCACGTCCCTTTCTCGGCCCGTTCGAGCTCAATCCGTTCGAACTTTCGTGCCCGCGGCGTCCGGTATAGTTTTACGGTCATCTCTTCAGCGACTGGCGACCAGACCCGCAACCGGATGATATCACCTTTAAACGTCACCCCGAGGTCTTTGCCGTGATACGCCATATGGTCTAAATCTACATTTGTCTGTTGATCGATAGTATGTTCCATCTCTTTCACTCCTTCACTACTTCAAATCTGCTATCATTATAACAAAACCCTTGTAAAGGATGGATGAAACATGGCAAAAGACAATTCTTTTGATATTGTGTCAGAAATGAACCTGGAAGAAGTGAAGAACGCGATCCAAATCGCCGAGAAAGAAATTTTAAACCGTTACGACTTTAAAGGATCGAAGAGTGAGATGTCACTCGACAACGGCGACCTCGTCCTCGTATCGGATGACGACTACAAGCTCGAGCAATTGAAGGACGTCATGATCTCGAAATTGATCAAGCGCGGCGTGCCGACGAAAAACCTCGACTACCAAAAAATCGAGCGCGCCCTCGGTGGCACCGTCCGTCAGCGCGTCAAGTTGAAGAGCGGCATCGATAAAGACGATGCGAAAAAAATCAACAACGCCATTAAAGAATCAAAATTGAAAGTGAAGTCGCAAATCCAAGACGATCAAATCCGTGTGACGGCCAAGTCACGCGATGACCTCCAAGCCGTCATGCAGCTCGTCCGTGAGCTCGAATTGTCTGTCGATGCCCAATTTACGAACTACCGATGAAGCTCGCCATCATCAGTGACCCGCACGGTTCGTTTGATGATTTGAAGGCCGTCCTCGAGTCGGTCCGGCGTGAGACGGAGCATATCCTCTGCCTCGGCGATTTATATGAATGCCACATTGGCAAAAAGCGACGGAACGAACGGTTCCACGAAGTGTCCGACGTCGTGACGTACGATCCGGATTACGAGGCGCTGCTCACGTTCCCGAGTCTGCGTGGCAATCAAGAAGAACGGATTGACGAGGTGCTCGTCGTGTCGCATCCAGTTAAGACGCGGATTTCATTATTACCGGAACAGACGACGCTCGATGAGGCGTTGTTCTTGCATGGCCATCAAGTGAACTGGAGTCCGGACTGGGAACCGATCGTCGAGAAAGGCAAGTATCCGCTCGTCTTTATCGGCCACAGCCATATCCCGGGGATTTACCGGAAAGGCCGTTCGATTCCCTGGGAAATCGGGAAACCGTTCACATTGAAGAAAAAACGGTACGTCATCAACGTCGGCGCCGTCATCTTCGACCGGGAATGGTGTTTGTACGATACAAAAACCCGGACAGTCACACGAATGAAGGCATAGGAAAAGGGACCCCCTCAAAAGGGTCCCTTATTTGTGCTTACATTTCTTCTGGAGCTTGAACACCGATCAGACGGAGTCCTTCTGTCAATACGATCGTCACCGCTTTGACGAGGGCGAGACGCGACTGTTTACCAGCATCTTCTTCGAGTACACGGACATGGCCGTAATACTTGTTGAACGATTGCGCCAAGTCGAGGACGTAACGGCTGATGATCGACGGTTCACGGCGCTCATGGGCACGTGTGATCACGTGTGGGAACGCGTTTAGCATCGTCACGACGCCCCACGTGTGGTCGTCATCCGCACCCGTGAATGTCGAGCCGTCGTAGTTGCCTTTACGGAGGAGCGAGTTCGCACGCGCGTTCGTGTACTGCACGTACGGGCCTGTCTCGCCTTCAAACTTGAGCATGCTGTCGAGGTCGAACTCGATGTTGTTGATGCGCTCGTTCTTCAAGTCGTGGAAGATGACCGCGCCGACACCGACCATACGTGCCACGTCGTCCGCGTTCGCAAGTTCTGGGTTCTTCTGGGCGATGTTGCCTTGAGCTTTCTCGATTGCTTCTTTCAGCACTTCCTCGAGCAAGACGATGCGACCTTTTCGTGTCGACATCTTTTTCCCTTCTTGCAAAATCAAACCGAACGGCACGTGATGCATGCCATCGACGAAGTCGTAGCCGAGTTTACGGAGGACCGAGAACAACTGCTTGAAGTGAAGCGCCTGTTCGCCGCCGACGACGTAGTTCGCTTGGACGAAGTTATACGTCTCATGACGATAAACGGCCGCTGCCAAGTCACGTGTTGCGTAAAGCGTCGCGCCATCTTTCTTTTTAATCAAGCATGGCGGCAAGTTCTCGTCTTCGAGTGAGACGACCATCGCCCCTTCACTTTCGACGAGAAGGTTCTTCTCTTCGAGCATGGCGACGATGCGGTCCATCTTGTCGTTGTAGAACGCCTCCCCGTGGAAGCTGTCGAACTCGACGCCGAGCAAGTCGTATACTTTTTGGAACTCTTTGAGCGACTCGTCACGGAACCATGTCCATAGCTCAGTCGCTTCTTCGTTGCCGTCTTCAAGTTTCTTGAACCAAGCACGGCCTTCGTCCTCAAGTTCCGGTTGCGTCTTCGCCTCTTCATGGAAGTGAACGTAAAGCTTCAACAATTCGGCAATCGGATGCTCACGTACCGCTTCCTCGTTGCCCCATTTTTTATAGGCGACCATCAGTTTTCCAAACTGTGTCCCCCAGTCCCCAAGGTGGTTGACCCCAACGACGTCGTAGCCGTTTTTACGGGCGATCTGGTTAATGGCGTTCCCGATTACAGTTGAACGGAGGTGTCCCATCGAGAACGGTTTGGCGATGTTCGGTGACGAGAAGTCGGTCACGATTGTCTCGTTGCGGGTCGCATGCGTCGCATAGTCCGCTTTTTCGTCGAGCACCATGTTGATGATTTCTTGTGACACGACGTCACGGCTCAAGAAGACGTTCACGTATGGTCCAGCCGCCTCGACTTTTGTGAACAATTCATCGTTCAAATCGTTCGCGATATCAGTCGCGATCATGACCGGCGCTTTCCGGTAGGCTTTCGCGAGTTGGAAACAAGGGAAAGCAAGGTCCCCGTGTGCCTCATGTTTTGGTTTTTCAATTAGAGCTTCAATTTGGTCGAGCGTCAACTCGTCCCCGATGACACGGGACAAGGCTTCCGCATATTTGCGTTCATAACTCATTACAATTCCTCCTTATAAAATTTTCATAAAAAAAAACGCCCTTTGCACAGATGCAAAGAGACGGGATGGCCCGCGGTACCACTCTTCTTGCCTGCTTGACGCAGACCGCTTTATCGGTGATAACGGGGGTCCCCCGGCTACGCCTACTAAGGTTCGGGCAGCATCTCAAAAGTGCGTTTCGCGATGTTTGTCAGCCTAGGCTCTCACCAATCCCTAGGTCGCTTTGTTGACGGAACGATCGTTACTCTCTTTTTCATCGACTTTCGTCTATGTGGTTGAAAAGCAATTTCATTATAGAGGATATTTCATATAGACTCAATGCTAGAATTCCGCCATTATGATGAATAGGCAGGACTCAGGCATGATTGTGCCGAATCTCCTACCATACATATCGAATTTTCCCACATAGGAGGGAACCATGAACCATTTTCGCAAGATGTCCGTCCTTGGTTGGAGCATATGGAGTGTTTTACTCATATCGACGATCACCTTGTTCGCCACAGGCGTATTGAACATACCCGCCATCGAGCCGTTGCCGTTCATCTTGATCGCGCTCCTTGTCATCATTTTTCAAATGGACTCCATCGAACGGAAAGGCGTCTACTTCACGTTTTCGGAAAGTATCGTCCTCATCATTTTCTTGTTTTTTGATTTCGAGACGGCGCTTTTCGTCAATCAGATTGGTCTCCTCGTCTTCCAGTTCGTAAACTTGAAACCGCGCGTCGCGCTTCGACGCTTCCGCTTCACGTATCCTTGGAACGCCATCACGTCTTTCTTGGAGATTGCCATCCCAGCCGGTGTTTACTTGGCACTTGGTGGTGTGACCGGTCTCGGCTTCTATTCTCAAGACTCGTTCCTGCCGCTCGCCGGTTTGATTCTGGCCATCATCTTGAACACGGTCGTGCAAAAGTATCAAGTCGGTTGGTGGTTCCGCGTCGACATCCCGGTCCGCGATTTTCTGAGCATCGCGTTTTATACGTATATCGTCAGTCTCGTCTTCATTTTGGCGGCCTCGTTGTTCCGGGAGACGAATTTACTCGTCGTCAGCAGCATCGCTGCCGCGTTGACGTTCTTCATCAAGCGGCTCATCATCCAAAAAGGCCGGCAAGACGCCTTTAAATCGTTGATTGAACAGTATGATGAGGCAAAAGAAGCCGTGTCGTTATCGCAGAGCGAGGCGCAAGCCATCGAAGTGTTTCTCAGTCAATGTGAGCGGCTCAATCACTATGACGAAGGGTTCGTCGAGTTTAAACTGTTCGACCGTACCCTGTACTTTGATTTGAAGACGCGTCAGCCGATTGACCGTCACATCGTGTTCGATTTGCTCGATCACGCTTATCCGAACGAAGCCTCGGTCGAATATGAGATGCGCTTCGAATGGGACGCACCACTGTCGAACGAATTTGACGACGACTATCATAGTTTCATCTCGGTTCGGTCCGAGGAGATCGAAGGGATTCGCACGTGGCTCGTCATGACGGGTGAACACGTCTATGGGTATCCCTCGACCATCCAACGTGAAATCGTCAAACTTCTCAAGTCGTTCAACCGGACGATCAGCCGTTGCCATGAGCGCGACCGTCTTTACACGGAAAGTCGGACCGACAGCTTGACGCTGCTCGCGAATGCACGCGCGTTTTACGAATACGGGATTCAACAAATCTCGGACGGTTCGATGTATCCGATTTCGGTCGCGATGCTCGACATCGACTTTTTCAAAAAAATCAACGATTTGCACGGACATCAAGTCGGGGACAGTGTGCTCCAAGAGTTTGGACGGCGGATTCGCCAGGCACTCCGCACCGAAGATTTTGCCGCCCGTTACGGCGGTGAAGAGTTCATCTTGCTCTTAAACCGTTGTGATGTTGAGGCCGCCGTCGAGATCGCCGAGCGCATCCGCCAACAAATCGAGAACAAACCGTTCCACGTCGACGGAATCGATATCCCCGTCACCGCTTCGATCGGTGTCGACACGATTCAGGCGTTCGGTGACAAACGCCTCGACGATACGATCCGTAACGCTGACCGGGCCCTCTACGTCGGCGGGAAGTACGCCGGACGCAACCGCGTCGCCCATTACAATTTCTTAACGACCTGACTCACCCCCACGTTCACCGCGTGGGGGTTTGCTATTGACAAGCGGATTTGAAACAGGTACGTTAGGGAACGTGTCTTATAATTAAATATCACAACTTTTTTATCAAGAGAGACTGAGGGACTGGCCCAGTGACGTCTCGGCAGCGGGTAACCTGTGCCAAATCCAGCGAGCAGTCTGCTCGAAAGATGAAAAAAGTGTTTTCTTGTAGAGAGAGCCTTTTTTCAGAAGGCTCTCTTTTTATTTTATGAATGAGGTGAATCGATTGGAACAACCGACAGCTAACAAATGGGCACTATTGCCTTTGCTCGTCTTCCTCGTCTTCTTTATCGGGGCAGGCATCTACTATAACGACTTTTATAAATTCCCGGTCCTGATCGCGGCGTTGATCGCGGTCATCGTCGCGGCGATGATGACGAAAGGCAGCGTCACTCAGACGGTCGAGCGTGTCGCCCAAGGTGCGGGGAACCCCGGCATTTTGATCATGGTCTTCATCTTCTTGCTCGCCGGAGCGTTCTCGAGTGTCGCCGAAGCAATCGGCGCAATCGACGCGACCGTCAATGCGGCGCTGACATTTTTACCGTCCTCGCTTCTACTGAGCGGTTTATTCGTCATCGCGGCTTTCATCTCGATGGCGATGGGAACGTCGACGGGCACGATTGCCGCCCTCGCCCCGATCGCGCTCGGTATCCACGAAGAAAGTGGCGTCAATATCGCCATCGCGGCGGCTGCCGTCGTCGGTGGTGCCATGTTCGGGGACAACTTGTCGTTCATCTCGGACACGACAATCGCTGCCGTCCGGACCCAGCGTACCAATATGCGTGACAAATTCCGAACCAACTTTTGGATTGTCCTCCCGGCCGCCCTTATCACAATCGTCCTCTTATCGGTGTTATCGAGTGGAGAATCGACTGTCGATGCAGCCGCGTTCGAATGGTATAAACTCATTCCATACCTCGCCGTCATCGCTCTCGCCTTGACCGGGTTGAACGTCATTCTCGTTTTGCTTGGCGGGATTGCCTTGACCGGCATCATCGGTTTGATCGATGGGAGTTTGGCTGTCACTTCATACGTCACGGCTATGGCAGACGGGATGATGGGTATGGCCGAGATTTCGCTCTTGACGCTCCTCATGGGCGGACTCGTCGGACTCATCTCGCATAACGGCGGGCTCACTTACTTGCGTGACGCGCTCACGTCGCGGATTCAAAAACGTGCCGGTGCCGAATGGAGCATCGCCGGGCTCGTCAGCGCGACGAACGTTGCGACGGCGAACAACACGATCTCGATTCTCGTGGCCGGTCCGCTCGCCGCCAATATCGCCGACACGTATGACATCGAGCGAAAGAAATCAGCGAGTGTGCTCGACATCTTCTCGTGTGGCGTCCAAGGCCTGTTGCCTTATGGGGCACAGCTGCTCATCGCCGCCGAATTGACGAATACGGCGTCACCAGCGCTCGTCCCGTATATGTTCTATCCATTCCTGCTCTTCATTTGCGGAGGGCTGGCCATCGTCTTTAACTTCCCGCGTTTCAAAAAGCGCGCCTGACCAAAACGACCCTTTGAAGCACTAGCTTCGAAGGGTCGTTTGACGTTTCGTTTCACGTTCACGTTGAAGTTGTTCGTTGCGTTTTTTGAAGGCGCGCCGCTTGAGCAATTCCTCGAGGCCACGGCTGATCGCCCAAAGAACAAACAGTAACAGTCCAAGCATCGATAAGCGGAACGGACTTTGAATAAACTCTTCCCACTGGTCACCAATGACCGAAAAAATCAAGACGACAAGCAGTTTCCCGAACCCCGCCGCCATGATGAATGTCCGAAGCGGCATTTGAATGAGGGCAAGTAAGTATGTGATCAAACTGACCGGGATGAACGGGAGCGAATATAAAAACCCAAGCGAGATCGGGCTCATATGGTTGATGCGTTCCAGCCAATATACCCCTTGTTTATGTTTTTCGAGCCACCGTGTCATCGGTTTACGGAATACGTAACGGACGGCTGTAAAGACAAGAATCGTCCCTAGTAAACTACCGACCCAAGACAATAACGTCCCGAGCAAGAACCCATACGTGGCCGCGTTCGCCGAAATGATGAGGACGAGCGGAAGAAATGGAAAGATCGCCTCAAGGAACGGCGCCCCTAGTCCTGCCCATGGGCCTCCCGGAAGCTCTTGCAGCCATTCAATCAGTTGGATAATCCATTGTTGGAGTGATGTGAGCATATCAGTTTCCACCTTCGACTTTCATTAATACCTTTTACCCGATTTCGCTCAGGAAGACGCATCCCCCTGCACGCCAGTAAAAAAAATAAAAAGTATTTGCGAAATTTCGCTGTGATATCTATCATATAATATGGACTTGTGGTTGCAGGCAAGTCCGCTCGTCGAACGACACAACCCAACGTTCGTTTTCCTGCAAAAAACTGAACACAGGGGAGTAATAACATGGAAACAAAACCAATGCGGGTCTTGCTGTACTATAAGTACGTCAACATCGAAGACCCAGAAACGCTCACACAAGAGCACCTCAAGTATTGTAAGGACCTTGGCATCAAAGGACGGATCTTGATTTCTTCCGAAGGAATCAACGGAACGTGCTCTGGGACTTGGGAACAGACCGAGCAATACATGAACGACTTGAAAGCGAACCCGCTTTTCAGCGATATCGAGTTCAAAATCGATGAAGTCGAAGAGCATGCGTTCAAAAAAATCTTTGTCCGTCATAAGAAAGAGCTTGTGACGTGGCGCTTTGATGGTGAGTTCGACGTTCCTAAACAGCACGGTGCGTACCTCGAACCGGCAGAATGGAAAGAGATGATGAATCGCGACGATGTCGTCATCCTCGATGTTCGTAACAACTACGAGTACGATCTTGGTCACTTTAAAAATGCGATCAAAATCGACGTAGAGGCTTCTCGTTACATGCCAGATTGGCTCGAAGAGAACAAGGACCTCTACGAAGGGAAAACCTTACTCACGTACTGTACCGGAGGCGTCCGTTGCGAGAAATTTACCGCATATATGCGTGACCAAGGTCACGACAACATTTTCCACCTAAAAGGCGGCGTCGCCATGTACGGCAAAGACGACGCCACGAAAGGCGAAAATTGGGAAGGCGAGCTCTACGTCTTTGACGAGCGCATCAACGTCCCAGTCAACACGGTCAATCCGTCGGTTGTTTCCGAGTGCATGCACTGTGGGACGAAGACGGTCCGTTACGTTAATTGTGCCAACCCGGTGTGTAATGCTCAACACTTCTGTTGTGAAGAGTGTGAACCGAAACAAATGCGTTCATGCTCGAAAGAGTGCCAGGAGCATCCACGTAACCGCTATATCATCGAGAATATCGCGGACAAACTTCAGGAGACTGAAGGCGTCGTCGGGTAACAAAAATCGACCGAGAAGCACTTCGAGCCTATGCTCGAGGTGCTTTTTTTGACAAAAACTTTACGTCTAGTGCCTGAAAGAATCGGGTATAGTGTAGATACCATTGTCAGACAGGAAGTGAATCGATTGCTCTTTAACGAACCTTTACTCGCCGCCTTGCTCGCGTGGTTCATCGCCCAAGCGGCCAAGCTCGTAACCGAACTCATTAAAACACGAGATTTTGAACTTGAAATCATGTTTGCCTCAGGTGGGATGCCAAGTTCCCACTCCTCGACCGTCGTCGCATTGACGACCGTGATCGGGCGTATCGAAGGGCTCGACTCCAGCATGTTCGCGCTCGCCCTGATTTTCGCGACGATCGTCATGTACGACGCGACCGGTGTCCGGCAAGCGGTCGGGTTCCAAGCCCGTTTGTTGAACGACTATTTCAAAGGCATCAAACATGAGACACCGATTTTAAATGAGTTGGTCGGTCACACCCCGTTCCAAGTCATCGTCGGTGCCCTGCTCGGTCTCGTCATCGGATTGTTTTTCCCGATTTAAGCTGAATTTTAGAGGCATGTCGCCCCTTCTTCTCAAAACACTTCCATCTTTTTGTGAACTTTCACAACAGAGACGGTATAGTGAGAGAGAGGAGGAATCGACATGCCTTTTTTGCAGAAATCTTATGAATCGCTCGATACACTCGCCGAAGCAATCGGACAAGCGATTCGGGCCCCAATCACGATTGAAAATCGCCACCACCAGTTGCTCGCCTACAGCACCCACCCCGACTCGACCGACCCGGCCCGCATCGCGACCATCATCGGCCGTCGTGTGCCGGAAGCGGTCATCGAGGACTTATGGGAAAGTGGAATCCTGCAAGAAGTGATCGACCGAGACGAACCGGTCGTCATCCCAGCCCGGGTGGCTGTCGGTTTAGGCGAACGTGCCGCTGTCGTTATCAAACAACAGGACGATGTGCTCGGTTATATTTGGAGCCTGGCCCGAACGACCCCGTTCTCGGAACAAGAGCTCACTGTGTTAAAAGAAGGCGCGAGCATCGCTAAAAAATTGCTCATGACCATCGCCATGCATGAGCGGCGCATCGATGCCGAGCTCGAGCGTTTCTTTTTAGAGGTGTTGGCCAGCCCCAATTTGTCGCCCGCTCATCGCGATCGTTTGAACGAACTCGCCCCGATTGCTGTCGCCAGCCGACTCACCATCATCGAGTGCGGCCAACCGATCACCCCACAGCTGGCGGAGCGATTGTTTTATGTTCTCGCGACCCAACAAGCGATCGAGGTCGTGTTGCACGCCATCGATGGTCAACAGCTACTCGTCTGGCATTATATGAAATCGGAGTTAGCCGAGGAAGAGACGGCACTTTTGCAGTGGGCCAATCGCTTCGAGACACAGCTCCGAGAGAAATTCACGGAAGTCGATCCACGTTTAGGCGTCAGCCGTCGTTTCTTTGAGAGCGACATGCTGTATGCCGCGATGGAAGAAGCACGACAGGTCACCTCGCTTCGTCGGAAGTTCCCCTATGAGCTTGCCGCGACGCACACGTTCGAACAAATCGGGATTTATCAGCTCGTCCCAGATCTCGCTCGCCGAATCGGGCTTCGGCTCGAAACGCATCCGACCATCGAGCGTTTGCAGGCATATGATGTCGCCCATCATACCGAGCTCGTCACGACGCTCGAGTGGTATTTCTATTTTGATGGGAACGTCAAACGCGTCGCCGCCCATCTTCACATCCATCCGAACACCGTGCTCTATCGGATTCGCCGCATCGAGGACCTGACGAATATTACGCAAGTCTCATTGCCCGAACGAGCCGCTGTTTACCTCGCCATCAAGGCAGGCCAATACCGACAAGATGATTGATGCCCGCTTTGTGATTTTTCACAAAGTGGGCATTGTCATTTTTAGAATCCATGCTAAAGACAGCGTTTTCGGATGGGTCTATACTAGAGGTGTGAACAAATTGTGTCAGTAGAGAGAAAGGGGAACTTTACATGAAAATCGGGGTATTGAAAGAAATCAAAAACAATGAAAACCGCGTCGCCTTGACGCCGATGGGTGCAGCCGTATTAACTGAGCTTGGACACGAGGTTCTCGTCGAGACGGAAGCCGGTGTCGGGAGCGGCTTCACGAACATGGAGTATGTCGATGCAGGGGCGACAATCGTCGACACAGCCGCAGACGTTTGGGGAAACGTCGAATTAGCGTTGAAAGTAAAAGAACCGCAACCGTCTGAATATCGTTATTTCCGTCCGGACTTGACGCTCTTCACCTACTTGCACTTGGCAGCCGAACCAGATCTCACGAAAGCACTCGTCGATTCAGGCGTGACGGCGATCGCTTACGAGACGGTTGAAATCGACCGCACGTTGCCGCTCCTCACACCGATGAGCGAAGTGGCTGGACGGATGGCCGCTCAAATCGGGGCCCAAATCCTTGAAAAACCGCACGGTGGAAAAGGGATTCTCTTGTCAGGCTTGCCTGGCGTACCACGTGCGAACGTCACCGTCATCGGGGGAGGTGTCGTCGGGATGAACGCAGCCCGCATCGCCATCGGCCTCGGTGCCAACGTCACAATCATGGACATCAGTCCAGCCCGTCTTCGCCAAATCGACGACCAATTCGGCAACACGATCAATACGCTCATCTCAAACAGCTACAATATCGCCAAACAAGTGGCTGACAGTGACCTCGTCATCGGTGCCGTCCTCATCCCAGGCGCGAAAGCACCGAAACTCGTCACAAAAGAAATGGTGCAACAGATGTCACCGGGGTCGGTCATCGTCGACGTCGCCATCGACCAAGGCGGGATTTGCGAGACGATCGACCATATTACGACGCATGACGCACCGACGTATGAGCGCTACGGCGTCCAACACTATGCCGTCGCCAACATGCCAGGTGCTGTCCCACGGACGTCGACGCTCGGTTTGACGAACGCGACGATGCCGTATATCGTCGAGTGCGCTCAAAAAGGGATTTTCCCGGCGCTTCGTGAAAACGCGGCGTTACTCAAAGGCTTGAACGTCATCGACGGGACAGTCACGTATGAGGCTGTCGCGCGTGACCTCGGCTACACGTTCGTGGCGCCTGCTGAAGCGGTCACAAAACAATTACAAGCGTAAGGACCAAACCGACAGAACTATTCTGTCGGTTTTTATGTCGTCACATCATCAAAAAACGCTCGAACCGGTTGGTTCGAGCGTTTTCGTGCTTATGCGTTTTCGACGGCGATATCCTCACCAATGATTTTGACTTCTGGTTCAAGCTCAATCTCGAACTTCGCCTTCACCGTCGCTTGGACGTGACGGATGAGCGAGATATATTCAGTCGCCGTCGCTTCATCGATATTGACGATGAATCCGGCGTGCTTGAGCGAGACCTCCGCCCCGCCAATCCGCTTCCCTTGCAGGCCGCAGTCTTGAATCAATTTACCGGCAAAGTAACCAGGCGGTCGTTTAAAGACGCTACCACACGATGGGTATTCAAGCGGTTGTTTCGACTCGCGCTTGTGCGTCAAGTCATCCATCACTTCTTTGATTGCCTCATAGCCGAGCGGCTCGAGTTCGAACGTCGCTTCGAGGACAATCAGCCCGTCTTTAGAAACTCGGCTCGTCCGATAATCGAGGTCGAGCTCTTCTTTCGTGAGCGTCATGAGTTCGCCTTCTGGTGACAAGACGACCGCGCTCGCGATGACGTCTTTCGTCTCTCCACCGTAGGCGCCTGCGTTCATGTAGACCGCGCCACCGACCGTCCCCGGGATGCCACAGGCGAATTCTAAGCCTGATAGTTCCTCGGTGAGCGCTTGGCGTGACACATCGATGATGGCCGCGCCGGCTTGGGCGATCAATTGATTCCCATCGCGACGAATCGTTTTCAACTCGTTCAAGTTCAAGACGATTCCGCGAAGGCCGCCGTCACGGACAATCAAGTTTGATCCAAACCCGAGAATCATGAACGGGACGCTCTCGCGATGAGCAAGTTCAAGCACGGCTTGTACTTCCTCGTACGTGTGCGGGGCCACGAAATAATCGGCCTTCCCGCCTAATTTTGTATACGTGTGTGCCGACAGTGGTTCGTCTTGGTTGACGCGATCGGCCGGAATGATAGTAAGTAGTTGGTCTAAAAAGCTCATGCGTTGCCTCAATCCTTTACGTTCTATTTTAAGCATGCCTCGGTTTGTCAAGAGAGAGGCAAACACGTCACTGAATGATTTCAGTACGAAACACAGTATACAAATCTTTGACAGGGGTGACAAGCAACGTTTTCTTTACAATGAAGCAATTAGTTTATAGCAATAATGATGTAGCTACTGCCACCACGATAGGAATTGTGAAATTATCCCAGTCCCGATACGAAATCGCTTCTGTCAACGTAGCGATAATGGAAATGATGAATCCATATGTTACCACTTGCCAAAGTGGAACATCATCCCACAAAAACAATAAAAAGAGGACAGCGTACGAACTGAGGAACATGGCCATGCTCCCTTGAAACGAGCGTTTCTGTCCGTATAAGTCGTACGTCACTGTACCATATTTACGTCCAATCAGAGCGGCCAACCCATCTCCCCACGCCAAAACGAGCGATCCGGCCAAAAAAGCGAGCGGCTCCGATTCGAAGAAAAAGTACAGGATGACGAGCAAGGCGATCGGATAATAGACGGTACCGAGTGATTTGCGCTCCGTCTGGTGGACCGGTGACGGACTCTTATAAAGAAGCAATGCGTTCGCAAACGTGAAGAAGACGAGCGGGACGGCTGCGACGTACCAAGTCTCCATTAACCAGACTGCAAGCAGCGACCAATGGCCGACCGCGATATGTACACTCTTTCGAATTGTCTCATCCGTCCAGCCGAGGCGTTTGCCAATCTGTTCAAGACCGACGAGAAACACCAGGACAATGACGATGGACAGGATGGAACTGACCCATTCATTCATCGTTGGACCACCTTTATCTACATTTTTTTATACGTTTCCATTATACCTTAATCAGGCGATAGCCTAGCTTCCTTTTCAAACATTTGGTAGAATGAGGTCAAATGACTGTATAGCCAACGGACGTAGGTGGCTATAGAAAGGATGCCTGTATGCGCGACGCAATTTCGATTCAAACTTTGGCTGATTGCCTTCATTATATGCGGGTTGGCGACGTAGACCGGGCCATCTCTCTCTTCCCAGAGGACGTGCGTGAGCATTTCCCGAAAGAACTTCGCAAAATTCATTTGTTTCATATTGAAAAGAACGGATTGTCGATCAATCAAATCGTTGCTTTGGCGAACACGTTGACGGGGGAACACTTATCCGCCACCACGATCCAAAACTGGACGAAACGAGAGGTCCGGAAAATCATCGGAGTGCCCCGGGTCGGTAAAAAGTACTCGCTCCAACAAGCGGCCATCATTTATTTACTCGATGATTTGAAGCACTTGTTCTCGCTAGAAGAGACGAGTTCGCTCCTGGCGCTCATCTTCAACAACCCTGACCGTGATGAAGACGACCTCATCTCACCGATCGACTTTTATCGTCTCTACGCCGAGTACGCCAAGTCGACGAGCCCGATCGAGCTCCTCGACACCCGTGCGAAGCGTTCAATCGAGAAGATGGGCTATACTCACCCGAACATCTTGCACGTCCTTAAACTCTGTTTATACGCGCACCGCGTGACGACCCTCGAGATCGAGGCCAAACATTATTTGAACCGCTTCATTTGACCACGTCGAATGGAGCTTTTTTTCATAAAAAAACACCAGTCGCCGTGACTGGTGTTCGTCATATTGGTCACACCGATACCGCGATGGGCATCCGTGATTTTACTGTCAACGTTTTAAGGACAGACAACAACTCGAACATCGAGAGTTGGTCGGCCTCTTTCGTCAAGCAGAAGCAGTCATCCTCTTGTTTGCGGAGTTCCGCCACAAGCTTGCCTGCTTTGTCTCGAACGCTGAACTTATAGCGCTCGACATCGTATTGAATCGTATAGAGTCCGCGTTCATAGACGTTGTACTCACACTTTTTCCCGAATAACGAGAATTTGTCCTTCAACTGACCAATCGCCTGCCCGTCGTGGTTCATGACGACCCACTTTTGACAGTTCGGGATGTACTTCCCGTGAGCGATTTGACGGCCTGACAAGTTATGCACTTGAACACTGCCCTCCGCGTCGCGGTGAACAGATCCGATCGCATCATTTGTCTCGTCATAAATGGTTGCTTCGCCTTGCGTAAAGACACAACCTTTTACATAAATTAATTTGCGCACCGCTTTTCCTCCTAATACGTTCCAACCTTGGATTTGTGTGTGTTTGGTTGGTCTTTCTATGAAACCCCCAAATTGGTACTGCTAGCCGCCTTTCCTCGTTTCAGCGACTACATATTTCATATGACGAAGATGATTATTGCATCGATTGATGAAAAAGACAACCCCTTTTTCTTCGACACAATCCGCCATTCTGTCAAAGTTGTGAACACGCCTGATTTTATCGCTTAAAACCGGCCTCTTTTAGCAACTGTTCGAGCTCCATTCTTGCAATCAGACGAACTTGATTCGGTTCCGCCAATTCGTACGCACTATCGGTATACGATGAGTTCGTCACGACCCAGCCCTCGTTCACGCCATAGTATGGAACAGACGCCGCGACTTGCTGGACGGCTTCGAGTCCGACCGCCTTTTCATAGCGTTTCGCTTGGACCGCGATCGACCATCCATCTTCTGCTTCAAGGAGCAAATCCGCCCCGAAATCACGTGACGCCGGGGTCACCGTCACGGTATACCCGAGCGCGGTGAACACTTCCTCTAAAAATAGTTCAAATTCTCGGCCGTCCATCCGGTCGATGCGGTGGATCGTCGAGAGACGCATCCGCCAAATGAGCCAAAGCAGGCCGACTGCCACGCAAGCGATGATGCTCCAAATCGGTGCATCCCACCACCATAACCCGAGGGCAATCATTAAGCTGAGCCCCATTCCTTTCACGTCCATCGCCCTCTCTATGTGTTCTTATCTTCACTTTACCGTTTGAAGGCAGGAAAACAAAGGGGGAGCTGTCGAATGTATTGAAGATGTACCCGTTTGATATAGAGAAGGAGGGATCATCGTTAATGGAGAACCGAGGACATCTCCAAAGCGAACTGCTACACGCCTTACCGTACGGTGTAGCGTTAATCACGACGGATGGGACAATCGTCCAAGCAAACCGTCCGTTTTTAGAGCAATTCCCTGAAGACTTACAAACGCGATCAAACATTTTTCATATGGTCAACCAGTCACCGATCACGATGGAGCTGTCACGACGGATGGAGCAAGGACTATCTTGGACGTATGAGATGCCGACGATCCGGATTCACGCCATCCCCAATGGTGACGTCTACATCCTCTCAATCGAGCCGCTCCCGCTCGATACACGGGTGACGGTACAACATAACGCGTTCGAAGCCATGATGCACACGGAGCTTGATATGGCGATGATCATGACCGATGCCAATCTGTTGATCAATCGCTTCAATAAAGGCGCGACCGAACTGTTCGGATATGCGCCGCACGAAGTACTCTATGAAATGACCCCATTCGGTCTGTTCGAGTCAAGAGAACTGAGCGAGAAGCGGACCCACTATCAAGACGAAACGGAGCGGCTCTTGTCATTCGAACAGATGCTTCGTGTGGCGTTAGACCGAGGCGACCGTGAATGGAAGTTCCAACGAAAAGACCGGACCCATTTCGTCGGAAAACTGTTCATGCACCCTGTCTATGAGCAGGCACGCGTCATCGGCTTTTTCTTTTTCGTGTTCGATGTCAGTCCTGAGATTGCCTTGAAAGGCGAATTGCTTCATAAAGAACAACGCTATCGCATGTTTGCCGAATCAGTCATCGAAGCTGTGCTATTCCATGAAGGCGGGACGATTTTAGACGCGAACAAGGCGGCCGAAACGATTTTTCGCATCCCGGCCGAACAGATGGTCGGCCGTCAAACGATCGAGTTCATCGCCGAAGGCTACCGGGCCGATGTGTTGCGCCGCATTCGCAATCATATCCAGACACCGTATGAGGTCATCGGCCGTCGTGAGGACGGGACGTTCCTCGAGATGGAAGTGTACCCGAAAGAAGTGACGTTCCAAGGTCAGACGCTTCGTGTCGCCGTCATGCGCGACATCAGCGACCGAAAGAAAGTCGAGCGCATGCTCGAGCGGGAGAAGAACGCCATCGCCCGGCAACGGGATATCATCCAATCGATTTTACAGGCGTCCAATGAAGCGTTCGTCTTGACCGAATCGAACGGCAGCGTCCTCTTCATGAACGTGCACGCCCGTCGTCTGCTCGATTTGCCGGGTATCGCCCCGAACAAGATGCAAGAGCGAATTCCGCTCCTGACGACATTCCGCGCGCGTGACCGCACCGAGATGTTGAAAAAAATCGATTTGTTGCTCGACGGATCGGCGCGAGAAGTGTCAATGCGCTTCTCGATTCCGCAACCGAATGATCGGGACGAGCAATATTACGAGATGTATGGGACTGGTATGGATACGAAACGCCAAATCGGAATGGACAGTGGGTTCTTGTTTGTTTTTCGCAACCGGACCGAAGAAGAACGGATGGACCAAATCAAAAACGAATTGGTCAGCACCGTGTCCCACGAACTGAGAACCCCGCTCTCGTCACTGTCGGGATATATCGAATTGATGCTCACTCGCGACTTGAACCCCGAAAAGCGTGAGCGCTACTTAAAGACGATGGCGAAGGAAGCGAAGCGTCTGACCGACCTGTTGAACGATTTTCTCGATATTCAACGAATGGAAGACGGCAATCAAGAGTATAAAAAAGACCACTTCATCTTGAACGAACTCGTCCGCGATGTTGTCGAACGCTTCCGCGAGACGAGCAATCACTCGATTCATTTCGATGACGCCTATGAATCGCTTCACCTCATCGCCGACAAAGACCGCATCGAGCAAGTCATCATCAACCTGCTCTCGAACGCGATCAAGTACTCGCCTCATCACCACGAAGTCGAGGTACGGGTCCGCCATGAACGTAACCAAGCCCACGTCTCCATTCAAGACTTCGGCATCGGGATTCCCGAGCATGCGTTCGAAGAGTTATTCAAAAAGTTTTATCGCGTCGACAACTCGGACACACGTCAAATTGGCGGGACGGGTCTTGGGCTGTCAATTTGTAAGGAAATCATCGAATCACACGGCGGTAGTATCGAGGTCGAGTCGAGCGTCGGCGTCGGCTCGACATTCACGTTCACGTTGGACTTAGCGGAGGAGACACTATGAACCATTACGCTTTCACCGGTTTCCCCGGCTTTTTAGCCGGAAAGATGATCACGCACCTCGCAACCTTGCCGAATCAAATCGGAACGATTTACGCGCTCCACCTCCCGACCGAACGTTCCGGGGCACTCGCTTTAAAACAGGAGCTGTTGGAAGCGACATCGTTACGAGATGACCAACTCGTGCTCGTCGAGGCCGATATCACGCTGCCTGAAGTCGTGCTCGACCCGATCATGCGCTCGGTCATCGAACGTGAAGTGAATTACGTGTTTCACTTGGCCGCTGCGTACGACTTGAGCATCCCTTATGATGTCGGGTATCGCATCAATCTGCTTGGGACGAAACACATCACCTCGCTCGCGAAACGGGCCCCGCACTTGAAACGATACGTCTACTTCAGCACCGCCTATGTGTCCGGACGCCGTCAAGGAACCGTTTATGAGAACGAGTTATGGCACCGTGTCCGCTTTAAAAATCATTACGAGGCGACGAAGTATGAAGCCGAGGCCATCGTCTCGCGGGAGCTCGGTTCGATGCCGGTGACCATCATCCGTCCCGGCATCGTCATCGGCCATAGCGAGACCGGCGAGACGAAAAAGTTTGACGGGGTCTACTTCGTCTTGAAGCTGATGGACCAACTCCGCCAAGCCGCCCCGCTGCCTTACATTGGACGACAGAATATCGAAGTGAACCTCGTCCCGTATGATTATGTCGTCGAGGCGACCGCTTATCTCGCCCACGCCCCGGTCGGTTTAAAACGGACGTTCCATTTGACGGACCCGTTCCCGCACGGCGCACGCGAAGTGTACCGGATGATTCATGAAGAGATGTTCGGTCGTCCTCCACGCGGGACGATTCCACACGCAGTCGCGGAGACCGGATTCTCGGCGCTGCATCTGTCGGAACGTTACGGCGTTCCGCGCGAACTACTCGCCTATTTCAAACATCAAGTCCATTTCGATACGACCCAGACGTTGCGGGCACTGAGCGGGACGGACATCGTCTGTCCTGACTTGAAAGACTACTTGCCGAAAGTCGTCGCCTATTACGAGACACACAAAAAGCCCTGAACAGGGCTTTTTGTGTGTCATCCGATTAACAACTTCTCTTTTGGATAGCGAATCTTCCGGTCCATTTGTCTCGCGACCGTGAATAGAATCGTCAACGAGCCGACGCGGCCGAGCAACATCATGAACATGATAAAGCTTTTTCCGGCATCGTTCAGTTCTGCCGTGATTCCAAGCGATAACCCGACCGTGCCGAACGCCGAGACCGTCTCGAATAGGAGCGCGGTCGCCGAAATGTGGCCGTTCGTCAAGATGGTCAGTGCGGTAATCAATAAAATAAAGATGAAACTGGTGATGGCCACCATATACGCTTTTTTGATTTGGAACGCGTCAATCGTCCGCTCCAAGATGACCGTCTCCTTTTTACCGACGATGAACGCCCACATATCCGCCAAAATGACAGCCACGGTCGTCACTTTAATCCCGGACCCGGTGGAAGCGGCCCCTGCACCGACGTACATGAGAATCAAGACGACACCGATCGACACAGGCGCCATCGTCGAGATGTCGACCGTGTTGAAACCGGCCGTCCGTGTCGTCACCGCCTGGAAGAAAGTAACGTGCAACGCTTCACCGAACGGGCGTCCATATAAACTCCCTTCCGTCGACACCCATTCAAACAGCATGAGCGCGAACCAGGCAATGCCGTTGACGATGGCGAGTGACGCAATCATGATTTTCGAATGCAGCGCGAGCCGTTTCCAGCGCTTCACCTCGGTCGCGTCCGCAATCGTCGTGAAGCCGAGCCCTCCAATCATCAAGAGGACGGCAATCGTGATGACGATGGCCGTATTCTGTTCAAATTGCATCAAACTGTCTGGCCAAAGGGCAAACCCCGCGTTATTGAACGCTGATACCGCATGGAAGAAGCCATAATACAATGCCTCGCCGAAGCGATAATCACCGGTGCTGTACAGTTCGAACGTTAAAAACAGCATGCCTAGAAACTGAACGATCAGTGTCGTGAAGACGATGTTGCGGACGAGCCGGACCGTGCCGCCAGGCCCCGACAAGTTGAGCGATTCTTGAAGGAGAATCCGCTGTTTCAAGCCGATTTTCTTCCCGAGCACGCTGAGTAACATGAGAGCGACCGTCATGAAGCCGAGGCCTCCGATTTGAATCAAGGCGACGATGACGAGCTCGCCGAACGTGTTGAAGGAAGAGCCGATATCAATCGTCGACAACCCGGTCACCGTACCGGCCGACGTGGCGATAAAGAGACAGTCAATCCACGACACGGGTTGCGTCTGTGCAAACGGCATGTAGAGCAGGGTCGCACCAGTCAAGATGGCGAGTAAAAATCCAGTCGCGATAAAGCGGGCCGGCTTTTCAAACACGAGCCGGTAGAGCGCTTCAATTCGTTTTATGCGCATTTCCCGCACGGTCAATCGATGTCGCATCTCGCTATCTCCTTCACATCTAGTTTTCTAAGGCTCATATTACTCCTCACTTTTAAAATTGCCAACTAGAAAAATGTATCGCTAACTGTTTGCCGATTTTTTTGGTAATATGAGAGATAGACTTTAAGAATGTTGAGGAGGTTGAATGAAACCGTGGACCCTAGTACGGTAGATCATTCGCTAACGGATGTCTCGCGAAGGTTGGAGCGTCAGTCACAATGTATGCCCGCCCATCTTTATTTCCAACTTGAAGAACTGCTACATTGGTCACTCGATCAAGAAGTTGTGAATCAATTGTACGCATTATTAAAAAAATACGACGTGTTAACCGATATAGAGCGTGAAGAACGAAATATCAGCATTCAAATGCTGATTGACGAAAACGGCGCTTAACCATCGGGAACGCATTTGCGGGAGACGAGTTAAGTCTCTCGCTTTTTTTGTCTCCTGATTTTTTTTAGAAAGGTGGAAAACATAGACATGGATGTCGTCACGTTAGTAGGACTCATACTTGGGTTCCTCACCCTCGTCGGAGGGATGGTATTGAAAGGAGCCGGGATTGCCCCGCTCATCAACCCGGCAGCACTCGTCATCATTTTTGTCGGGACAGCGGCCGCAGTCAGTATCGCCGTCTCCAAAGAACAACTGCAAAACGTACCGAAGTTGTTCGGAATTCTCTTCAAAAAGCAGGAGTTGCCAAGTAAATCCGGGCTGTTGACACAGTTCGTCGACTTGTCGACGCAAGCGCGTAAAGAAGGACTCTTGTCGCTCGAGACAGCGCTCGAACAAGTCGAAGAGCCGTTCTTGAAACAAGGGATGATGATGGTCATCGACGGCCAACCGTCCGAATATATCGCCGAGGTGATGTCGCGCGATATCGAGAACATGGAGCAACGCCATAAAGCGAACTCGGACATCTTTACCCAAGCCGGCACGTATGCGCCGACACTCGGGGTTCTCGGAGCCGTTATCGGGTTGATTGCGGCCCTAAAAGATTTGTCTGATATCGAAAAGCTCGGTCACGCGATTTCAGCCGCGTTCGTCGCGACGTTGTTCGGGATTTTCACAGGATACGTCCTCTGGTTCCCATTCGCCAATAAATTGAAGCAGTATTCGAAGAGCGAGGTCATCATCAAAGAGATGATGATTGAAGGGATTCTCTCGATTCAAAGTGGGGAGTCTCCGAAGACGTTAGAAGATAAATTGTCTGTGTATTTGTCTCCAAAGGAGCGAGCCGACTATGAAGCGCAAAAAGAAGCATGATCATGAGGAACATATCCCGGAAGGTTGGTTAATCCCGTACGCCGATTTATTGACGCTCTTACTCGCCCTCTTCATCGTCTTGTTCGCCTCGAGTAACATCGACCAGACGAAGCTCGAGAAAATGTCTCAATCCTTTAATCAAGTGTTCTCTGGCGGGACGAGCGTGTTCCAAGCGTCGACCGCCTCGAACAGTGACATCAGCCGTACGAACAAGACAGATACGACAGCGAATCCTCGGACATATGAGCTCGCCAAACTGGATGAGTTAAAAGAAGAGGTCAATCAATACATCAAAAAGAACGGGCTCGAACAAGAGATTGAAGCGACCATCAACTCGAGCGGTCTCGTTTTGACGATTCAAGACCGAGCCTTGTTCAGTATGGGGGAAGCGACGCTTGACGCCGAGGCTAGAACGGTGGCCGGCTCGATTAGCGGTATCCTGGAAAAAGCCGGTAACCGTGAGATTGTCGTATCGGGTCACACCGATAACATCCCGATCAACACGGCCCGGTTCCCGTCGAACTGGGAACTCAGTTCAGCCCGGGCCACGGCCTTCATGCGCGGTCTGTTGACGAACGATGCTTTGAACCCTAGCCAGTTCACGCTCGCTAGCTACGGAGAATACAAACCGATTGCGACGAACGACACCGAAGCAGGGCGCTCGAAAAACCGCCGGGTCGAAGTGTTGATTAAACCACTCGTCGATTTATCAGAAGGCTCACCGAAGATGCTCGAAACGATCGTCTTACCATAAAAAAATCCCACTCTGTCGAGAGTGGGATTTTTCGTTATCGGGTCCATTCGAAGTACTTGCGTGACAAATCCGTGAGCGGGCTGTTGAACAAGCGCTTCCGCCAGTAAAGGTCGGCCACTTTTTTCACGGCCTCGCTCCGCGACGGATACGGATAAATCATGCGGGACAGCTTGCCGATTTTATCGCCTCGTTGCATCGCATAAACGACGATTTGCATCCAATCCCCGGCCGTCATTCCGACCGCGTGCCCACCGATAATCTTACCGTTCTTCCGGGTGATGATTTTGACGAATCCTGTCTCTTGACGGTCGGCGACGAACCGATCGACCTCAGACAGTTTCGCTTCAAAAATCTCGACGTCATCGCCGTGACGCTCACGTGCCTCGGCCTCGGTCATGCCGACGTGGAACACTTCCGGGTCCGTGAACGTGATCCACGGCATCTTCGTGTAGTCGACCTTGTTCCATAGTCCGAACAAGGCGTTCGCCACGACGGCTTTCCCTTCTTCTCCGGCCGCATGGGTGAACGGTAACGTCTTGATCGTGTCACCGATCGCGAAAATGTGCGGTTGGGACGTCCGGTATGTCGAAGTGACATCAACGTACCCGTCTTTCACGTTCACATGCGCCCGGTCGAGCCGTAGTTCATCAATTCTCGGTTTACGGCCCGTCGCCATGAGCAGTTTGTCAGCCTCATACGTCACGGTCTCGCCATCGACTTCAGTCGTGACGTGAATACGTCCGTCCTCTTCCGCAATCTGCTTCACTTTCACCCCGATTTTCAGACGCATCGCCATCTCGAGCTGGGAGCGGAGCAATTTGCTGACAGACTCATCTTCTTTCGGTAAGAACGTGTCCTGTGCCTCAAGCACGGTCACTTGGCTTCCAAGACGAGCGAACGATTGGGCAAGTTCAAGCCCGACCGTGCCGGCGCCGATGACGATGATACTTTCTGGCAGCGTTTCTTCTTCAAAAACTTGTTCGTTCGTTAAGTACGGCACACTGTCCAATCCATCAATCGGCGGTACGGTCGGTTTCGATCCGGTCGCGATGACAAACTTTTTCCCAATCAACAAATCGTCTCCGACTTTAAGCTCGTACGGGCTTTGGAATGATGCCTCGCCGATATACACATCGACACCAAGTTTTTCGAAACGCTCCGTTCCGTCATGATCTTGGATAATGGCGCGGGCACGATCGACACGCGCCTTCGTCGTCTGGTAATGGTCGCGGCCATCAAACTCAGCTCCGAGCACACGCGCCGCCTGCATCATGCTACTCGCTTCTTTCGAAGCGGCAATCAGCGCTTTCGACGGGACACACCCGACGTGAAGACAGTCTCCACCAAGGTGTTTCTTCTTCTCGACCAAGGCGACCTTTGCGCCTAAGTTTGCGGCACCAGCCGCGACCGTCATCCCGGCCGCGCCTCCACCAATCACAATCAACTGATAATCCTTCATCTCATCAACCTCCGATAGCGTTCACTCACATCCTGCATCCGTTTCCGGTTCACCCCAAAGTCAGAGTGACCGAGTCGTGATGCCGAGCGGAATTCAATCTGTCTTGTCTCATCGTCGAATCGGAATTCAACGTCATCCTTAAAGCGCATCATTTTCGACGTGACGACATAATGGAGCGTGTCATCCGTCTCCTTGACGAGCTCGGTCCGAGGCAGTTGCCCCATCACCATCTTCATTGTCTCGATGCTCTGAGCGCGGTCTTCCCCGTATGGGAGCGGCTCCATGCGTAGCGCCTCAATTTCTGTTTCGGTCGAGACAGCGTTCGGACTACCTGACAATGGCTTCAATGATTTCGTTGCCACGAAAAAAACCTCCCTCATTCTACATACAATTACATGTATCCTGAATTCGGAAGGTTTAACCCTTTTAATGCAGTTCGCTCGGATCGAGCGGCAACAAAACAGTCACCGTCGTCCCATGACCGACCTCACTTTCAATGACGAGCTTTCCTTCGTGCGCCTCGATCAACTCCTTCGCAATCGCGAGACCAAGACCACTGCTGCCTTTCGTCACTTGCGCCTGATAGAACATTTCCGTGATGCGTTGCAGGTGATCCCGTGAGATACCAGGCCCCTCGTCAATAATCGAGATGAACGCGACCCGCTCCGATTGCACGAACCGTACGGTCAACGTCCCACCTTCGGGTGAGAAGCGAATGGCGTTCTCGAGTAAGTTTAAAAATACTTGCTTCAACCGGTTCTCATCAAACAGTCCAATCGATTTTTGGGGGTACCGTTCGATGAGGGTGATCTGTTTATCCTCGAGCGACTGTTTCAACTGAATCGTCACTTTCCGTAACAGCGATACGAGGTCGAGTTCTTGCCGATACAAGACGAGCCGGCTCTCTTCAATTTTCGTGTAATCGAGCAACTGCTCGACGAGCCCAATCATCCGCTCCGTCTCCGAATGGATGATGCTCAAACCGAGCTCGGTCTCCTCTGACACTTTCTCGTCCCCGCCGCGAATCGTCTCGGTCCATCCTTTGATCGAAGTGAGCGGCGTCCGCAACTCGTGCGACACGTTTGATAGAAATTCATTTCGTGTCGATTGATGCTGCTGCACTTTCGCTCCTAAATACGTCAGCGTCCGGGCCAGTGCCCCGAGCTCATGTTTTTCATTGGAATAGACTTCGACGTCAAAATCACCTTGCGCCATCTCATCAGCCGTCTCAATGATGTCTCGAATCGGTCGGACGAAGCGGTCTGCAATCCGAATGACGGCATAGAGCGCGACCAGCCAAATCAAGACACCAATCATGACGACAGCCATCCAAATCTCGCGAATCAACGTATCGAGATCGGCGAGCGGTCGCGTGAAGCTGATGGCGAATTCACTCGTGCCGTCCGTGATGATGGGACTCGTCACCGACAAATAGTGGTTCCCTTCCGCATCGTAATCTTGGACGACGGACTCACCGCGGGCGAGGTCTTGCAGTTGTTCCGGTGTGAAGGCCGCCTGCTGCGCCCGCTGTCCCGTCGTTTTAATGATTTGACCGGTCCGGTCGACAATCGTCAAATCGGTGCCTGGATACCCGAACGTCCGGACGAGAACCGAGAACGCGCTCGGTGTTTCAAAACCGACCTGCGCCTGGGGATAGAGATAGGCACTCGTCGTCGCATGGCTAAGTAAGGCCTCTGATTCATATTCATAGTAGTAGCGGTACGTTCCGTACGACAAGACGCTCACGAGCAAGACGAGCACGAACGTCATGACGAGCATAATCCGAATGACGAGCTGTTGCTTCATCCGTCATGTCTCCGCCATTTGTACCCGTGCCCCCACAGTGTCTCGATATAAGCCGGGTGGCTCGGATCATCTTCAATTTTTTGACGGAGACGACGAATGTTGACGTCGACCGTCTTTCTGTCCCCGAAGTAATTGATGCCCCAAACGGCATCTAACAGCGCATCACGTGATAAGACGACTTCCTCGTTTTGGACGAGGTGACAAATCAAATCGTATTCGGTCGGGGTCAAATCAATCGACTGCCCATACTTCGTCACTTGCTTCGCTGCCAAGTCGATGGCGAACGGTCCGGACTTCAATCGCTTCTTCTCTTTTCGTTTCACTTTCTCGACACGTCGGAGGAGTGCTTGAATCCGCGCCACGAGTTCGCCGGGACTGAACGGCTTGGCGATGTAGTCGTCCGCCCCTCGGCCGAGTCCTTCGATTTTATCTTCTTCGAGTGTGCGCGCCGTCAGCATGATAATGCCGACATTCTCATCTAAATCACGGATGGCCGCACATGCCTCAAAACCGTCCATCTCTGGCATCATCACATCCAATAACACGACATCGAACGGTTCACGATCAAACGCCGTGACCGCCTCGCGTCCGTTCGTCGCCTCAAAGACGTCGAATCCGGCCCGCTTTAAATTAACGATGATAAAGCTGCGAATCGCATGCTCATCTTCGGCTACTAATATTCGATTCATCATTCCACCTCTTCTGAAATTCACTACTTCTTAATAGTTACGTTTTTGCGACAAGGTTGTCAATTGACCTCAAATCGTATTAGGATGGAGTCATTAGATTCTGAAGGAGGACTCCTTACCATTATGAGTTACAAGATGATTGTTTTAGATATGGACGATACGCTCCTCACGAGCGATCACACGATTTCCGCCAAAACGAAAGCTGCCTTGCTGGATGTACAAGAACGCGGACATAAAGTCGTGCTCGCGAGCGGACGTCCGACGTACGCGATGTGGGATGCCGCCCGTGAACTCGAACTTGCCAAATATGGTAGCTATATTCTCTCATTCAACGGTGCCTCAATCATCAATTGTGAGACGAATGAAGAAATCTTCTCGAGTACGTTGCTTCCGGAAACGGTCGCCCATCTCCATGATATCAGTGTCCGGGAAGAAATCGCGATTCATACGTACATCGGTAACGAAATCGTAACCGATCAACCGAACCCGTATACCGATATCGAAGGTGAATTGACAGGGATGCCGGTCATCCATGTCGACGACTTCAAAGAAGCGGTCACGACGCCTGTCGTCAAGTGTCTCATGCTCGGTGATGGCGATACGCTTGCCCCGATTGAAACGAAACTGCAAGTCGAACTCGAAGGCAAACTCGCCGTCGCCCGTTCGAAACCGTTCTTCCTCGAATTTACGGAAGCGGGTGTGACGAAAGGGACGAGCCTCGCCTTCTTAGCGGAGCACGTCGGCATCGAGCAAGCCCACGTCATCGCTTGCGGAGACGGGAACAACGACTTGACGATGATTGAATGGGCCGGGCTTGGGGTCGCAATGGGCAACGCCAACACAACGGTCAAAGGCAAAGCCGACTTCATCACGAAATCAAACAATGAAGACGGGATCGCGCACGTTATCGAAACGTTCATGGGAACTGTCCTCGTCGATCGATAAACGGACAACTCAGGTTGAATTCAAGGAGGAATTACGATGAATAAAGGATTGAAACGGGCGGGACTCGGACTCGTCGGCACGGCTGTCGCCGGTGCCGCCTATGTATTCTTGTCCCCGAAACCGACCTCACGCCTCGTCAAAACCTCATTTGCCGGCGGGAACGAAGTGGCCATTAAAGGGTTCGAGGAAGTCGTACAAAAAACGTCGGTCCGTAAAGACATCGACTACCATTCGGCTTACGAGAACGGAACGTTCGACTTGATTCGCTACGAAGGTGAGAAGCAGATCGTCCCAACCATCTTTTGGGTGCACGGCGGTTCATTCGTCGGTGGCGATAAGGCCGACGTCTTCAAGTATGCGACGTCGATCGCAAGCAACGGCTCCAACGTCGTCAGCGTCAATTATGCGCTCGCTCCAGACGTCACGTACCCCGTCCCGCTCCAACAACTTGAAGAAGCATACACGTATATCGCTGAAAACAATGACCGCTTCCGGCTCGATCTCGACCGTGTCTTCTTTGCGGGCGATTCGAACGGGGCCCAACTCGTCGCTCAGTTCGTCGGTATTCAATTGAACGACGACTACGCACCATCGGCCGAAGTGAATCAAGTCGTTCCGAAAACGTCGATCCTCGGCACGATTCTCATGTCGGGTCCGTACGATTTGAAACGAAGCATCATCGAGTCATCGAAGGCGGTCAACCGCTTCTTGTTCAAACGGATTGGTTGGGCTTACTTCGGAACGTACAATTGGGAAGACTTGCCGGTCGTCGCGGAAGCGTCGCCGCTCGTGAATATCCCGGCCACGTTCGTTCCGACGTTTATCACTGACGGCAACACCGGTTCGTTCGAAACGCAAGCGAAAGAATTTTCGACGATCCTCTCAGGTCGTGCGGACGTCACGAGCGTCTTTTATGACCGAAACGAGCACACACTCGGCCACGACTACCATTTTGAGATGGATAAGCCGGCAGCCAGTGCCACGTATCGCCGTTTAATCACATTCTTGCGTGAAACGACGCGTTAACAAATAATCCCCGCCCATCATTGGGCGGGGATTATTTTTGTCAGTTGAGCAATGCGAGCGCGCGGCCGATCAACTCATGCCGCGACGGTGACGTCTCACGTAACGCGTGCAACCGTTCCGTCAACGCCTGTCGAAGCGCATCGGACTCGACGAGCTCCAAACATTCGATATGGAGCAACCAAGCATCGGGATGATTGGCAAGAATCGTCGGCACGAGCTCATCAATCGACTCGCCTTGCTCCCGCATATTGCGAATTCGATTGAACATCGGGTCATCGTTCGTCCAAACACGGGCGTCACGTTCGATGCGGACCGGCTTCTCTAAGATGATGAGCTCTTCAATCTCGGTGCCTGGGAAGATCGATGGGAGCGTGTCTTGTCTCACTTCAAGTGTCGTGAGATGGATTTGTCGGTCTTCAATCGTGACGATGACGTCTTCGAACCGTAACGCTTCCGTCGTCTCGCTGACGAGGCGTCCGTCCAGTCGAATCCCTGCCGTCGCCAATACGTCTTGAAGCGGTCCATCGAGAACGAGTACGCCGTGGTTCTGTAAGTTCGTCAATTGACCGTGATTGACGTTCACACAGTCGTCCCACTGGACGAGCGCATGGGCTCCGGAGCGTGTCACGTGACGAATCACACCGACGCGGTCCGTCCCGTCTTCAAGCCGGACGGTCGATTGACTGCCCGACGCGAGCGCTTTCTCGAGCGAGGCGATTCCACCTTGGTTGACCGCCATCCGTGACTCGAGTTCGTCTAGCGCGTCCTTCAACGCTTCAAAGTCCGGGATGACGAACAACTCGCGTTGCATATTCGTCACGTCCTGTTTCGTTTCGAGTGCGTGCTCTAAATTGAACGGATGTTTCGTGACGGCGTCAGTCAAACAATGACGGCTCTCCCCGACCGATGATAACAGTCCTGCCCCGTAGATGAGCGGGTTGTCCACCTCACCGATGAGACCGAACTCGACCGTCCACCAAAAGATGCGGGCGACTTGTTGCGCTTCAGAGAAGCCGGTTACTTGGGCTTTGGCCGCATGAACCGCCGCTTCGGCTGCCGCGATCTCCTCGTCCGTCGAGTTCGCATTCTCCTTCACGACGGTCAATCGTTTCAGTGCTGCAAACGAGGCGTGTTCTTCACGATTCATGAACGCTTTCGCTCCAAGCTGTCCGAACCGCTTCACGATTTGGGAGAACTCCGGATCCATCAACATCGGTGCATGACCAGCCGCCTCGTGGATGATATCTGGTGCCGGACTGTACAAAATATTCTCGACTTTACGAATATCGGTCGCGACCGGCAACATGCCGTTGCCTTGGAAATCAAAGAAAGCGACGCCTGGGATGAGTCCATCGACCGCGACCATCGACCAACCGGCCGCTCGCATCTCTTCGGTCATCTTTTCAACGTCAGGGAGACGCTCTGGCCCCATGCCCGTCTTTTTCAACCCTTCGATGTAGAACGGGTGTGCCTTCCCTTCAAGCGTGTGCAAGTTCAGTCGCAAGACGAAGCGCCAGACAGCATGATCCGTCGGCGTGTACTCGTCGTAGAACTGTGGCGAAATATGTGGGGCCAAATGGCGTGGAATGATTTGTGTGAGCATGATGTTTCCTCCTTTGATTGACTGAACGTAAAAAAGTCCCTATCGATTCACTCGATAGGGACGACGATGCCGCGGTACCACCCTGATTACTAGACGATGTCTAGTCACTCTATTCCGATAACGGGGGACCGCTCAACAAGTGAGAGCTCGCGAACTGTAATTCGATTCATCTTTTGGGCGTGTTCACAGCACCACACGCTCTCTGGGCCAGGGAAGATGTCTCTACTTCGGTTCGGTCATCGCTTTTATACTGTTATACAGTTATGCTTCTATGCACATATGCTTTTAAGCGCTAAAGTATCTTGTTGGTAGTAACGATAACAGACCGTTTGAATGTCGTCAACAAAAAAACAGTCCGCATCTGCAGACTGTCACAAACACCAATCAATTTCAGGTTGTCCCCACTCACTCAACTTCGCGTTCACTTGCGAGAACGGCTTCGATCCGAAAAAGCCGCGATGGGACGAGAGCGGGCTCGGATGGACCGACGTCAAGACGGCATGTTGCGGGCCAATCCATTTCTGTTTCTTCTTCGCGTCGTTCCCCCATAAGACGAACACGATCGGCTCTTCACGCTGCCCGAGTCGCTCGATGATGGAGTCGGTGAACTGTTCCCAGCCCTTCCCGCGGTGAGACCCAGCCTTGCCTGCCTCGACCGTGAGGGCGGTGTTGAGCAATAGCACGCCTTGTCGGGCCCATTTCTCCAAATTGCCGCTGGTCGGGACCGGACAGCCGACATCGTCCTGCAATTCTTTAAAGATATTACGGAGTGACGGCGGAAGGCGGACGCCGTCTTGGACCGAGAAACTGAGTCCATGCGCTTGGTTCGGTCCGTGATAGGGATCTTGCCCGAGGATGACACATTTGACGTCCTTAAACTTCGTATAGACGAACGCGTTCCAAATATCTTCTCGCTCCGGATAGACGGTCGATGTCGCATACGCTTCATCGACGAACGCTTTCAAGTCAGTAAAATAAGGCTCGGCCATCTCGGATGCGATGATGTCGCTCCAATCCCCGAGCAGGCGATCTGATAACTGTTCTCCCATGTCACTCTCCCCTTTCCGTCTTATCATACCCGAATCGATGGCACACAAAAAGGCGAGCCCGATGTTGGACTCGCCTTGATCATTATACTGTGACCGCGCCTGCGACTTCTTTCGCAAGTGCTTCGGCTTTCGCTTTCGCGTCAGCAACGATTTCTTCGATTTTGTCTGGATATTGGTTCATCCCTTCAACCGGAAGTGTCGTCACTTCTGTCACGCCTACGAATGCGAGTGCTTGACGAAGGTATGCGTCTGCGAAGTTGAGGTCTGTACCTGTGTAGATTCCACCCGTACCTTGGATGTGAATCGCTTGTTTGTTCTCGAGAAGACCGACTGGACCTTGCTCTGTGTAACGGAACGTTTTACCAGCAGTCAATACGCTGTCGAGGAACATTTTCATGCGTGCTGGGAAGAAGAAGTTCCACATTGGCGTCGCGAACACATACATGTCAGCTTCCATGAACTTCTCGAGCATACCGTTCATTGTTGCGACTTTAGCCGCTTCGACGTCTGTGAGTGCTTCGCCTGATGCGAATTTGCCCCATGCGCTGAGGACGTCGCCGTCGATTTCTTGGACATCGACATCGTAAAGTTCAATCGCTTCAACTTCGAGTGACGCATTTTCGTTCGTGAGTGTCGTCATGAATGTTTCAGCGACTTGTTTGCTGTATGACAATTCTGTCGGTTTCGGGTTAGCAGATACGTATAATACCTTTTTCATAATGGGTTCCTCCATAAAAGTAATCTCTATTTGTAACAACAGTTTGAACTATATCATCTGTATATCTCGCAGTCAATTATTTTAACTTCAAGATAAATGAGTCAAAAAAAAAACAGGCAGGCGTCATTTGCCTGCCGCGTTATAACCGACCCGTTTTAATAGGTCGATCAGCATTTCCGTCTCCTCTTCACTAAGTGGACCGTAAATGTCTTTAAAGATTTCGATATGCTCGGGATAGACGACGTCCATCAAACGCTTGCCTTCTTCGGTCAACGAAGCATACGTAACGCGTCGGTCAGATGGACAAGCCACACGTTCAATCAAGCCACGTTTTTCAAGCTTATCGATCACGTATGTGACACTGCCGCTCGTAATCAAAATTTGATCTCCGATTTGCTGGAGCGGGGTATCCCCTCGTTTATACAATACGGATAAAACACCGAACTCTGTTGAATTCAATTGGTGGCGTCTTAAATCGTCCTTTACACGGTCACTGATCGCGTCCATCGCCCGCGCTAAAACGATCCACGCCTTCAATTCGAGTGATTCAATCATGTCGGTTTCACCTCAATTCGTTCATCATTTACCTTTAGTATAGCAGGACATGAGCAGTATACGGTGGGAAAAACGCTTCGTCAAGAAACTTCTTCATTGTCGCCCCTGTCTGAAACGTATAGAATGGAATTATTGCGATTTTTAGAAAGGGTGGACGGTATGCGTGAGTATTACGAGATTTCATTGACGATTAAACAAGCCTATTTGAGTACGGTCATCGAGTTGTTGAACCGGGAAGGGATCGCCCCAGACTATGCGCTCGAAAAAGAAGGCGCGGTCTTTTTATTGTTCAACCACTTACCATGGCCGAACGTCACGCGCGAACCCCATGCGGTCGAACGCTTTTTGTTGACGTTGGCGCGTGAGGACTATTTGTTCGTCAAAACGAAACGCAAGTCCCCCGTCCCGGACCATGAACCGGTCGCCTGCATGGGCGCGTTCGACTCACCGTTCCATGAGCATTTGAAGATTGAACTCGCCGTCGACGAATCGGATGCGAGCCATCTCGATATGTCGGCGTTCCGGCACTACTGAACAACACATCTGTGTTGTTTTTTTTATGACTAGTCTGGGCATATGACGGGAATAGATGACAATATCTGAGTGTGAAAAGGAGAATGTGCTTTGATGGATACAGTCATGTTAATCGTCAACCCATCGTCTGGGAAAGAGTTAGGGAAAGAACACGCCGCGGCAGCGGAGGAAGTCTTACGTGAGCGTTACGGGAACGTCGATGTCCGGTTCACGGAGAAAGCTGACGATGCCACCCATTTCGCAAAAGAAGCGGCATCGAAACAATATAAAGCCGTCATCGCGATGGGTGGCGACGGGACACTGAACGAGGCCGTCACCGGTCTCGCCGAAGCCGACCATCGTCCTGATTTCGGCATCATCCCGCTCGGTACCGTCAACGACCTCGCCCGCGCGCTCGGCGTCCCGAGCGATCCCGCAGATGCCATCGAGGCGCTCAAGACAGCTCAACCGACACCCATGGATATCGGCAAATATGAGAATGGCTATTTCATGAACGTCATCGCCATCGGGCTCATCGCCGAGGCCGTCGACGAGGTCAGTGTCGAGGAGAAAACGAAATGGGGCCCGTTCGCCTACTTGATCGAAGGCATCAAAGCGTTCCGCGAACATAGCCCGTATGCGCTGTCGGTCCAAGCCGATGAGCACACGTTCGACGGAGACGCCTATTTGGTCGTCATCGCCCTCACGAACTCGGTCGGCGGGTTTGAGAACTTTGAACCGGACGCTGAGTTGAACGATGGCTTGCTTCATGTCTATTTATTTGAAAACCTCGGCTTCAAAGACGCGGTCCAACTCGCACCGGCCCTCTTCACCGGCAAGTTGAAAGAAACGGACAGCGTCACGTCGTTCACGACGAAACGCGTGCATGTCGACTCACCAGAATCGCTTCCCGTCAATGCCGACGGCGACACGGGCGGGCAGCTGCCGCTCACGTTTGAAGTACTCCCGAGTCATTTGAACGTTTTGAAGCCGGTCGAGTGAAACAAGGATTTTCCCCCTTAAACGCGAAAGAACGTCACGGAAAGGAGGGGAAAGGATGACCATCTCGCTCGTCCCTTTACAGGAAGCGTCGAACGCCATCGCCGCAACGTTCAACCGTTGGAACAACGACCCGACAATCGTCCATTTGATTCGTCCCGTCCGCTCGGAGGAAGAACTCGCCGCCGAACATCACATGACGGTCGAAGACTTGACGGACCGTCTCCGGACCCATGACATCTTCCTCATCTACGCAGATGACGTGCTCGTCGGTGAGGTGAATATCATCTATGATGCCCCGCATCTGTACGACAACGAACGCGGAAGCGCCTGGCTCGGACTCGTGATTGGAGAGCCGACCGGTCGCGGGAGAGGTGTCGGTACAACGGCCCTCGCCCTGTTAGAAGAACGACTGCGTGCACAAAATGTGCCTCGCATCGAGCTCGGTGTGTTTGGATTCAATGAAGCGGCTCATCACCTTTATCGAAAGGTCGGCTACACGGAAATTGCCCGCATCGAGGCATTCACTTATTGGAACGGTCGATTTTGGCCGGATATCCGGATGGAAAAACGATTGGACTGAAAAAACCTTCCTCAGGAATGAGGAAGGTTTTTTGTCAGTTGTTCAAGTTTTCGACTTCGACGACGCGGAACCCTTTTTGTTCGAGTTTCGCGACGATTTTGTCTTTCTTCGGCTCGTCGCAATCAGGCGGCAACGTGATCAATACCCGGCGCAAGACTTTACTCTTGGCATCGAGCGTCATGAGACTGGCAATCGATGAGTATTTGCTGATGATTTTCGTAATCTTCTCAAGCGCCCCCGCTTGCTCACTGAGTGCGATTGTGACGACATAACTCCCCGTGTCACGACTCCATGCCTCTTCGAGCATGCCGAGCATCTTCCCGTGCGGCAAAATCCCGTAGAATTCGTTGCTCTCATCTTTCAAGACCGCGATATACGGTAATTCTTTGATCGAGAAGAACACTTTGAAGAAACCGTCCGATTCATGGACGTACTTTTGCGTGTTCTTGATGAGCTCCATGACGTTGTCGTCTAGGCTCGCCCCACTCATCCCGTGGCGATAAATATGCATTTTATAGATATTACCGCGGAAAAACGTTCCCGTCTCATCGAGCACAGGGACACAGCGGTAGCCTGTCTTTTCGAGCGTGTCGAGCGCCTCGCGTAATGTCGCCTTTTCACTGATTGTGACGACATCTTTCTTCGGAATGCATAAGCTATGCACTAACATGCGGTTTTCCTCCTAGCCAATTGAAAGTGGTCTACACCCTATTCATTACTATTCCCCAAATATGATTGAAATCCTGCCATCAATTTTCGAAACTTATTCCGGCGCGAAAACGACCTCGGAATTTGTCGTAGCGTCAAAAAGTCGTTATAGTGAAACTATCCAAACAGACAAAGGGGATTGAACGACTATGACAATGAAAAAAGCGTTAACGATCGCTGGCTCGGATACGAGCGGCGGTGCAGGCATCCAGGCTGATTTGAAGACGATGGAAGAGCTCGGTGTTTACGGGATGACCGCACTCACGGTCATCGTGGCTCAAGACCCGCATAACGCGTGGCACCACGAAGTATTCCCGATCGACACGACGTTGATTGAGAAACAAATCGATACGGTCCTCGCCGGAATCGGTGTCGATGCCGTCAAGACAGGCATGCTCCCGACGCCAGAGATCATCGAACTCGCCGCTCGTAAAATTAAAGAATACGGCATCCAGAACGCGGTCGTTGACCCGGTCATGGCTTGTAAAGGTGCAGACGAGATTCTCAACCCGGACGTCGCGGTCGCGATGCGCAAGCACCTCGTACCGGTCGCTAAAATCATCACACCGAACTTGTTCGAGGCGCGCATGCTCGCAGGTCTCGATAAAACACCTTCGACGATGGATGAAATCAAAGAAGCTGCTCGTTTGATCCATGAGCTCGGCGCTGAGATTGTCATCGTCAAAGTCGGCGGCAAGCTCGGGTTTGATACAGCATTCGACGTGCTTTACGACGGTAACGAGTATCGTCTCCTTGAGAGCGAGAAAATCGAGCCTGCCTTCACACATGGCGGCGGCTGCACGTTCTCGTCAGCGATCGCGGCCTCACTGGCGAGCGGTCACTCGGTCGACGAGGCCATCCAAATCGGAAAAGAGTTTATCACTGAAGCGGTCCGTCACTCGTTCCGCCTCAACCAATACGTTGGCCCGACGAACCATACCGGTTACCGTAAAAAACTAGCAACACAATCTTAACGGGTGGCCCGGGACGTATGTCTCGGGTCATCGTTTCCATTGGAGGGAACCGCGTGAAATCGATTCAACCTACAACTATCCAGACATACTTGGACGCGCATGTATCCATGCCGCTCTATGTCCACGTCGAGACGACGAACGGGGCGTATGCGACGCATAACGACCCTGACTTTCATAACGCCGGCATGTTCATCCGGAACGTCGTCATCGAATACAGCATCGGCCAAATCAAAGGCAACGGTCCATATCGGGTCGGCTTGAAGCTCGATCACGGTTGGCTTTACGTCGAAGGATTGACCGATTACGAACAGCATGGGGACCAGCTCCTGCTCGCCGGTCATGACCGGCTCGGTCGCCTCGCCTGCGCCTTACACTTAGATATCAAACCGCTCCCACAAGGAGCCTCGGAGGTGGAAAGCCAATGAATGGACCGTTACTCGTTATTTTTCCGCATCCTGATGATGAAGCGTTCAGCTCGGCCGGGACGATCATCCAACACCATAAGAACGGCTTCCCGGTCACGTACGTCTGTCTGACGCTCGGTGAGATGGGCCGCAATATGGGCTCGCCGATTTTCACAACACGGGAAGAGTTGCCGAAGATTCGCAAGCATGAGCTCGAGGAAGCATGTGCCGTCATGGGCATCGACGACCTCCGCATGTGGGGACTCCGTGATAAGACCGTCGAGTTCGAAGACGAAGCGGAACTCGCTGGACGGTTCAGCGCGTTAATCGAAGAAGTGAAACCGGCCCGCGTCATTTCCTTCTACCCGGGCTACGCCGTCCATCCCGACCATGAGGCGACAGCACGAGCGGTCGTTCGAGCGCTCCAAGAGATGGATGAAGCGAGTCGTCCAGAGTTTTTAGGCGTCGCCTTTGACCATCGCACCGAAGCGGAACTCGGAAAGCCGCACGTCCTCATCGAAGTCGGCGACGAGAGTGCCGCGAAACGCGAGGCGTTGCTCGCCCACCGCTCTCAGACGGAAGGATTGCTGCGGGCCATCGACAACGCAGAAAACGCCCACGTCATGGAGTTACTCCAACGTGAGCGTTTCTATCACTATCCGTTCTCATGATTCGTAAGCGAGACGCGTCATGTACAAGAGTGCACCGACAGCCCCGAGGCCAATCAACGTTCCCAATACGACAACGATATGTTCCATGTTCTCACCTCTACTTGGTTATACGAACTTGATGGATCATTGGTTTCAAAGCGCATGTGCTGACATGCGCTTTTTTTCTTAGAAGTACAAGAAGTAAATGATAGCCGCCAACACGATGCGATATATGGCGAACGGCGTCAATTTGACTTTATTGATCAACTTCAAGAAGAACTTGATCGACAACAGCGCGAATAAGAACGCGCTAATGAATCCGACGACGAAGACCGGGAGGGTCGCCATCGTGAAGTACTCCCATTTGCTGTAGAGCGAGAGCGCACTAGCACCGAACATAATCGGTACGGCCATGATGAACGTGAAGTCCGCCGCGGCCCGGTGACTCATCCCTAAGAGGACACCGCCCGAGATGGTCGACCCTGAGCGTGAAAAACCTGGCCAGAGCGAGAAACATTGAATCAAGCCGACACCGAGCGCCTGCTTGTACGAAATCTCATCGAGCGTTGCTGTCGTCTGACGCTTCACGCCTGACAAATCGGCGGCAATCATAAAGAACGCGCCGATGACGAGCCCGATTAAGACCGTCTTGATCGAAAACAAGTGTGTGTCGATATAATCCTCGAACATCAACCCGAGCACAGCGGCCGGGAGCAGCCCAATCAATATATGTAACACATTCAATTTGTTCGTCGGCCCGCTGTTACGAATCGCCAGCAATTCTTTCGGATTCAATAACTCTTTGAACCGACTTCGAAACACGACGATGACCGCTAAAATCGAACCGAGCTGAATCACGATTTTAAACGTGTTCGCGACCTCTTGACCGAGGAAGCTGCTCGAATTGAGCCATAGGTCGTCCACAAGAATCATGTGCCCCGTCGACGAGACCGGGGCGAACTCTGTCATCCCTTCGACGACCCCTAACAAAAATCCAATCAGTAACTCATACCATTCCATCGTCTGTCTCCTACTCCAGTATTGTTTCTTATCATACACGGTTGCTTCTCCGTCCGCCTCGGTCTTGAGGCGTAAAAAAAGGATGCTCGCTTAAGCATCCTTTTTCCAAGTAACGAATATGATGAGCAATTGATGCATACAAACGACGATCCCAATCCATAAAAAGGCAACGAAGAGCGTCATACCGGCCCCGATCACAAACACTAGTCCGATGAGGATGATACTAACGTGCAGCAACATCGAGACGGATGACTCGGTCGTCGCCCGGATGACAGACGGGACACGGTGATGCAATGCCCCGAGATAGAGCGGTTCGACGATGCCGATAAGAAACGCCATGCCTGCCATCCAGACGAGTCCGACTTGTCCTGGGAAAAAGCCGAGAATGACAAAACCGAGACCGATGCCCCAACCGATTCCGTGCAACCAACGATCGACCGTCGTGATGTGTAACAGGACCGGGGCGAGCAGTTGCCCTGGTATTTGAATGAGCAACAGGACAGTCGAAATCATTCCGAACCAATAGATGGGAACTTCGACGTCACGGGCGTACAACTGCCAAAACTCATCGATGAAGTTGAACGCACCGATTGTCACGATGAACACCGACGACAAAGCAAGCAGCTGGCGGTCGTGCCACACGAAGCGAAAACCTGCCCCGATATCCGCCCATGTCATTCGTTCCTCTGTCACGACTCGTCTCGGCTCGACAAGGCCGAGGCTACACGCTGTCGCGATAAACAAACTGACAATCGACAGCACATAGTTCAGTTCAAACGGGAAGCGTGTGGCCAGCAATGCGCCGCTGATCGCCGCGAGAACGGCGGCAACGATTCCGATGACATTCAACCGGCCGACCCAGCGCTCGAATGCCTCCGTCTTCCCATCCTGTTCAAGCGTCTCATAGAGCAGTGCATTCTCCGCCCCGCTCCGGAGCGCCGCCCCAATGCCTGACAAGGCGATGGCTAAGGCGAAACCGCCGAACGAAAAGGACACAAGTAACACGACAAAGGAACCCCACTCGAGTGCAGTTCCGATTTGCAACAGACGTCGCCGTTCCAAGCGATCGGCTAACACCCCGGTCGGCACTTCGAGGATGACGACGAGGATGGCATAGAGCATTTCGAGATAGACGACTTCTTGCATCGTGATCGTCCGCGACTCCCAAAACAGACGCTCAATCGTGTAGGCTGGGATGAGCGCCTCGAACCAACGCATCCATCCAAGCAACGTAACGTTTCGACCGACTTAGCTAGGTGAACGTGCTCGTTTCATCTAAATCTCCTCCTTATTCACCTATTCCCGATTGCACAAAAAAAGCCACGGGAAATTCCGTGGCCAGACGATTATTTGAGCAGATTAAGGATTTCGCGATTGAACGCCGGGATGTCGTCCGGTTGACGGCTTGTCACCAGCTGTTCTTGGCAGACGACGACTTCTTTGTCCGCATACTTCGCACCGGCATACTCCATGTCGACTTTAATCGACTTATAACCGGTTGCATCGCGGCCTTCGAGCGTCTTCGCCGTAATCAACAGTTGTGGGCCGTGACAGATAGCGAACACAGGTTTCTTCGCGTCCATGAACGCTTTCGCGAATTGAACGAATCGCTCGTCTTCACGTAACAAGTCGGGTGAGAACCCACCTGGTAACAGCAACGCGTCGAAGTCTTCCGGCGACACGTCATCGATTGCTTTGTCGATCGTGACTTTCGACTCGCCTTGTTTGCCTTCAACCGTGTTACCGGCTTTCTTTTCAATCGTGACAACTTCGTGCCCCGCTTCCACCAATGCGTCGCGTGGACCCGTGAACTCTACGTCTTCAAACATATCTGTGATTAGCGTTGCTACTTTTGCCATATTGAAAACACTCCCTCATTATTTTTATGCACATAAGGAGTGTTCCACACCTAACCGGCCCATAAACATTCAACGAAACTTCGAGACGTACGGATTGGCTCGTTCGAAGAAGCGGTACGGGTAATCGCGTGCTTCGCCCGTATTTGGAATCCCTACGCGTGGACCGGCCTCGATTTCCGGGATGGCACTCCCTTCAACGATATAAAGTGGCTCATGTTGGAGCGAATGTCCGTATAGGTCCATCGTGATGCCAAGCGCTTTCGTCAGTTTTCCGGGTCCGTTCGTCTGGTCGAATCGCTTGATGCCGGGACGATTCGCCTCAATGATGCCCTGTCCTTCAATCGGCTCGATGGCCCGAATGAGGACGGCTTCCGGCGTGCCGACCGGACCGCTCACGACGTTCAAGAGCGTATGCGTGTGCATCTGATACGTGTAAACGTGTCCAGGTAACCCGAACATCACCTCGGTCCGATTCGTCCGTCTGCCGCCGAAACTGTGGGCCGCCCGGTCGATGGCGCCGAGATAAGCTTCCGTCTCGACGATTTTTCCGACGATTTGACCGTCGAGATGATCATGGACGAGATAGTGACCAAGTAACGAACGGGCCAATTCGAGCGTCGGTTGCTCATAAAATGATGGATCGAGTCGTTTCATCGTCATCCCTCCTCGGTCTCATTTTCTCAAATGAAGACGGGAAGATACAAAAAAGATGCCCGTTCTAATCAAAGGGATTTCGTAATGGAAGCCGAATGGTATGACATACGAGAAAGTGAGGCGAACCAAGGTGGGGTATCTATTAGAATTAAGAAAGACAGTCGGCAACAGGCCATTAATCACTGTCGGGGCGACCGTGCTCGTCTTGAATGACAGGCATGAGCTGTTGTTTCAGCATCGTTCCGACACGCATGATTGGGGATTGCCAGGAGGCTCGATGGAGTTGAATGAGACGTTAGAAGAAGTGGCTGCCCGTGAATTGAATGAAGAGACAGGGCTTGAAACCAATCAATTTGAACTCGTCGGTGTCTGCTCGGGGCCAAAGTTTTTCTTCAAGTACCCGAACGGAGATGAAACGCATAGTGTCATCAATCTCTTCCATGCGAAGCAAGTGCGAGGGACGTTAACCATGAACGACGGAGAAAGTCTGGACTTGCAGTATTTCTCAAGAGCTGATTTGCCGACGGATATCGAATCCAGAGCCCAGGCGCTCATCGATCAATTCGGAGATACGTTATGGGAACTCGAGAGCTCTTTTACCTGAGACATTAAAAAAAACCATCCAGGACACCTATTGGTCCTGGATGGTTTTTTGGAGTGATTCGATTAAGATGCGATCCGCATCGCCTCACGTTGCTTTCCCAACTTCACGTATCCGAGAATGATCGAGAAAATCGGGCTGAGCCAGAGGAAGAAGGCGAACGGTGCGTATTCAAGTACCGGTACCCCGAGCGTGGCCGCGAAGAATGCACCCGACACGCCCCATGGGATGAGCGGGTTGATCACCGTCCCGCCGTCTTCAAGAGCACGTGACAAGTAACGGGGATCGATGCCGCGATCGATGAACCCTTGTTTGAACGCCTGACCTGGAAGCAAGATCGACAAGTACTGCTCACCCGCGAGCAAGTTGACACCAATCGAGCTGAGGACGACCGACAAGACCGAGCTGCCTGGTGACTTCAACCGTTCGAGCAATGCGTCGACGATCGCTTGGAACACACCAAGTTCGCGGAGCAATCCACCGAACGCGAGCGCGATCAAGACGAGGCTGACCGACCAGAGCATCGATTCGAGTCCGCCACGGTCGAGTACGGCCGCAATCGTCTCATTCTCGACGCCCGATTTGAATCCGGCCTGCATAACGCCAAACCAGTTCGTGACGTTCCAGTTGCCTTGGACAAACCCTGCCGTCAACACACCGGCGAACATCCCGACGAGCATCGTCGGCAAGACCGGCATCCGGCGGAAGGCGAGAACGGCAACTAGGATTGGCGCGAGCAAAGTCAGCCATGATAAGTTGAACCGCCCGGCGAGTGCTGCCTGCGCTTCAGCGATTTGCGTCGTGTCGGCCGCTTGGCCGCTCCGACCGAGAAGCGTGAACAAGATGAGCGTGATGACAAAGGCCGGGACGGTCGTCCCCATCATGAAACGGATATGGTCGAACAGTTTGACACCGGCCACGGCCGGCGCGAAGTTCGTCGTATCTGACAATGGGCTCATTTTGTCGCCGAATAATGCACCTGAGACGATTGCCCCTGCGGCAAGCGCCGGAGAAATCCCGAGCGCCATCCCGATACCGAACAAGGCGACCCCGACCGTACCGACCGTCGTAAAGGCACTGCCCGTGAACGACGAGACAATCATTGTGATGAGCAAGACGCTCGGCAAGAACCATTGCGCTGAGATTGTATTTAAACCGATGGAGAGGATCGTCGCCACCGTACCAGACATCTGCCATACACCAATCAACATCCCAATCAACAGTAAAATCAAGACCGGCATGATGGCTTCACGGATCCCGCTGATCATCGCGGCTTCGATTCGTTTAAAATCACGCGTGCGATAATACGCGTAACCCCCTATTAATACCATTGTGCCAAAGATCGCCATGTGTGGCGTCGCTTTGGCCAAAAACATCAGTGCGAGCAGGGAAATACCGCTCATCAGCACGACGAATACAGCCTCTTTTCCTTTCATCTGCATCGACGTCCCCTCCTTTCAGTTCCATTATTTTCTACCTAACCGCTTAAACGCTTTTATGCGCGAAAGTGTTTCAGTGATGTTCTTTACTATACCTGCTTCTCTTTTCCCTGTCAAACGTCTTTTTATGGTAAAGTAAACGCTCGAGGGTGACCTCCGGAGTTCGTAACCTCCTCCGACATCAAAACTAGCGAAAAAGGAAGTGTGCACGTTGCAACACGAAAAAGCATTGGTCGTCTTTAGCGGCGGTCAAGATTCAACCACCTGCCTATTTTGGGCAAAACAACAATTCTCTCATGTGGAAGCGGTGACGTTCGCCTACGGGCAACGCCATGACGCGGAAATCGAGGTCGCGAAAGAGATTGCGGCCGAACTCGATGTCCCGCACCACATCCTCGACTTGTCCTTACTCGGACAACTCACCTCTAACGCGTTGACGAGACACGATCTCGACATCGACAATGCGGACGTCCCAAACACGTTCGTCGATGGACGCAATCACTTATTCTTATCCTTTGCGGCCGTCATGGCCAAACAGCTCGGTATGCATCACATCGTCACCGGCGTATGTGAGACCGACTTCTCAGGTTATCCGGATTGCCGGGACCAGTTCGTCAAATCCTTGAACGTGACGCTCAACTTGGCGATGGACTATCCGTTCGTCATCGACACACCGCTCATGTGGCTCGACAAAAAGCAGACGTGGGAACTCGCGGATCAGCTCGGTGCGTTCGATTACGTCAAAGAACGGACGCTCACGTGCTATAACGGCATCCTCGGATCAGGTTGTGGCGAATGTCCGGCGTGTGTGCTCCGTCAAAACGGCCTCGCCGCGTATGAGGCGGTGCGCGTATGAAGAACGCCCCATTCCTCGCCCCGACGAGTGTCGAAGCCAAACAAGACGGCTCGCTCATCTATTGTCCGCACCGCGTCCAAATCGTCAAAGAAGTGACGTTTGACGCCGCCCATCATTTGTTCGATTACGACGGCAAGTGCCGAGCGCTACACGGACATACGTATAAATTGCAAATGGGTATCAGCGGTTTTCTCGATAACCGCGGCATGACGCTCGATTTTGGCGATTTAAAAGCCATCTTTAAAGAAGAACTCGAACCATACCTCGACCATCGTTATTTGAATGAGTCGTTACCTTATATGAACACGACTGCCGAAAACATGTGCTACTGGATTTTCGAGCAGCTCGCCAAACACTTGCCTGACGAGCGCGACGTCCGCGTCGAATTCGTCAAACTGTACGAGACACCGACATCGTACGCCGAGTTCCGCCGCGAATGGTTGGTGGACTGATGAAAATCCCTGTCCTCGAAGTGTTCGGCCCGACGTTTCAAGGGGAAGGCCGCGCCATCGGACAAAAGACGATGTTCGTCCGGACCGCCGGTTGCGATTATCGCTGTTCGTGGTGCGACTCCGCCTTCACGTGGGACGGCTCGGAAAAACCCGACATGCTGACAGCCGACGAAGTGATCGAACGGCTCGACGCGCTCGGCGTGTACGACTATGTCACCATCTCGGGCGGCAACCCGCTCCTCATCGCCGCGATGAAAGACTTGGTGACGAAACTGAAGGCGCGTGACGTCAAACTCGCCGTCGAGACGCAAGGCAGTCGCTATCAGGATTGGCTCGCTGACATCGACGACGTGACGCTCAGCCCGAAACCACCATCTTCCGGCATGACGACCGACTGGGAGAAACTCGACGCCATCGTCGAACGGCTGCGCCCCGAACAGATGACGTTCAAAGTCGCCGTCTTCGACGAGATCGACCTCGCCTATGCGAAATCGGTACAGACGCGCTACACCCCGGACGTCATGTACTTATCGGCCGGCAATCCCGAGCCCGGTGCGGACGGTGACATCACCGACGCCCAGCTCCGTCGTTTGAAAGAACTATGGGAGGACGTCGCCCGCGACCCGTCATGGCAAAGCGTCCGTGTCCTGCCGCAGCTGCACACATTACTGTACGCCAACGAACGTGGCGTCTAAGGAGAATACTTATGAGACCAGAAGACTTACAAGACTTGTCGCTCCTCGGACAGAAGAGCGTCCCATACATTTTTGAATACGCACCGGACGTCCTCGAGGCGTTCCCGAACCGTCACCCGGAGAACGACTACTTCGTGAAGTTCAATGCACCGGAGTTCACGTCGCTCTGCCCGATCACGAACCAACCGGACTTCGCGACGATTTATATCTCATATATCCCGGACGAGAAGCTCGTCGAGTCAAAATCGCTCAAGCTATATTTGTTCAGCTTCCGCAACCATGGGGACTTCCATGAGAACTGCATCAACGTCATCGGAAAAGACCTCGTCAAGTTGATGGAGCCACGCTATCTCGAAGTGTGGGGCAAGTTCACGCCACGTGGTGGCATCTCGATCGATCCGTACTACAACTACGGCAAACCGGGCACGAAATACGAAAGAATGGCTGAACATCGTTTGTTCAATCACGACCTGTATCCTGAGACGGTCGACAACCGTTAACCAAAAAGTAGGCGCTCAACGGGAGCGCCTACTTCTTTTTATAGCGATTAACTTGTCGTTTGATCGGTTCCCGGAACACCGTCGCGACGAGCGTCAGGACGACCAAGACGACGAGGGCGAGGATGATTAACTTAAAGTCTCCGCTCGCGAGGCTGCTGCCGAGGAAATTGTTGGCGAACGCACCCGGGATCATCCCGACCGTGGTCGCGAAGACATAACCCGGGAGGCGCACTTTCGCGAGCCCTGAGGCGTAACTGACCAAGTCAAAGTTGACGAGCGGAATCAAGCGTAAAATCAAGACGTAGAAGAACCCGTCCTCTTCAATCTTATGCTGCACCTTCTCATAGTTGCTCGTCTCGAAATGGTGGAGAAAGCGGTCACCGAAGCGAATCGCGATATAGTAAGCGACGAGCGCGCTGAGCGTGGCCCCGATGACCGTATAGACGACACCAGGCAGCGTCCCGAACGCCAATCCACCGGCGACGGACAAGACCGACGTCGGAAATAAAATCAACGGGCGAACAGTGAACAGTAAAATATAGACGAGCGGGGCGAGCCAACCGAATTGAACGATATAATCGCGAATCTCACCCGGTCGCAAGTCAATCCACTGATAAAGGAACGTCGCGGTACCGAAGACGAGCAAGACGATGGCAATGATCCATTGCGTTTTCCACTTGTTCATCGGTCGACCTCCTCTCTTTCTTCCATCATATCGCCTCACCTCGAAAAAGTAACGCCTTCCTTTTTTTAGGAATCGCAGTATGGTACGGTTAAAAAAAGCAGAAGGAGGAATCCCTATGTACTTGGCAGATGCCATCAAGTTGAAACACCTGCTTCTGAAGCAGATTGATAAGTTGCTCGAAGAAGTCGAACGTGTCGCATTCATCGAACTTGAGAAAGATGAGCCGCTCCCGACGATCCAGTCCCGTTCACTCGAGGATATCGAAGTTGAGCTCGAGGCGATCCGGACCGATTTACGCCGTCTTGATCGTCTCGTCTGTGAGGCGAACCTGCATACCGTCATCGAGACGAATGACGGACCGCTCCCACTCGTCGAAGCGATGGAGTTCGCCGTTCAATTACGAGCTCAGGCTCGAATGTATCAAGATTTGGCCGAGCGTCCGAAACGCGAGTTCCAAACGGGTTACGGGGAAGGGACGAGCGTCATCAAGCATGCGCTCTATGACCCGGAACTTTACCGGCTGAAAGCCCGTGACGTCGAAAAACGGGCCAACCGCATCGCCAGCGCCATCGAGTCAGCCAATCATCGGACCGAAATCGAGTTTGACGCAAGTCGTTATATGTAACAAAAACGCGTCGGGACGTTCCCGACGCGTTTTTACATGTGATGATTATGGTGGTCATGATGGTGTGAGCTCGAACGGCGTCGCGGGACCGGCTCATCGGCGAATTTCTCCCCGTCCAAGATGCCGAGCCGTTTGTATTGGCGGTCGACCCGCTCTTTCGTCTCGTCGTGCACGTGCGACGACTCCATAATCAAGTGATAGCTGCCGAGCGCGACCCGGAACGGCTCCATCTGTGTCCGCTCGACCGGGAACGACGTCACGTCTCGCAAGTAGTTAGCGAGACGGTTTGCCGATTCGTCACTCGGATGGTCGGCCAAGTCTGACGCGAACTGTTGCATGTCTTTCAATAGACTGTTCGTCTTCACTTGCTTACCGATGCCTCCAATAACAGCGAACACGATAATACCGATAATCAGGAAAAAGAATATCGGGAAAATGATTGGTACTCCACTAAAAAACGAGTCCCCCATCCCTGTTGAATCGATGTATACTTCTTCCCCGAATGCAAACGTATGGACCATGATGTCTCCCCCTTTTTTCTATAATACGGATGCAGCCCCATTTGGTTTCATGCCAACAAAAAAAACCGTGGCATGCGCCACGGCTCAGCGGTCAGTTCAATTGTTTCTCCATCATGATGCGAGGCTCGTTATCCTCTGTATACGCCCCCATGATGTCGTAGCCACACAACAGGTTCAAGATGATGACCCCTTTGTTCGTGTTACGGGCTTTCGTTCGAATCGAATGGAACCCTTGCGCTTTCACCCACTCGAGTTGCGTGTCCATCAGCTTGCGGCCGATGCCATGCTTTTGAAACTCGGGGTGCACACCTCCGGCCCAGCTATAGAAGCGATACGGCTCGGCCTCGTAACCGATTTTGAAGCCGACGAGGCGCTCATCTGAAAATGCGAGCAACACGAGCGGATTCGCATGACGATACAGCCGTTCTTTAAAACGCAGTTGATCGATGTCCCCGTAAAGCGTGCGGTACAGGTTAAAGAATTCCTCTTCGTAGTCTTTGAAATTCGTCGTCACATCTTTCACGATAAATGAACTGGTCGTACTCATCTTTCCATCCCCTTTCAGTATATGGACAAGTTGTTCGTACGCCTGTAACTTTCGCCGTTTACTCCGTTTTTCCTGTCTCACGCGCAAAAGCGGTCAAACCTTTTTGCTTATACACACCGAGCGACCGCTTCGGAAGGCTCTTTACCATCCAATTTTTTAAGATGCGCTGCTTGTCTTCCACCTTCAGTCCATATCCGTCCGTCACGACATGGCGCGCCCGCGTCGTCACATCGTACAACGAGATGGCGGCAGCGACAGAAATGTTCAAACTTTGGACGTATCCTTGCATCGGAATCAAGTAATTGCCGTCTGCCTTGGCGAGCGCTCGTTCCGATACGCCGTGATGTTCGTTCCCGAACAAGAGCACGGTCGGTTTTGACACATCGATGTCCTCAAGTGGGACCGCCTCTTCACTGAGTGCCGTCGCGAGCACTTGGTAACCGTCCGCCTTCAACCGATCGATTGCGTCCTCGATCGAAGGATGTTCGACCACGTCGACCCAGCGATCGGCGCTTTTGGCGATAATCGAGTTCGGCTTGAACTTGGCCCGTCCCTCGACGACGTGCAACGTCTGGACACCGAACGCGTCCGCCGAACGGAGCACGGCCGACTGATTGTGCGGGTCATCGACCCCTTCCGTCAAAATCGTGATATGGTTCGTCCGTAACTCCAGCACTTCCTGCATACGCTTGACGCGATCGGGCATCAACATGCTGTACAGCAGTCGATCCTCTTCTAATAACAGGCCCGACTGCAACAATTCATCGAGTAATGCCGCTTGCTCTTCTTTTGATAATGCCGATGTTGTCTGTCTCCATCCCATCGTTCTCGCCCCTTTCAACCTTTAGTATTGTAGCGAGATTCGTTCCGACTGACAAGCTAGGTGAGAAACGAGTCGAATATCCTCTCGTTATGAAAATCCATGAAAATTAGGAAAACGGTTGCACAAAGTTATGCAATCGATTACAATCATCTATGCAAGCGATTGCATTGACAGTCGCCATAGACAGATAAAAAGTTCCGTACAGGAAGGAAGCGTATAGCATGAAACAACTCATCTCGTTCGACTTTTGGCAGAAACTCGGTAAGGCCTTAATGGTCGTCATCGCCGTCATGCCGGCCGCAGGTCTCATGATCTCGATCGGTAAATTGATTGGCATGTCAGCCGGAGACGTCAGCATCTTGCTCACGACGGCACGCATCATCGAAGACCTCGGTTGGGGAATCATCGTCAACTTACATATCTTATTCGCGGTCGCCATCGGTGGTTCATGGGCGAAAGACAAAGCCGGCGGCGCGTTCGCTGCACTCATCGCCTTTATCTTGATCAACCGTGTCACAGGCGCCATCTTCGGCGTCAACGGAGCGATGCTCCAAGACCCGGAAGCGACAGTCCAGTCTCTCTTCGGGGCTGACCTTGTCGTCGCCGACTACTTCACATCTGTACTCGGTTCACCAGCACTCAACATGGGTGTGTTCGTCGGGATCATCGCCGGTTTCCTTGGTGGAGCCCTTTATAACAAGTTCTATAACTTCAACAAATTGCCGAACGCCCTCTCGTTCTTCAACGGGAAGCGCTTCGTGCCATTCGTCGTCATCCTCGGTTCGGTCATTGCCGCGATTGCCTTATCAATCATTTGGCCGACGATTCAAGGCGCGCTCAACAGCTTTGGTGAATGGATCGCGACGTCACGCAACACGGCACCAGTTCTCGCGCCGTTCATCTACGGTGCGCTCGAACGTCTCCTCTTGCCGTTCGGCCTTCACCACATGCTCACTGTGCCGATGAACTACACGGAACTCGGTGGCACGTACACGATTTTGACAGGTGCGACAGCTGGTTCGGTCGTTGCGGGTCAAGATCCGCTCTGGTTGGCTTGGGTCACTGACCTCGTTAACCTGCGCGCCGCTGGTGATACAGCCGCTTACAACGCCTTGCTTGCTGACGTCGTACCGGCCCGCTTCAAAGTCGGTCAAGTCATCTTGTCATTCGCTGCCTTGATCGGTGCTGCTTACGCGATGTACCGCAACGTCGACGAAGACAAGAAAGCACAATACAAACCGATGTTCTTGTCGGCTGGTCTCGCCGTCTTCTTGACGGGTGTCACAGAACCAATCGAATTCATGTTCATGTTCGTCGCTCCAGTCCTTTACGTCGTCTACGCGCTTTTGGCCGGTGCCGCCTTCGCTTTAGCGGATGTCATCGACCTTCGTGTCCACGCGTTCGGTGCGATTGAATTGCTCACACGCATCCCGATGATTGTCAAAGCGGGACTGTTGCAAGACTTGATTAACTTCTTCCTCGTCTCGGCTGCTTTCTTCTTCTTGAACTTCGGTGTGTTCAACTTCTTCATCAAGAAGATGAACCTTCCGACGCCTGGCCGTAACGGGAACTACATGGAAGAAACAACAGAGAAGTCGAATGTGACAGGCAACGAGCAGGTCATGGGGATTATCGCTCTACTCGGTGGGGAACAGAACATCGAAGACGTCGATGCCTGCATGACGCGTCTCCGTGTCACAGTCAAAGACATGTCGCTCGTCTCAGAAGAGAGCGAATGGAAAAAGAACGGCGCCATGGGTCTCATCTTGAAAGACCGCGGTGTCCAAGCAATCTACGGCCCGAAAGCCGACGTATTGAAGTCTGATATTCAAGACGTCATCGGTGCATAATCAACAGGCCAGCTCGCACGAGTTGGCCTGTTTTTTCTAAAGGAGGACTATCGTGAATATTTTAACGCTGAACTGTCACGCCTGGTTAGAGGACCGTCAACAAGAGAAAATCGACTCGATCGTCGAACGGATCGCGAGCGAGGAATATGACATCATCGCACTCCAAGAAGTGAATCAACATAAAGAGGCCCCACTCATCGACGGCTTGATTCGAGAGAACAACTTCGCCTATGTGCTCGTCGAGCGTTTGAAAGAGCAAGGCGTCGATTACTACATGACGTGGGACTTCGCCCATTATGGATACGACATCTACGAGGAGGGCGTCGCGATTTTATCGCGCACTCCGTTCGTGTCGACCGAATCGTTCTTCGTCTCCCAGACGACCGACCCGAACGATTACAAATCTCGGAAAATCGTCAAGGCGGTCGTGGACGGCATGGACGCGCCGACGGCGATTTACTCCTGTCACCTCGGTTGGTGGCATGATGCCGATGAACCGGTGCGCCATCAGCTCGATGAACTGTTGCGCCGCGTCGAAGATGACGACCGCGCCTTGCTGCTCGGTGACTTCAATAACGATGCGTTCATCCGCGGGGAAGGTTATGATTACTTGATCGAGCACGGTCTCCAAGATTTGTTCCATTTGGCGACGGAGCGTGAAGGCGATGCGACCGTCCAAGGCAAGATTGCTGGCTGGGACGAGAACAAGCAGGCGCTTCGCATCGACTTGATGCTGACGAACGCCCCGATTCACGTCTCACGCCATGCCGTCGTCTTTGACGGCGAGAACGGTCCGATCGTCTCGGATCATGCCGGTGTCGAAGCAACGGCATTTTGGCGGTAAATGGCACCCTTTTCTTTTCCTCACGGAAGGGAAAAGGGTTTTGCTTTGCGTGGAAATCCTGTATGGTTGAAAACGACTGAAGTCTAACAACCTTGAACGAAAGAAGTGATTTTATTTTGACGACTACCCCATCGCTCAGTCGGACCGACTGGACGCTTATCTTATCGCTCGCCTTGCTCACGTTCGTGCTCGGGACGAGTGAATTTGTCATCGTCGGGATTTTACCCGATATCGCCGATGGACTATCGATTTCGATTGCCACGGCCGGAACGCTCGTCTCGGCGTTCGCGATCACCTTCGCCATCGGGACCCCGCTGACGATGTCACTGACGAGCCATTTGCCGAAACGAAAACTGATGCTTACGCTCACCGCTGCGTTCATCGTCTTTAACTTGTTCAGCAGCCTCGCTCCGACGTACGGGATATTGCTCGTGCTCCGGATGATGACCGCCGTCGTGACGGGCGTGCTCATCTCGCTCGCCATGCTCGTCGCCAGTGAATCGGTTCCAACCGGGAAGCGCGGCATCGCTGTCTCATTCATTTTCGGCGGTTTCACGATGGCCAACGTATTCGGCGTCCCGCTCGGTACGTTCATCGGCCAACGCGCCGGATGGGAAACGACATTCCTGTTGACGACCGCTTTAGGCGTCGTCGCATTTCTCGCCGTCTACCGTGTCGTGCCGAGCCATTTAACGAGCGTCAAGACGTCGATTGCCGATCAATTGCGGCTCTTGACGAACCCGCGCATCCTAATCGCGTTCTTCATCCCGGCGTTCGGCTTCGGCGCGACGTACGTCGTCTATACGTATCTCGTCCCGATTTTGAAAGGCGTGCTCGGCGTCCCGATCGCTTGGGTCAGTCCAATCCTGTTCGCTTACGGATTCATCTCGATCTTCAGCAACATGGCGGCCGGGAAAATCGCCAACCATAATCCGATTGGACGGCTTCGGTTCGTCTTTCTCATCCAAGCGTTCGTCTTGGCGGCCTTGTATGTGACGACCTCGAGCGTGACGCTCGGCCTCATCAATATCGCGCTCATGTCGTTCATGGCGATTCTACTGACCACATCGACGCAAATCTATTTGATCGATTTGGCCGAGAAGTTCAATCCGGACGCCAAAGGTCTCGCCTCGTCGCTCATGCCGGTCGCGAGCAACGTAGGTATCGGAATGGGCTCGGCGCTTGGTGGTCTTGTCTACGCCAACGCACCCGTCATGACGCTCGCCCTTGTCGGCGGCGCCGTCGCGCTCGTGACAGCCTTGCTGACAGCGGTCAGTCATAAGCTCGACCAACGTTAAAACAGCGTGCCCCATCATGTGGGCACGCTGTTTTCATAACCAATCCAAGATTTGATCGATCGTCTCGTCGAGTTGTTGTTTGGCGCTGAGTGGGCTATCGTTATCTCCGTCCTGCGGGCCGTACATCCCGAAGTTGGCGTGATTGCCGTCTTTGATTTGATGGAAGACGGCGTCATCCGGGACGTTGTCACGGCTCGCCTCGATATCAGCCGGTGTGGCCAGACCGTCGATTTCCCCAGAGACGGACAAGACACGTAAATCGCTGTCCGCCATCGTACTGATCGGATACGATGCGAGGAAGATGACCCCGTCGACTTGCGCCTCGTGTTCGAGCGCGTAACCGGACGCGGCCGACCCGCCGAGTGAATGCCCCCCGACGACCCAACGTTCGATGTCTGGATGGGCGGCGATGATCTCTTCTGCTGCATCGATATCTGCTATCCCGAGATTTAAGCGCAACGATGGGATGGCGACGAAGACACCTTCTTCTGCCAGTCTGGTGCCATAATAGGCGTATGCCTCTTTCTCGACTTTCGCTCCCGGATACAGGATGAACCCAACCTCGCTGTCCGTCTGCCCGAACTCGAGACGATTGTCCACTTCCGTCGCCTCCGCCGCGTAGCTGAGCGCCTCTTTCGTCGGTCCGTACGTCAGTTGCGTCCAAACAAGGAAGCCGATGATGGCGACCAACATGACTCCTAATAGGCCGAGGCCAATCCACTTCAGTTTTTTCTTCATTATATACCTCCATTTGCATCCACTTCCCCGTCACGGTACACTAGTATTAAAAAAGGGAAATACCAGGGGGACACCATGACTAAAAGTTCTGTAACCACGACGATTCAGTGGTTTATTTTTATTTTAGCTACAAACATTGTACCACCGCTCTCAATCGCTGCCTTATTTGAACTGTCGCCGGGCGAGACGATGACGTTCATCTCACGCTCACTGTTCGTCTTCGCACTCTTCAGCATCATCCAGACGCTGCTCGGCCACCGCCTGCCCATCTTAGAAGGACCGGCCGGGATTTGGTGGGGCGTGTTCACACTCTATGCCTCCATCGGTCCAGCGCTTTATGGTAGCGGACAAGAGACGCTCCAAGCGCTCGGTTTCATGTTGTTCTTAAGTGGTGTGCTCGGAGTGGTCATGACTGTCACCGGCCTGTTGCGACGGATGCTGTCGTTGTTTACCCCGCAAGTACTCGGCGTCTACATGATTTTGCTCGTGTTGCAATTGTCCGGCGCCGTCATCAAAGGCGGCTTCGGCGTGACCGAGGACGGCATCAACACAATCCAAGCCGTGGCGACGGCCGGCCTCGTCTTATTCGCGCTCACGCTCGAGCGGAGCCGGTTCAAACAGTATGGCCTCGTCATGACGCTCATCGTAGGGTTTTGGCTATTCAACATGCTCGGACTCGGCAACCCGATTGTCCGTTCCGAGTCGTTCTTCCTCGTGCCTGAACTGTTCCCGTTCGGAACGTGGGTGTGGGATTGGAACTTACTTCCGACTGCATTCGTCATCACGCTCCTTCTCATGACGAACGTCCTTGCCAATATCAAATTGATTGAACGCATCGTCAGCTCACGTGAGAAGCGTCAAATCGAAGGGAACGTCCCGGCGTCCGGCGTTGTCAGCGGCATCAGCCAAATGGTCGCGGGCTTGTTCGGGACACCGGGACCGGTCGCCATCTCTGGGACAGCCGGCTTCCTGTCTTCGACCGAAAGTGTGCATCGCACGCCACACCTCATCGCTCATGCTTTGATGATGGTGCTCGCCCTCGTCGGTCCATTCGTCTCGCTGATCGCAAGTATCCCAGCCGCCGTCGGATACGCCATCGTCACCCCGCTCATCGCGACGATGATCATCATCGGGATCAACGAGGCAGCGTTCGAATTGAACCAAAAGACGGCCTCGCTCACTGTCGGTCTCCCGCTCGTAATTGGGGCCGGCGCGATGTTGCTCCCACCTGGGGCAATGAACGATTTGCCGCCGCTCTTGGCGACCGTGTTCTCGAACGGACTCGTCCTCGGAACGATCGTCGCCTTGACGACGGCCATTCTCAGCCGCATCAAAGACTAAAAAAAACTGACCTCGAGAGGTCAGTTTTTTTCGGTTACGTGCATATGGAACGCTGCGTCGTGCGGCAAGACGGCACCGTCTTCGGCCTCGAAGTGCGCGCGGTCTTTGACGTAGGCGACAATCGAGATTGTGTCGCGGTGAAGCGCCCGTTTGAACGCTTGCTCGGCCGTGACCGGTGTCCCGTCGTCATTTTTCAACTCGAGACCCATCAGCTTATAGCCGAGCGTCTGTCCACTGCGGCGCATCTGACATGCCTCAAGCGCGTAGGAGACGAGCGTCGGGGTGATGACAGCATGGACGAACTCGCTCTTCACTTTCTTCCGAACGAGCTGTTCGACACCAAAACTGAGCAATCCGGCAATGACGCCATCAATCAAGACGGCTTGGGTACGTTTCTTGGTTAATGGGTTCATTGGCTCATCCTCTGCATCATACCTGACGTCAACACTTCGATGCCCTGTCCTTCTTCCGCGGCCATAATCAAGGCGCGGGCCACGTGGAGCGCTTGAATCGGCGCTGCATCCGGTAGTTTATCGAGCAACAACGGTTGGAGCGGACGGCTGACGACTTCGGCCGCTTTTTCGCCGAGTCGGAACTCATCCCGCTCCCCAAGGAGGAGCGATGGCCGGGCGATAATCAAGTGCTCGAAGCCGAACACTTTGAGCCCGTTCTCGAGCTCCCCTTTCACCCGGTTGTAGAAGAACGGTGACCGAAGTGACGCGCCTTGCGCCGATACGACGGCATAACGTGTCGCTCCGTGTTGTTTCGCGACCCGTGCCACTTCGAGCGGCAAGTCGAGATCGACGTGTTTGAATGCCTGACGCGAACCGGCGACAGCGATCGTCGTTCCGAGTGCGCAGTAGACGTCATCAATATGCGGCAACGCCTCGTCCATTCCTTCAAATCCGACGACCTCGTGCAGTTTCGGGTGACTCCAACGCTTCGAGCGACGGACGACAATCCAGACTTGATCATATCGTTCTTGTTCGAGCAACTGTTCGACGAGTTCGCGTCCAATCAATCCGGTGGCGCCAACGACAAGTGCAGTTTTCCCCATGCTTGTTCCCCCTAGTTACGTAGTTCCTTTCAGTCTAGCTGACTTGCCGGTTATCGGCAACGACCTCGGCCGGACGGAACCGGTCGACGAGTCGGAAGAACCCGTTCAATAACAAGGCGGTGAACGATCCGGCGACGATGGCGCTGTCCGTGAACAACTGAACCGCCTCAGGCATGTTCGCGACGATGGCCGGATTGGCCGTGATACCGAGACCGACCCCGATCGACAAGGCGATTGTAATCAAGTTCTCATTTTTCGCAAAATCGACTTGGCTCAAGATTCGAATCCCTGACGCGGCGACCGTTCCGAACATGACAAGCATCGCCCCACCGAGCACCGGTTTCGGAATCAATGTCGTGAACGTCGCGACTTTCGGCAAGAAGCCGAGCAAAATCAATAGTCCACTCGTCCAGAAGATGACGCGGCGCGATTTGACGCCTGACAATTGGACGAGACCGACGTTTTGACTGAACGTCGTGTATGGGAAGCTGTTGAAAATCCCACCGAGAATCGTCGCCACACCTTCGGCCCGATACCCTTTTGTCAACTCGTTCGAGCCAATCGGCTTTTTCGTAATATCGCTCAATGCCAAGAAGACACCCGTCGATTCGATCATCGAGATGATAGCCACGAGCGTCATGACGAGGATGGCTGAGACGTCAAACGTCGGCATCCCGAAGTAGAACGGTTGTACCATTTGGAACCAGCCGGCCTCACGGACCGGGCTGAAGTCGACGAGACCGAGGAACGCGGCGACACCTGTGCCGATCAAGACCGCGAACAAGACCGCGGCCGCCCGTGTGAACACGGTACCGATTCGGTTCAAGACGAGAATCAAACCGATGGTCAAGCCACCGAGCGCCAAGTTTTGCATCGAAGCGAAGCCGGGCTCACCCGGCATCCCGCCGCCGATGTCATTGACAGCGACTGGGATGAGCGAGAGACCGATAATCGTCACGACCGAGCCGAGCACGACCGGCGGGAAGAAACGGGCCAGTTTCCCGACGAAACCTGAAATCAAAATAACGATGATCCCGCTCGCGATGAGTGCCCCATAGATGGCGGTGATGCCGCTCGAGCTACCGATGGCAATCATCGGACCGACCGCGGTGAACGTACAACCGAGTACGACCGGGAGGCCGACACCGGTGAAACGGGTCGTCCATACTTGCAACAGTGTCGCGACACCGCACATGAACAAATCGATTGCGACGAGGTAAGCGAGTTCTGTCGGACCGAGCCCGATGGCTCCGCCGACGATGAGCGGGACGATCGCCGCGCCCGTGTACATGGCGAGTAAATGTTGGAATCCGAGACTGGCTGTCTTGAACGTGTTCATCGGACTACCTCCATGAAGGAAATCTCACCTGCTTCAAGCTTGGCAATCCGAGCGAGTGACTCGACCTGATAACCTCGCTCGAGCAACTTGCCCCGTCCTGGCTGGAACGACTTCTCGATGACGATCCCGACACCGGCGACGACCGCCCCGGCCGATTCGACGAGTTGCGTCAAACCGAGTGCCGCTTCCCCGTTGGCGAGAAAATCGTCGATGACGAGCACGCGCTCCCCAGGTTGGACGAAGCGACGGCTCAAACTGATTCGGTTCGTCTCTTGTTTCGTGAACGAGTAGACATCCGCTTCGACGAGGTCATCTTGAAGTGTGAGTGATTTGCGTTTACGGGCGAAGACGAACGGAATGTTCATCTCGAGCGCCGTCATCATGGCCGGAGCGATCCCGCTCGATTCCAATGTGACGATACGGTCGATTCCAGCGTCACGGAACCGGTCCGCGAACTCGCGTCCGATCGCCTGCATCAAGACAGGATCGACTTGATGGTTCAAGAAGGCATCGACTTTCAACACGTGTTCGGACAACGCTTGTCCTTCATCTCTGATTTTGTCTTCTAACTGCTTCATTGTTTTCCCTCCAATAAAAAAATGCGATTCGTCACCCCAACCCGGGGACGACGAACCGCATGGAAACAAAACGAATGCACACGACAAGCGTCACCCGTAGTCGAACCATTTACGGTGGTTCGGTAGAGACTTGCGGGCCATATTCCCGCTGATATACGAGTGCGAATCTTTTATTTATATAAGATAGGACTTATTCTAGACGATATTGTAGAAATTGCAACCCGTTTCTGAAAAGACGGCTAAAAGTTCGATTTTTCTGAAACTCCTGTATACTAAAGATACTGGAAAAACGAGAGGAGCCACATCCATTATGAAGCTATTCGTTTTAGGTGCCACCGGCCGGACCGGTCATCAGTTTGTCGACCAAGCCATCGAGCATGGCCACCATGTGACCGCCTTCGTGCGGGAACAAAAAAAATTGATTCCGACTCCGCAACTTGAAATCATCGAAGGCGACGTCACAGACAGCGCCGCTTTGACAGACGCCCTCGCTGGTCATGACGCCGTCATCAGCTGTCTCGGAACCGACTTGAGCGATCCAGACTTCCTGGCCCGCGTCACCGACGCACTCGTCCCGGCGCTGAAAGCAAATGACGTCACTCGGGTCGTCTACCTCGCCTCGGCTGGAATCGACAAAGAGATTCCGGGCATCGCTGGTACGGTCGTAACGTTCATGCTTCGGAAGCCGCTCCGTGATCACCGGGCCGCGGTCGATTTGTGGCGCAACTCGTCGTTCGATTACACAATCGTGCGGCCGATGCAACTGACGGACGGTCCCCGGACCTCGGTGTATCGAACGTCTATCGACACCATTCCAGACAACGGAAAACAGATTTCACGGGCCGATGTCGCCCAGTTCATGCTGAACGCCGTTGAAGAACAACACTTCGTCCGCCAATCAGTCGGGCTGGCGTACTAATTTTTTTGAATCCATGCTACAATATCGGATAGTCAACTTTGAAGGGAACGAATAAGAAATATGAGTATATTAACAGTACAAAACTTGAGCCACGGTTTCGGTGACCGCGCCATTTTGAACGACGTGTCTTTCCGTCTATTGAAAGGCGAACACATCGGCCTCATCGGAGCGAACGGTGAAGGAAAATCAACGTTCATGAACATCATCACGCGCAAACTCCAACCGGACGAAGGCAAAATCGAATGGGCGAAAAACGTCCGTGTCGGTTACCTCGACCAGCACGCTGTCCTCGAGCGTGGGATGACGATTCGGGACGTGTTGAAGAGCGCGTTCCAATACTTGATTGACACCGAAACACGAATCGGTGAGCTCTATATGGAAATGGGCGATGCGACGCCTGAACAGATGGACGACATGCTCGCCGAGGTCGGCGAACTGCAGGAAATGCTCGATTCGAACGACTTCTATATCATCGATGCGAAAGTCGAAGAAGTCGCACGCGGTCTCGGTATTTTAGATGTCGGACTCGACCGTGACGTCACGGACCTCTCAGGTGGTCAGCGGACGAAGGTATTGCTCGCGAAACTGCTTCTCGAGAAGCCGGACATCCTCCTCCTCGATGAGCCGACCAACTATTTGGACGAGGCCCACATCGAATGGTTGAAGCGTTATCTCCAAAACTACGACAACGCCTTCATCTTGATTTCGCACGATATCCCGTTCTTAAACAGCGTCATCAACTTGGTCTACCATATGGAGAATCAAGACTTGTCACGCTATGTCGGCGACTATGACAAGTTCATGGAAGTGTATGAGATGAAACGCTCGCAGCTTGAATCGGCTTATAAACGCCAGCAGGCTGAAATTGCCGACTTGAAAGACTTCGTCGCCCGCAACAAGGCACGCGTCTCGACACGGAACATGGCGATGTCGCGTCAGAAGAAGCTCGATAAGATGGATGTCATCGAACTGAGTGCGGAACGTCCGAAACCAGAGTTCCGGTTCTTGCAGGCACGCACGTCAGGCCGTCTCATCTTTGACGCCAAAAATCTCGTCATCGGTTATGACGAGCCGCTCTCACGCCCGCTCGACCTCCAAATGGAGCGCGGTCAGAAAATCGCCCTCGTCGGTGCGAACGGGATCGGGAAGACGACGCTGTTGAAGAGTCTTCTTGGCATGATCAACCCGCTTGAAGGAACCGTCGAACGCGGTGAGTTCTTGGAGATCGGGTACTTCGAACAAGAAGCGGCTGTCAGCAACAACACGTGTATCGAAGAGATTTGGAGCGAATTCCCGTCCCTCAACCAGCAACAAGTCCGCGCCATGCTCGCGAAATGCGGTCTCATGACGAAGCATATCGAGAGTAAAATCGCGGTCCTCAGTGGTGGAGAGAAAGCGAAGGTCCGTCTCTGTAAGCTCCAAAACAACGAATCGAACTTGCTCCTCCTCGATGAGCCGACGAACCACTTGGATGTCGACGCGAAGGAAGAGTTGAAACGTGCGTTGAAAGAATATAAAGGCAGTATCCTACTCATCAGTCACGAACCAGAGTTTTATCAAGACATCGTCACCGACGTCTGGAACTGCGAATCGTGGACGACAAAAGTATTCTAATCCGTGTAGAGGAAGTGGCGTATGACTGGCCCGATTCAAGTAAACGAACGTATCGTTCTATATGACATCATTCGAGGGTTTGCCCTATGCGGCATCTTTCTCGTCAACATCCCCACAATGCTCGGAAGCGACTGGATTTCCGGTCGCGCCGACTATGCGGGGAGCGATTTACTCGTTCGGACGCTGTTCGATTTGTTCGTCCAGACGAAGTTTTACACGATTTTCTCGCTCCTGTTCGGAATCGGCTTCTCGATTTTTCTCGAGCGCTCGTATGCGCGCGGGGATTCGGTCGCCCGTTATATCCGCCGTATCGCGATTTTGTTTCTATTCGGACTCGTTCACCTGGCCATTTGGTCGGGTGACATCTTACATACGTACGCGATGTGGGGCTTGTTGCTCCCACTGTTTTATGGATTAAGCAACCGGGCGATTTTGACATGGGCATGGAGTTTGTTGATTGGGAGCTTTTTACTCTTCTATGTCTCATCCATGTACTTAGAATTGTCGCTCGGATTTAGGTTTAGTGGTGATCCTTTCCCGGCAATCTTTAATTCTGGATTCGGCCCATGGTTCGACTATCGCTTAGACGAAGAGATTTTTGACATGTTCCAAAACTCCTTTTTTGTCGGGGTTGAAATTCTAAGCCTGTTCTTGTTCGGACTTTATATCGGACGGGAACGGAAACTCCTCACGTGGAGCATCCGAGGATTGACGCGGACGGCCATCATCTGTGTAGTAGCGGCCCTTCCGTTCTTTGCAGTCATCCTTTGGCACCATTACGGTGACGGTGCCGAATATTCGGCGACAAATTCTGCCGCCGTCCTCGTCTCCGGCAAACTGCTCGCGACGGCGTACGTCTGTCTGTTCACGATTGCCGTCCGCAACGGGCGCGCATTCCGTCCGTTGCAGGCGCTCGGCCGTATGGCGCTGACGAACTATTTGACGCATACCCTCGTCGTCGTTCTGCCCGTTATCGCCCTCGGCTACTACGGTCGCCTGTCGTTGACGGAAGGATTGTTCTTAAGTATCGCGATTTTGATTGCCCAAGCGTTCTTCTCGATGTGGTGGCTCAAATCGCATCGATACGGCCCATTCGAGAAATTATGGCGCATTGGAACGTATGGACGACAAAAGCAAGCATCTTGACCGCAAAAAAAGGCTCGGAGCAGATTGATCTGCTTCGAGCCTTTCTCGTTTCTTAGTTCGTCGCCGCTGCTGTGAGCACCGGTACGATTTGCTTTTTACGTGAGACAACACCAGGGAGTGTCGCAAGACCATCGACCAACTTGACGTTGAACGCCTGCTCGAATAGATCCGTCTTCTTACCGACAACGAGTGCTTCCGAATCGTTCGTCAAAATGTTCGTGATGGCGAAGACAAACAAATCGAGTTCTTTGTCTAACATCTTCACGGCCATTGCCGCTTCGACTTCAGCTTTACGGCTCAACACGTCGTTCGCGTCGACCGTGTTCACTTGAGCGATCTCAATGCGGTAGTCGCCCATCGCAAACTCTTTCGCGTCGAGCGAGATGAGTTCTGGAATCGTCTTTTGGCTAAGGTCAGCTCCAGCTTTCAACATCTCTAGACCGTATGTCTCGATGTCTGTGCCTGAAATGGCTGCGAGTTCTTTTGCCGCTTTGATATCCTCGTCCGTGCATGTCGGTGACTTGAACAAGAGCGAGTCCGAGATGATCGCCGATAGCATCAATCCTGCCATGTCAGGCGCGATTTCGACACCGTGCTCTTTATAGAGTTTGAGCAAAATCGTCGCCGTGCATCCGACCGGCTCGGCCCGATAGTAGAGGGCATCCGCTGTTTGGAAGTTGGCGATGCGGTGATGGTCAACGACTTCGAGGATGCGCACGTCTGCGATGTCTTCCGCGCTTTGCTGGAACTCATTATGGTCGACCAGGATGACCGAGTTCGCTTCGTCTGACACGCGCTCCACAAGGCGTGGTGCCTTGACGCGGAAGTGGTCGAGCGCATATTGCGTCTCTCCGTTCACTTCACCGAGACGGACCGCCTCAGCGTCCATGCCTAACTTTTTCTTCAGCTCCGCGTAAGCGAGCGCCGAGCAAATCGTATCCGTGTCTGGATTTTTATGTCCAAAGACTAGTACTGTACTCATGATGCATTCTCCTCACTATGATAGTTTTCCCTTATCCATTATACCGTCTATCCTCATTCTTTCAATTCCCAAACAAAAAGAGCCACCAGGGGCTCTTTACGCTTGTTCGTCTTCGTCCGTCTCTTCAAGGTCCGAATGATCCCCTTTTGAATCTTCTTCATGCGAAATATCCGGTTGGTCTCGTTTCAACTTCTCTTGTTCTTCTTGTTCACGCTTTTTATCTTGTTCTGACATCTGTCTCATCCTTTCGGTTTTGTCATGTCGTAGACTGTTCCCCGAGCTGGATGGCTTCAAACGGATGTCGCATTTCTGTTAACAAACTGTGATGTCACGCTTGAACGAACACGACCTCGTCGCCACGAATCTCGACGTTGACGTCTTGTCCTTGGAATAACCACTCATCCTGTTCAGCCACGACGAAGCGAATCCCATCCGCTTCCGTTTCGACTACAGCGTTGTCGATGTCTTCTGTGATGACGCCCACTGAGAAGCCGTGCGTCAAGTCGGTCGAACCCCCATATTTGGCGAATAGGCGCACCGTCTGGCCTGCCTCAACTTCCATCTCATCTTTAAAAAATTGGAGTGCTTCTTCTGTCACGTTAATCTTCATTCGTCATCCTCCTCTCGACTTCTGTCTCCATTCTAATCGTTTCAGAAAAACCGAGCGAGAAAGTTGCTTAAAGGGTCGTCCCCGGCAAATACGTGACCGTTAAACTGTTTGCGACCGAAGCCGCACCGTTCATCTCCGCAAACGTCACATCGAACAACGTCCGTCCGATGTCTTCATTTGGCGAATGCATCGTCGACAGGCCGAACGCCTGACCGATTGGATGACCATCGAAGCCAAGGATGGCGACTTCGTCCGGGATGCTTACACCACGGCGGCGTAATTCTCCTAAAAAACCGAGCGCCACATAATCCGACGAGAAAAAGAGCGCTCGAGGACGCTCTTGTTGACGCAGAAACGCATCGGCCAGTCCGATCCCGTCCTCGCTCGTCAAGTAACCGGTCCAAACCCATCGCTCACGCGCAAGTTCGACTTCATCGAAGTACGCCTGCTGACGCGCGATCGAGCTTGGACTGTCTTCTCTTGACAACACGATGCCGATTTCAGTATATCCCGCTTGCGCCAACACGCGCAAACCGGCGACGAACGCGGTGTAATGATCGACGTGGACCGAAGAAATCGTCTGCGGCGCCCCGACGGTCGCGACCGAGATTGGACCAAATTGTCGATACGTTTCCATCTCATCGAATGACATCGTATGGGATAACAGGATCGCCCCATCGACTTCACGGTGCTTCAATAGATCAAGCGCTTGCCGTTCCTGGTCGAGTTGATACTCTGTCTGCCACATGACGAGTCGATAATCTCTTTGGAGGGCAGCTTTCGCGAGCCCGTTGACGAACAGTCCATAATACGGATGATCCAAATACGGCAACACGACGACGAAACGCTGCGTGCGACCGGTCGATAACGTCAGCGCCTGCTGATTCCGTAAATAGCCAAGTTCGGCCATTGCCCGTTGCACCCGCTCACGCTTCTCTTTCGACACGTACGGATGCTCATTGAGCACGCGCGACACCGTCGTCACGGAGACGTCCGCATATTTCGCGATATCTCGGATGTTCGCCATTCCGCTTCACCTCAATCTGTCAGTCTTTGCATATAGTGTACCCAGTCTGACTCCTGACTGTCACCTTTCGCAATCACTTGCTTTCGGATGGCTTGGACGAGGCGGAACCGTTCTTCGACGGGTAGATGAAGAAACTCGTCTTGAAAACGGGCGCACAACATTCTTCCGAGCGGCGTATACAACTGATTGATGACGAGTTCGTAGACGATCCCACTACACCATGTTTTCCACGTTGTCGGATTCATGAGCTTTCCCTCCTTTGACTTAACCGTACAGTCTGAAACGCGTTTCAGAGCAAGTACTATTTTTATTTCGCCTATTTCCGAACATTCAGCGCTTACATGAGGATATTTAAAGTTTTTTCACTCAAAATCATTGACGACAGCCAGCTCATTTTGTATAGTCATCAAGTTGATAACGTTAGTTCGACGATTGTCGGACATTATTGTTCGGAAATTACTAATTATAGGGAGTCCTACTCATGAACTTATTTCAATTAAAACAACATGGAACGAACGTTAAACAAGAAGTGATGGCAGGCATCACAACGTTCGTGACGATGGCTTACATCTCTGTCGTCAACCCGGCGATTCTGTCAGATGCCGGCATCCCGTTCGCCCAGGCATTCACGGCGACCATCATCGCCATCTTGATCGGTACCGGGCTCATGGCATTCTACGCCAACCTTCCGATTGCCGTCGCCCCAGGGATGGGACTGAACGCGTTCTTCGCGTATACGCTCGTCGCCCAGCAACAGATTACGCCGTCCGCTGCGCTCGGCGTCGTCTTCGTCTCATCGGTCTTCTTCTTGATTTTGTCGCTGTCACCGATTCGGACGAAACTGATTCAAGCCATCCCGGCCTCGCTCAAGCACGCCATCACGACCGGTATTGGTTTATTCATCGCCTCGCTCGGATTGAAGTTGTCAGGACTCATCGTCGCCGATGAAGCAAACCTCGTTCGCCTCGGGGACTTGTCGTCGCCAAGCGTCCTGCTCGTCCTCGGCGGTTTGATCGTCTCGGCCCTCTTGTTCTCACGGAACGTGCCGGGCTCGCTCCTCATCGGGATGGTGCTCACAGGCATCGCGGCCACCTTCATGGGTCTCTTGAAGATTGAAGGCGTGACGGCGATGCCGACATTGCCGGAAGGACTTATGGTCAATCCGCTCACGGCGTTCTCGGACGTCATCCAATACGGTTTGTTCGGTGCCGTCTTGTCGTTCTTCCTCGTCACGTTGTTCGATACGACCGGAACACTCGTCGGAGTCGGAAAACAGGCCAATCTGTTGAAAGAGGATGGGACAATCGAAAACGGGCACCGCGCCTTGTTCGCCGATTCGCTCGCGACGATGGGCGGTTCGCTCGTCGGGACGAGCCCGTCGACGGCTTATATCGAGTCGGCCGCCGGTGTCGCCCAAGGCGGACGGACCGGTCTTACGACAGCGGTCGTGGCCGCCATGTTCGGACTGACATTGTTCTTCAGCCCGCTCATCGGTGCCATCTCTGGCGTTGCCGCCATCACGGCACCGGCCCTCATCATCGTCGGTGCGCTCATGTTGACGAACGTCCGTTACATCGACTGGACAGACTTCAGCGAATACTTCCCGGCATTCATGACGATTCTCATCATGCCGCTCTCAGGCAGTATCGAACGCGGGATCGCCTTCGGTTTCATCCTGTATCCGATTTTTAAAGCGATGAACAAAGAAACAGTTCACCCGCTCATCTACTTGTTCGGCGCGCTATTCATCCTGGAAATGTTTTTCTTATAAGTTAGATTCGAGCCCTCGTCGACCGATGAGGGTTTTTCTGTTATCGGGCAGGGTAATGGTGTTTTATAGCAGTCATCTTCTGAATATTGATTCATTATCATTTAGTTCTCAATTAGACAGGATTTGACATTTTTTTGTGAGAATCGTTCCATTTTTCTGTTTTGAACTCGTTTGTTATGGAATAATAACTGTGAAACCGTTTTCGATTTTGACTAAGAACAGGAAAGAAGGAATGGACATGCCTAACGTGGCGCTGTTCGTCACTTGTCTCTCCGATACGTTGTTCCCATCGGTAGGACAAGCGACGGTCGAACTATTAGAACATCTAGGTTGTGACGTCAGTTTCCCATTTGAACAAACGTGTTGCGGGCAGCCCGCTTACAACAGTGGCTACCATGAAGAGACGAAAAAGATTGCGAAACATATGATTGAGACGTTCGAGAAGGCGGATGCTGAGTATATCGTCGGTCCGTCTGGGTCTTGTGTCATGATGATGCGCGACTATCCACATTTATTTAAAGACGATCCCGCTTGGAAGGCGCGGGCTGAGGCTCATGCGGCGAAGACGTTCGAGTTGACGCAGTTCATCGTTGACGTGCTCGAAGTGACGGACGTCGGGGCCAAATTCCCAGCCAAGGCAACGTATCATGCGTCTTGTCATATGACGCGGCTCCTCGGAATCGAGGCGGCACCGGGCCAGCTACTTAAAAATGTCGACGGATTGACGATGCTTCCGCTCGACAATGTCCACAACTGTTGTGGCTTCGGGGGGACATTCTCCGTCAAAATGCCAGACGTCTCGGTGCAGATGGTCGATGAGAAAGTCGAGTCGATCTTGAACTCGGGAGCCGAAGTGTTGATTGGGGCTGACGCTTCATGTCTGATGAACATCGGGGGACGTTTGCATAAACAAGGTCATCCGATCAAAGTGATGCATATCGCGGAAGTGTTGAACGAAGGGGTGAAACAAGCATGAGTATGGGGATTCGGCTAGATGAGAAGTTTCAGGATCGACGGAAGGACGGGATCGATAATCCGTTCATGCGCCAGGCTGTCAGTTCGGCGCAAAACCGACTGCGTGACGGACGACTGAACGCGGCTGGTGAACTCGGGGATTGGGAAGCGTTCCGGGACCATTCGGAAGAGATTCGCCAACACGTGCTCGAACATCTTGACTATTACTTGTATCAATTGAGCGAGAACATCTCAAAACGAGGTGGCAACGTCTTCTTCGCCGAGACGCCGGAAGAAGCGAACCGGTATATCCGGGAAGTTGTACGCGCCAAGAATGCCAAACATGTCGTCAAATCGAAGTCGATGGTGACAGAAGAAATCGGACTGAACGAGGCGCTCCATGAGGAAGGATGCATGGTCGTCGAGTCCGACCTCGGGGAATGGATCCTTCAACTCGATAATGACCCGCCGTCGCATATCGTCGCCCCGGCCCTCCATAAAGATCGGAACGCCGTCCATGAGACGTTCACGGCCCACGGCTACGAAGGATCGAACGACCCGACCGAGCTCGGGCGCTATGCACGCCGTGAGTTGCGGAAAGACTTTTTGAAAGCGGAGGTCGGCATCACCGGCTGTAACTTCGCCATCGCCGAGAGCGGTGCCGTCGGGCTCGTCACGAACGAAGGGAACGGCCGCATGGTGACGTCGCTTCCGGACACGGTCATTTCCGTCATGGGGATGGAACGGATCGTCCCGTCGTACGAGGAGTTCGAGGTGCTCGTCAATATGTTGTGCCGGAGCGCCGTCGGTCAACGACTCACCTCGTACATCACGACGTTCGCTGGCACGCGCGGCCACGGCGAAGTCGATGGACCAGAGGAGTTCCATCTCGTCATCGTCGACAACAAACGTTCCGGCATCCTCGGCACACAGTTCCAATCTGTGCTCCAATGCATCCGTTGTGCGGCCTGTATCAACGTCTGTCCCGTGTACCGCCACATCGGTGGTCATGCCTACGGCTCGATTTATCCGGGTCCGATCGGCGCCGTGCTCGCTCCACTCCTCGACGGCTACGAGAATTATAAAGAGTTGCCGTATGCCTCGAGTCTATGCGGTGCCTGTACGGAAGCCTGCCCGGTCAAGATTCCGCTCCACGAGCTATTGATCGAACATCGCCGTGTCATCGTCGAAGAGAAAAAACAGTCACCGTTCGTCGAGCGCATCGCCATGAAAGGCTTTGCGGTCACGTCGTCGAGCCCGTTCTTGTTCGAAGCGGCCGAACACATCGCGCCGTTCGCATCGTCCCCATTCACGAAAGCGGGACAAATCGAGAAAGGCTTGCCGGCCTGGACGGATTCGAAAGACTTGCCGCAACCCGCCAAGCAGACGGTACGGGATTGGTTCAAGAAACGGGGGAATGCAGAATGAATCCAGGCACGATCACCAATCGCGAAGACTTTCTAAAACGAATCGCCGGACAGCTCGGACGTGACGTCGACTTGACGCCGCCGAAACGCGTGTATAAGCACCGCCCGCAAGACGAGGTGCTGAAAGACGCCTCTGACGAGGAACTGCTCGAGACGTTCCGGATGGTCGCGACACGCATCCATACTGACGTCGTCGAATGCGAGTCGGCTAACCTCGATGATACACTCCGTCTCTTGATTGAACGGTATGATGGGCAGAGCATCATCGCCGAACGTGACGACCGAATCCAGGCATGGGCGCCCCAGACGAGCGAATCGTTCGACTGGTGGGATGCGGAGCGGCCAGAAGACAGCCGTGCCCTCGCCGTGAAGGCCGATATCGGTATCACGATTGCCGACCAGGCCCTCGCCGAGAGTGCGACGATTGTCCAGTACGCGGCTCCAGGGAAGTCACGCACAATCAGCTTATTGCCGCGCGACCATATTGCCATCATCCCGAAATCGGTGCTCGTGCCGCGGATGACACAGGCAGCCAAAAAATTAGCCGAACTTGACCGGACCGGTGACCTCGCCTCGCCGAACGGTGTCAACTTCATCTCCGGCCCGTCGAACTCGGCCGATATCGAGATGAATTTGATTGTCGGCGTCCACGGACCTGTCCGTGTCGCCTATTTGCTCGTCCATGACTTATAAGGAAAAAGACTCGCCGCGTGATGAAGCCATTCACGTAGCGAGTCTTTTTGTGTTCAGTTTATTCGACCGTGATACTCCCGTTTGAGCTCGTCAGTTTGACTTCAACCGCTCCGTCCCCGAACGTCCGCTCGTTCGCCCGATCCCCGAACAGCTCGACTTTGCCGTTTCTCGTCTTGGCCCGAATGACGGCATCACGCGGATCTTGCTTCAGACGCATATCGATGCGGCCATTGTTCGTCTTCAGACGGATTGGATGCTCGATCACATCAATCACACAGTCGATGCGGCCGTTCGAGGTTTTCCCCTCAATCGCTCCTGTCACGTCGTTAATATCGAGGCGACCGTTCGACGATTGGATTTCGAGGCGGTCCACGTTCGAGGCGCCCACTTCCACACTCCCGTTCGATGATTGCGCGTCAAGGATCTGTCCTGTTATCGACGTCAAACTGACTTTTCCGTTCGAGGAGCGGAATGAGGCACGCTCGGCGCGAACTGTGTGGGCCGTGATGCTCCCATTCTCACTCTCGACGTCGACCGACGTGGCGTCAACATTGCTCATATCGCACGAGCCGAGACGGTTTTTGATCATGACCTTCTCATACGCATGGCGCGGCAGCTCGACGTGTAACACCGGTGCTTTCGTGACGATCCAGGAGAATAGGTTCGACAGACCGAAACGACGTTCTGACTCAATTCGGATTTCGAGCGTGTCTCCAACGATATCCATCGTCACCCCGTGGTCCCGTTCCGTCTCGAGCGTCGCGTAGGCAAAGCCGTCATCAGATGGGACGACTTTGACGTGTGCTTGCAGGACATTGATCGAGACGTTGCGGAACGCAACGTTCGGACTTTTCACAATAGCCGGTTCCTTTCGCTCTGCAGTGAGTGGCTCGACCGTGCCGAGCAACTCGCTCGCGAGTGCGCTTGGCGTCCCGAGCTCCTCGACCATTGCCGCATCACTTTTCCCGTCGAGTCGTCCGCTCGCAAAGTACTCCGACACATCCCGTAAAATATCAACCCGATCGATGACGCTCATCCCCATCAACAAACGTTCGAGTTCCAATAAATACTGTTCTTCTGTCATTTGTCCGTTCCCCCTTCGATCAATTCGTTGACGCCGGTCGTGAACGTCTCCCATTCCGCGCGTAGTTCCGCCAAATGAGCTTTCCCCTGCTCCGTGATGGCGTAGTACTTTCGCGGTGGTCCTTCTGCCGATTCTTTTAAATACGTCGTGAAGTACCCGTCTGACGTGAGCCGCCTTAGGAGCGGGTAGACGGCACCTTCTGAGATGGCGACTTTTGCCGAAATGGCTTGCACGAGCTCATAACCGTAACGATCATGCGTCTCGACAAGTGCGAGCACGCACAAGTTGAGCACGCCTTTCTTAAATTGAGGATTCATTCCCTCGCCTCCTCTACTATATATTAAACAATAGCTTATCGTTCACTATTATTCAATAGACAATAGTTAGATTTCCGCTTATTTCTTGATTGGTGGAAACAACTGGTTTAAATCTGTACAATGAAAGAACGACACTCGCAGGATATTTGTCACATCAGGAATGTACGCAGTTCCGGGAAGGACCGGTCTTTATGAAAGCATGGATTGACCAGCGGATCGGAAGACAGTTTTTATTCGTCTTCTATTTATTCATCGGACTGATCCTCCTGACCTCACTCGCCGTGTACATGTATACGGAAAACCGAATCGAACAGACGACATCATCGCTCGAGAACATTAGTGAACGTCGCACGAACGCGACCGAACTATTCGAAACGTGGCAGTCGATGCAATATGAAATGCGTGGCTATGTCATCCTCGGCGACGAGGCGATGCTCGCTCGCGTGAAAGAAAAACAAGACTTGATTGAGATTCAGACCGCATGGTTCGAGACGAACGCGGTCACGGAAAAAGAGAAGACGTATGCCAGCGACGCGCGGACGCTATTCTCGGCCTATCAACAACGCGTCATGCCGAGCCTAGAGCGATATGTCATCGCCAAACGCGAAGGGACGGTCACTGAACCGTTCTTGAAAATGCCGACGCTCGGTAAAGTGAATCCACAAGCGGAACCACCTGCCGATCGCAAATTCAAGATCAATTCGAAAAGTGCCGCTGACATGAGCGCGAGCATCGTCGATATGGAGACCGTATTCACGGAGTATCGCAACTCATTGAATGAAGAAGAGAATCTGCTACGGGAACAACTGGCCACACATACGAAGTGGGCCCAAGTGTTATGGCTCCTCTCTCTCTTAGCGGTCTTGCTCGTCCTCTTCATCGCCGCCCGTCCTTACGTCCAACGACTGACCGGTCAACTTCATGAGTTGATCATCAACAGTGAACGTTTGGCGGACGAACGGATCATCCCGATCCCGGCGGCTGTGTCGTCACGAAATGAGGTTGGACAATTGACGAACTCCTTCCGTCAAATGGCCTCTTCGCTCGCGACGCAACGCAATCAAGTCGAGGAAGAACGCGAGAAGACGGCGCGGCTCCTTCACTCGATTCGTGATGCGGTCATTTATGTGGAGCATACGACGCATGAAAAATTCGCTAACCAGGCCCTCTTCATCATGTTCAATCAAGCCGCCACGAAACGAAACGAGATGGACTTGTATCGCTTGGACGCCGATCTAGAAGAACTCGGTCTTCAAGTCGATCAAAAAGATTCGTTCTTCTCATTTATGCGTCGCGCGTTTGATGGCGAGAGCATGGAAGAGAGCGTGACGTTCTCGATGAATCAAGAAGCCCGTTTCATCCAGATGTACGCGGAAAAGATTCACTTGCGTGGTACCCGGCACGGTACGATGCTCGTCTTCCGGGACGTGACACAAGAGACCGAGGTCGATCGGTTGAAGACAGAGCTCGTCTCGACCGTGTCGCACGAATTGCGTACACCGCTCACGAGCATCATCGGCTTCACCGAGCTGTTGCGTTATCGAACGATGCCTGCCGAACGCACCGACCAATACTTAGGAATGATCCACCAAGAGACATTGCGTCTCGAGGACTTGATTTCAAACTTATTGGACGTGCAACGGATGGAGTCCGGCAAACAGACGTACCATAGCCAACCGGAGAGCCTGCATGACATCTTGAAAGAGACGATTGCCGTCCACCAAGGCGCGAGCGAACATCATCAGCTCGCCCTCGAATGTGACACAAATCTCTATGTATATGGTGACCGGGATCGGCTCAGTCAGCTGTTCACGAACTTGCTCCACAATGCGATCAAGTACTCGCCGGATGGCGGGAAAGTGGCCGTCTGCGTTACAAATGATAAATCAGACGTCATTGAGATTTCCATTCAAGACACAGGCATCGGGATTCCGATGGCGGCATTGCCGAAACTGTTCGACAAGTTTTATCGCGTCGACAATTCGGCCAGCCGTAAAATCGGCGGCACGGGCCTCGGCCTCGCCATCTGTAAAGAGATTGCTGAAGGGCACGGCGGCTCGATTCGAGTCGATTCGAGCGTCGGCCATGGCTCGACGTTCACGATTATCTTGCCGAAGTATAGTATGGAAGACCAGATGAGCAGCTAACGAACAAGGGAGGACTCGCGTAAAGCGAGTCCTCCCTTTCGTCATTGTACTTTATTTTCAGGTCCGAAAGCCGGGTACAGCGATAGACCGCCATCCGCGAAAATCGTCGCGCCTGTGACGTACGACGACTCGTCAGAAGCAAGCCAGGCCGCCACGGCCGCAATCTGTTCAGGACGCCCGATCTCATGCGTCGGGATGAGTGCCTCAAGTCCTTTTTTCTCTTCCGGGTCTTGCATTGTCTCTTCGTTGATCGGTGTGTCGATCGCGCCCGGCGCGATGCCGTTGACACGGATCTTGTTCGGTGCGTACTCGAGCGCGACCGATTTCGTGAACATCTTGACGCCACCCTTACTCGCTGCGTAATGGGTATAACCAGGACGCGGAATCACTTCATGCACCGACGACATGTTGATGATGTTCCCTTGGATTTTGTGCTCCACAAAATATTTGAGAGCGGCCCGCACACCAAGGAACGTTCCAGTCAAGTTCGTGTCGATGATTTTCTTCCAGTTGTCGAGTTCCATCTCATGCGTTTTTGCTTCGACCTGCACCCCTGCATTATTGACGAAGATGTCCATCTTCCCGAACTCGGACACGGCCGTTTCAATCATCTTCTCGGCGAGTCCTTCTTCCGCGACGTCACCTTTCACCGCGACTGCCTTGCCGCCAGCCTCTTCGATTCCTTGAATCACTTTCTTCATCTCGTCTTCACTGCTGCGATAGTTCAGGACGACATGGACCCCTTCTTTTGCGTAACGCTCTGCAATCGCTCGACCGAGTCCTTTCGAACTGCCGGTGATGACTGCGACTTTGCCTTTCAGTTCTGGATAGTTAGCCATATCAATTCCTCCTTCGTCTCTTCTCGATTTGTAGTTCCCTCATTCCCCTCTTCGTGAAACCTTTTAGGCTGTTTTTTGAATATTTGTGGCAAATCTACTATACTGAAACAAACTATTCGTTTTCAGGGATTCTCCTGAACGACATACAACTTACTCTAATGGAGGTGACTCCCCGATTTTTGGGGGAATTTTTGGACAGTCCCATGTTATTCAGCTTATTGATCGTCGCCCTGCTCATTTTCATGACCGCCTTTTTTGTGGCGGCTGAATTCTCGATTGTTAAAGTGCGCGGCGCCCGTCTTGACCAACTCGTGCTCGAGGGAAACAAACGGGCCTCTGTCGCCAAAAAGGTGATTGAAAACCTTGATGACTCGCTATCGGCTTCACAGTTCGGTATCACGCTCGCCGCACTCGGTCTCGGTTGGATCGGTGCGGATCAAATCGAAGGGATGATTCAACCGCTTGTCGACCGTTTGAACGTATCGACGTCGCTCGCGACCGTCCTATCCTTTTTGATTGCCTTCTTACTGATTGCCTTCTTGCACGTCGTCATCGGGGAACTGGTCCCGAAAACACTGGCCGTGCACGAAGCCGAGCGCTTGACACTGCTCGTCGCCCGACCGCTTTATTTCTTCACGAAATTATTGTATCCGTTCATCCACGTGCTAAACGGCACAGCCCGGCTGACACTTCGCTTGTTCGGCGTGCAGACGACAGCACAGGAGACGGCGCACTCGGAAGAAGAACTCAAAATCATCATGACCGAGAGTTTCCGCAGTGGAGAAATTAACGAGAATGAGCTCGCCTACGTTCAAAATATCTTCTCTTTCGACGAACGTGTCGCCAAAGACGCGATGGTCCCACGGATGAACATGGTGACCATCGACGAAGAAGACTCGATTGAGACGATTATCGCTACCGTCCAAGAGCACCAATATACGCGCTACCCGGTCACCCGTGACGGTGACCGCGATGATGTGCTTGGCTTTATTAACGCCAAGCAGCTATTCACCGCTCAACTCGTCAAGAGCGACGCCCCGTTCGAATCGTTCATCCATCAACTCCCGCTCGTGACGGAGTTCACGCCGCTTCAAGAGGCGATGGTGAAAATGCAGAACGCGCGGACGATGATGTGTCTCGTCATCGACGAGTATGGGGGTACGGCGGGACTTCTCACGATTGAAGATATCCTCGAGGAAATCGTTGGGGAGATTCGTGATGAATTCGACCGTGACGAGCAAGCTGAGATCACCGAAGTCACACCCGGGCATTATCGCCTGTCCGGTCTCGTCTTGACGCAAGAGATCGAAGAACGGTTCGGCATCGAAATCGAGGATGATGTCGATACGATCGGCGGCTTCGTCTTATCACAAAAAGCGAATGCACGTACTGGAGAACGCTTCGTCTTACCGGGCGAACATGAGCTGATTGTTCGTGAAATCGACAATCACCGTATCGTTTTCGTCGATTTGATTTTGGCTCATAAAGACGAGATTCAACCTGAACTCGACTGACCAATTAGACCGCCCTCCCCGAAAAATCGGGGAGGGCTTTTCGTAGGCGGTCCGAACTGTCGCTATATTTTCAGACCTTGTCGTGATATACTGCACATATGTTGCTTATTTGAGTGCGTGTCACTCATTGACACAACATCACCGAACAGTTCATGAATGTTCGGTCCAACAACTACAGAAAGAAGGTTACGCATGGAACGTAAACTATTTTTAATTGACGGAAACTCCATGCTGGCCAGTGCCTATTACGGTGCCGCCGCGAGCCGAACGAAAAAAGGACGCGAGGTATCTAAAAACGATCGGAGTGCCGTCATCGGTATGACCGGCCTCATCCGGACGATTCTACGTAGACATCGTCCGACTCATTTTGTCGTCGTGTGGGACGTCTCACGTGAAACATTATGGCGCCGCGAGCTTTATCCAGGCTATAAACGCCGTCGCCGCCAGACACCACCCGAGTTGAAAGCTCAAATGGAACTCATGCGCCAATTGCTTGAAGATAGCGGGATTCCGCAATATCAAGTCGAAGGCTATGAAGGAGAAGATTTGATCGCTCATATCGCTCGGAAGTTTAGCTGTAGCGCTCCTGTCGTCATCATGACGAAAGACAAGGACTTGCTTCAGCTCGTGAGCCCACGCATCACCGTTTGGCTTCAAACGCAAGAGTTGCAACAAATGCAGGCTCGTTGCGACATCAAAGACAATCGCCCGCTCCCGCTCAAGCGACATCTCGAGATTCGTCCTGAGGAGATTGCGGCGTTGTACGAAGGATTGAAGCCAAAACAGCTCTCAGCAGTCAAAGCATTGACAGGAGACCGTTCAGACGGGATCCCGCCTGTGGCCGGATTGGACGAAAGCCAATCGGTCCAGTTGATCAAACGCTTTGGTTCGCTTGATAAGCTCTATACGGCGCTAAGCGTCAAAGGCGACAAACGACAATTAATCAATGAAACGATCGCGGCACTGACGTCAGAAGAAGTGCCCCGTAACTTGAGACGCACACGTAAAAAGGCCGAGCGCAACATGGAGCTCGTCCGTCTCGATGTCACGGTGCCAGAACTCGAACACTTGAAACTCGCTCATCTTGAGCTCAGTATCAATTCAAAACGTGTCGAACAAGCGTATCAAAAACGCGGCATTCGCCTCTCGTTTGATTCGAGTCAAAAGAAAATTTCAGCACGCTAAAAAAGCGCGGACAATTAGTCCACGCTTTTTATATTTACCTTGATGCCATCATCGTCGGTGAGCGACCATTCCGGTGTCGTCCCGCCAAGCGCGCGGTTTGTCTCTGCGTCGACCAAAAGCGTCCACGCCTCCAGACCGGCCTCTTGTCCCATCGCCTGGCTCGGCCGGGCCCAGACGTTCGTCCCGATATGGTGATGATACCCGTCGGCCGCTAAAAATAAGGCGCCTGGATACGAATCGGTCGTCACCGTGAAACCGAGACGATTTTGATAGAATAATTTTGCCGCTTCTAGGGAACGTACTTTGAAGTGGACATGCCCCATCGTCGTCCCGTTCGGAAGGCCCGTGAACGGACGGTCGGCCGCCGCCTCGAGCATCGATTCATATTCAACCGGGTCCGTCGACATCTTCACATGACCGTTCGCTTGATATTCCCACTGCTCCCGGGGACGATCCGCGTAGAGCTCGATGCCGTTGCCTTCCGGGTCGCTCAAATAAAACGCCTCGCTGACCAAATGATCACCTTGGCCGACTTCAATCCGTTGCTCAATCAAATGACGAAGAATCCGTCCGAGTTCGACACGGTCCGGCAATAAGATGGCCATATGGAACAAACCGGCTGCTCGTGGATTTGGACGCACGCCGCTCACTTCATGTAAGACGACAAGTGCCATTTCATGGGTTCCGAGCGTGACGCGATGTTCTGACGTCTCGAGCACATCCATTCCGATGACGCGCTCATAATACGTTTTCATCGTTTCTAAATCATTGACGCGCAGCGTGACAGCGCCGAGTTGTATGTTTGTTAATTTCATAGTTGATCACCTCTGTCCTCAGTATACTCGCTAAGTAGGATCGACAGAAGACGGCACAAAAAGGTGGTATAGTTACCTAAAGGATACTTAGAGAGGAGTGAGGCAGATGCCACTGATTTCAAGCTGTGAGGTCGATACCGCACTCGAGATGATCACGGGAAAATGGAAACCATCGATTTTACTCGCACTCATCAACGAAGACACGTTGCGGTTCAGCGAATTGAAACGTTCCCTTCCGAACATCAGTCAAAAAATTTTGACGGCCCAGCTCCGCGATTTAGAGGAGCAGGACCTCATCATCCGGACCGTCTATCCGGAGGTGCCGCCTCGCGTCGACTATCGCTTGAGCGAGTACGGGAAAACGCTCATCCCGGTGCTCGAGACGATGAACGCTTGGGGCATTCAACACGCCGAACGCATGCGCAACAAATAATTGTCCACATGTGGATAACCCATTTCCGTAACATCATCTATCACTTATCCACAGGAGGCTCACATGATTCGTTATCCACAGTTAACCGGTCATCACTTCGGTGTGACGGCCCCTTCATCGGGTGTTCCTGCTGAACTGCACAAGTTGCTCCACGAGGCCGAAGCCACATTCACTCGCCATGGCTTCACGCTCCAATTTGAACCATCGGTCTGGACGCAGGACAAAGCGAAATCGGCACCGGCAAAAGTCCGGGCCGATGAGTTGACGCGCTTGTTCCATGACGAGGCCATTGACCTGATTATTCCGCCATGGGGCGGCGTCTTATTGATTGAGTTGCTAGACGCGATTGACTGGGACGCGCTCCCTCCGAAATGGATGCTCGGATATTCGGACGTCAGCTTATTCCTATTCGTGTACACGCTCAAGACCGGTATCGCTTCGGCCCACGGGACGAACCTCGTCGACCTACGCGGCGAAGAATGGGACGCGACGAGCTCGCGTTGGCTCGACGTCGTATCGGCGAAAGAAGGCGAGACGGTCATCCAACTCGCCTCGGAACAGTTCCAAAAAGAGTGGCAACATGAGAACCCGAGCCCTCATGTGTATCACTTGACCGAGCCGACCGAATGGAAATCACTCGGTGGGACGGAAGCGACCGGACGACTGCTCGGCGGCTGTATCGACGTCTTGTTGCATACGATCGGCACACCGTATGGCGACGTCGCTACGTTCCAACAGACCCATTTGAACGGGGAACCGATTCTTTGGTATTTCGAGAATGCCGAGCTCGATGTACCGGCACTCAAACGGACCCTGCTTCAAATGAAGTGGGCCGGTTGGTTCGATCATACGTCTGGCATTCTGTTCGGGCGCAGTGCGGCCCAACAGCCCGTCCAAGGCTACACGGCAGAGGACGTGTATGCGGAACTGCAGGCATTGCTCGACGTACCTGTCATCTACGACATCGACTGCGGGCACGTCCCGCCGCAAATGACACTGATCAACGGTGCCCACGCCTCGGTTCAAGTCGAGGACGGCAAAGGGACACTCATTCAAACGTTCAAGGGCTGACGCGTCAGCCCTTGATTTTTTGTAACAGCTCAGTCAAATGTGTCCGGTAAAATCCTTCTGGAAGCTTTTCGACGGCTTCACGAATAAACGGGATTAACTTATCCCCACATCCGTAGCTCGCCCCAATCAGCACACCCTCGAAATATACGGCCTGGTCAATCAAACTATGCGCCTTCCAATCATCCATTCCTTCCCATAGACGGTCGAACGCCTTGTCCCCTGTTTCTTTTTCCCCTTTCATCGCATAGTAGACGCCTTTTGACATTTCAATCGCGGCGATGAATGGGTAATCTTCAGCTAGCAGTCGTTCCATTTCTTCGATGTGTCGTCCTAGGTGTTCGACACGACGATAATGGATGGCATAGAGCGCTTCTGACAACGCGAGTCTTACTTTTGCGACGTGATCATCCGTGAACTGAATGTATTGTCTCGCTTTCACAAATGCTTCATCGATTCGTTGTTCGTCCTTCAAATACAGCGAACATAACGCGATGGTCCGATATACATCATCCGCTCGATAGTACGTTCGTGTCTGATGCATATATTGAAGCGCATCATCTAAATGACGAATAGCTCCTGACAAATCGCCTTCATACGTCAACTCTTTCATAACGAGTATCATCGCATATTCGATTCGGGTTCTCGAAGACATGTTTCGCACATCTAACCATTCCATCCGATCGATTTGCGCGCTAGCTTCCTCGAACTCATTCCATAAAATGTGATAAAACGCTTTTCCAACAAGCGCCATCGCTAGCTCATCTCTTTCCCCGAGTCGCTCAAATAAGGTGATGGCACGCTCATAAAACGTTAACAGTTCAGCCCGTTTGTCGCTATATCTCAATTGGTCTCCCATAATGATATAGGCACGACCTTGCCATACTGAGTTCATCTCGGGCTCTAGGTACGGAGTGAGTGCTTCATGCGTGGCTTTTTCAGTCCACTGATCGAGCGTCAATTGCGCATATTCAATCTCCTCGACAATTTTCTGTAGTTCCGCCTCGCGCGGATCGACGAGAAGTGACTGCACCGACACGCCCAGCCGCTTGGCGATTTCACGAAGACTGCGCATCGACGCCTCCGCCTTTCCATTTTCAATCATACTGAGCATCGATTTTGTGATGATGCCTTCGGCCAGTTGACTTTGGGTCAATTTTTTTTCTTTTCGTAACGCTTTAATCCGTTGTCCAATCATAGGCCACCTCTTAAAAGTTAAATTTAATTGAACTTATTGTATACAAATCGGTTGTCATCGTTTACTATAAAGTTAAATCAGGTTGAACTTAATTGTAAAGGAGAATCGATATGACGACCACCTCATCAAACTTGTATGTATTGTTGATCGGAAAATTCATGTCGTTGTTCGCATCCAGCCTCTTCACGTTCGTCGCGGGATTGACCGTGCTGACAACATCTGGCTCAGGGCTCCAGTTCGCGCTCGTCTTGCTCGCCGGCACAGTGCCGCGCGTTTTATTATCTCCGTTTGCCGGGGCATTCGCCGACAAACTGGATCGCAAACGCGTGATTATCACGATGGAGTCAGTAAACGCCTTATTATTTTTGGCTGCTGGCATCGCGAGTCTCGTCTGGACGTTCGGCGTCCCTGCTTTCTTGATTATCACATGTCTGCTCTCTGTCGTCTCGACTTTCTTATCGGTCACGTTGTCGAGCTCGATTCCGCTCTTGTTTGACGAAGACGGGCTCCAACGCGCAAACTCGCTCGTTCAAAGCACCATTTCCATCTCAAGCATCGGCACGCCGCTACTCGCCGGAGCACTGTTCACTTTGCTGCCCGTCTCGGCATTTTTGTTCAGTTCGTCGCTCTTGTTTGTCATCGCCGCCTTTTTCGCCTCTCGTCTCCACTTTAAAACGTATGACCATGTCCCCACCGAGCAGTCCACTTGGAACGAGGTCCAATCTGGCTTCCACTACTTGAAACGCCAGCGCGTACTTTGGACGTTGACCCTTTTAGCAGCATTGCTCAATTTCTTCTTCGTTGCCGCAGAAGTACTATTCCCGATTGCCGCCCTACAAGAAATCGGCGTCAGTCCGCTCCAGTTCGGCTTTTTAGAAAGCATGTTCGCCGTCGGCTTTTTAGTCGCCTCGCTCGCCCATGCGTTACCGGTCTTTCAAATCAAGCATCGGCTAGCCACGACCCGAACCGCGCTGATCATTATGAGTTGCCTCTTTATCGGACCGGCCGTCCCGCTCTATTTTGCCTTCTCAGTCACACCAGCTATCGTCTTCTTCGCTGGTTTCGCCTTATTAAGCGGATTCTTCATCATCCGCGTCAATATCCCCATCCAGCTCTATTTACAGACGAACACGGAACCAAGTTATCTCGGTCGCGTGATCGGTGTTCTCGAATCCCTCGCCATGGGCATCACACCGTTCGGATTCATCGTGTTTGGCCTATTGAGCGAATGGATGCCGGTCGCCTCACTCTATACGATTTGCATGCTCTGCCTCCTCACTATCACGTTGTTCGCGATGTATCGGATCCGTCACGACATCGCTGCCGAAAAAGCAGATGTGTCAGCGAAAGCAGAAAGTGCGTGAACACAAAAAGACATCGAACGTTTTTCAGTTCGATGTCTTTTCTGTGGATGGAAGGACGCGTTTCTCTAACAAGAACGGTCCGAGTGGGATGACCGACGCCATTACGGCGAGGACCAATACTTTGAAGCCCCAATGGAAGCGCCATGCCATATAGACGGCTGCCGCTACGTAAGCGACGAACAGGAAACCATGGGCCGCGCCGACGATACTGACAGCGAGCGGCATGCCCGCCAAATACTTGAGCGGCATCGCGATGAGCAACAAGAGTAAGAAAGACACTCCTTCTGTGTATCCGAGCCATTTAAAATGTGTCGCGTTCATATTCGTTCTCCTTTTCAATCGATGCTACGTTCATCGTAGCCGAAAGTGGTGAGGTTTGTCACAGGAGAACGTCATAAAGTCGTTACGCTATTTGACGATTTGGTGAACGATGCATGACTTTTGTTTCCACGAACTTGCGAAGGAACAATCCATCGACGCCAAGTTTACCAGCATTGTAGCCTGCGACGAGAATGAGGACTGAGACGATTAACATCGTCGGGTTCGTGCTGACCGTACCTGAGAGCAAGAACGCCATGTTCATAACAAGACCGAAGAAGGCTGCGCTACGTGTGAGGGCACCAACCAAGAGTCCAAGACCGACTAGGAATTCACCGTATGGGATTAACACATCGAACAAGGCCGCGTTCGGAATGGCGAAGTTTTCAAGGAACGCTGCCCACCAACCGGCTACAGCTGGGTGATCGCCTGTTGCAAGGGTCAGCGCATTATTGAGGAAACCTTCTGAACCGAATCCGCCTGTGATTTTGCCCCAACCTGCTGTGAGCCAGTGATAGCCGAGCCAGACGCGAAGGACTGTCAAAATACCGGTGGCGACGTTGTGGTTCTGCCAAAATTTTGTGAACATGATAATTCCTCCTTAGAATGAGTGAATGATGACTTATATGTGATTACATTCACAATATACCATCCATGTTCATCTTTTCACATAGGTTAGGACAAGAGTTCACGTTTCGTTCATATGTGTGTCACAGGTCAGTCACTTTTTGGAAATTGGTCAATTCGAAAAGGACGTCCGCGAGGGACGTCCTTGTTTGAGTTACAACTTCACCTCTTGAGGTGGCTGTCCTTTTTTATTCATCACGCGCATTGATTGTGGCGCGATTTTTAAGATGACGAGTTTTGAATCATCCGGACCGTCGAACCAACCTTCGAGTTTCTCGTTCCATACCTTTTCTTTCATCGATTCATCGTCAGATACACTCGTCTCACCTAAAATCTCGAGGTACGTATCCCCAACGCCGTCCCCGTCATAGCCAATCAAAATATGCGTATACGGATTATTTTTCAGTTCATCCACTTTATCCGTTTCTTTCGAAGTTGCGGTGTAGAGCGTCAAGTCATCATGGAAAAATGTCATATAACGGCTGTGCGGCTTCCCTTTATAAACCGTTGCCATTGTCCCTACGTTACTATGATCTAAAATCTGTTTTGCCGTTTGCATTGCATCCATTCTGAAAAACCTCCTTGTGGTAGTCACTCGTATATTGATTCCCCCGGGACAAGTGATTAAACACGCGGACAACAAAAAACCTGCTCGCCGAAGCGAGCAGGTTATAAAATTCCTTAGAAAGGAAGATTAGATTTTTTCAACGTTAGAAGCTTGTGGTCCACGAGCTCCGTCAGTGATTTCGAAAGTTACTGCTTGGCCTTCTTCAAGTGTCTTGAAGCCGTCGCCTTGGATTGCTGAGAAGTGTACGAATACGTCGTCTCCGCCTTCCATTTCGATGAAGCCGTAACCTTTTTCTGAGTTAAACCATTTTACTTTACCTGTGTTCATAATGAACCCTCCTGAAATAAACGCTGTGCGTTCTAGTAGTGCCTTACTAGAAAAAACTGACCAATAAAAAATCACAAACCTCTAGGATTATCTTAAACGAAAAATAATCCAAAGCGTTTTGTGAATTATGTTTCCAGCTATTCTTAATTAAGCACATATAGAATATACCATGGATAAATGCTTCTGTCTACTAAATACTTCGGTTTGCTAAAAATACTTCTAAAACGGGTACATCCAATTGTAGTGAACGCTAGGAGGATGAACCATATGACAGCATACATTGACCGTTCGAACATTGCCGCCACAATCGCCCATCATTCGAATTGGGCACTTGATAAGTTACTGACGGAAACACTCGATTGGCATGAGGCGACTCGACGCACGGCCTATCCCGATCAAGCAAAAACTTATCTCTCCCATTTGCCGATGACGGAGCGTATCGTTCCAGTGACGAGTTCGTTGCCGCTCGAAATAGTAGAAGGAATCGTCCGTCCGGTGTGGATGCGCCGGCTCGACGCCGAGTACTTGAACTTGAGACAAATGACGCGTCAGCACGTCGACGTCACCGATTATGGCGCCATCGGGGATGGACAGACGGATTGCACCCTCGCTTTTCGGCTCGCCCTCAGGTCGAACCGCCACGTCCACGTGCCGGCCGGCGTATATATCGTCCGCGGCATCCGCATCCCGTCGAACTGCGTGCTCGAAGGGGCCGGCCAGCAAGAAACGATGATCAAACTCTCAGACCGGTCCCCGAAACATCGACGATTACTTCGAAATGCGACTCCGTTCGCCGGAAACCACCATATCGAAGTCGCACATTTGACGCTCGATTGGAACGTGGAGCGCCTCGGTGACGTCGACCGGACGTCGAGTGGCGATACCGCCTCGAGCGCGTTAACGTTCGCGCACGTCAAATTCGGTTGGATCCATCACGTCACGGCGAAAAACGCGGGGTTACACGCATTCGATATTACTGCACCCCACTATCATTACTTGGGAGACGGATTACGTGCCACAAAAGGTAGCCGCTACGTGTGGCTCGATCATTGCGAGGCGACGAATTACGGCGATGATGGCATCACGACCCATCATAGTGACGCCCTCTATATCACGAACTGTTACTGCCATCATCCACACGGACGGACCCACGCCCATGGCTTCTCGAACTCGAACGGAATCGAGATTGATGATGGGTCGCGCCACGTCACGCTCGTCAACAATATGAGCGAGGGTTGCTTCGGGGGCGTCGAAGTGAAGGCGCACGGGACGTCTTCAGCCGCTCACGACGTCCACATATTCGGACACTTCTCGTATCACGACAATCGCTCGTTCAACTTCCGGCACATCAGCCACCACTTGGCTGATGACCCGCAGTCGAAGACGGCACGCTTCCTTTCAGGGACGAACCTCGTCTCGATGGAGCCGGTCCGTTCGAGTCTTTATAAGAAGTCTTCTGCGCGTAGCCTCGTCATATCAGCGTATCAAGACGTGTTCATTCACGGGTTCACGGCGATTGGGAATCCTGAATATGACTATCGTGGAAACCCGGCGCTCGCCGTTCAATACAAGTCTCGGAACGTCCGCTTGAAACGGATTGCGGCGAGCGGGTTTACTTCCGGACGAGCCGACATCGAACTGTTCGGCGGAGATAACCGGACCGATCACGTCACGATCGAGGACGTCATTTGCCGTAACTCGGCCCCGGTCGCGTTGAAAGTCGGCGGGCAACTGACGAACGTCATGCTCCGTCGGATTGAAGGCGAACAAAAAAGTGGAGATGTACTCATCTCCACGAGTAGCCCGATCGAGGCCCATGATTTATTCGCTTATGGGTTTTCCGATCGCGTACGCAATGACGCTTGAGCCGACTCGACGAGTTCATCGAGCATCGCCTCATCTAAATTGAGTGAACTCACCGTCTGTTTCGCCATCATGCGGACGATGGCTTTGTCGAGAAAGCCCATTCGTTCGAAATCATAGCCGTTGCCGACGACTTCGACGAAATAAGCATGTGCCCGCAACACTTCTCGATAAGCATCCTCGAGTTCTCGTTGCCGTTCGGCCGCAGTCGGCGTACCGGCACATAAATAGAGGCCGAGCGGTCGTTTGAGCAGTTGGGTTTCGTTCATGTGCAGCCAAGCCGTCATCTCGTCTTGAATTTTGCCCATCCGGATCGAGCTGCCGACAATCACATGGTCGACCGTCTCCCACTCGACATCCGGCTGCTCGACTACATTTTGGATGTGAACGTCTCCCGGAAGCCGTTCGGCCAACAAATGGGCAACTTTCTCACTCGTCCCGTAGCGGGTCGAATAAGCAATTAACGTATTCATCGCGTTTCCCCCTTTTCGTTCAGACTCTACTATCTCTATTCCCGAAAGCATCCACCTTTACTAGTGACCACAAAAAAACTCGCCAAGGAGGCGAGTTTTTTTCGTCACACTTTATACACTTGCGCTTCGTACGGACGAAGCGTGAACGGTTCGATTGGTTCCATGTTGCCGATGACGCGTTCTGTCACGTCATACGGGAGTTCGCGTGTCACCGTCTCATCCGAGAAGTTACAGAGCACGAGCCACGTCTCCCCTTCGAACGTTCGAGTGAAGGCGTATACCGCTTCATCGTCTGGGAGTAACAGTTCATACTTCCCGTAGACAACGATCGGATGTTGTTTCCGAAGCTGAATCAACTGGCGATAGTAATGGAAGAGCGAGTCTGGATCACGCCGCGCCGCTTCCGCGTTCACGGTCACATAGTTCGGGTTGACCCCGATCCACGGCGTTCCGGACGTGAATCCGCCTTGCGGTTCGGCCGACCACTGGACCGGTGTCCGCGAGTTGTCGCGCCCACGTGCGTGAATACCGCGGAAAATCTCATCATGCGTCAACAAGCCATTCGTCGTGTAATCCCGATACGCGTTGAGCGTCTCGATGTCACGGTACTCATCAATCGAGTCGAACGCCACGTTCGTCATCCCGAACTCTTCACCTTGATAGATGTATGGCGTCCCTTTCAGCATGTGCAGGAGCGTCGCCAGCATCTTGCCAGAGACGACACGATACTCGTCCGAGTCGTTCCCGAATCGTGAGATGGCTCGCGGTTGGTCATGGTTGCTCCAATAGAGACTGTTCCAGCCATCTTCTTCAAGACCTTCTTGCCAACGCGAGAAGATTGTCTTCAAGTCCGTCAACTTCCAGTCCGTCGGGTTCCATTTGCCGAAACTGCCGTTGCCGACGTCGACGTGCTCGAAATGGAACACCATGTTCAACTCGTCACGGTCTGTTCCCGTATAAAGTTTCGCCTCGTCGACGCTGACGCCCGGCATCTCACCGACCGTGATTGTATCGTATTTCGACAGGACCTCACGATTCATCTCCTGCATGAACGCATGGATGCGCGGTCCGTTGAAGAAGAACGGTGTACCGTCTCCGTAACCTGTCCCCCGCGTCTCGCCGTCTGGATAGCTCTGATCTTTCGAGATCATGTTGATGACGTCCATTCGGAAACCATCGACCCCTTTGTCGAGCCAGTACGTCATCAAATCGTATACTTCACGGCGCAACGTCTCTGACTCCCAGTTCAAGTCTGGTTGCTTTTTGCTGAACAGATGCAAGTAGTATTCGTCGCTTGCCTCATCGTATTGCCAGGCACTCCCTCCGAAGAAAGCACCCCAGTTCGTCGGTGGCTGACCGTTCTCGCCTTTTTTCCAAATGTAGTAGTCCCGATATGGGCTGTCTTTTGAGGAGCGCGACTCCATGAACCATTGGTGTTCGTCCGACGAGTGGTTGACGACGAGGTCCATCATAATTTTGATGCCGTGACGATGCGCTTCTTCGAGCATCGCATCGAAATCGTCCATCGTTCCGAACTCATCCATGATGGCCCGGTAATCGCGGATGTCGTATCCGTTGTCGTCGTTCGGTGAATCGTACACCGGCGATAGCCAGATGACATCGATGCCGAGTTCCGCCAAATACGACATCTTCTCGGTGATTCCAGGGATGTCCCCAATCCCGTCACCGTTCGAGTCATTAAAGCTGCGCGGGTAAATTTGATAGACGACCGCTTCTTTCCACCATTGTTTCATGTTTCATCCTCCTCATACGTTCTGTCGATTTCATCGTACCCGCTCCTCGCCTTGATTTCTATCCATGATATGATGAGAATATGCACGATATTGCTATTAAGAAAGGATGATTCGATGGAAATTGGCTTTTGTGGCTATTCTTATCATACAACGTCCTATACTTTTCCTTTCCCTAATCGATTAGAGACGTATTTGATTCGTTTGCAGACAGAAGGCACGGCACGAATCGTCGTCAATGGAAAGACGTATACGGTACGGCCTGGCGATTTGTTACTCGTCAAACCTGGTGACGAGTATGAACTGCATGTCGACACCCCGGCGAGCGGGGATTATCATCTCTTCTGCAACGGTTCATCACTTGATACATGGTGGACTGCGGCGAATCGTTCACGCATCACGTCCATCTCAATCGATCCTCGCCTGTTGTCACTCTGGCAACACATCACCGAAGAGGCACGACGCCCGACGACTGAACAAAGTCCAGCCTTGATTGAAACACTGATTGAAGCCTTGCTCCTCATGCTCGACCGTTCACTCCAAGAAGTGCACGCAAACGTGCGACCACCTGTCGTGTCACGCATGATGCGTTATATAGAAGGAAATGTCACGAGCGACTTCAAAGTGGCGGACGTCGCCGACGCGGTCGGACTCAGTGTATCGCGGACCGTCCACTTGTTCAAAGAAGTGACCGGTATGACGATTGTCGCCTATGCCCAATCGATTCGACTTCAGCTCGCCGAAGAACAGATGCAGTACACCCAACACTCTCTCGAACGGATTGCCGAGCTGTCCGGATTCCGCTCCTATCCATATTTCCATCGTATCTTTAAACGAAAATATGGCGTCGCACCAGGGGTTTATCGCACACTTCAACAAAAAAACGAAAAAAAATAAAAAAAGAGTGATCCATTTTTTGAACCGCTCCGTTAGATGGGTGTAAACAACGACAACCACTCAAAAAAAGGAGCGATTACCCATGAAGAAGAAAACAATGAACAAGATTGTAGCACCGGCACTCGCACTCGGCTTACTCGTACCATTGAATGCACAGGCAGCGGATCACGCGCCGACAGCTAGCACACCAGCAGGTGACTTACGAGCCACGCTCGACCAACTACTGTCTGAGCATTATGTCTTAGCCGTCACATCGATGATGAAAGCTTACGACGGAGCGCCAGACGCTGAAGTCGCGATGAAGGCACTCGATCAAAACGCACTCGACATGACACCGGCCATCGCTTCGATTTATGGAGATGAAGGCGCAGCCCAGTTCGAAGACATCTTCGCTGGCCACAACGACTATTCAGCTGACTTCGTCGAAGCGGCTAAATCAGAAGACAAAGAGCTTCGCGCTGACGCGGAAGCCGAAGTCGATGAATTCGTCGAAGAGTTCTCAACATTCCTTGATGCAGCAACAGAAGGTAACTTACCAAAAGACGCTGCAGCTGACGTACTTGAGCTTCATGAAGACCAAGTTCTCTCAGTATTCGACAACTATGTCGCAGGTGACTACGAGTCGGCATACATGACGTACCGCGAAGGATACAAGCTCATGTTCGACATCAGTAAAGCCCTCTCAGGCGCAATCGTCACACAGATGCCTGACAAGTTTGAAACTGCTGCTGACACACCGGCCGTCGAGCTTCGTTCGACATTGAACAGCCTTGCTGGTGAACACTTCGCCCTCGCAGCAATCGGCATGCAAAAAGGCTACGATCAAGCAGAAGACTTCGACTACGTGAGCTGGGCTGAAGATCAGAACACACTCGACTTCAAAGCAGCCATCGGTTCAGTCTACGGTGATGAAGGTGCGGCCCAATTCGAAAAAGTATGGAACGGGAACCACATCACAGCACAAGGTGACATCGTTGCCGCTACACTCGAAGGCGATGAAGCTAAAATTGAAGAAGCACGCATGAAGCTCGACCAGTTCGCTGTCGATTTCAGCACATTCCTCGATGCAGCGACAGAAGGTAACTTGCCACAAGAAGCTGGCCAAGAAGCGATCAAACAACATGAGGCACTCGTACTTCAAACGTTCGATCAGTATGTAGCTGGTGATGCGGATGCCGCTTGGATGTCATTCCGTGAAGGATACGCGTTCATGTTCGGTGTTGGTGAGACACTCGGTAACGCGATCGTGACACAAATGCCTGACAAGTTCGCGGAAACAACAATGCCTGAAGAGATGCCTGAAACAGGTCTCGGTGGTGCACAAGAACAATCAATGAACACGCTCTACGCTGGCCTTGCTGTACTTGGCGGAATCTTGCTCGCCTTTGTAACGCTTCGCAACCGTAAAGAATCTGTTCAATAATTCAATAAGGAGGGAGCCCCATGAACAAGCGCCATTTGTTTCTGGCGCTCTCTCTCTTTTGTTTTGGCTTCTGGACGTGGACGAGCGCCCAAGAATCGTCGTCACCACCTGTAGAAGAAAAACAAATAGAGGAGAGCCCAGATTTATCGGCTGAATTCTCACTTCTACAGGAAGAGGTGAAGAAGCTCCGATTAGCCGAGGAAGAGGAAAGTGCCAAGGCCGCGACACCCGTCCAACTTCAAATTCCAACCATTGATGTCGATACCGCTATCGAACAGGTCGGCGTTCTCGACAACGGACAGATGGGCGTCCCGAAAGATGAGGACCAAGTCGGTTGGTTCGAACCGGGCGTCAAACCCGGAAGTAAAGGGAATGCCGTCATCGCAGGACACGTCGATAGTAAGACAGGACCCGCTGTCTTTTATGAACTCGATCAGCTGAAGAAAGGCGATGACGTAACGATCATCGATGAGAACGGCAACACGTTGACGTTTCGTGTCACAAAAACAGAGAGTTACGATACGAAAAACGCACCGATCGAGGATATCTTCGGGGCCACTTCGAGTCGACATTTGAACTTGATCACGTGTTCCGGTACGTTCGGTGACGGCGGTTACGACGAGCGTTTCGTCGTCTATACCGAACTTGTCGATACCGAAATCAATACCGAAGTCGAACTCGACGCACCGACGAGCGTCGAACTCCGCGGGAACTTGTTGACGTGGCACGCCGTCCGTGACGACGCCGTCATCGGCTATCGCGTCTATGAAGTCGTCGATGGTGAAGCGACCCATATCGAGAGTATCCCGTCGCACGCTCGGAAGAGTATCGAGGTCATGAACGAACAGGCAGCTTATTACGTGACAGCGATCGATCAACTCGGGAACGAGTCGAGTCCTTCTCAAGAGACGAAATAATCACAAAAGAACCCGCAGACGATTTATGTCTGCGGGTTCTTACGTTTTACACGAAACACGGAATCTGCGGGTTGAACGTCTTGTTGTTCTCCGTCATGATCTGTTTCTTGATTTTGCCTTCGCCGAGATAGACGATACGGTCGGCGAGCGCCTCTGCGTCCTCTTCATCGTGGGTAACGAAGATCGTCGTCGTCCCCGTCTGTTTGAGGAGGCGGCGCAAATCGTCCCGAATACGATGTTGGAGCGACGTGTCCAAGTTGCTGAACGGCTCATCCAAGATGAGAAGCGATGGTTTCGGAGCGAGCGCACGCGCGAGCGCGACACGCTGTTGCTGACCGCCACTGAGTTCGTACGGATAGCGATGACGGAACTCGGACAAGTTCACGAGCGTCAGCATCTCTTCGACGCGCTCGTTCCGCTCTTTCCGGCTCAATTTATGCAGACCGAAGCGGATGTTCTTCTCAACAGTCATATGCGGGAAGAGCGCATAGTCTTGGAACACCATCCCGACACCACGCTGTTCAGGCGGCATGAACTGGCAATCGTCGCAACAGACACAGTCGTTGACGACGACGACGCCTTGATTCGGCATCTCAAGCCCTGCGATGAGGCGTAAAATCGTACTCTTCCCAGAACCGCTGTCACCGAGAAGCGAGACGATTTCACCTTTCGTGATCGAGATCGAGAATCCTTTAATCGTCTCGGCTTGCGTACCTTTATAGCTGAAGTGTAAATCGTTGATTTGAACAAACATTAGTCGGCCTCCTTATCAAGCACCTTATGGAACACAAAGATCAACAGTCCGCTCATGAGCACGATGACGATCGAGGCGAGCGCGGCCTCATGTATCTTCTCGTCACTGACATATTTGAACGCCTGTGTGGCGAGCGTCGAAAAATTGAATGGCTGTAAAAACAGCGTCAGCGGCAATTCTTTCATAATATCGATAAAGACGAGGATGAACGCGCTCATGATCGCCCCTTTAATCATCGGGATATCGACCCGGAAGAACGTCTGCACCGTCCCCCACCCGAGCATGCGTGACGCTTCCGTGAACGACTTCCCGACTTTCTCAAATCCACTCTCGATCGAGTTATAGCCGATGGCGAGGAAGCGGATGACGTAGGCGAAAATGAGCATGATGAGCGTCGTCCTGAACACGAACGTCTGGCCTAAGTCCAAAGCGAGCGCCACGTTCAACACCCACTCATCAAGCAGCAAGAACAACGTGATGACGGCGATGGCGATGGCCGCTCCCGGGATTGAATAACCGAGCGTCGTCACTTTCGAGATGACGCGTGTCATGTTTGACGGGAACAGGCGCGTATAGTTCGCGATGATGAGCGCAAACACGAGAATGATCATCGTCGCGATGAAGGCGACGCTCACCGTGTTCCAGACGAGACGGAAAAACTCGGCTGTGAACACTTGTTCAAACGTCAATACCGTCCAAGCAACGAGTTGAACGAACGGAATGAAGAATGCGACCGCGAAGATGGTCGCTACATAACCGAACACGGCGTATCGATGCCATCCATTCAGTTGTCTCGGTTTGAGCGGCTTCACTTTCGTCGTCGCATAGCTGAACTGTTTTCGACCTCGGATCAGCCGTTCCATCGTCAAGATGGCGATGACGAGAATCATGAGCGTCCCAGCCAATTTGAGCGCTGAGGACGTATCTTTCATCCCGAACCACGTACTGAAGATGGCCGTACTGAACGTCTGAATCCCGAAGTATTTGACGACGCCATAGTCGTTCAACACTTCCATCAAGACGAGGCTGACCCCGCCGATGATGGCGACGCGCGAAATCGGGATGACGACGGTGAAGAAGATATCCCACGAGCCGCGGCCGAGGATACGGGCGTTTTCAATCATCGAGGACGATTGATTGTGCAGGAAGGCACGCGTGATCGTGTAGATGTATGGATACAAGAACAGCGTGAAGATGAACACCGTCCCTTGAATCGTCATGATGTTGAAATACGTCTGGTCGACCGTGATACCGAACTCGTTGCGAAGCGTCGTCTGGATGACGCCCGTATAGTTTAAAATCCCGTGATACGTATAAGCCCCAATGTAAGGCGGGATGGCGAGCGGTAAGATGAGCGCCCATTTGAAGAACCGACGGAATGGAAAGTCGTACACCGTGACGAACCAAGCCAGGCTCGTTCCGATGACGGTCGTCAACAATCCGGTCGCGAGCATGATGAACAGTGTATTGCGCACATAAGTCGGCAACAAGTACTCGCGAATGTGTTGCCAGTTCTCGTTGACCGGTGCGAACAGCTCGACCAAGACGACGACGCCTGGCAGGACGATGAACACCAGCGCGATAAAGCTGAGGATGGCCCATCCATTCAGTTGTCGTTTCAGCGCGTACCAGTTCATGTCGTACAACTCCCGTTCTTTCGTTCAGTCACTTCCTGTCCCATCATATCAGTTTCCGCGCCACCGGTGTACCGTCAGCGTGCCATGAAACACAAAAACCTTCGGCCTGAACATCTGTTCAAGCCGAAGTCGTCTTATTTCCAGCCCGCTTCGTTGAAAATACGGATGGCTTCTTGCTGGTTTTCACCGAGGACAGACAAGTTGATGTCCTGCTCTTTGAACTCACCCCATGATTGAAGGAGCTCGTTCGGTTCAACCGATTCGTTGACCGGATACTCGTAGTTCACGCTCGCAAACTGCTCTTGTGCTGACGGATCAGACATGAACTCCATGAGTTTCTTCGCGTTTTCTGAGTTCTTCGCTGCTTTTGTCATCGCAATCCCCGAGATGTTCACGTGTGTCCCCGTCGTGTCTTGGTTCGGGAAGAAGACACCGAGTTGCTCGGCCACTTTCTTCTCTTCCGCATCTTCTGAGTTCAACATGAGACCCATGTAGTATGTGTTCATGATGGCGACGTCCCCTTCACCGGCCACGACCGCTTTCGCTTGGTCACGGTCGTTCCCTTGTGGATCACGTGCCATATTGTTGACCATGCCTTTCGCCCACTCTTTCGCTTGATCGACACCGTTCACTTCAATGAATGAAGCGAGGAGTGAGATGTTGTACATGTTCTCAGACGGACGAACGAGCACTTTTCCGTTCCACTGTTCTTCTGTGAGCGCTTCGTATGTTGACAAGTCTTCTGGTTTCACACGGTCTTTTGCATAGACGATGACACGTGCCCGTTTCGTGAGACCAAACCACTCGTTGTCCGTATCACGATATTTTTCAGGGACGTTCGACTCAAGCACGTCGCTATCGACCGCTTGAAGATGACCCGCGTCTTTCGCTTGATACAAGTTCCCGGCGTCTGCCGTGATAAAGAGGTCGGCTTCTGTGCTCTCACCTTCTGTGTTCAAACGCTCGAGAAGCTCATCACTCTTCCCTTCGACGACGTTAACTTTTACGCCCGTCTCTTCTTCGAACTGCTTGTAAAGTTCTTTATCGACGTCATAGTGACGGCTCGAGTAGACGTTGACGACTTTTGACTCTTCTGCTGTCTCGTTATCATTTGACGTCGTCTCTTCCGTGCTCGCGCAAGCGGCCAGGAGTGATGTTGTGAGCGCAGCCGATAGGCCGAGCGCCATGTACTTTTTGTTCATTTGATTATCCCCCACTTATTCATCTCTATTGTTGGTAATGATAATTACTCTCAGTTACTATCATCACTGATAATCATTCTCACGTCAACCTTTTTTTGAAATCGTTTACAGTAGTTATAAATACATAACTTAACAGTTTTGACGTCATCATTTCTTGACTTCAAAATGACTACGCACCTATAGTGGAAGAGAACAAACCGTCTGGTCGGTACAGAAAAGAGGGATGACATGACAAACCGATCAATAATCACCAAACAAAAACTGTTGGATGCCGCGACCGATATCATCATGGAGCACGGTGTGCATCACCTGACATTGGATGAAGTCGCCAAGACGGCGGGTGTCTCGAAAGGTGGTCTCTTGTACCACTATCCATCCAAAGAAGCGTTGTTGACCGCCATCGTGGAACGGCTCCAAACCGAGCAAAACGATTTGTACGAATCGCTCCAAGCCGATGGCAATGGCCCTGTTGAGGCGTTCGTGCGTCTCTTTGACGAGACGAAACTTCATCCGGAGCGCTCAGCCATCCACATCGACGCCGAAAAGATGATTGCGTTCCTCACATTGTTCGCCGTCGACCAAGAGTACGCAGAGCGGTGGAAGCACGACCTCGACACGTTCTTCGCTCAGTTTCAACAGACGAGCGATCCAGTGGAGACGATGATCATCCGCTATGCGCTCGAAGGAATGATGATGTCCGAGCACTTCAATGTCGGCGTCGCCCCACCTGCTTTAAAACAAGACATTATCGCTCGCTTGATCGAGCGAGCCCAGAACATCGATTCGGGTAAAACAGACTAATCTATTAGAGGAGAAATGAACCCCATGCAAAAAATCACGTCCTTCTCCGTCAATAACAAGTTCGCCGTCTGGTTGATGACCATCATCTTGACGGCCGCCGGAATTTTCGCCGGCTTGACGATGAAACTAGAAACATTGCCTGATATCACGACACCGACCGTCTCGGTGACGACGATTTACCCAGGAGCCTCACCTGAACAAGTGCTCGACGAAGTCAGCACCGTGCTCGAAGAGCGCTTGAAGAGCTTGAATGGGGTCGAACAAGTTCGTTCGTCTTCGTTCCAGAACGCTTCAAACATTCAAATCGATTATGACTTCAGCACTGATATGGAAGAAGCTGAACAGCTCGTCAAAGACGCGCTCAGCAACGTCGAATTGCCAGAAGCCGTTCAAGACCCACAAGTATCACGACTCAGCTTTGACGCGTTCCCTGTCGTTGGTGCAGCCGTCTCAGATGAGAGTCTCGATTTGGCCGAATTGACGAAATTGGTCGAAGATGAATTGCAACCGGCCCTTGAAGGCGTCGAAGGCGCTCAGACCGTCCAAATCGCCGGACAAGAGATTCGTCGCGTCGAGCTTCAGTTCGATGAGGAGGCACTCGCCGAATACAACTTGACGGAAGACACGGTCAAACAGTTGATTCAAGCGAACGACGCCCGCATCGCGCTCGGCCTGTATGAACTTGGTGATACGGAGCAAGCCGTCGTCATCGACGGGAAGTCGGAGACGCTCGAGGCGTTCCGCGACCTCCAAATTCCGTACTCACCCGCACAAACGGAACAGCCTGTGCCAGGTGCGCCAACGGAACTTCCGACTGGCGAGACCCCACAAGTCCCGACTGAAGTACCAGGTGCCGTCCCACCTGCCAATATCCCGACAACCGTCCCGACCGTCGCTTTGAGCGAACTCGCGACGATTGAAGACCGTGGCATCGAGGAATCGATTTCGCGCTCAAACGGAGAACGTTCAATCGGGATTCAAGTGACGAAAACACAAGACGCGAACACCGTGGACGTCGTCAACGCCGTCAAAGAGGTGCTCGCCGACTTCGAGGCCGACTATGACACGGCCAACGTCTCCGTCACGCTCGACCAAGGTCAACCGATTGAAGAATCGGTCGAGACGATGGTCTCGAAAGCGTTACTCGGTGGTCTATTCGCCATCTTGATTATTCTCGTGTTCCTTCGTAACTTCCGCTCGACGATTATTGCGGTCATCTCCATCCCGCTCTCGCTCTTGATGGCGTTGATCGTCTTGAAACAGCTCGACATCACGCTCAACATCATGACGCTCGGCGCGATGACCGTTGCCATCGGACGGGTCGTCGATGACTCCATCGTCGTCATTGAGAACATTTACCGTCGCCTCACCCGTCCGAACGAGACGTTGCGCGGCAAAGAGCTGATTATCGCCGCGACGAAAGAAGTGTTCATTCCGATCGCGTCGTCGACAATCGTTACGATTGCCGTCTTCTTGCCGCTCGGGTTCGTCACCGGATTCGTCGGCGAGCTGTTCTTACCGTTCGCCTTGACCGTCGTCTTCGCTTTGCTCGCATCACTTCTCGTCGCGATCACGGTCGTGCCGATGATGGCCGACTCGTTCTTTAAGAACCGTGACAAGTTGAAGCCGGAAGAAGGACCAGGGAAACTCGCCGAATGGTATCGCGGCGTCCTCAACTGGTCGCTCAACCATAAACTCGTCGTCTTCGGCCTGGCTACCGTTCTCTTAATCGGAAGTTTCGCCCTCGTGCCAGCCATCGGGGTCAACTTCTTGAACCAAGAATCTGAGAAGACGCTTTACGTCACGTTCGACCCAGAGCCGGGACAAACGCTTGACGATTCGATTGCGGCGGCCGAAATCGCCGAGACGTATTTCATGGAAGAGCAAGCGAACGCGACCGACGTTCAATTTACAGTCGGTGGCGAGAACCCACTTAACCCAGGAAACAACAAACAAGGAATTTTCATCGTCCAGTACGATCCGGACACGGAAGATTTCGCCGATGTCAAAATCGCCGACGTCGAACGCTTGAATGAACTCGCCTCAGGCGGTGAATGGAAAGAACAAGACTTCGCCGGCGGTGCCGGAACGAGCGGCGTGACGTACAACGTCTACGCCAACTCACTCGAAGACCTCGAAGCCATCGTTCCGACGTTCATTGAGACGATTGAAGAAGAGACGGATTACGTCCGTCAAGCGACGTCTGATCTTCGCGAATCATACGTCCAATACACGTTCAACGTCGACCAACAAGCTGCTGCTGAAGCAGGTGTATCGGCCGCCCAGCTCGCCCAGACGATTGGACAGTTCCAAGCCCAAGAAAGTCCGCTCTCGACCGTGACGATTGATGACAAGCAACTCGACGTCATCATTCCGACAGAACAAGTCACGTACGACAGCATTGACGATTTGCAGGAACAAGAAGTGACGACGCCGTTCGGACCACGTCCAATCTCAGACTTCATCGAAGTCGAGGAAGGCACGACACCGGATACGCTCGTTCAGCGTGACGGCAAGCTCCTTGCTCGCGTCAACGTCGAGCTCAGCACGGACAAAGCGACGGAAGCTTCGGCGGCCATCGAAGAACGTGTGTCTGACATCGAGCTCCCGACTGGCGTCTCGTATGATGTCGGCGGTGTCACGGAACAGATTCAAGAATCGTTCACTCAGCTCGGTCTCGCCATGCTCGCAGCCGTTGCCATCGTCTACTTGGTGCTCGTCATCACGTTCGGTGGTGCCGTTACACCGTTCGTCGTCCTATTCTCGCTCCCTTACGCGATTATCGGGGGACTTGTCGCCCTTCTCATCACTGGCGAGACGATCTCGGTATCTGCCTTGATTGGAGCGCTCATGTTGATTGGGATCGTTGTGACGAACGCCATCGTCTTGATTGACCGTGTTATTCATAAAGAAGAAGCGGGTCTCTCGACGCGTGATGCCTTGCTCGAGGCAGCCGGTACGCGCCTCCGTCCAATCCTCATGACGGCACTCGCGACGATTGGTGCCCTCGCACCGCTCGCGCTCGGTCTTGAAGGTGGCGCTTTGATTTCGAAAGGTCTCGGTGTGACCGTCATCGGTGGATTGACAAGTTCAACGCTATTGACGCTCCTCATCGTTCCAATCGTGTATGAGTTCTTCGCACGGTTCCGTAAGAAAAAAGAAGCGTAATTCAAAAGAGAGTCGCCCGCACAGGGTCGACTCTCTTTTCGATTCGGTCATTTTTGATGTGTTCCACACGGCTTTCCGTGCTTTTATAAAACCTCTTTGGAGAGAAGAACTTCACTTTTTGATGATTGCCTAACCTTGACCTGTACAAATAAATCTGAGAAAATTTTTACGTTTTGAACGTATTCGCGAAAGGATGGTATACATGCAACTCTTTATCAAATGGATGATCGGCCTTTCGCTCTTATTCGGGTTAAGCGCGCTCGGCAATTGGATCGTCGCCACTTTAGAATGGAAAGTGCCTGGGAACGTCGTCGGGATGATGCTGTTGTTGATATTACTTATGACAAAAATCATCCGAGTCGAATGGATCGAAGACAGTGCCGGCTTCCTCACGAAACATCTCGCTTTCTTCTTCATCCCGATTGCGGTCGGTCTCATGTCTTATAGTAATCTATTAAAAGCAGAAGGGATCCCGCTCTTTCTCGCCTTGATGATCAGTCTAAGTGTGGGACTCATCGTGACCGCCATCATCTCCGGAAGACGAGGTGAAGCGTCATGACATTATTTTGGGTACTCGTCACAGTTGGTGTCTATCTCATCAGCCGAAAACTATCATTTAAATGGGCGTCTCCGTTCACGAACGTCGTCTTCTTGAGCACAACTATTTTGATTGTGATCCTCCTTCTCTTTGAACAACCGTACGACGTGTATGAACCGGCCAAAGATTTGATCACGATTTTACTCGGCCCGGCGACCGTCGCCCTCGGTCTGCCGTTGTACCGCAACTTGCCGACGCTACTCGCACGCGCGAGACGTGCCCTCAGTGCAATCGTTGCCGGTACCGTCTCGACGATTATCGTCGCAGTCATGATCGGCACGGCGCTCAAACTGACGGACCAAGTGCTCATCGGGCTAGCGGTCAAATCCGTCACTGCTCCGATTGCACTCGAACTGGCAAAACAGCTCCAAGGAGACGCGGCGCTTGCTGCCTCCATCACTGTCGCCTGTGGCATACTCGGTGCCATGTTCGGTCCGATAATGCTGTCGCTTTTCAAAGTGACTGATCCCTTCACGCGAGGACTCGCACTCGGAACGATCAGCCACGGCATCGGCACGGCTCAAGCCGCGACAGAACATCCGCTCTCAGGGGCCACCGGGGGCGCGGCGATGGGCCTGTCCGCCATCTTCACGTCGTTTTTGTTGCCGTTTCTCCTGCCGTTCCTTCTTTAAAAAAAGGCCAGCATCCTTGTTTCATAAAAATTGAGTAAAAGTAGGGGCCTTAGCGCCTCTCTTTTTATTTTCAAACAATTTCGATACTTCTCAAAACGGCTCTCATGCTACACTAAACGAGAACAGATTGATTAGAGGAGGCAGACCATGCAATCGAAATTAATTGAACGTTTAATCACGTATGCAAAAATTGATACACAGTCCGACTTCACGAGTGAGACGACACCGTCGACGGCGAAACAATGGGATTTGATTCGCCATCTCGAGGCTGAGTTAAAAGCGATTGGACTCGAGGACGTCGAGACGGATGACTATGGCTACTTGTTCGCCACCCTTCCGAGTAACGTCGACCATGACGTACCGACGATCGGCCTGCTCGCCCACGTCGATACGGCGACCGACTTCACCGGGACGAACGTCAACCCGCAACTCGTCGCACATTACGAGGGCGGCGATATCGTCTTGAACGAGGCGCTCCAAGTCATCTTGTCGCCGCGTGACTTCCCGGAGCTCGATGGCTACGTTGGACATACACTCATCACGACAGACGGCACGACGCTGCTCGGTGCCGACGACAAAGCCGGCATGGCCGAGATCGTCACCGCGGTCGAATACTTATTGGCCCATCCGGAAATCCCGCATGGCCCGGTGCGAATCGCCTTCACACCGGACGAAGAGATTGGACGCGGACCACATAAGTTCGACGTCGCCCGCTTCAACGCCGATTTCGCCTATACGATGGACGGCGGCCCGCTCGGTGAACTGCAATACGAGAGCTTCAACGCTGCCGGCGCCACGGTCACGTTCCATGGGACGAACGTGCACCCGGGCAGCGCCAAAAACAAGATGGTCAACTCGATGAAATTGGCGATGGCGTTCCACAACCGCCTCCCGGCCGATGAGGCACCGGAACATACGAGCGACTATGAAGGCTTTTTCCATCTGAACGGCTTCTCTGGCGACGTGGAGACGACGACGCTGCAATACATTATCCGCGACCACGACCGCACAAAGTTTGAGGCGCGCAAAGCGTTGCTTGAAAAGCTCGTCGTCGAATGGAAACAGAAGTACGGCGAAGCGCGCATCGACTTGAAAATGGACGATCAATATTACAACATGGCCGAGAAAATCGAGCCGGTAAAACACATCGTCGACACCGTCGCCGACGTCATGCGCGAACTAGGCATCGAACCGAAAATCGAACCGATTCGCGGCGGGACGGACGGTTCGCAACTGTCGTATATGGGACTCCCGACCCCGAACATCTTCACGGGTGGCGAGAACTATCACGGCAAGTTCGAGTACGTCTCCGTCAACAACATGGAAAAAGCGACCCACGTCATCATCCAGACGCTCCGTACGTTCGCTGAACGCGCGCGAGCATAACACATGCGCCTCCAATCGTTCTCTTCTAGAATAGAGACATTGGAGGCGATTTTTTATGAAGCATACGTTTCAAATGAACCTAGACTGGACCGGCGGACGCAACGACGTCGGAACGATCGAGGCCGAACGGTTAAAGACACAGATATCGATTCCCCCGGAAATGGACGGGCCCGGCATCGGCACGAACCCCGATGAGATGTTGCTCGGTGCTGCGGCGACCTGCTATATCATCACACTTGCGGCTATGCTCGGGCGAAGCGAACTGCCGCATCAAGGCATCACGATTGACGCCGAAGGCATCGTCGACGTGACGAACGGTGTCTTCACGTATGAGACGATTCGCTACACGACACGTATCAACGTTCCAAAAACGGCCACAAATCGCGATATCACGCTCGTCGAACGAATCGCCAAAAAAGCGAAGGATGGCTGTATGATTTCACGCGCCTTGGCCGGCAACGTCGCGTTCGAACTCGACACGACGGTCACGCGCGTCGTCTGACGATGTATCGCTTCGTATCCCCTTTGCAGGAAGGGGTCATCCTGAAACGCCGCAATCGGTTCGTGATGGACGTATTGCTCGGCGACACTGTCGTCGCCTGCCACTGTCCGGTCACAGGCCGCATCGGTGACCTCGTCTTTGACGGGGTTCCTTGCCTCGTCTCAGCGACGGACGACCCGCGACGGAACACCGCCTTCACGGTGGAGGCCATCTCGATTGACGCGGACCGACAATGGATTGGAATTCATCAAGGCCGCGTCAATGATTTCGTCGAACATTGGTTGCGGACGAACGTGATTTCAGCTTTTCCTTCTCCGAGACATGTGGAACGAGAGAAAGTCGTCGATGCGTCACGAATCGACTTTAAAGTCGATGGCACTTATATCGAAGTGAAAGCACCTCTAGCCGAGTTGTTCGTAACGCCTCTCCCCCGCTTTGAACGGCGTGCGGTGACAAGACCAATCGAGACCGAACGGTTGATTCGACATCTCGAGACACTCATTGCGACGTTGCCGAAAACTGGTCGGGCCGTATTGCTGTATGTTTTCTTATATGATGCGCCCATCTTCACCGGCAACCCGAATCGGAAACACGACTTACGAATTCGGCAGCTGATTCGCGACGCAATCGCGGACGGACTTGAAATCTGGCAAGTGAATGGCGAGGTGTCTACGGAAGGGATTCGTTTAACCCACTGTGTCGAGACGACGCCTCATTTCAAGTAAAAAAGCCATCAGCGATGGCTTTTTTACTGTAATAACAGTGGGGTCACGTACGCCTCGATGATCGCAGAGATGACGAGGAGCGGAACTGCGATGACGAGAAATGTCTTCACGCCTGCCACGAACAGCGCCTTGAACGTGACGTCGGTCTCTTTCCCGCGTAGTTTTTTCCAGATGTAACGGTTAAGCGACAACCCCATCGCCGCTCCGAGCAAGATAGCCGAGATTTCGGTGATGCCGTGGGGCAAAATGCCGAGCACGATGACCCGGATCACGGACTCGCCGGCAAACCCAACAAGCATGGCAACCAGGCCGATGACCGCGGCGTTGATGACGACGAACACATACGGGATGAAGAGCGGGATCATTCCGAGCAGGAAAGCGAGCAACGTGACGCGCGTATTGTTCACGAATAGGGCGATCATCGTCTCGCGTGCGCTCGAATCGAACGTCAATCCTTGTGATTCAAATGATTCGCCGAGCTGAGCTAAAATTTCGTCCACTTGTTCAGGGGCGATGACGGCCCTGAATAGAAAATACGACCCGATGCCCGTCACGAGGAAGATGACCCAGAGCCGGAAGAAATCTCGGCTGTAGTAGTTTGACCACGCTTCTTTCAGCGAGAGTGTTGTTTTCATGGCTGATTCCCCCTTTCTTCTCTATACGAATCAGGCTGCTGTTTGTTTCATTTTTACCCACGACTGCGCGTTTTCAAAAAACGTGATACAATACACGTCGTAAACTAATCAGAAAAACGAGGGATCCTATACATGATTACAGTAAATAACGTAAGTCTCCAATTCGGTGGACGCAAGTTGTTCGAAGACGTGAACATCAAGTTCACACCAGGCAACTGCTACGGCTTGATCGGCGCGAACGGTGCCGGGAAGTCGACATTCTTAAAAATTCTTGCCGGTGAGCAAGAAACGACAACAGGTGACGTCAGCTTTTCACCTGGCGAACGCCTCGCCGTCCTCAAGCAGGACCATTATGCGTACGAAGATCAAGCGGTACTCGAGACGGTCATCATGGGCCACGAGCGTTTGTATCAAGTCATGAAAGAGAAAGACGCCATCTATATGAAGGAAGATTTCTCTGACGAAGATGGTATGCGCGCTGCTGAACTCGAAGGCGAATTCGCTGAGATGAACGGTTGGGAAGCCGAATCAGAAGCTGCCATGGTCCTTCAAGGACTAGGGATCACGGATGCATCACACCACAAGCTCATGAGCGAGCTCACAGGTGGCGAGAAAGTCAAAGTCCTCCTTGCTCAAGCATTGTTTGGCAAACCTGACATTCTTCTCCTCGATGAGCCGACGAACGGTCTTGACCTCAAAGCGATCCAATGGCTCGAAGAGTTCTTGATCAACTTCGAGAATACCGTCATCGTCGTATCCCACGACCGTCACTTCTTGAACAAAGTCTGTACGCACATGGCCGACCTTGATTTCGGGAAGATCCAATTGTACGTCGGGAACTACGACTTCTGGTACGAGTCGAGCCAACTCGCTTCGCGTATGGCCAACGACCAGAACAAGAAAAAAGAAGAGAAAATCAAAGAACTTCAAAACTTCATCGCCCGTTTCAGCTCGAACGCCTCGAAGGCGCGTCAAGCGACGTCGCGTAAGAAGTTGCTCGATAAAATCACGCTCGACGATATCCGTCCATCATCACGTCGCTATCCGTTCGTCGGTTTCTCGATGGAACGTGAAATCGGGAACGACGTGCTCTACGTCGACAACGTCTCGAAGACGATCGATGGCGTCAAAGTACTCGACAACGTCACGTTCTCACTCAACAAGACGGACAAAGTCGCATTCGTCGGCCGTTCGGACGTTGCCATTACGACTCTCTTCAAAATCATCATGGGCGAGATGGAACCGGACACGGGTACGGTCAAATGGGGCGTGACGACGACACAGTCGTACTTCCCGAAAGACAACTCGGAATACTTCGAAGGCTCGGATAAGAGCATCTTGGATTGGTTACGCCAGTTCTCACCAGCCGACGAGTCGGATACGTTCCTTCGCGGTTTCCTCGGACGTATGCTCTTCTCAGGCGAAGAAGTCATGAAGAAAGCATCTGTCCTCTCAGGGGGAGAGAAAGTGCGTTGCATGCTCTCGAAAATGATGCTCTCGAACTCGAACGTCCTCGTCCTCGACGATCCGACGAACCACTTGGATCTCGAGTCGATCACAGCGCTCAACAACGGTCTCGAAACGTTCAAAGGCGTCCTCCTCTTCAGCTCGCATGACCATCAGCTCATCTCGACGATTGCCACGCGCATCATCGAAGTGACGCCGAACGGGATTGTCGACAAAGAAGCGACGTACGACGAGTTCCTCGAGAACGAATCGCTTCAACAGCAAGTCGAGTCACTCTATCAGAACGCATAAGAAAAAAACGATCGGCCGCGGCCGATCGTTTTTTTTATTTGACCTCGACCGTCTCCATGATGTGTTCATGGATGTCGTGTCCTTTCGTCACATGGACTTGAACGTTGTATATGCCTGACTCTTTGAATGTATGCTCACCTGCATAGCTTCCGCCTTCCGTTTCATCAAGCTTCACCCAGTCGTGCTTGTCCGCTCCGTCTTTGAACACTTCGAGTTGGACGTCCGCACCCGTCAACGCCTCATGCTCAATTTTGACGTTGACTGTGAACGGTTGGACTTCATTGGCGACAGCTTGAGTCGGATCAAGGACAATGTCTGCTCCCGCGTGGTTGTGATGATCTTGCTCAGCTTCAGCTTCAGCCTCGGCCGCCGTCTCCGGATGGCCGACCGTCACGTTCGTCGTCGGCATCGTATGCATCGAACGGGCCGTCACATGGACTTGCACCGTGTAAACTGCTTCTTCGACAAACGTCGTCTCCGCCTCGTAGACTCCATCTTCTGTGAGCGACGCTTTCGTCATCTCGCTCTCTTCCTTGGCGCCATTTTTCCAGACCTCGAACTTAATCTCGTCGGCATCATCGACCGCTTCACCGTCTTGTGTGACGCGAACCGCCAACGTGACCGTCTCGTCTTTGTCCGCCGTGGCCGGAACGTTTAATTCTGCTTCTACCGGTTCCATCGACTGCACCGTCTCCGTACCACTGGTCGTTTCATCGGCTCCACACGCCCCGAGGACGAACAGACCGACGAGACCAAATGCCACCCCGAATCGTTTCATTGATTTGCTCATGTTGAATCCCCCTATTCAATCGCTTACATTCTTCACACATTGTTCATGATAGCACCCTTTTTTAGGAAATGTGTGAGGATTGTGTGATATTTGACACGTTTGTCACTCATAAATTGAACACAAATATTGAGAGTCATTATCCAAAAATTCCTTTCCCTATTTTTAGGGTTAGACGATGTTTACCACTAAAAGGGGGTATATAAAATATATACACAGCTCAATATATGGAAAGCCTTAACATCAAGATACATACACCCAAGAATGGAGGCGAAACCAAAATGAAGAGCAGGTTTGTACGTGTGTTGATGGCCTTGTTGATCATGTTGGCACCGTTAGTCGCTTATCCAAAATCGGCTGACGCCGCCGCTTCGAAATTCATTACGAGCGTGAATACGACGAGTAAAGTTGTCGCGTTGACGTTCGATGACGGGGCGGATGGTGCGAATACGAATAAGATTTTGGACATACTTGCCAAGAACAATGTCAAAGCCACTTTCTTTTTGACTGGATCAGGCGCCAATAACCATCCTCAATACATTAAAAACATCGCAGCTAAAGGTCACCAACTCGGTAACCATTCGTATACCCATCCAGACTTTACAAAGTTGACCGCCACGCAAATGAAATCAGAACTTGATCGGACGGAAGCAAAAATCAAATCCATTACTGGTAAAACGACAAAACCAATCTTCCGGGCACCGTTCGGCGCCGTCAATAGCGCCGTGTTGAGCGGAGTCGGCGCTGCCGGCTACGGTTATACGATTCAATGGAACATCGATACCGTGGACTGGAAAGGAGTCACTGCTAGCCAAATCAATACGAAAGTGCAGGCGAACATCAAACCAGGCTCAATCGTCTTGATGCACACCGGTGCCGGCGCTCCAGGTACACCACTCGCCTTGCCGACGATGATTGCCCAGTTGAAAGCGAAAGGCTACAAGTTCGTCACCGTCTCGCAATTGCTCGCTTACCAAAACACATCTACCAGCAAAACGTATACCGTCAAATCAGGCGATACCCTTTATAGCATCGCCCGAGCTTACAACGTCACAGTCGCTGCGCTCGCTGCGGCCAACAAAATTACAAACTACAGTCTCATCTATGTCGGACAAGTGCTCGTCATCCCGGGTACCACTGTAACTCCTCCACCTACGACGACCGTCAAGTATACGGTTAAATCGGGTGACACGCTCTATAAAATCGCCACTTTGTACAAAACGACCGTCGCTAAGATTGCAGCCGCCAACAATATTACGAACGTCAACTCCATCTATGTCGGACAAGTACTGATCATCCCAGGTACAACCGTCACACCACCGACGACTACAGTGAAATACACGGTCAAATCAGGGGATACGCTCTACAAGATTGCGACGATGTATAACACGACTGTGGCTAAGATCGCAGCCGCCAACAATATTACGAACGTCAGCTTGATTAGCGTCGGGCAAGTGCTTACAATCCCACGCTAACCAAAAAAGTGTCCTCCGCTTTTCGGGGGACACTTTTCTATGCGCCAAGACACTCATCGACCATCGCGATTGCGACGTTCGCGTCATCGATTCCATGAACGAGCACACGACCGTCTTTAAATAAAAGCATCCGATGATTCCGCCATCGCCATTCTAACGTGAACGGTGTCTGTTTTACAGCGATGTCCGCACGCTCGAGTTGATGGGCGATTGGTTCAAGCCCTTCAATGGACCGCCGGACTTGGACGACGTCACGCCCACAGAGGAGTGCTGTCTGTTGCCGATTCGGGACGAGGCTCGGATAGTCGTGAATTTGACAAGAAGGACAAGACACATCGACGAGACGTGCGACATCGAGTCGCTGTGACTGGTTTTCCCACATATCTTCAATCAAGAGTCGACGTTCCATCTTTTCATGACGCCCCGTCAAATATTTCAATGCCTCAACGGCTTGACGACTTGCCACATGTTGAACGATTGGCGCTACCACCCCCGCTGTCGCGCACGTTTGCCCGGCTAGCGGCAAATGACGCATGAGACAACGAAGACACGGCGCTTCTCCCGGCATCACCGTGTAGTTCATGCCGTATGCCCCGACGCAAGAGGCAAACAAGAACGGAATGCCACGCTCGAGTGCGAAATCGTTCAATAGAAGACGCGTCTCGACGTTATCGGTTGCGTCCAAGATGAGATCAACGGACGGCAAAGGCCGAAGCCAATCCCACGAGACATCGGCGATTTGAGCGTCCAACTCAACGTCTGAGTTGATGGCCCGCAGGCGTTCGAGCGCTGCGACCGCTTTCGGCGTCTCGGAACGTGCGTCCTGTTCCGTATAGAGCGTCTGTCGTTGTAAGTTCGTCACCTCGACATAGTCGCGGTCGACGAGGATGAGCGAGACGCCGGCCCGAACAAGTTGATCGCTAACGGCTGCCCCGAGCGCGCCGAGACCGACGACGAGCACTCGTTTCTCCATCAGATGTTCTTGGCCCTCCACCCCGATGCCGTGGAACCGGGCCTGCCGCGCGTAACGTTCCGGGATATGTGTCATCGGATGTAGTCCCCTGACTTCCCGCCTTGTTTCTCGAGCAAGTATGTCGGTCCGATGACGATGCCTTTATCGACTGCTTTCGTCATATCGTACACGGTCAATGCAGCGACCATTGCTGCCGTCAACGCCTCCATCTCGACACCGGTATCGCCTTTCGTCTTCACAAACGACTCGATGATGAGCTGTGTCCCGTCCCATTCGAACGTCAAATCGACTTTTTTCAAGGCGAGCGGATGACACATCGGAATGATGCGGCTCGTCTCTTTGGCGGCCATGATGCCAGCCACTTGAGCGACAGCGAGTACATCCCCTTTTGCAAGACCCCCATTCGTGATGAGCTGTTTGAGTTCACCGCTCAGTTCAACTGATGTACGGGCCCGAGCAGTACGTGTCGTTTCCGGTTTATCCGAGACATCGACCATCCGCGCCCGCCCTTGGTTGTTCATATGTGTCAATTCCATCGTTTACCCTCCGCTCACCATTGGAATGACGGCGACCGTGTCCCCGTCTGCAACCGTGTATTCGTCCGTCTCATAACGCTCATTGACCGCGAACATGAGACGTTCCGCTCCTGACACGCCCCGCTCGGCCAAATCCGCTCGCAAGGCGGCGATTGTTTGTGGCGCTGAAACGGTATAGGACCGGACCGCCAACTCTTCTGCCACGTGGGCAAAACATAATACCTCAATCATGTGTACGTCACTCCTTCCGGGCGTCCTGGGTGTTGTTCTTTTTGATCACCCATCCATTTCGTGCCGTCGGTCCAATGCTCCCGTTTCCAAATCGGGACAATTTCTTTAATCCGTTCGATGGCGTAACGATTCGCCTCGTAGGCGTCGGCGCGATGGGAAGAACTCGTCGCGATGACGACCGCTTCTTCCATGATATCGAGTCGACCGATCCGGTGATGGATCGCCGTCAACGCACCAGGCCAACGTTCCGCTACTTCTTTCGCGATTTGTTCGAGCATCTTCTCGGCCATCGGTACGTATGATTCATACTCCAAGAGTTCGGTCTGTTTGGAACCAGTCATTTCCCGCACCGTCCCGATAAACAGCACGACCGCCCCGACGTTTCGATGCCGGACCGTTTCGTAAAGTGCCATCGGTTCGAGCGGATGTTCATTCACTTGATACCATTTCATCCTCCATCCACCTTTCCACTGAACGCATCAACCGGTCCTTGTCTGCCACGGAGTCTCCGCGTGCGATCACGTTCGTCACACCGACCGGTTGTTCATGCCCGTCTCGCACGAGCACCACTTTCGGATAATCTTTCCGTTTGTATCCTTCGATTAGCACGATGTCGACGTGCGCCTCGTACCAGTTGAGGAGCAATTCAAACGTATCGACCGCTTGCCACTCGATCAACGTCCCGTCCTCACCGATCACACTCGATAGCACGGCACCGGCCAACGCGTGACGGTGCGAGTCAGTCATCGGCAAGTCGAACGACCCTCCGTGACCGTGGTGCTTGATGACGCCGACACGGAGCCCCGTCGCCGACAAGCGTGTTGTCAGCTCGGAGACGAACGATGTCTTGCCGCTATTTTGATAGCCGACCACTTGTAAAATCAAAGCCGATCGATGATTCGACATCGCACCGTGTCTCCTTTCTGAAACCCTCTCGTCCCGCCTGGCAGATGAATCAACGCGTTACACGTCGCGAGCGAGGAGACGATGCCCGACTTATCTTTACCGCTCGGATGAACGACCGTCTGCCCGGTCGCATCAATCGTCACATGTCCACGGACGAAGCGGTCGAACGGATTCGGTTTCGGGAAATCGACACCGAGTTCCGCCAAAATGACAGGACGTTCCGTTTGTCCGAACAACGTCTTCATGTACGTACCGACAAACAGTTCCGTGCCGACAAAACAGGCAGACGGATTGCCGGATAAACCGAACAACAGCCGACCTTCGACATGCGCGACCGTCGTGACGGATCCTGGCCGCATCCCGACTTTATTAAACAGTACTGTCGCTCCGAGCGCCTCATACACATCCGGTAAATAATCGAAATCGCCGACCGATACCCCGCCTGTCGTGACGATGGCATCACTCGTCTGAAGCGCTTCTTCGACCGCCCGCTTCGTCGAAGTGAACGTATCCGGCAAGATGCCGCCATACGTTGCCGCGCCGCCAAGCTCCTCGATTTGGGCAAGAATCATATACGCATTCGAATTATAAATTTGCCCGTCGGCTTTCTTCCGCCCCGGTTCGACGAGCTCGTCTCCAGTCGCGAACACGGTGATGTGTGGTTTCACGTACACGTCGACTTGTTCATAGCCGAACGTTGCGAGCAAGGCGATGACGCCTGGATTGATGCGGGTGCCTCGGCCGACGATATGCGTTCCTGCCGCCACATCTTCCCCGCGATAGGAGATGTTGGCATCACGGGCCGGTCGTTTGAACGTCACGACTCGTTCATCCGCTTGTACGAGCTCGAGCATGACGACCGCATCGGCTCCGTCTGGAATTTTTGCCCCGGTCATGATGCGAATCGCCTCGCCGGCGCGGAGCGGTTCTCCGACGTGTCCAGCTCCCTGAACGTATTGAATGGGTAATGTCACCGGTTCATCGCGGTTCGCAGTCAACAAGTCCGCGGAGCGGACAGCAAAACCGTCATATGGCGACTTGTCAAACGCCGGAACGTCATGCGTCGCGACGAGATCCATCGCTAAAATCCGTCCGTTCGTCCGATGCAACGGTACCGTTTCCGTCCGACCTCTCCCCGTCGCTTCTTCGACGCGTGCGACCGCCTCGTCAACGGCGAGCGGCTTACGAAATAGCGTCGATCCCTTTTCCATTACTCCACTTCCTTTCCTAGCACTTCTTCATAATCTCTCAGTGTGTTCACATTTTTAAACCAGTCCCGTTCAGCAAACGAGACGATTGTCGCCTCTGTCAAGTGAGGCATGACCGCCCGTTCGCCTCGACGTAACGCGGATTCGAACTGGGACAGTATCGAGCGGGGATACAAGGCGATGAGCGGATGGATTCGATTGTCGGCGTAGGCGACAACCGGCTGATTCCCTCGTTCTATCGCAAGCCGTTCATAAACGGTCGGCGGCAACAAAGGTGTATCACACGCACAGATGGCATACCATTCAGCCGGGACGTGCCGCATGACGGTGACGATGCCAGCGAGCGGCCCCATGCCGCACCATTCTCTGTCGTCTTCGAGTTGATAGGGTGTCATCGACTGTCCGGCCGGCACGACGCTCCATTGGGACGTCGTCGTGGTACTAAGCGTCTGTCGTGCCCGGTCTTCAAACGAGACGTCCTCATAACGGGCTTTCCATTTGGGAGACCCGAACCGACGTGACTTCCCGCCTGCCAAGACGATCCCAATCATCGTGTCGCTTCCCAGACGATATGGGAGAGCTCAGGGAGAATCAAGCGAGTCATCGCCAAGTCGACGGCGCCTCGCGACCCTGGCATCGAAAAGATGATCGTATCCCCGATGCGTCCTGCTAAAGCTCGCGACAACATCGCCGCCGGTCCGATATCTTCCGTGAAGCTGACATAACGGAACAACTCGCCGAAGCCGACCATTTCCCGGTCAAGCAGCGGTCGAATCGTCTCAATGGTGACGTCCCGTTTCGTGATGCCCGTTCCTCCGGTCGTCAAGATGACATCCATTTTTTCGTCGACCATTCGTCTGACAGCCGCTTCGATTTCAAATGGGTCATCTTTCGTGATCTCACGGTATGTGACCGTGTGTGCTTCTTCTTTTAACAGCGTGCAAATATGTTCGCCTGACACGTCCGTATCGAGTGTGCGCGTATCCGAGATCGTTAAAATCGCTGCCCGGACACGCTGTGTGTTTTGATGTACATGGTTGTGTGCTTGCATCGTCTTCATCCTCCGATATAACTCATTTCAATCCGGTTACGTGTCCGACTCCCAGTTTGTGACCGTTCTTCCGAATAGCGGTCGTCCCGTACTTCCCATACCATTTTCAGTGTCATGGCAATCAATTCATCGCTCGCCCCACTGCGGAGCAATTCGCGGATATCGGTCCCGTCTTCAGCGAACAGGCACGTGTACCATTTGCCGTCACTCGATAGGCGGCCTCGCGTGCACGTTCCGCAGAACGGTTGGCTGACCGAAGAGATGAAGCCGACTTGCGCCCCATCCGTGTAACGGTAACGTTGCGCGACTTCTCCTAGTGTTTCGGGTGCAAGCGGTTCAAGTAATCCATTTCGTTGTTTCAACACCTCAAGAATCGATTCAGACGACACGACATGTTCGACGTTCCATTCATTCGCCGTGCCGACATCCATGAACTCGATGTAACGGAGCGTGATGTTCCGTTCTTTGAAATACGCGGCCATAGGGGCGACTTCATGATCGTTCCAGCCTTTTCGGACGACCATGTTCACTTTCACTTCGAGCCCTTGCCGTTTCGCCTCATCGATTCCTCGTAATACCGTCTCGGGCGACGTGCCGCGTCCGTTCATCATCCCGAACGTCTCGGCCGATAAGGCGTCTAGACTGACGTTGACCCGGTCGAGCCCAGCTTGCTTCAACACTTTCGCCATCCGTTCTAAATAGACGCCGTTCGTCGTCAACCCGATCGTCTCGATGGTCGTGACCGCGCGAAGGCGGCGAATCAGTTCATCGAGATTCGGCCTGAGTAGCGGTTCGCCCCCGGTCAGACGCACTTTTTTCACGCCGTGTGGGGCGATGATGCGAACGAAGCGCTCGATCTCGTCAAACGATAACAACTCATCTCGTTTTAAAAATTGGTGGTGGCGGAACGCCTCTTCCGGCATGCAGTATCGGCAACGAAAGTTGCATTTATCAATGACTGAGATGCGTAAGTCTTCCAACGGTCGTCTCCGTCGATCGGTCCATGGTGTCATCTTGGTTCATCCTTTCTATCCATCAACGACAGCAGGGACCCTCACAGTCCCTGCGTCGATTTGTCAGCGAATCGGCTTTTCAGCACCGCTGCGCAAGTAATAATAAATTGTGGTGGCAATCGAGATCGCATAGAGCCCTAGCATGACGAACAACGCACCGTTGAACGAACCGACGAGCTCGAGCGACCAACCGAACATCTTCGGAATGAAGAAGGCTCCGTAAGCAGCAAACGCTGCCGAGAATCCGACGACGGCCGGTGTCTTCGTCGCCACGAACACGTGGGGAATCATCGCGAACGTCGCTCCAGAGTTGAGTCCTGTTGCGATGAACAAGACGACGAAGGAGATGAAAAACATCGTCAAGTTGCTGTTCGTGATGGCCATGATGACACTGATCGTACCGAGCGCCATGATTCCGAACACGATTAATGTCACTTTGGCCGCTCCGATCTTATCACTGATCCAGCCCCCGAACGGACGCGAAGAGGCGCCAAGGAATGCACCAAGGAAGGCGAGCGCCATCAAGTCCGACTCAGGGAACTTTAACTTTAAAATCATCGGGAACGCTGCGGCATATCCAATGAAGGAACCGAACGCCGCCGTGTAGAGCAACGTTTGAATCCAAAAATGTTTGTCTTTAAACACGCTCGCCTGTTCACGAAGCGATTGACGCGCGGTCGGTAAGTTATCCATGAACAAGTATGCGCAGACCGTCAAAATGATGGTCGGCACGACCCAAAGGAGCGCGGCGTTTTGAAGCCAAATCTCTTCGCCGGTCTCGGTCACGAGTGCGTTCCCGCCGATGAACCCGAAAATACTTGTCGTGATGACGAGCGGTGTGATCAATTGGACGAGCGAGACGCCCAAGTTCCCGATGCCTCCGTTAATCCCTAGCGCCGTCCCTTTTTTCGCTTTCGGATAAAACGCGCCGATGTTGGCGTTTGATGACGAGAAGTTTCCGCCGCCTAGTCCGCAAAGTGCGGCCAAAATCATGAATACCCAATACGGCGTATTGACGTTTTGAACGGCATAGGCGATGCCTAGGAGCGGCAACAACAAAATCGATGTCGAGAAGATCGTCCAGTTCCGACCGCCGAATATACTGTTTGCGAACGTATAGAAAAAGCGCAACGTCGCCCCGACGAGTCCAGGTAGGGCGGCCAACGTGAACAACTGGCCTTGCGTAAAGCTAAACCCGATTGAATTCAATTGGACGGCCGCGACCGACCACATTTGCCAGACGATGAATGCAAGCGTCAGTGCCGGGACCGAGACGAGCAAGTTCCGATTGGCGACTTGTTTTCCCGTCCCTTCCCAAAATCCCACATCCTCCGGCTTCCACTCGGCGAGTGCGTGTGACCCTTTGTCTAATTGTTGCATGGTCTATTCCTCCTCTTAACGGTTCAATTCGTACCCTAATCCCATCCTATCGACCGTCCTCTTAAAAAAGTGTGCCTTCTTTCACACTTATTTCGCATCTTGAGTTTTTTTCTCACCCTGTCATCAATCTGTGACAAAATCGCCTATCTTTTGTTTCTGTGACATTGAACACAGAAAAACCCTCCCCGATTCCTTACGATAAGGAATAGAGGAGGGATTAATTTGTCACATCTCATTCAAATCCACTGTGCGCCCGAAGTTCGCTTGGCGCTACAACCATATTTCTTCAGTCAAGACGGGGCCCACGTGTTCCGTGTCTTCGGCGTCGCGATCGCCGAGGCTGCGTTCACCGAGACGGGGCTCGATATCACGTTCCCACTGGAAAGTCCGATGGAAGAACTACAAGCGCTGCACACCTTGCTCGTTCGGATCGATACAAACCACGACGTGACGATCGATGATACCCAGGCGGTCATCGGCTACTTAGGGGACGGGACGGTGGTCACCGTCTATCGCCACTTCAAACGTTGGCTGGACTTTTTGTCCGCAGCGCGCGTTCGCTCGATGGAAGGTGTCGTCGTCGAGGTCCGTGCTAACGGGGTCAAGCTAGCCGAAGGCGTGCTCCGGTCTTATGAGTTGATGGAAGATGGCGATTTTTATGTATCGGCCTGTACAATCGAGGCCGATGGGTTAGAACATTTCGAGGGCGAGCTATCACTTGCCGCCGTAATGTGATCAATCGATGACACAGACCGAGACCGGACAGTCCTCACAATGGTTGAGCAGTTTCAACCGGTCGAGGTCATGGATAATGATTTGACGGGAAGGGAGCGAAATAATCCCTTCTTGAGCGAGCTCGTTCAACATGCGGTTCACGCGTTCACGCGATGTCCCGCAATAGTTGGCGAGCTCTTGGTTTTTCAGTTTCAAGTCGATGAGAATGCCGTCTTCGACTTCCACCCCATAGCTGTTCGCCATACGAATGAGCGTCGAGTAGAGCGCTCCTTTTTTCCCGTTCAATACCAAGTCTCTAAATTTCGTATGCTGTTTCCGCATATGTTCGTTGATCATGACCATGAACTCGCGGACGAATTCCGGGTTCGACGACAAAATCATCGTTTCAATACGCTCGATTTTGACCGCATAAATTTCACTATCTTCTAACGCCTTGGCGTTAAATAAATATTTTGGTTCGATTGCGAATAACGTCAACTCTCCGCAACAAGCCTCAGCGCTTAAACAACGTAACGTCAATTCTTTTCCATTTTCCGTCAATTTCGAAATTTGGATCAGTCCACTCTTTACAATATAAAATTCAGCTGCGTCTTCTTGTTCTCGGAACAGAAAACCGCCTTTTGGGACATGAATGATTCGATGTGCCAATTTTTTTGTTTCCTCGAGCACCATCGCTTTACTTGAATGAGCCATTTCCACCGACCTTCCTTAAAACACGTTGCGCCATATTAAAGCTTGCCTTCATTCTAAACACAAACCCCCTCGAAACGCAATCAACATTTGGAAGCGTTTCAAGGGGAGGACTATTCTTTCGTACGATATTCAATTTTTTTCCAATATCGATATAATAAGCCGATCAATCCGACATTGATGACAGCGATGATCATATACAGTCGCATCGAGGCATGATCATACACCATGTAGCTCTCAATTGTATATTGCAAGAGTACCATGTTCGTCGCGAGCAATATGACCAATCCGATTAAACTCCAACCGTTACGCCCCATGATGAATCTCTCTTCCGACCGCAAAAATCTTCCCGTTCTCGATTTCAAGCAAGATTTTAGGGAGTTCCCGCTGCGGCGGACCGGCCTGTGGTTGGCCGTCGACACCGAAGTAACCACGGTGGCACGGACAGAGGAGTACGTCCTCCTCCTCTACGTAAAACACCGGGCACTGCAGATGGGTGCATTTGTTGTTATAGGCAACGAACTCACCATTCTTTAAATGAACGAGCAACGATGGTTCCGTACCCGGATATTCAAATTCGAGTGATTTCCCGCGCTCTAGCGCCTCGACCGTCGTGATGAACTGACGGTCAGTTCTCGGCTCGCTTCGAACGAAGGCCGCGATATTGAACGGGACGGTCGCGAGACCGAGTGCGATACCGGCGCCGAACGTTGATTTGATGAACGCCCGTCGATTCAGTTTCACGTCATCGGCCCGGCTCAAGTTATCGACGAGTGCGGATAACCGTTCCCGGTCTTTTGATTCATTTGACATAAGTCATCTTCCTTTCCATCTCAATCGGAATAGACGCCAAAGAATTCAGGGACGTAATTCCATTTATCGTCTTGCGAAGGCTTTTTCCCTTCGATCATGTTCATTTGGACGCGTTGACGACGGAGTTGCATCATCTCGTCATGGTCGATGAAGCGAATCGCATCTGACGGACAAACCGACGCACACATCGGCGCGATATCATGTTTGGAGCGGTCGTAACACATGTCGCACTTATACATCTTATTCTTCTCAAAGTCGAACTTCGGAATCCCGAACGGACAAGCGAACGTACAGTTCCGGCAGCCGATACATTTTTCTTCCGAAGCCGATAACACGACGCCCTCTGGCGTGATTTGAATCGCATTGGCCGGACACACTTGAGCACAAGCCGGATTTTTACACTGCATACAGATCATTGGGAACGTCTGACGGTTCTCCGAGAAATCGATATAATCCACATAGTTGCGCTCGAGCCCCTCGTGGTCCCCGCATTCGCGGCAAGCTGCCTGACAGGCCCGACAGCCGATACAACGTTCAAACTCTAAATACATGACCTTATTCATTTCGTATGAACCTCCTCATCCATGACGTGACAGCTCGTCGCAATCGCATGGTCCGCCATGAACGGCACGCTTGATCCGAGCGGGACCGTCAACGGATTAATGTGTAACGGGGTGTTGGCCGGTAACTTTTTCATTTGTACCGCACATACCTTGAACTCCGGCATGCGTGACATCGGATCGAGACACGGGTTCGTCAATTGATTGATGGCGAGCTCCTTGCCCCAATGATAAGGGACGAAGACCGTATCTTTTCGAATCGCCTTCGTCAAACGTGCTTCGACGACCATCGATCCGCGACGTGTGCGGAGTTCGACTTTGTCGCCCGTTTGAAGGCTATAACTTGATGCCAACTCCGGATGGATTTCCACGAACGGCAGTTTTGACATCGTGCTCAAGAAGTCGACACGGCGCGTCTGATTGCCCGACAAGTAATGGAAGACGACCCGCCCTGTCGTGAGCGTGACCGGATATTCTTCATTCGCATATTCACCGGCCGGCCGATATGTGACGACAGGCAAATTCGCTTTTCCGTTCGCCGTTCCAAACCGTTCTTTGAACATCGTCGGTGTGCCGGGATGATCTTCGGACGGACATGGCCAAAAGACACCATACTCGTCGTCGATTCGTTCCCATGTGATCCCAGAGTAGTCAGCCGCTCCACCTTTCGTCGCGATGCGGAACTCTTCCCAAATGTCACGCGCCGTCTCGTATGGGAAGTACTGTCCACGTCCCATCCGCTCAGCGATCCGCTTCATGATTTCCCAGTCTGGGAGCGAATCCCCGAGCGGTTCGCGCACTTTCCGGATTCGAATGACACGTCCTTCTAGGTTTGTCGTCGTCCCTTCGTCTTCGGCCCACGAACAAGCCGGTAAGACGACATCAGCGAACTCACAAGATTCCGACATGAAGAAGTCACTGACGACGAAGAAATCGAGTTTGTTGAAGCTGTCCCACACGTACGGAAGGTTCGGTGCTGAAACGGCTGGGTTCGAACACATGAGGTGCATCGCCCGAATCGTTCCCGCTTGAATCTCATCGAACATTTCGAACGCGGACACACCTGGTTTTGGCATCTCGGAAGGATCGATGCCCCAAACCCCGCTCACATATTCAACGGCTTTCGGGTCAGTTAATTTCCGGTAGCCTGGTAACAGGTCTGCTTTTTGTCCATGTTCTCGTCCACCCTGCCCGTTCCCTTGCCCCGTCATCGTGGCGACGCCCGAAGCAAACTTCCCAATCATGCCTCGTAAGAGCGCCATCGACGTATAGAGCGAGACATTGTCGACGCCTTTTGACTGTTGTTCGACGCCGCGGGCGAACAACATGACCGAACGTGGGCTCTTCCCGTAAATATGACCGGCCTTCTCGAGTTTTTCGATGGCGACACCGGTCACCTCACTTGTCCGCTCGAGCGTCCAGTCTCGGACCGACGCTTTCAACTCTTCGTAGTTATCGCAACGCTCATCCACGTACGCTTGATCAACATAATCGTGTTCGACTAAAAAGTTGAGCAGTCCCATCGCAAGCGCCGCATCCGTCCCTGGCTTCAAATCGAGATGGACATCGGCGACGCGCGCCATCGGAATTTCACGCGGGTCGGCGACGATGATTTTCGCGCCTTTGTCTTTCGCCTTCCAAATATGTTGTGTCGTCGTCGGATGACATTCGGCAATATTCGAACCGGCGACAAAGAATGTGTCGACGTGCTCGAACTCCGTCCATGGAAGCGTCGCTCCGCGGTCAATCCCAAGTGTCTTTAAGAAACCGCCGGCAGCTGACGACATGCAGAAGCGACCGTTGTAATCGATGAACCGTGTGCCGAGTGCGACCCGGGCATACTTCCCGACGAGGTAACATTTTTCATTCGTCATCGAGACGCCGCCGAAGACGGACACCGCATCTTTCCCATGCTCTCGTTGAATGCGTTTAAAGTTCGCTTCGATCACGTCGAGCGCTTCTTCCCATGTCGCTTTTTCAAACTTGCCGTTCCGTTTGATGAGCGGAGTCATGATGCGGTCCGGATGTTCGATCGTTTGATAGGCCGTGACGCCTTTCGGACAAAGTTTTCCTTTGTTGACCGGGAAATCGTAGCGTGGTTCAACGCCTTTGACGGCCCCGGTTTTCTCATCGACCCGGATATGCATGCCGCACTGCATGCCACAGTAACAACAGTGGGTCGTGATCAACTTTTCACCCGGTTTGATTAAATTCTGTACTTCTGGCGACGTTAAAAAGTCACTCATCGTCTTCCCCTCCATAGAACGTTTCCGCTCTTCGTTTTGAAAATCCACTGACGTGATAGCCGTTAATCGTTTGAAGCGGATAATGCATCCCGTCACTTCCGGGCCGTCCGAGCGCCGAATCGAGCCGGGCGCGACGACGACAGGCGTGACAGAGGTCTTGGACCGTGTGCGCCGCATCGACTTTCACGAGTTGGTCCGACCCCTCGAGCAATTGTTTCACTTGTTCAATCTCTTCAAGCGTGCCGGTCGGTTCGCCGCACTTAACGCACAGGTGTCTCATCTTTTGCCTCACCTTTCGTCTCCTTCGGTCGGCCGAATCCTGGCATCGACATGCCCGTGTTCGTATCGACCGGGTGTGTCGGTAACTGTCCGTTCATCAAGTTCAATTGCATCTTCACACGCATCGAACGTCGACACGGTTGGCAGTAATCGGAGAGCTGGGTCCCGTCACTGAGCCCGAGCTGGATCGTCTGTGCTTGCAAAATCGCTTGGACGTCCTCGACTTGATTATCCGTCGCATAACGTGTCCCGCACCCGGCGCAGACACGGGTCTCATCCGCTTCGACTTCCCGGTAGTTCATCGGGACGCTGGCCGCCATCGGTCGGACCGGCAAGTGGAACAGTTTACCGAACGGGAAGTAACATAAAAAGATGATGACGGTCAATTGATGGAACAAGGCGAGCTCGTGATGGATGAAGCCTCCGAAGAATACATACGACACGGTCAACAACAACCCCGAGACAGTGACGATGAGCAACATGAGGAGCGGTAAAATATCAAATTCGAACCGCTGGGTCACTTTCACGTCCTGGTCGTTGATCCGGCGATAGAGTGCCATGAGCACGCCGACGAGCAACATAAGCGCGGTGATGTTCAACCCGTTATAGACGAGCTCCGCGAACAACCCGTGCGCAGCCATCTTGATGGTCGGGATGTTAAAGACGACAATCTGATACGTCTCGATATCAATCAAATCAAACCGCATCCATTGGAACGTCAGCCCGAATGTGATGGCGAACGACCCGAGACATCCCCAGGCAATCAACATATGTTGGGTCCAGCGGTACCAGCCACGTTCCCAGATGAACTTCTGTAAGACAATATTGTTGACGGTCGTGGCGGCGACGGCCTTGCTGGCCCGTTTCTTTTCTGCCTTTATTTGTTTGAGGCTCCGCTTCAATACTTGTGAGGTGGCCGGCCGTGCAAAAAATAACGTCAAGCGGACGACCATCCCAATCATGCAAATGACGGCGGCGATATAGTAGCCGAACAGCGCCATGTCTACGTGCTCAAATCCTGCCGAGGCGATCCATGTCGAGAGCACCAAGACGGTGAATCCTACGAACGACCACTTTGCGGCGGTCGAATAAAAATAACGATCGGACATATGTGTTCCCCCTTCTCTTTCCGAGCGACTTCATAGTTTCATCATAAAGATGACATCTCGACTTAACTGTTACTTTTTTCACAGATAAGCGATTCGAGACGTGACAGAATAATGAACGAAGGAGGCGTTCCCTTATGAAATCATCGCTTAAAATCATGTTATTCCTCACCATCGCGGCCATGCTCGTCGTCTTTTCCATCGGTTTCGTCTTCGCCAATCGAGCGACGACCGAACCAGATGTCGAGGGGTATGTGATTGAAATAAATGAATCTGACCGCACCGCACTCGTCATCAGCGGAATTACCGCAGAAGAGGCCACGCTCTCTCCTGACACCTTGTTCGCACAAAGTGAACCGGAAGACGTAAGCTGGTTCAAGTTTCAAGTGAAAGCCACGTTCGAGCAAATCACTGTCGGAGACCACGTCCACATTTGGAAAAAGACCGGTCCGAGTATCTTAAATACTCCGAACCGGTCTTATGTGAAAAAAATCGACGTGATCGACTAATATGAACGCTTGCCATAACGTTCACTCAGCCAGAGGACTAAAAACGCCAAACCAACCAACCATCCGCTCCAGACGAGTGCCTGGGTCATATCTCCGTTGATTGTCGCCATATAAATCGCTGTGGCGAGCGTCATCGTCTCGCCCGGGATATTTCCGGCAATCATCATCGTAATCCCAAACTCGCCGATTGATCGGGCGAAGCCGAGGACAAAGCCGCTCGTCAACGCAGGTAACAGCAGCGGAATCGTCACGTAGGTGAACAGTTGACGCTCTGACCCGCCGAGCACGCGTCCGGCCTCATACCATTCCGCATCGAGTTGTTTGAGACCGAGACGAATCGTTTGGTAGATGAGTGGGAACGCGGCCAAGGCGGACGCGATGACGTTCGCCTGTTTGGTGAACAAGATAGTAATCGGTAACAATCCGCCGATCCCGTTGTTCCCGAGGACAATCAAGGCGTATAGTCCGATGACTGTCGGCGGCAAGATGAGCGGCAGTAAAAACACCGTCTCCAACAGCCGCTTTCCTTTGAATTGACGGTGATGCATGAAATAGGCCGCTCCGAAGGCGAGGATGAAGGCGCTCACCGTCGCCATCATCCCGACTTCGAATGTGAGTTGAAGTGGAGATTGCGTCATTTAGAAAATCCTTTCGCTAAAAAGTGAGCTTGGATATCATCGTCAAACAAACGCGCGTAAACATCGCGCACGTATGGGTTGTGCGTCAATCGGACCGCCGGATACGCGATCGTACCCGTCGCTTCAAACGGGACCGCCTGAAGCGACTCGACGTCCGTCGTCAGTTCCGTCTTATAGACAAATCCCGCATTGGCGTCGCCTTGTTCGATGAGCGTCAACACTTGTCTCACATTCTGGGCGAACATGATTCGTGGTTCCACTTCTTCCCACACGCCTTCCACTTCTAGCGCCGCTTTCGCGTAGCGACCGGCCGGGACATTGACCGGGTCACCGATGACGATCCGAGCACATGCGTTTAAGTCGTCCCACGTCTCCGCGCACGGATTCCCTTTCGGTGTCACGAGCCACAGCTCGTTATGCAAAAACGCATCCCGCTCTAGAATCGGGATTTGTAATCGGTCGACATCATCAACGCTCGCGGCTAAAAAGATATCTGCCGGAGACCCGTGATCGATTTGTGCTCGCAAGGCGCCGCTCCCGTTCGTCACGACCCGAACGTCGATCCCATCGAATTCCGCTTCAAGTTGTCGCTCTACCGCTTCTAAAGCCGGTCCTAAGCTTGCCGCCGCCAAAATGGTCACGGTGGTGTCCTCCGAATCTGAACTCGACCAGACTTGACTTAGTAATAAGGCGACCGTCACCCCTACGATGACTCCACTCACCCGTTTCATGATTAATCACTCCTTTGCCTCCCCTTTATCGTAGCGCTTGATTTGCCTCCCATCTGTATCAAACGTCACAAAAAGACACCCCCACGTAAGTAGAGGTGTGCCACTGCTTAAGCGAACGTGCGCGCCCGCGGGAATAAAATGTTGTTTTCGAGATGAATGTGTTCAAATGTATCCGATTCGAGCGCTTCTAACCGTTGATAGACAAGACGATACGTCCCACACGCTCCTTCAGGCGGCGTATAGTCGTTCGTGATTTGACGCAACTCTTTTAAAATGTCACCGGCTGCCGCGTGTTCTGACTCGAGCGAGGCCAAGATGTCATCAAGCTCCCGTCTCGTTTCAGCTGTCGGTGCCGTCTCGTGACGAAGCAACGTCGGGAAGTCTTCTGTCTCTTCTTTGACGATATGTTGTTCAAGTTCCACTTTCAATTGATTGAACAGTTGATGAATGCGTCCGAGGTGCGGATGGTTTTGTCCGTGAACCCGGAACACTTTTGTCACATATGGTGTGAGCTGTGGCAATTCGTCCGTCAAAAACTGGTGATGCTTATAAATGATGTGCTCAATCAATTCCGATGAAGAAGCAGCATCCCAATCGATGCTCTTCTCGTTCATCTCTTGCTTGCGTTGATAGAGCGCATTAACTTCTTCTAAAATGTCTTCCGTCGACCGTTTCGATTTGTCAGTCGCTTCAGCGAGTGGCCGGTTGCCGCCACAACAAAAATCGATTCGGTTCCGTTTGAAAATGTCTGCCGCTTGCGGGCATTGTTTGACGATTTCAGATACGTGCGTATCGCCCGTGAATGTCTGTGTCATCTGTCATAACCTCCATATTCATTTTGACATGTTCAGCGTAGCAAGAGTTTGACGACAAAAATGTGAAATACGTCACATTTAAGTGAACAGGATGCACGCGTTCTGAATTTGGACACAAAAAAAGCCCCTCTTGTGGAGGGGCGACGCTTAATGGGACGGCGCTTCAAATTGTTCTGCCTCGGTCGATCCGGTGAGCGCCGTCGTTGACGACTGGCCTCCCGAGATGACGAGAGACACCTCATCGAAATACCCGGTCCCGACCTCACGTTGGTGACGTGTCGCCGTATAACCGTGCTGTTCTGCACTGAATTCGGCCTGTTGCAGTTCCGAGTAGGCGGCCATCCCGCGGTCTTTATACCCGCGTGCGAGTTCGAACATTCCGAAGTTGAGCGAGTGGAAGCCAGCGAGCGTGACGAATTGGAACTTATATCCCATCGCACCAATCTCTTGTTGGAACGTTGCGATCTCCTCATCCGACAGCTTTTTCTTCCAATTGAATGAAGGCGAACAGTTGTAAGCGAGAAGTTTGCCCGGATACTTCGCATGAATCGCATCCGCGAATTGACGCGCTTCGTCCAAATCAGGCTCGGACGTCTCGCACCAGACGAGGTCTGCGTACGGTGCATAGGCGAGACCGCGCGCGATCGCCTGTTCGATTCCTGCCTCGGTCCGATAAAAGCCTTCCGGCGTCCGGTCACCGACGATGAACGGATGGTCGATTGGGTCGATGTCGCTCGTAATCAAATTCGCTGCGTGAGCATCCGTCCGGGCGACGATAATCGTCGACACCCCCATGACGTCTGCCGCGAGCCGAGCGGCAATCAAGTTTTTCACGGCCGTCTGTGTCGGCAGCAACACTTTGCCGCCGAGGTGACCGCACTTCTTCTCTGAAGAGAGTTGATCCTCCAAGTGGACGCCGGCTGCACCCGCCTCAATCATCGCCTTCGTCAACTCGAACACGTTGAGCACACCGCCGAAACCGGCTTCCATGTCAGCGACGATCGGGGCGAACCAATGCGTATCGCCTTTCCCTTCCGCCGTTTGAATTTGATCGGCCCGTTGAAGCGCCTGGTTAATCCGTTTGACGACGCTCGGCACCGAGTTAGCCGGGTACAGGCTTTGGTCCGGGTACATGTGTCCCGACAAGTTCGCATCGGCGGCGACTTGCCATCCGCTCAAATAGATGGCTTCGAGACCCGCCTTCACTTGCTGGATGGCCTGGTTCCCCGTCAACGCGCCGAGCGCGTGGACGTAGTCTCGTTCGTGGAGTAACTCCCATAACCGTTCCGCTCCTTTTGTCGCGAGCGTATGCTCGATTAGGACAGACCCCCGAAGCCTCATCACGTCTTCGACCCCATATGGACGTTCGACCCCGTTAAACCGTTCCGACTGTAACATATCCTCTAGTTGCATTTGTTGTTCATTCATATCCATTCCTCCTGTATTATATTAATTTATATATTCATCTTTTGTTATATAACAGATAATGCAAGCTTAATCCAAGTATGCACAGCATTCGAGCGCCGCTTTGAATGACGAGTGCTCCATCCCGCAGCAACGACAGACGTTTTCTTCGTCACGATCTTCTGGTTTACGGAATATGACGACCTCTTCGACCGGCTCTCTCATGATTTGGAGCGACCCGTCGGCCCGGTCGAGCACGAGGCGCATCAAATCGTTCCCATAGACGAACGCCGTGTTAGCGAGCGCCGCTGTCGATTCCCCCGAGACGATCCGACGGACGACCCAACGTTCAATCAACTGTTCGCTTTCGATTTTTTTCGTTGTCATGATGATGCTCCTCCTTTTAAATTCGGTTCTAATGTCACTTGTTGTAAAAACTGTCGGCGGCGCCGGTGCAGGATCGGTTCCGTATATCCATTTGGTGATGCATCGCCTTCGAACACTAACTCTTTCGCCGCTTGATAGGCGATGGAGCAGTCTACATCTGGCGTCATCGGACGATAGTGCGGATCTTCCGCGTTTTGCGCGTCGACGACCTCGGCCATCCGGTAAAGCGTCGCTTCGACTTGTTCACGGCTACAGATTCCATGGTATAGCCAGTTGGCGACATGTTGACTCGAAATACGAAGCGTTGCTCGGTCTTCCATCAACCCGACATGATGAATATCTGGCACTTTGGAGCAACCGACACCTTGCTCGACCCAACGGACGACGTAACCGAGCAACCCTTGCAGGTTGTTCTCGAGTTCCTCGTTCACTTCCTCATCTGTATAGAGACGCGTGGCGAGTGGTACCTCGAGCAGACGCCCTCGCTCAGTTGCTGGATCAAACGAACGATTCGCCAACTCACGCTGAACGTCAAACGCATCGACTTGATGGTAATGCAGCGCATGAAGCGTGGCCGCCGTCGGGGACGGCACCCAAGCCGTCGTCGCCCCGGACCGGACATGATTGCTTTTTTCACGCATCATGTCGCGCATCCGATCGGGCATCGCCCACATCCCTTTCCCGATTTGCCCGCGTTGATGGAATCCTGCGTCAAGCCCGATCTGGACATTCAGACATTCATAAGCATCGAGCCACTCCGATGTCTTCATCTCGCCTTTCTTGCGCATCGGTCCGAGCGTGAGCGAGGAGTGAATCTCATCGCCCGTCCGGTCGAGGAATCCGGTATTGATGAAGACGATGCGTTCCTTCACTTGCTCGATACAGTTCTTCAAATTAAGCGACGTACGTCGCTCCTCGTCCATCACGCCGACTTTGAGCGTGTGACGCGGTAACTCGAGTACATCTTCAATCGCATCGAACAAGTCGTTCGTGAACGCGACTTCCTTAGATCCATGCATCTTCGGTTTGACGATATAGATGGAGCGTTCGCGGGAATTTCGTCTGGCATCAAGGTGGCGGCTCGCGATGAGCGCAGTGAAAATCCCGTCCAAGATCCCTTCCGGTACTTCACGTCCTTCCGCGTCGAGCATCAAGTCTGTCGTCATCAAGTGCCCGACGTTTCGAATAAAGAGGAGCGATCGGCCCGGAAGCGTGACTTCACGCCCGTCTTTCCCGACATACTTCCGGTCAGGGTTCAACTTCCGAGTGAGCGGCCGACCTCCTTTCGTGAATGTTGCTTCGAGCGTCCCGTCCATCAGGCCTAGCCAGTTCGCGTAAAGGTGGACCTTGTCTTCCGCCCGAACAGCGGCAACCGAGTCTTCACAGTCGACGATGGCAGACAAGGCGGACTCGAGTTCGATGTCAACGAGCCCTGCTCGATCCGTCCGTCCGATTGGATGGTTCCGATCAAATTTTATTTCGGCATGAATCCCGTTATGGATGAGTAATAAACTCGTCGGAGCTTCTGGATTCCCCACATAACCGACGAGACAATCGTCTTGAAACGCGATGCGGTTCCCTTCGATGATGGCGTATGGACTGCCCTCTGACACGAGATAGCCGTTCGCTTCTTCGTGCGAGCCCTCCTGGAGCGGAAATGTATCGTCGAGAAACTGTTTGGCATAGGCGATGACAGCTTCACCGCGAACTGGATTATAGCCGCTCGACTTCGTTTTCCCGTCCTCTTCGTCGATGACGTCCGTTCCGTACAAGGCGTCATAGAGGCTTCCCCAGCGAGCGTTCGCCGCGTTCAATGCATAGCGTGCATTGTCGAGCGGAACGACAAGCTGCGGTCCGGCTTGCCTTGTAATTTCTGAGTCGACACCCGTAACGTCGATGTTGAAATCGGGGACGGCTGCTTCGATGTAATCGATGGACCGAAGGAAACGCTCGTAGTCTTCCATGTCAAACGCTTGCTTATGCTCGCTGTACCACCCCTGTAATAGTCGCTCATATGACTCACGTTCGTGAAGCATTGCCTCATTGCGAGGAATGAACTCATCGAGTAGGCGCCCGACCCCAGCCCAAAATTGTTGGTGTGCCTCTTCTTCAGGCAATATACGAGCCGAGATGAAATCGAGCAACGTTTCATGTACGTGATAAGTACCTACTTGTTTGTAATGTTCCAAGCCGTCACATCCTCTCATTCAATTGTTATATATCAGTTGACTTTAATATAGACTATTATATAACAGTTTGACAACAGTTTTTTTGAAACTTTTTATTTGCGATCTATTTCAAAACCGATTAGTATACATTGTGTGACCTATCAATGATTGATTCATCAATTAGTTTTTGAAGGAGGATATCCGATGCGCGACGCTTGTTCGCTCAGCGATGAGATTCTCTACCACGTCATCACCGTACAAAAAGAACTGGCCCAACTGTTCGATACGGAAATGGACGGGCTCAGCTCGACCCGCTTCGATATTTTAAGCAACTTGCATCACGTCGGCCCTTTGCGTCAGCGTGAACTGCAACAACGGGTCGGCGTCGATCATGCCGCCATCACGCGACATTTGAAACAGCTCGAGACACAGGGCTTGATTACGCGCGAACGCTGCCTCCAAGACAATCGGGTCATCTTTGTCAATTTGACCGATGTCGGTCGGGAGCGGATTGCACATTGGACCGAGCAAAAGAAGTGCTTATCGGACCGTCTTTTTGTAAACATGAAGGTAGAGGAGCAACGACAGTTACTCGAACTTTTAAATACGTTACAAACCAACATTCAACATGAAAGGAAGACCCTTATATGAACACGACAACACAGAAAGACTTTATGGAAATCCTCAAAGGACGCCGCTCGATTCGCGTCTATGATGAGAACGTCAAAATCTCAAAAGAAGAGATGACACAAATCCTGGAGGAAGCGACGACGGCACCGTCATCACTCAACCTGCAACCGTGGCGCTTCGTCGTCATCGATAGCGCAGAAGGCAAAGATACTCTCCTTCCGCTCGCAAGCTTCAACAAACGCCAAGTCGAGACGTCATCAGCCGTTATCGCCATCTTTGCCGACTACCAGATGGCCGATTACACACAAGAGATCTTTGATACGGCCGTCGAGCGTGGCCTCATGCCACCAGAAGTCCGCGACCGTCAAGTTGACATGATCAAAGGCATCTTCAAAGACGCACCGAAAGAGTCTGTTAAAGACAGCATCTTGCTCGACTCAGGTCTCGTCGCGATGCAACTCATGCTCGTCGCCCGTGCTCACGGCTACGACACAAACCCGATCGGTGGCTACGACAAAGCGAACATCGCGGAAGCGTTCGGCCTCGAGAAAGAGCGCTACCTTCCGGTCATGCTCCTCTCAATCGGAAAAGCCGCGGAAGACGGTTACCAATCGGTCCGCTTCCCAATCGACCGCATCACCGACTGGAAATAAGCAAAAGCTCAAGCGCCTCGGCGCTTGAGCTTATTTTTATCCGATGTATTTGACGACCTCGTTGAAATCGCGACGTGTCTTCGGCGCGAAGTCACGGGCCCGATGTCCGAACGCGACCATGACCGAAAGCGACCAGGCGCCTCGTTCCATGACGCCTTCGGAGATCAATAATTCATCGATGTCTGCTTGATTGAACCCTTCAATCGGACATGAGTCGACGCCGATCTGGGCAGCGGCCGTCATCATGTTGCCGAGCGGGATGTACGTCTGACGTTTAATCCACTCTTGGAACACACGCTCGTCGTCCAACAGTCGATAATCTTGTTCCTGGAACTCACGGACCCGTTTTACCCGAAGGGCGTACTCGTCCTCGGTCCGTCCTTGGACGTCCGTGACGATGTGACGGATGTAGTCCGAGTCGTAGCGCATCGCTTCAGGCGTCCGCGCCAAGATCAACACGAAATGGCTCGCCGTTAACGCCTGTCCTTGGGCACCCCACGCGTGGTCTTTGATCTTCCGGAGCAAGTCTTCGCGACGAATGACGACGAACTGCCAAGGCTCGAAGCCGAACGAACTCGGTGATAAGCGACCCGTCTCCAGAATGAATTCGAAATCTTCCTCATCGATTTTGCGGTCCGCGTCGAACTCTTTCGTCGCTTGACGCCAACGATACGCATCTAAAATATCTTCTTTTTTCACGATGATCCACTCCCCATTTACCAAGATGACTCCATCATATCAAAACGATAAATAAGAAAGCGCTCATGGAGATTCTTTAACGGCAAGCGAACGTCCTGTACGTAGCGGAAAGGCGTCTCGTCATTCAAAAAATGTAAGTACTCATCGGCCGGATAATAGAGGATGAGGTCGACCGGACGCTGTGCGCGCTCGACCGACTCGATGATGTTCGCAACGACCTGCCGGAACACGTTCACCGAGAACGGGTTGAAGAAATAAAAGCGGTTCGCCTCAGCCGGCACCTCAAACTGTTCGGCGTAGCCGCGGACGAGCTGGACACTGCCACGCGTCCGGTGTTTCTTGGCGTAGTTCATCCAATTCTCAAGTGCCGCTTCGTGGAAGCCACCATCCATCTCGATGCCAATGGTCCGAACTCGGAACGTATAGGCGAGATAAAACGGGAGGCGCCCTTTCCCCGATCCGAAGTCGACGACCGTGTCCGTGGCCGCGAGCGGATAGGCGTCACGCAACAAGTCGAGCGCCTCATACGGGGTCGGTTCATAGCGATGATATTCAGCCGAGGCCGGGAATCCTTGTTGCGGTTTCGCCGTCTCGATTTGGAGCAATCGTTCATAGTCTTGTTCAGTCATGAATGTGTCCTTTCTTGGATGGCACGGAAAAACGGATGCCGCTCCATCTCTTGTTTAAACGCCTGTCGTTCTTGCCACATCACATAGCCGACGTAGAGCGGGATGAGCAACTTAAACCAACTCGGTACGAGGAGCATCCCCGTGACGGCAAGCGGGATGAGACGCAGCCATAAGTTCCGATGACGCGGCGTCCGTATATAAAGTAAGATGGCCGTCGTGCGCCGAGCGGTCCCAAACCGATTCGGTCTCGGTCGATAGAGCGGACGCTTGCGCCGGCTCGGCTTCTCGATGGCGCCCGACGTCGATAATAATGCCCGGTCAAAGGCGGTACGCAACGCCTCACTACGTTCGAGTTCTTGGCTAAGATATGGGTGGCGTGACAGCCACCCTTCTCCGACATACATCGCAAATGCAACAAGACCACTGCCGAGTACGGCCGACCATAAAGGTGAGTCGATGAGGAGCGCATACATACAAACGAACGTCACACACGTGGCCGTAACTCGTAACATCCAATGGCTGCGCCGGACCGTCAACTGATAACGGATCCACGTATGAATCCCGGTCAAAAATAGGAGGCTGATCCCGAATGCGAATATAGAGGCAACGGACCAACCGTCAAGCCAAAGCACGGGCATGAACGCCGACAAAACAAAGAGGAACATTGCACCGAGTTTGAGGGCTTGATAGAGCAACGAATCGTGCTTCAATTTATCAATCAAAGAACGTTTGGCCACCAGCGTCACGTCCGCCCGTTCGACCCAGACGAAAAACGGATTTCTAAGGAGGACGATTCCAATTCCAAGCGCCCAAACGAACATCGGCACCTGACTCACCCACTCGATTTCGCCTTGCCAAAGCAATCGGTATTGATACCCGAGAAAGATGGCGAACGGAATGACGCCGTATAGAACGACTGTCCAATCCAAGATGAGCCGCCACGTCTTCCACTGTTTGGTCACATGGGTGCGGACACGTCTAACGAACAGCTGATGTTCATTCATCGCATGACCACATCTTCCATCATCTCGAACAGCGACTCGCCTTCGGTTTGCAGGCTGAGACGCAACTCTTCTTTTGTCCCGCCCGCGAGCATGCGTCCGTCATCAATCCAGACGAAGCGGTCGCATAACCGCTCTGCCGTATCGAGGACGTGGGTGACGAGAAGCACCCCGGTGCCTTGACGACGTTCCGCTTCAAGTAAACGAAGCAGCTGGATCGTCGTCGTCGCATCGAGTCCGACGAACGGTTCGTCGACGAGGAGAAACTTCGCTTCTTGGATGAGCGCCAAGAGAATCATCGCTTTTTGCTTCATCCCTTTTGAGAACGAGGAGATATAGTCGTGGCGGACCGTCTCGAACCGAAACAACCGGATCAGTTCTTCCGTCCGCTCACGATTATCAACGTCCGTCAATTCCAACACGAGAGCGATATGTTCCTCGAGCGTCAAATAGTCATAGTACACCGGTTGCTCCGGGATGTAGGCGTAGCGGTCGATTTGCACCGTTCCACGCATCCACGGGATCGTTCCGGTGAGACAGGCGAGCGTCGTGCTCTTCCCGGCCCCGTTCGACCCAATCATCCCGACGATTTCGCCCGGCCGGACCTCAAATTCGATGTCCTCAATGACCGACTCACCGTGTTCATACCCGGCTTGTTCAATGTGAACGTTCATGAGAACCTCCTTCGCAAAAAGTCGCCTTTTCAGGCGACGTCATCGAACGATATTGACCGAAGAGAAGACGAACTTGTCATAGCGGTGCCGAGCGAATGAGTATTCGAACGGTTTCCCGTTACTCAAGTAAACGACTTGTTCGACCTCGATGATTGGGTCGGTAATGTCATTCTTCAAGTAACGTTGATCATATTCGTCAGGCTTATCGGCCCGAATCATCTTGTGTGAGCTCGTGATCGTGTAGCCGAGCTCCTGTTGGATGTAGCTATAGACCGACTTCTCCAAAATTTTACGCGACAGTCCTGTAATTAGATTGGCGACCATGTACGTCAATTCGATGACGTACGGCTCTTCGTCCACATAGCGGACACGACGAATCTCATAGACCGGTTCCGTCAGCTCAATCATCAAATGGTCGGCGACTTCCTGGGTCGGGAACTTCACTTCAAAATCGAGCACTTCACTGCGCAAACTGCGGTCGCCGATGACTTGCGTCAATCCTCTCGTCTCTTTACTGATGATGTTGATGCGTTCTTTTTGGAAACTGGCCGGCAAGATGAACGTCCCTTTGCCACGCTTCCGATAAATCAAGCCTTCCATCACGAGAATCTCGAGAGCGCGCTTCATTGTCATGCGGCTGACACCAAACTCTTCCGCTAATTGAATCTCATCCGGAAGCGGTGTTTCGAGTTCATAAGCCTGTTCATTGATCCGATGCCGAATCTCATCCGCAATCGATTCATATTTTGGTTTTTTCTTTGTAGACATATTCCACCTCATGTATAGACATATACAAATAATATATCAAAAAAAGCTGACAAAGAGTAGTCCTTGTCAGCTTTTCCTATTATTCTGTAAATCCATGATCGGCAATCACTTGTTTGAACCAGTGACCAGACTTTTTAACGGTCCGCTCTTGGGTCGCCAAGTCGACACCGACGAACCCGTAACGGTTCTTATAAGCGTTGCTCCATGACCAGTTGTCCATGAACGTCCATAAGTGGTACCCTTTCACGTTCGCGCCTTCTTCGAGCGCCCGATGCGTCCACTTCAAATGTTCACGAATGAAGTCGATTCGATAGTCGTCTTGGACGCTTCCGTCGGCGTCGCGGTAACGTTCTTCTCCTTCGACGCCCATCCCGTTCTCAGAAATGAAGCAGGGGATGTTGCCGTAGTTGTCTTTCAAGTTGATTAAGATGTCATAGACGCCCTGCTCATAAATTTCCCAACCACGATACGGGTTCATCTTGCGACCCGGCATCTCATAGAAGTCGAACAGATTCTCAGGCAGGAACGGCGCATCAGGATTTGGGAGCGACGCTTTGGCCTTGACCCGACGCGGTTGATAGTAGTTGATGCCGAGAAGGTCAATCGTGTTGGCCCGAATGAGATCCAAGTCTCCAGATTGCATCTCTGGCATCGCGTCTTGTTCCTGTAGCACATCGATGAGCTCTTCAGGGAACGTCCCGAGCACGGACGGGTCCAAGAACGAGCGGTTGAAGATGGCGTCGGCCAAGCGTGACGCCTTCACATCGGCCGGATGTTGGCTGCGCGGATACGACGGTGTCAAATTCAGGATGATCCCAATTTGACCGGCCTGTCCCTGCTCCCGGTACGCCTGAATGGCGAGCGCGCTCGATAAGATCGAATGGTAAGCGACTTGGACGGCACGCTTGAAATCGACGACGTTCGGATAGTGGAAATCGTACAAGTAGCCACCTTCGACCGGCACAATCGGTTCGTTATGAGTGAACCACGTCGTCACGCGATCCCCGAAAAGCTCGAAACACGTCTTCGCGAACTGTACGTAAGCGTCGACGACGTCACGTGATTCCCAGCCGCCTCGGTCTTGAAGCGCCATCGGCATGTCGAAGTGATATAAGTTGATGAACGGCTCGATGCCATGATCGATGAGGCAATTGATCACATTGTTATAAAACGCGATCGCCTCTTCATTCACCTCGCCGACACCTTCTGGGAACAGACGTGACCACGAAATCGAGAAGCGGAACGTGTTATGTCCGAGCTCTTTCATGAGCGCGATATCTTGCTCGTACAAATGATAGAAGTTAGACGCTTCGGTCGCACTGACACCATTGAAGAATCGGTTCGGTTGTTGCATATACCAGTAATCCCAAATATTTAAGCCTTTGCCGCCTTCAAACGCCGCACCTTCCATTTGCGTCGCCGAAGAGGCCGTCCCCCACCAAAAATCGGTCGGGAATTGATACGTCACTGCTGCTGATGTTTTCGTTTCTGTCGGGTTCGTCATAAACTCTCTCTCCCTTATTCTCTATTTCTCATTCATACCGCTTCGTCTTTACGGTTAGCGGCTTCTTCCTGTTCTTTCTTCACGTTCAAACGGTCAATAAATTTAAGGAATGGGAACCAGACCGCCAAGATGATCAAGAAGTTGACGAGTTGTAGCAATCCGCCGGCAAGTGAGTTCGTCGCCATCATCCCGCTGATGAACATCGGGACGGTCCAAGGTACCGCGACCCCAGTCGGCGGCGGGACGAGCCCTGTCGACATCGCAAAGTAAGTGACCGTGACCGTGATGAGCGGAGCAACGATCCACGGAATCATGATGAGCGGGTTCATAACGATCGGTAAACCGAAAATGACCGGTTCGTTGACGTTAAAGATCCCTGGTCCGAGTGACAGTTTCCCGATTTGTTTCAACTGCTTCGATTTCAAGAACAACAAAATCGCTACGATGACGGCAAGCGTCGAGCCCGAGCCGCCAAGGCCGACCGTATAGATTTCGACAAATTGTTTACTGATGATGTTCGGCACATCTCCGGTCGCCGTGTACGCGTTCAAGTTTTCAAGCGACAACGTATTCCAAATTGGATCCATGACCGAGTTGACGATGACTTGTCCGTGCAACCCGAAGAACCAGAACAATTGGACGAAGAAGATGGCGATCAACGTTGGGACGAGACCGTTACCCAATTTAACGAGCGGCTGTTGCACGACGTTGAAGATGACGTCATGTAAGTTCGTATTGAACAAGCTCGTCACACCGATGTTGAGGAGCAAGAAGACCGTGAGCGTCAACAAGGCCGGTACGAGCGCTGAGAACGACTTCGCCACCGCCGGCGGTACGCCGTCCGGCATTTTGATCGTCCAGTTCTTTTGAACGACGAATCGATAAATCTCACCTGAGAGGAAACCGGTGATCATGGCGAGGAACATTCCTTTGGCGCCAAGACGATCGAGCGGGAGGACGTTACCGACCGCTTCTGTCATTCCTTCGACTTCGATGAGGAACGGTGTCAACAAGAGGAACGATACGAGCGAAATCGCCCCACCGAAGACGGCTTCGACGTTGTAACTTTTCGAAAGATAATAGCCAATACCGAAAACGACGAAGATTGACATGATTCCCATCGTGGCCGATGGGGCGTTACCGAGTGACGATTTGAACGCGTTCAGCGTCCCTTCCGACATGAACTTGTCTAAGAACGGCAAGTTGGCGATAACGACGACGATCGAACCGAACATGGTAATCGGGAACGCGAGCATGAACGCATCCCGTAATACTTGCAAATACCGACTGTTGTTCAAGTAAGTCGCCATCGGCATGAGCAACTTGCTGATCAGTAAGAACATTTTGTTGTCCTGTGACATAGGATTCACCCTTCTTGATTAGGATTTACAATCTTTTGCTCCATCATCTCGATCAGGCTTGCCGTCAAATCGAGCATCGTCTGGGTCGACATGAGATGGTCTTCGGCGTGAAGGAGCAACAGTGACATGTCCGTCTTCTCCCCGTTCGCCTCTTTTTGAATTTGGCCGAAGTGCGTCTGATGCGCTTCTTTTAACTGTTCACGTGCTGTCGCCAGCTGCGCTTCAAACGCTTCGTATGAACCGTTCTTATACGTTTGGATGGCTTCTTGAATCGTGCTCCGAGCGTTGCCGCTGTGCAAAATCATCATGAACGCCATCTGTTCTAACGTTAACTCTTCCGTTCCTTCCATGACCTCACCCCATCAATTTGATTGCTTGCTCATACGCCGCTTTCCCATTCGCCGTTCCGTAGGCCATCATGTCGATGACTTCGACCGGTTTCGATGTTTGCGCTTTCAATTTGTCGAGCAAAAAGCGCATTTGCGGTCCGATGAGGATGACGTCCGCTTCTTCCATCTCCTTACCGACCTGGTCTTGACCGACTGCCCAAATTTTCGCTTCGTCCCCGATTGACGCCGCGTGCTGTTGCATTTTCGTGACGAGCAGGCTCGTCGACATTCCTGAACTACAAGCAAGTAATACCTTCTTCATGTTCGACCACTCCTTTTTTGAAATCGTTTACAAGTTTTATTATACACATGATTTATTTCATGTCTATACTTGATTTAAAGTTTGTTTAGTTTTTAAATTTAAAAGTGTATATGATAATAAATGAGAGTGAGGGAATTGACGATGAAAATCATCCCGTTACAGCCGCATTATCAATATCGTCTTTGGGGAGGCGACCGCTTAAAGCGTTTTGGTTTTTGTTTTGATGAAGTCTCGATTGGCGAAGCATGGACCGCCTCGGCGTTGCCGCAAGGCAGTTCCGTCGTGTCTGCCGGATCGCATATCGGGACAACGCTAGACGACCTTTATGCCACGCATCCAGAACTGTTCGGCATTGATTCACCTGTGTTTCCGTTATTGATCAAGTGGATTGACCCGAACGATGACCTTTCGATTCAAGTCCATCCCGACGATGCGTTAGCACAGTCGCTCGAGGGTCAACCTTACGGAAAGAATGAATGCTGGTACATCCTCGACGCACCAGAGGGAGGAGAAATCATCTACGGGCATACGTTCGAGTCGAAAGAGACGTTGCAACAGGCGCTCGAAGCCGGTGATGTCATGTCCGGTTTAATTCGAAAACCTGTCAGCCGCGGCGATTTTCTGTACGTTCCGGCCGGGACCGTACACGCCTTAACGAAAGACGTGTGCGTCCTTGAGATTCAACAGAGTTCGGACACGACGTACCGTCTCTACGACTACGAACGAATTGAAACATCAACTGGACACACTCGTGACCTCCATGTCGAGCAAGGCGCCCTCGCCTCGTTCGCACCACATCTCGACTATGCGGAACCTGTCCTGCGCCTGGATCATTTCCGGACACAGTTGACACGTAACCCGTATTTCTTCGTCGAAAAATGGAACATCGAACGCGAGGAATCCGTCTCGACAGATACGTTCCGCCTGCTTTCGGTCGTGGAAGGGACACTTGATATTGACGGTTCGTCCTTCGAGATTGGTGCGACGTTGCTATTGCCAGCAGGTCAGTCATTTCAGCTGGACGGAACGGCCACCTGCCTCATCGCCGGTGTCTCATCCCCAATCAAACAAAAAGCCCGCATCGGCATCGATTTGGGCGGCACGAATACACGCGTCGCCGTCGTGTCGACGGACGGACGTGTCGAGAAACAATATAAATTGAAGACACAGCCTCACCTTGAGCTCGACGCCTTGTTAAATCAAATCACACTTGCCGTCGAACGATTCCAACTCGAATATGACATCACGCACGTCGGTATCGCTGCACCGGGTCCGCTCGACCTAAAACGAGGTGCGTTTTTGACCCCGCCAAACCTCCCGAACTGGCATCATCAGACGATTGTGGAGCCGCTATGCACTCTGCTCGGTCTACCTGTCACGTTAGAGAATGATGCCAACGCAGCAGCGCTCGCCGAAGCAAAGTTTGGGGCCGGCCGTCATGTCGACTCCGTCTTTTACGTCACGGTCAGCACAGGGATTGGCGGCGGTTTTGTCTATAAGCAAAATTTGATTAGCGGGGCTCACGGTAGCGCCGGAGAAGTCGGAAATATGATCATTCGTACGGACGGACCAGCACATCCGACACTGAACGTCGGAGCGCTTGAGACGCATGCGAGTGGAACGGCACTTCACGAACGCGCCCTCACTAAAGGAGTGACTGATTCGATGACGCTTTTGACAGACAACATCGAACGCAATACGTTCGTCGAGGATTTAGCAACGGGTCTCGCCAACATCATCCATACGGTCGACCCCGATATCATCATCCTCGGGGGAGGCGTGACAGCGTCGGCTCCGTTATACTGGAATCAGTTACAAGACGCGGTCGCGATGCGAGTATACCCCCATTTGAGAGGAGCGACCCCCCTCGTCCTGCATGAGTTGCACGGCGACGCTGGCGTCATCGGGGCCGCGTTCTTGCCATAAGGAGTGGAAAGAAATGCAACATTATTTAGCCATCGATATCGGTGGAACTAGTATCAAATACGGAGTCGTCCGATCCGATGGCACCCTACTGTCAAACAAACACGTCCCAACCCCTGCGACGTGGGACGGCTTGCTCGAACAAGTCGATGTGATCTTTAACGAAACGACCGCCGAAGCCCGCTTCGACGGTATCGGCTTCAGTGCGCCCGGCGCCGTCGATTCGACGACCGGCGTGATTCATGGAATCAGTGCACTTCCCTACATTCATGATCGCCCTTTCTTACAGGCGTTCAAAGAACGGTATGACTTGCCTGTCACTGTCTTGAACGATGCCAACGCGGCAGCGCTCGCAGAAGGATGGACCGGTGCCGCGGCGTCGGTGACGAGCTACGCGACGGTCGTCATCGGGACGGGCGTCGGCGGAGCATTCGTCGACCATGATCAGGTGATGATCGGATCCCACTTCCATGGCGGTGAGTTCGGATATTGGATTCTCGACCCGTCTCTTCCCCACCCAGATGGGACATGGAGTAAAATCGGTGCCACGGCCGCTCTTGTCCATCGATGCGGTGAACAACTCGGACGTCCCCTTACCGGAAAAGATGTGTTCGCGCTTCAAAGCGACCCAATCATCCAGGTGGAACTGGAGCGCTTCTATCGCTGGAACGCGATTGGCATCTACAACCTCCAATTCGGGCTCGACCCGGAGCGTATTTTAATCGGTGGCGGCATCAGTCGTCGCCCGGAAGTTCGGGACGGCATCAAGCGACACTTGGATGCGCTTTGCGACGCGTTCGGAACATTCCGCATCGACGTCGAGACGTGTGCCCACTTCAACGAGGCCAACTTGATCGGTGCCGCACGGTTTCACATGTTAGCGCAGTAAAAAAGGGTTTCCATCACAAGTTTGTGATGGAAACCCTTTTATTGTGCCAGGCGGTCTTCATGGAGGTGATGATACACCTCGTCTCGAATCGCTGCGAGCGTACGCTCATGAACGATCATGTGTGCCCGAATCGTTCGGTTGACGCGTTCATTAACCTTGCCGGCCTCCAAGTGTCGATCCAACACGGGAAGGCTGAAGTCGTCAATCGGCAAATAGGCGATAGGAATCACGGCGGACCCTGATTTCACCGAGACTTGCACGCCGTTCACTTCTGGAAAGAAATACGACTCATAATACGGTTCGACGGCCAGCTCTTCTTTCATCGCATCCCGCACTACGGGAATCGTTGTCGGCAAGGCGATGAAATACACCATTTGGTCGAACGAGAATGAGACGTCTTTCAGCGAGACGCCCAATGCCTCCGCATGTCGGTTGGCCACACTACCCGTCACAAACCGATAACTCGGACGGCTCGTAAACAAGATGGTCGCGATAAAGGCGACGGTCATGATCATGACACTGAATTCGGTCATAGCGGTACCCCTTCCCAGCGGCAGACTTGGTTTTTCCCTCGTGATTTAGCCGCATACAACGCTTGATCGGCGCACTCAATCAACTGTTCGCGTGACTGTTCGTGAAGCGTGTGCTTCGAAGCGACACCGAAGCTGAGCGTTAACTGACCACCTGGTTGTCGCTCCCCGTACATGAAGTTGGTGCCGAGCACGGCCGCACGAATCGTCTCCGCGACGTGGGACGCCTCGACTTCGTCGAACTGCGGCAAGAGAACGACAAACTCTTCGCCACCGAACCGATACGCCATCTGTTCATCCGGCACGCTTCGTCGAATGACACTCGCGAGCCGCGTGAGTAACTCATTTCCAGCCAAGTGACCGTTTGTGTCGTTGAAATGCTTGAAATGGTCAATATCCATCACAATCAGTGACAGCTCGTCCGTTTCGCACTCCCGGAACAAAACGTCCAAATCTTGTTCAAACGAGCGATGGTTTTTAAGACGCGTCAACCCGTCACGAAGCGCCAACGTTTCGATGCGCTGGTACAGCATCGTCTGATGGAGCGCGAGCGAGGCTTGTTCCGCAATCGGTCGGACACTGTCAATCTTTTGAGGGGTGATCGGTTTTTTATTGACGACATTGTCGATGACGAGAAGTCCGTATGGAATTCCTTGATGATGGAGCGGAAAAATCGTGCACTCGTCCATCTGTAAGTCGGTATGTAACATGCGCAGCACCGGATCATCGGTGATGCTCGCGTAGACGTGGAGCGGCCGTCCCGAGTCAAGTGTCTGTTTGAACAGATGGTCTGCATGAAACGGGATCGTCATTTTCCGAATCCGTTCGTTCAACTGTTCATCGTGTGTCGAGTCCGTCTCTTTCTCATCAATCAGTCCTTGGAGATCATAATGTTGCCGGGTGATTTCTTCCCAAATGTGAAACCCGTCTTCCGGATTCATCGGACCCGTTCCCATGACTCCGTAAATACTATCTTTTTCCAAATCAGCGAAAAAGATGATCGATCGGTTAAAGCCGAGTCCGTGCCCCGCCGTCACCGATGTCAAAATCGTTTGCAGCAATCGGTCCGGGTCGAGCGTGTCTTGCATCGTAAAACTGACTTCCCGGAAGACGTTCAATTGACGGGAACTCGCCGTCAGCATCCGCAACCGGCTTGATCGCTCTCGCTTCAACTGGTTGACGTAACCAAAGAGCAACGCTGCCCCTAGCCCGAAGAAGATATAACTAAGCAAAAGCGGGAACGACAGCGTTCCCGATTGACTGTATACTAAAAGCCAGCTGACCATGATTGCAACAGTCATGCCTTTCCAGTGAAAACAGACGAGCCCTGTCATAATCAATAACAGCACTGACCAATGTAAATCATAAAAATCGAACAACACCCCGTGCCAAATCACGACAAGGCTGCTCGTCCCTGCGAGCAGCCAGCGATTCAAGGCGGGGGTCGTCATCAACCGAAGGACGTTGAGGACGATGGTGATTAGGATGATGCCGCCAATCAATAGGCCATAAACCATGGTTACCCCTCGTTTCATCGAGTCATCTATACATTTGATTATAAGTCGAATCATCGAACGCGGGACCGGATTTGTCCAATCACTGACCAAACTTTTAACTTACTTGAAGTATTTTCCATAAGTTGTCGAACTCGCTTGTTCTTTCTCATATGAGTGATTTCACATAATCCTTTCATTTACTTTAGCGAAGTAACGTGGAATGATGGAATTAACTAACCTATTTAAGCGAGGTGGAAGCGTGACCCGTACCGAACATCTTGAAGCAACACGGATTTTACAGCATTTGTTTAACGCGTCTTCCTTCGTCGGAATCGACTTTGGTTCCGGCCCCAATCATCATCTACTCTACTTCAACCGAGACGGCAACGAGTCGTGGCTCTCGATTGAAGGACCTTGGTACGTCCATTCATCTGGACCTTCGTTCAACGAAGATGAACAACTCCATCACCTCGTCGGACTCCGGCGTGAACGCGTCCGTTCCATCCTGTTATCTGAAGACAATCCCCATCTTGAACTGACATTTGAATCTGGAGCCGTCCTGTTCGTGAACGGCTATCACGAACAGTATGAAAGTTGGCAGGCCGGAGACGCCCGTCCGCTCGGAGGCGAACACTTCTTACTCGTCGCCATGCCTCAAGGGGACTTGGCCGTCTTTGCAGAGGAAGACGTCTGATGGCAGCCTGGACGGAGATTCTCACGTATATGTTGATTGCCGGTGGTGTCAGTCTCGCGATCATCGTCTTGCGCAAAGTCACGAAAGCATAAGAAAAGAGCGGCCGCGGCCGCTCTTTTCTTATTTTACCGTCTCATCTTCGAACAAGCTCGCCCCGTTCGTCTGGATGACGTCTTGATACCAGAAGAACGAGTCTTTCCGCGAACGCTCGAGCGTCCCCGACCCGTCGTCATGCTTATCGACGTAGATGAAGCCGTAACGCTTGCTGTACTCCCCGGTCGATGCACTGACGAGGTCGATACAGCCCCAGCTCGTATAGCCAATGACGTCGACACCGTCTTCAATCGCCTCCACCATCGCTTTCAAATGGTCACGCAAGTACTCAATCCGATAATCGTCATGAACCGAACCGTCCGCTTCAACCTTGTCATAAGCACCGAGACCATTCTCGACGATGAAGAGCGGCAATTCATAGCGCTCATACAGTTTGTTCAAGATGACGCGAAGTCCCATCGGATCGATTTCCCAACCCCAGTCGCTCGCCTTGAGGTAAGGGTTTTTCACCCCGCTCATAATGTTCCCCGCTGCCTCGTCTTCCGTCTTCTCCGCTTTCTCGGTACGCGACATATAGTAGCTGAGCGAGAAAAAGTCGACCGTGTTCGCTTTCAGTGTCTCGAGGTCCCCGTCTTCCATCACGAGTTCGATTCCGTTCTCACGGAAGAAGCGTTTCGCGAATGATGGATACTCACCACGGACATGGACGTCGCCACAGAAAAAGTTCATCATGCGCTCGGCGTCGTGTGCATACCAGATGTCTTCCGGATTCGAGCTGTACGGATAGACCGGCGCCGCGATAAGCATGCAGCCGATTTGCATCGACGGATCGATCTCTTTTGCCGCTTTTGTCGCGAGCGCACTTGCCACGAGTTGATGGTGCAACCCTTGGTACGTCAACTGCAACTGGTCGTCCCCTTCACGAATCGCCATTCCGAGACTGAGCATCGGCATGAACTGGGCCCCGTTGATTTCATTGAACGTGAGCCAATATTTGACCTTGCCTTGGTAACGTTCGAACAAGACACGGCTGTATCGCTCGAAGAATGTCACGAGGCGACGGTCGCGCCAACCACCGTATGCTGTCGCCAAATGGAGCGGCAACTCGTAATGTGAAATCGTGACGAGTGGCTCGATTCCTTGCGCGACGAGTTCATCGATGACGCGGTCATAGAATTTGAGCCCTTCCTCGTTTGGTTCGAGCTCATCTCCATTCGGGAAGATGCGCGACCAAGCGATCGACATGCGGAACGTCTTGAAGCCCATCTCTTTGAAGAGGGCGATGTCTTCCTTGTAGTGATGATAGAAGTCGATGCCTTCATGGTTCGGGTATGTGTACTCGTCATGCAACTCGAAATCGAACGTCGGGTCATGAATGATTTTCATTCGGTCTTTGCCGCCCGGCATCACATCCGCGATCGAGAGCCCTTTTCCACCTTCTTGGTATCCACCTTCAAATTGGTTCGCCGCCGTGGCGCCACCCCATAAAAAGTTCTTCGCTACTTGTTTCATGTTTGTTCCTCCTCTTAGGCTAAGACGCGCAAGACGCCGTGGTTTGGTTCGACGATGCCGACATGTGTCGGCAAGACATCTAAGTAATTCCCTGTATTCGTGACAATTACCGGGGTAATCGTGTCATAACCGGCTTGGGCAATGGCTTCTAGATCAAATTTCACTAACACCTCGCCCTCGGTCACACGCTGTCCGGCTTGGACGAACGTTTCAAAATGTTTCCCACCGAGCTGGACCGTGTCGAGCCCGACGTGAATCAATACTTCGACGCCGCTATGTGAGCGGAGTCCGATGGCGTGCTTCGATTGGAAGACCGTGACGACTTCGCCATCGAATGGGGCGTAGACGACCCCTTCTGTCGGCATGATGGCAAGTCCTTTCCCCATCGCGCCGCTCGAGAACACTTCATCGCGAACGGTCTCGAGGGAAACCGCTTCTCCTTTGACTGGAGCCGATACCGGGAAACCGACGTGCTCCGATACGGCCGGCGCTACTTCTGCCGTTGTCTGTTCGCCTGTCTCGACTTCTTTATGGAATGCGAACGTGAGTCCGAACGAGACGAGTGTCGCGACCACAAGACCGATCAAGGCGCCGTAGAACGTCATATCGAGACCCGTCGCCGGAATCATGACCGGGATACTGAACACGCCGAGACCACCCATCGCGTAAGCCGCCGTGCCAAGCATACCGCCGACGACCCCGCCGGCCGCACCGCCAACCATCCCGAAGACGAACGGTTTCTTGCGCGGAAGCGTCAATCCATAAATCGCTGGCTCTGTGATGCCGAACACGCCGGCAATCGTCGATGACGTCCCGAGCCCTTTCGTCTTCGGGTCACGCGCCTTCAATGTGATGGCGAGCGTTGCCCCGACCTGACCGAACGTCGCCATGAGGACTCCGACGACGATCGTGTCCATGCCGACGACCGCCAAGTTGTTGATGATGATCGGCACGAGCCCCCAGTGGAGACCGAACATGACGAGCACTTGCCAGAACGCGCCGATGAAGGCGATAGCGACGACCGGACTGAGTTCATATAAGAACGAATAGCCGCCGGCGAGTCCTTGGCTCGCGTATGTCGCGACCGGACCGATCGCGAGGAATGTGAGCGGGACGACGATCAAGAGTGCCATCATCGGGGTCGTGAAGTTACGGACCGCTTCATGCGTGTGTTTGTTAAAGAATGTCTCAATTTTCGATGACACATACGCTGCTAAGATGATTGGAATGACCGATGACGCGTAGCTCATCAAGACGACCGGTACCGTGAGGAACGTGAGCGACTCGCCCGCTCCTTGCATCGCGACGATGGCCGGGTAGACGAGCGCACCCCCGATAATCATCCCGATATACGGATTGCCGCCAAACTTCTTCGCTGCCGAATGGCCGAGAATGACCGGTAGGAAGTAGAAGAGCGCGTCAGCCGCTGCGTTCAAGACAATATACGTGCCCATGTCTTGCGTGAGCAGGCCGAGGGCGACGAGAATTGCGAGCAACCCTTTCAATAGACCGCTACCGGCCATCGGACCGAGAATCGGGGTAAAAATCCCCGCAATCACATCAATCAACCGGTTAAAGACGCCCGTTTTTTCCGTATCGTCGTTCGATGACGTCTGGAATCCGCCCGCCTCGACCACGTCTTGGTAGACGTAAGGGACGTTGTTGCCGATGACGACTTGGAACTGACCGCCGCTTTGGACGACCGTGATGACACCATCATGGTTTTTTAACGCCTCGGGATTGGCTTTCTGTTCATCTTTTAATTTAAAACGTAGCCGTGTCGCACAATGGAACACGCTTTTGACGTTATCTTTCCCGCCGACGTGACGAATGATGTCCGCCGCGAGCGTTTTTGTTTGGCTCATAGTGTTCACTCCTTCAATTTGTGTAAAAAGAAAAACCTAAATGAACGCACACGGGAGGTGTCGTCATTTAGGTTTGGCCTGCATCATCAGTAACCATCCTTAGGATCGTCGTTCTTTCATTAAGTTTTCGATATGAATCATCATATACAACCGCTCATCGGTCGAGACCTCGTAATTGTACTTCGTGGCGATCAACCCTGCGATTTTCTCGACACACTCATAAGCGTCCGGATAACGCAGCTTCACCATCTCAAACAGCGTCTCATCACCGCCGGGTTTAATCTTCTCCCCGGAGGCGAGCCGTTGGACGAAGTATTTCAAGTGGGTCAAAAACCGTGAGTAGGCGTACGACTCTTCGTCCAAATCGATTTGAAAGTGGTACGTGATGATGGTGAGAATCGCTTGCGTGGCACGCGTCATCTCGGTGACGAGATGTAAGTTCTCACCTTTGGCACCCGACATCGTCGCGTTGACGAGATGGAGGGCGATCGCGACCGCCTCGTCCTCGTCTAACTTGACGTCATGCCGGTCGTTAATCAGGGCGACCGCTTCTTTCCCGATCGCGAACTCGGGTCCATAAAACCGCTTCACTTCCCAAACGAGCGGGTTACGGATGATGATTCCATCTCGATATCGGCTGAGCGCGAAATGGATGTGGTCGGCGAGGGTCACATAAAGCGAGTCATGGACCGGCTTCTCGAGTCGCGTCTCCGCGAGCTTGACGATTTCTTTGACCGTATCCATCTCGGTAGCCGGCATCTCATTCAAAAAATGGACGAACCGTTCATGGCTTTCTTTACTCTCGAGCGTAAAGACTTTTTCAATCCGCGTTTGATCGATTGCATCGCCTGGACGCTTTTGGAACGCGATTCCCCGTCCCATGACGACTTGTTCTTGACCGTTCGCTTGAATGGCCACGACGTTATTGTTGAACACTTTTGAAATTTGCATGGAATCAATTCACCTCCGCTCAAGTTCGATTGAAAAGAAAAAAACCTAAATTCACACCGGTCCCCACATCTGGATGATCGGCATCAATTTAGGTTTTGCCTGCTTGACCAGTAACAATCCCAAAGTGGATTTTCTTCTTCTCGCTACTAGCATACCCCCTTGAAATCTTGACGTCAACATAAAAATAAAACGCTTACACCGTGACCGTTTTTCATTCGAATAGGATACGTTGCATCCGTTCCGGTGCCGCTAGAAAGTCGCGCATGACACGGACGTGCTCGAGTTCATCGAACGTCGTCGGCCGGAGTCCCGTCTCGACTTGGAGGATGTCGGCGTCCGGATACGACATGAGGATTGGCGAATGGGTCGCGATGATGAATTGACTTCCCGACTGGACGAGTTCATGCATCCTTGCGAGCATCGTCAACTGCCGCATCGGGGACAAGGCGGCCTCGGGCTCATCTAAAATATACAGTCCGCCGTCTCGGAAACGATGGAGCATGAGCGACAAGAACGCCTCCCCGTGCGACTGCTCATGGAGCGATCGACCGCCGTAGGACGCATAAAACCGTTCCGGGTCGGGCGACGTTCGCGCGATCTCATCCACATAGCTCGACAGTTGATATGCCGTCTCGGCCCGGAGGAAAAATCCGTCTTTCGGCCGGTACGCGCCCCGAATCGGACGAAGCGCTTCGAACAGCGGGCTATGTGTCGACTCGGTCTCAAAACGGAACGTCGTCGCGCCGCCTTCCGGATTGAATCCAGCGGCGATGGCCATCCCTTCGACCAACGTCGATTTCCCGCTCCCATTCTCACCAACCAAGAACGTGACCGGCTTCGTCAGCGTCAATTCATCAAATCCATCAAAAATCGGTAGCGAGAACGGGTACCCTGGCTTTTCAATCCGATCTCGCTCTAAGCGGACACCCCGCAAAAATAAGTTTAGTCCCATTCGATCCAAAACAACGCCCCCTCTCCCTCTCTCGATTCGACTCCGTAAACGAGCCCTTGAGCCTCGAGCAACAGCTTGTTGATAGCCAGACCAAGTCCGTGACCGTTCGAACGGTCCCCTTTCACATACATATCCCAGATGTTGGCGCGCATCGTCTCGGCAATGCCCGGCCCTTCGTCTTCGATTTCAAGCCGTCGCTCGGAGAGCCTGATCGTGATCACACCTCCTAGTGGACTGGCGTGATACGCGTTCTGAAGAAAGTTCGACAGCACACGCTCCATCGCCAATCGGTCCGCCTGGACGACCGCGTCCTCGACGAGTTCAAGTGTGACCGTCACTTCCTTATGACGGAACCATTCATCCATCCGCGAGACAGTCTCTTTAATCAATGCATCCAAACGAACGGACTCGAGCGAAAGTGTCACGTTGCCCGCGGATAGTTTGGAGTATTCGAGCATCTGACTGACGAGCCGATCGATCCGATCGACTTCCTCGGTTAAACTGCGACCCGTCGCCGCCACATCTTCTTGTTTGACGACACCGAGTTCAAGCATTTCGGCCTCGTTCCGGACAATGGCAAGCGGGGTCCGGACATCGTGCGTAACCCCTGAGATGAATGTATTTTGCATCCGTTCTTTCTCTTCGAGTGATGTGTTCATCTGACGGACCGCTTCCGTCAAATCTCCAATCTCGTCGTCGGTGACAGGCGGTAGTGTGATGTCATGCCGGCCCGACATGATGGCTGTGGTCGCCTGCTTCAACTCGACGAGCGGGGACGTCAAACGCCGCCCCATCCAATACGTCACACCGACGGCGACGATGAGCGCGAGCAAGAACCCGCTCCCGAGAATGACGTAGATTTGACGAAACTGCGGATTCGACAGCGGGACGGGTGCGTACGTCACGATTTGTACATCCCCTTCTTCCCGAAGGAACGTCAATAACCGCGCCCCGTTCACACTGACCTCATCTCGTTCGGAAAGTAAGTCTGGATCGAGGACTGGCGACATATGTCGACGCATCCTGCCCCCACGATCAAGATTGACCGCCTCCCCGTCTTGAAACACGAGAACATCGAGTTGACCCGGTATGCCGCGTCCATCCACAAGCGCCTCATACACGATGTCCGCTTCACGCTCGAGTTGGTCATAGCTCTCCGTCTCCGCGAAACGCCCAATCAGGAGTGATGTCAGACCAAATGTGAGCACCGCCATGACGACGAGAGGGAGAATCGCGGTCCAGAGCAACTTCTTCATCAACCGGCTCATCGGACTTCCTCCAATCGATAACCGACGCGATGCACCGTCTTCAAGTACCGCTTCATCGTCGGCAATTTGTCACGCAACTGTTTGACGTGCGTGTCGACCGTGCGCGTGTCCCCGGCGAACGTATAATCCCACACCTCGTCGAGTAGGCGGTTGCGATCGAGCGCTTCTCCGCTATGTTTCAAGAAGAAGAGGAGCAACTCGTATTCTTTATTGGTCATCCGAATCGCTTGGCCGTGATCGGTCACCGTGCGTGAACGTGCGTCCACCGTCATGTCGCCGAACGAAATCTCGTCCGTCTGTTTGACGAGACGTTTCAGGCGAATTTCGAGTTCCTTTAACACGATCGGTTTGACCAAATAATCGTCGGCCCCGAGCTCGAGGCCGAACACACGGTCATCCGCCTCTCCTCGTGCCGTCGCCAAGATGATAACCGGTCGCGGCTTGAGCGTCTTCAATTTTGGAATGAGCGTCCAACCTTCCCCGTCTGGCAGACGAACGTCGAGCAGGACCGCATCGAACGGTTGCTCGAGCTGCCGTTTCGCTTCGGCGAGTGTACCGGCCACACTGACGTGAAACCCCGCGTACGTTAAAAAGCGGGCGAGCCCGTCCGCTAATTTCGGTTCATCTTCGACTACGAGTACGTTCATCTCTATCGCCTCCACTCCCATTATATCGCATCGGGTAACGAACCCATCGTTTCCCAAAGACAATTTGCAGAAACCTTGCAACTCCCTCACAACTTTTGAACGTCCACGTCCTACACTTGAAGTAGTAAAGGAGGAGATTAATATGAAAACATCTAAATTAGCCATCGCCCTGGCCGGCCTACTTGCCGTCTCAGGAACCGGCGTCTATGCCGCCACGAACGATACGACAACAACCGACGGAACGGAAACGACGACCCAATGCGAACGCGGAGAACGCGGCGAGCGGGGCATGTTCGGTGACCGGGCAGCCGGGCAGGCCGCTTTGCTCGAGGCGCTTGGCTTGACCGAAGCCGAGGTGGAAGCAGCGCGAGAAGAAGGACAATCGCTTCCCGAACTCGCGGAAGAAACAGGAATCACCATCGAACAGTTCATCGAGGCGATCATCACTTCTCATGAAGCGAAACTTGAGGCAGCCATCGAATCCGGTGACTTGACGCAAGATGAGGCCGACGCGATTCTTGCCGACCACGAAGAACGTTTTGCTGACATCACGAGTTACGACGACTTAGGCGACATGCGCGGCTTTGGCGGTGGACGTCACGGAGGCGGGCATGGCCCTCATCACGGTGGTCAATTCGGTGGCCCGAACCAAGATGAGGACACACCTGCGGCCGATGATAACGTAGACAATCAGAGCACCAATTCACTGTAAGCAAAAAGGCAACCGCGAGGGTTGCCTTTTCATATGGCCAATAACAGTAAAGCGTATCCGATGAGCCCGACAGCAAACGCACGAAAGCTGCTGTCTCGTTCTTCTGGCAGCTCTTCTTTCATGACGTTCAAAATAATCCCCCCGGCCAAGAACGCGACAATCATCGACAGCGTCACTTCATGGAGCGCTGAAAATGCGCCGACGCTCCACCCGGCAAGCACGGCCAACGACAACCACAATCGGCCTCGCCTGTCGTACGACTCCTGATGGTGATGCCTCAGACCCTGGTCGACCGTGATGAAATGAATCCCTAATGCGACAAAGTAGAGTGTCATTGCCCATGCCGTATCGAACTCGCTCTCCGCGAGCACATAGCCGATGCTGAAGTTGTAGACGATGAACAACGCCATGTGAATCCAAAAAACGCTGCCGTTGCCACGCCGTTTCATTTGCGTGGCCAACCGTTCCAGCCCATAAAACACGGCCAATCCGAGCATGCTGACGACGAGGATGTGATTCTCGATCGAGGCGAACAGCCCACTCTCGAGATGTCCTTCGAGCTCGCGTTGATATTCGTTCAGCTCAGGTAAAAGGTGTAGAAACACATAGGCGACGGCGACACCGCCGGCGAGTGACAGAAACCGGCTCCGCGGCGTCTCGCGCACGTGAATCAACTGTCCAGAGAAGTAATGAATCAAGGCAAATCCGATGGCGAACAACAAGCTTAACCAAAACATCCAGTCACCTCCGACACGTTACCCGAAAGCCGAACTGTACGTGATGACTCCCGGTCCTTGTTCCTTACCCGAGTGTCCTCCCGGATACACTCATTCGCCTCGTTCGGCACGTTGCCGCGCCCGAATCTCTTTCTCGACGCGACGGAGCGCCTTCTTCGAACCGCGAGCAAAGTCGTGGGCTTCTTTCCGGTCCCGATAATCGACGAATAATGTCTCCAGGTCATAACCAGCCGGATACAAGTCGAGCGCTTTCGCCTCACGCCGAACCCGACGGAGCGGATGCTCGCTGAAGACACCGTCGACATACACGGTGACTTGGCGCAACGATGCGTCCATCGCATAGACGAGTCCGACTTGATTCGTCTCGAGCAGACGGATCCGGTCCCCTTTTGACAGAACTTGATCTGGTTCGATGACGGATGAGACGACTGCTTGCGTCAGACGTGCCGGATCGACGAGCGACTGGTCGTACGACTTGTCGTGCATATAGCGGGCCGCCTGCTTCAAAATCGATTCGGGCAATTTCATTTTCCGGGCAATGAACAAGGCGTTGCTGTCGCCGGACTGCCCAATCAACAACCGATATTTTGGTTCGAGCGTGTCTGGGTCGAACTGCATGGCCGCGTTCATAAAGTCAGGATGCGTCTCGGAGTACGCTTTGATTTCGCCGTAATGGGTCGAGGCGACGACGAGACAACCTCGTTTATATGCTTCCTCTAAAATTGCGATGGCGAGGGCCGCTCCCTCGTTCGGTTCGGTCCCGCTTCCAATCTCATCGAATAACAGTAACGACCGTTTCCCCGCCTTCTGCATGATGTTCGCCACGTTATGCATATGGGCCGAGAACGTGCTGAGCGCCGAACCCATGTCCTGGTTGTCCCCGATATCGACGAATACGTCGTCAAACGTCGAGATGTCCGTATCCGGATGGGCCGGGATATGAAGTCCGCTCATCGTCATCAAACTGAGCAGACCGATCGTCTTCAAGACGACCGTCTTCCCGCCGGCGTTCGGTCCGGTGATAATCAGACCGCGGTACGTGTCCCCGAGCGAGAAGTCGAGAGGGACCGCCCGTTCGAGGAGCGGATGGCGGACTTGTTTCAAACGGATTTTCCCGACAGCGTTCACGCGAGGGGCGATGCCATCGAGGGCTTGGCTATACTTCCCTTTCGCGAACACCATGTCGTATTGGGCGATGACGTCGAGCGTCGCCTCGATGGTCGGCAACGCTTCCGCCACCATGCCGGTGAGCGTGGCGAGCACTTGATAGATTTCGACCGCTTCCTCCGTTCGTTTGACGACGAGTTCCGCGTTCAACTTCGCGACCGCCTCTGGTTCGATGAAAACGGTCGTCCCTCGGCTCGAGGTGTCGATGATTGCCCCAGCGACTTTATGTTTATATGACGCTTTGATTGGAATTGTGAATCGGTCTTGTTTCTTCGTCACAAAGCCGTCTTGAATCGCTTCCCGGTTTGCGGCGCTCTTCAAGAACTTGCTCAACCGCTCCTCGATCCGTCCTTCGAGAATGTCGATTTGTTTGCGGACGCGTTTCAATTCTTTGGACGCCTCGTCGACGACCCGTCCCCCACGAATCGATTGGACGATGTCTTCCTCGATGCTGCGCCACTCGCTCATCTCATCCGCGTAAAGGGACAAGAGTGGGGCAAAGAACGCCTGCTCGGCCATGAACCGCTTCAGTTTCCGGGCCCCGCGGAAAAATTCGGCGACGGCTTCGAGTTCGCTTGCCTCGAGCTGGATGCCACGGCTGATTTTACCGATGAGCGGTTCCATAGCAGACACCCCGATAAAGGGGACGTGTGACGTCGCGTCGAGAATCGCGCGTGCTTCCGATGTCTCTTGAAGCCGTTTTTTCACCGTTTGCAGATGGCTTGTCGGACGCTGGTTTCGCAACAAGTTGCGTCCGAATCCGCTGATGCAGTATCGTTCGACGTGATGAATCAAGTCGTTGTATTGTAGTTTGTCTAATGTTTGTTCATTCATGATGGAGTCTCCTTATTTTGTGATGGAGATACCGCGCAAACAAAAAGCGTCGGCCGATGACGACCAACGCAAAAAGACAGACCGGTGTCTGGCAGTTTATGAAGGGCGGTATCTGTAACAGAACATGAAGGCATGACAAAAAGACGCGTCATCCAACATTTTTCAGTTCGTTAGGCAGATACAACCTCACTCATTAACATGCAACACCTTTCCCATTCAGTTTCGCCCTAACTATACAACAGATTTTCGAAGAAGTAAAATTTCTAGAGAACGCTTTCAAATTAGGTCTTGATATCTATACATCGGCGTGCTATCTTGAGGGTGACGAAACGAATAATGATCACATGTGACTGATTCGATCAGGCATGGGGTAAGACGAAAGGCTCACGCCACCCGTCTATACTCCATGCCTGTTTTGTTTTTTCACAATCATTTTTCAAGCGAAAGGATGAATCGAACATGTTATTGAATAAGTGGATGAAGAGACATACACTGACACTTTACGCACCCATGGAAGGAGACATCATTCCACTTGAGGAAGTGACCGACCCCGTCTTCAGCGAGAAGATGATGGGCGACGGGATTGCCATCATGCCGACGGACGGAACGGTCGTCGCACCGGTAGATGGAACCATCATTCAGGTCGCACCGACGAAGCACGCGATCGGTATCCGTTCGGGAGACGGAGCTGAAATTTTGATTCATGTCGGACTCGATACGGTCGAACTTGCGGGTAGCCCATTCAACGTCCACGTCAAAGTCGGTGACACGATCACGACCGGACAGCCACTGTTGACGGCCGACTTGGAACAAATCCGACAAGCCGGAAAAGACACGGTCACTCCGATGGTCATCACAAACGGGAGCACGTTAGAGCACCCGTATTCGTTCCATGCAGGAGGCCCATCGCTTCCCGGGAAGACCGTCGTCGCTCAAGCGGAAAAATGACTCCTCGTTAGGAGGACACATGTTAAAAATTAAAAAGATTTTAAACAACAACGCGGTCATCGTCTCGGACGAGGGCGAAGAGAAAATCGCCATCGGACCAGGCGTCGCGTTCAAGAAGGCTCGCAACGATATTGTCAATCCGCATAAGGTGGAAAAGCTGTTTGTCATGTCCGAGAATGATAAGTTTCAACAACTACTGACACGGATTCCGATTGAGCACTTCACGATTTCAGAAGAAATCATTTCGCATGCGGAAAAACGGCTCGAGACGACGTTCAACGAACACATCCATATCGTGCTCACCGATCATATCTCGTTTGCCATCGAGCGCGAGCAAGAAGGCATCTCGCTCCGCAACAAGCTGTTGAACGAGATTAAAATTTTATATCGCAACGAATACGAAATCGGGTTATGGGCGCTTCACCTCATCGAGGACAAACTCGGCGTGAAGATGCCGAAAGATGAGGCGGCCTTCATTGCGCTACACATCCATACACTAAAAGTGAAGGGAGGTGATTTACGCAAGACGGTCAAACAGACGACAATCGTACGTGACATGATTCAATCGATTTCGAGACGACTCGATCTATCTATAGAAGAAGATGACTTATCCTATCAACGCTTATTAACTCATTTACGATTCGTCATGGATCGGGTCAACCATTACGATCACCATACGATCGACGAAGATATGCTTCTCATGATTCAAACGAAGTTCTCGTCGGCCTATGCATGTGCGTCTGACGTCGCAAACGAAATGGAAGACTTATACGGCATCGTCTTGCCCGAATCAGAGCTTGGTTACATCACGCTCCACATTCAACGCCTGCAAGATCAACACCATCAAAAAGGAGGACATTCACAATGATGAACTTTTTACAACGTCTCGGACGTTCCCTCATGTTGCCGGTTGCGGTACTTCCTGCAGCTGCCATTCTCATGGGGATCGGTTACTGGATCGACCCGGTCGGCTGGGGTTCTGAAAACATCGCTGCCGCATTCTTGATCAAAGCCGGTGCAGCCATCATCGATAACATTCCAATTCTCTTCGCAGTCGGGGTCGCCCTCGGGATGGCGAAAAACCGTGACGGCTCAGCCGCTCTAAGCGGACTTGTCGCCTTCCTCACGGTCACGACACTCTTGTCTTCGGCAACGGTCGCCTTGTTCCAAGGTGTCGACGTCGAAGCCGTCAACCCAGCGTTCGGTAAAATTGCCAACGCGTTCGTCGGTATCTTGTCAGGTATCGTCGCCGCTCAAATGTACAACCGCTTCAGTCATGTGAAGCTACCAGATGCACTCGCCTTCTTTAGTGGGAAGCGTCTCGTGCCAATCATGACGGCATTCTCGATGATCCTCGTCTCGGTCGCCCTTTACTTCGTCTGGCCGGTTGTGTACACAGGACTCGTCGGATTTGGGGAAACGATCTCTAAAATGGGTGCAATCGGGGCAGGCCTTTACGGCTTCTTCAACCGTCTGTTAATCCCAACTGGTCTTCACCACGCCTTGAACTCGGTATTCTGGTTCGATGTGGCCGGCATTAACGATATCGGTAACTTCTGGTCAGGTGAAGGTGTGAAAGGGATTACTGGACGCTATCAAGCCGGGTTCTTCCCGATTATGATGTTCGGTCTTCCGGCAGCAGCCCTCGCCATGTACCATACAGCGAAAACAAAACGTAAAAAACAAGCGGCCTCGCTCCTTCTCGCCGCAGCGTTCGCATCGTTCTTCACAGGTGTCACGGAACCGCTCGAATTCTCGTTCATGTTCCTCGCACCAGTTCTCTACCTCGTCCACGCGGTCTTGACAGGGGTTTCCCTCTTCATCGCGGCGACGTTCCAATGGACGGCCGGATTCGGCTTCAGCGCCGGTCTTGTCGACTTTGTCCTCAGCTCACGGTTACCGCTCGCGAACCAGCCGTACATGTTGCTCGTTCAAGGTCTCGTCTTCGGTGCCATCTACTACGTCATCTTCCGCTTCATGATCGTCAAGCTCAACTTGGCAACGCCAGGCCGTGAGTCAGACGAAGCGGTTGACGCGGTCGCAACGGAAACGACTCCTGAAGGCGAAACGAAGACGGCTCCAGTCGCTGCCGGCGGTCAATATTCAGCGATGGCAGCGATGATTTACGATGGTCTCGGTGGCGATCAAAACGTCACAGGCATCGAGTCATGCGTCACACGTCTCCGCGTCGATGTGAAAGACATGGATACGGTCGACCAAGCACAAATCAAGAAAGCGGGCATCCCTGGTATCAAGGTTGTCAGCCCGAACCATATTCAAGTCATCGTCGGAACGAACGTCCAATTTGTCCTCGAAGAGATTGAAAAACTCCGGAGCCATCGCGCCGGATAACTGACGAAAGCCACCTCGCGCGCGAGGTGGCTTTTTACTGCCTTTGCTCATATGTTTTGTAAAATTGTCGTTCACTCAGCTCTTCTTTTTGACTGACATCAACATGAGCGAAACCGTGATGGAATAAATCAATAAAAATAGGACAATGCCTAACTCGAGTGCCGACTCAAACATGGAATCTCCTCCATTTCATCCTCTTTTTACTATCATTCCCATTTAATATTGATACAAACTGGATTTGCGAAATGAGTTGGTCCTATTCACGTACAAAAAAGCCCTCTTCTAAAAAGAGGACCTTCGTATAGGCTACATACTGCGAAGTCTGGCAATCCGTTCAGCCGGGTTCGGGTGCGTCGAGAACAGACCGCTCAGCTTTTTCTTAAGCGGGTCTGAAAAGTAGAGCGACGCCGAGGCGCGAGAGGCTTCCTTCACCGGTGTTTGGATATTCGCGATTTTCTCTAGCGCCGACGCGAGCGCATCCGGATTACGCGTCAACTCGGCCCCGCTCGCATCCGCCAAAAACTCGCGATTTCGCGAGATGGCCAAGTTGACGAGCGTGGCGATGAGCGGCGCAAGAATCAATAACACCAGCCCGACGATCATAAAAATCGGGTTTTGGTTGTTGTCACGGCGTCCACCGACACTTCGGAAGAAGAGCATCCGTGAGCCGATATCGCTCATGATGGCGATGACCGAGACGAGGGCGAGCGTCACTGTCGCCAATCGCACATCGTAATTTTTAATATGGGCGACTTCATGGGCGATGACGCCTTCGACTTCTTCTCGCGTCAACTGATCGAGCAGTCCGGTCGTCACGGCGACGGCCGCTTTCTCTGGTTTCAGGCCGGTCGCGAACGCATTCGGTGACGCATCATTGATGATAAAGATGCGCGGCATCGGGACACGCGCGACCATGGCCATGTTCTCAACCGTATGCCACAGAAATCGGTGCTGGTCGACCGAGGTGATTTCTTGGGCATGGTTCATCTTCATGACGATGTTCGTGCTCGACATGATGACAATCCCGATATAAAACAACGAGAACACCGGAGTGAAGATGAGGCCTGGGAGCGGGTCACCATAGTTCAAATATGAGATGACCACTCCAACGGCCAAGACGAGCAGGACGAATCCGGCCACGATGAACACGGTTTTGATTTTATTTTTACGAATTTGTTCATACAGGATCATCGTCGCCACCCCAATCCATTAGAATGAGACACGCACGTTTTCGCGTTCTTCCTCACGTGCTTCGAGCATGTCGCGTTTTTCAAAATTATGGACGGAGGCGATGATGTTCGTCGGGACCGATTCGACTTTCGTGTTATATTTCATGACCGTATTGTTATATAACTGCCGTGAATAGGCGACTTTATTCTCCGTCTGCGTCAATTCTTCTTGGAGCATCTTAAAATTCTCGTTCGCTTTCAAATCTGGGTATGCCTCCCGAAGCGCGAACAAATTCTTCAATGCGCCGCTCAATTGATCGTTCACTTCCATCTGTTCTTGACGGCTCGTCTTCGAACCGAGTTGATTCCGTAACTCAACAACTTTTGCGAGCGTCTCTTGCTCATGCTTGGCATAGCCTTTTACCGTTTCGACCAAGTTCGGAATCAAATCGTAACGCCGTTTCAGCTGCACATCAATCTGTGCCCACGCCTCGTCGACCCAGTTCCGATATTTGACGAGTCCGTTGTACATCGAAAAATAGATGAACGCCAAGACAACGATGATACCGATTGCGATAATCCAACCCATTTCGACACCTCATTTCATGATTTTCTCCTGTATTAATTCCCTTTTGTCGTATACCATAAGCATAACTTAGGGAATATGTAGAAAATGATTCATATATGCTGTGGGTTCTCTCACGAATTCATACAAAGGAGTGTCATCATGTCCGTTCCTACCATCGTTGTTGCCGTGAAAGCGGTGATTGTGCAAGACGACCACATGCTCATCATCAAACGAGCTGATGATGACGAGGTCAATCCCGGCACGTGGGAACTCGTCGGAGGCAAACTCGACTTTGGCGAGTCGCTCGAACACGCTCTTGAACGGGAAGTGTTCGAAGAGGCCGGTTTGCATGTGGCGGTCCAGCAATTGTTGTACGCCACGACGTTTTTGACCGCCCCGGATCGTCAAGTCGTCATCATGACGTACTTGGCTCACCCGGTCGCGACGACCGTCACCCTCTCCGAGGAGCACAGTGATGCCAGATGGGTGACGGCTGACGAAGCGCAAACCTTATTACATCGTCCGATTCTCGACGATTTGAATTCACACGACGTATGGACCTTGCTTCAACCAAAAATGATCAACGGACAGGAGTGTAAATCATGCTTGTGACTGACCTCGATTCACGCTTGACTGAGCTATACGACGAGATGGTGACGCTCCGCCGCCACTTCCATCAACATCCCGAACTTTCATTCGAAGAACGAGAGACACCTCGGACGATTGCAGCTTATTTGCGCGACCTCGGCCTCGATGTGCGCGAACATGTCGGTGGCAACGGTGTTGTCGCACGCATTCATGGCGGCGAAGGCCCGACCATCGCGTTTCGGGCCGACTTTGACGCCTTGCCGATTCAAGATTTAAAGGACGTCCCGTACCGCTCGAAAGTAAATGGCTCGATGCACGCTTGCGGTCATGATGCGCATACGGCGACGTTGCTCGTCCTTGCGAAAGCACTCACGGAAATCGACCTTCCGGGAGATGTCGTCCTCATTCACCAGTTCGCGGAAGAACTCGCGCCAGGTGGGGCCAAACCGATGATCGAAGATGGATGTCTTGACGGTGTCGATTATATTTACGGCTCTCATATTTGGACCCCGCTTCCATACGGGACGATTGGTGTGAAGACGGGACCGATCATGGCCGCGGCTGATCGCTTCGAACTGACCGTCAAAGGCAAAGGTGGTCACGGGGCCATCCCGCAACACACGGTCGATGCCGTCATGGTCGGAACGAATATCGTCAGCCAGTTGCAACAAGTCATCAGTCGTCGCATCGACCCGCTCGAACCGGCCGTCTTAACTGTCGGCACGTTCGTTGCCGGTCAGGCATTCAACGTCATCGCCGATGAAGCGAAGCTGTCTGGCACGGTACGGACGTTCACACCGGAGACGCAAACACGCATCATCGCCGAGATGGAGCGGACTATCGCCCATATCTGTTCGGCGAGCGAAGCGCACTACGAGCTCGACTATATCCGGGGCTACCCCGCCGTGATCAACCATCCCATCGAGACCGATCACGTCCGTCGCAGCGCCGCTCGCGTCGTTGGCACCGATGGCGTCATCGAGATGTCCCCGCTCATGGTCGGAGAAGATTTTGCCTATTATATGCAACACGTACCGGGCAGCTTCTTCTTCACCGGAGCCGGTAACCCGGAAGTCGGTGCCGTCTTCCCTCATCATCATCCCCGCTTCGATGTGGACGAACGGGCGATGCTTCATACCGCCCGCGTCCTCATGCAGGCGGCATTCGAGACATGGAACGCGCCTAAAAAAGAAGACTGACGCCGCGGCGTCAGTCTTCTTTTGTTTGTTCAGGCAACATCGATACGAGCACTTGGTCAACACGTTTGCCGTCCATATCGACGACCTCGAATCGAAGACCATATGCTTCGACAACGTCTCCCCGTTTTGGGAAATCGCCGAGCGCATAAATAACAAGTCCGGCAAGAGTATGATACGAGTTACGCCCTTCATCAAAACGATTGTCTCGAATTCCGAACGTCCGCTTCAAATCCTCAATCCCGAGCAAACCATCGGCCAAGTACGAACCGTCTTCACGGCGCACGACTTCCGGTGTTTCTTCTTCAATCATCACTTCGCCGACGATTTCTTCTAGAATATCGAACAATGTGACCATCCCGAGGAATCCGCCGTACTCATCGAGCACGAAGGCGATTTCGACGCCATTCTTTTGCATCATCTGCAACACTTGGCTCGCTTCTCGCTGTTTTGGGACGATGAGTGGTTGTTTGATTCGCTTCAAAATTTGTGAGGGCTCCCGAAGCGTCGATAATGTCAAAATGTCACGGACATCGATATAACCGACGAACTCGTCGAGCGTATCGCGCCCGACCGGGAGTTTATTGTGTTTACTCTCATAAATCGATTTCTTGATATCGTCCATATCGTCTTCAAGGTCGACCCATTCCAGCGTCGTCCGCGGTTGCATCAATTCATAAATCAGCTGGTCATGGAACGCAAACACACGCTCGACCTGCTGCACTTCCTCGTGTGCGAATGCCCCTTGCTGGGCTCCTTCGAACAAGAGTTGCTTGATTTCGAGCTCGGTCTCACCACTCGACTGCTCCGCTTTCAGGCCAAGCAATTTGAAAAGGAAAAGTGTCGACTTCGACAAAATCCAAATAAATGGTCGCATCACTTTACTAAATAAGTCGAGTGCCGGAATGATCGCCATCGTGACTTTTTCCGGAGCCACGAGCGCAATCCGTTTCGGCACGAGCTCACCGATGATGAGCGACAAATACGTAATAATCGTGACGACGACGACGTAACCGACGGTCGGTGCGTACTGGGGACTCATGCCAAGATTGGCGAACACATCGGCGAGCGGCGCCGAGAAACGCGCACCCCCGTAAGCCCCGTTGATGATACCGATCAACGTGATTCCGACTTGGACCGTCGATAACAGGTCGGTCGGATCTTTTGAATACTTGAGTGCGATTTCGGCACTGCGTTTACCACGGCTCGCCTCGACTTCAAGTTTGGCCGGTTTGGACGAGATCAGTGCGATTTCCGTCATCGCGAAAATCCCGTTCAACACGATCAAGAATAAAACGATCAGTAAATCGATCACTATGGAAGAATCCACTGTTTTCATCACCTCTGCGTATATTTCGTACTACAATCTCATCATATCAAAGATTTGTTATTCACCTGTACCCGTTTCACTCAAGAAAAAAGCCCCTTCAACGTGAAGTGGCTTCGGGTGCGGCTTCCTGATGCAGGGCCGCCGCTTGAGATTGTTTGAAGACGATGACGCCTAAGAGCAACACCATCAACCCGATGACCTGCCCTGGGGACAGTGACAACTGTTGCATCCCGAACGCTCCCGTTAAGTCGACGGCGAGCGCCCATATCAACTGAGATACGAGAATGATGGACACCGATAGCGTCGGTCCGAGCAATTGAATGCTTCGCATCACACAGAAGACGACACCGACCCCGAGCAACCCACCGAGCGCGTATATCGGCGAGATTTCGAATACGCCGTGAACATTACCACCGAACAAAGCGAGTGGGACGAGCGATCCAAGCAAGCCGACGATGAAGACGAGCACCGTTGTCGCCCATGCCCCCAGATGGGCGTTCATTTTGGCATTGACTGCAGCTTGTACACTAATGAATGCGCCGGCTACCGCCGAACAGATGATTCCTACTATCATGAGTTGCCTCCTTATTCGTACAACATGCCATTGGCACGTTCTTTTAATCGAGTCGCATCTAAAATCGTTACTTTTGTCCGCGTCTTTTCGACGAGTCCTTCATCCGCGAACGATTGTAACGTCCGATTCAAATGACGATAACTCGTCCCGAGCCATTCCGCCACTTCTTTTCGTTTCAACTGACTCATCTCGTCTTGGAACAAGTCGTTCCCTGATTCGCTGAGCGAGACGAGATATCCCGCCAATCGTTCTTCGAGTGTCGACATGAGATGGTTCGACGAGGCATTCGCCTCGATGAACAGTTTCTCAGATACGCCGCGCAGAAGATGCTCCGTGAACTCGATCGTTCGGTTATGCGTGCGGAGCACATCAAACGGCACGCGCAGACAGGTTACTGCCCCGACGGCCTCGACCGTGTGGAGTACGTTGCGTCCGCTGGCGTATTCGATATCCCCAATCAATGTCGGGGCCATCTTTAAACGGAGCAAGCGCAACTTGCCTTCCTCGCTCAACGTATAGATTTTGACACGCCCTTCTAACACGACGAAGAGAGACTCGATCGGGTTATCGTTCGTGCAGAGCATCGCTCCGGACGGATACGTCACAATCGTCGATGCCTCTAATGTTTGTTCCGAGAACAGGTGGGCCCACCCGAGTCGTTCTAGTGCTGCCTCTACTTTCATCCGTCTCCCCCTTACGTGAACGTGTAAATGCCAATCCCGGCGACCATCAAGGCAAGTCCTGTGAGCTGACCTTGGTTGAGCGGTTTCCGTTTCACACCAAACCATCCGTTCACATCAATCAAAAACGCCCCGATCAATTGGGCGACGAGCAAGACGCAGATCGCCCAAGTCACACCGAGCTGTTGAATAGCGGTCAGTTCTCCGAAAACGACAAACACCCCGAACAGACCACCCAAGCTATAGTACCAAGGTACGCGCCGAAACGCCGTCATGTCTGCATCCCGCTTGAACGCATAAATGAGAAGAGCAAGTACAAGACCAACGAGGTGAACGACCGTGACCGACATCCAAGCACCGACCGCGTAGCCGAGCTTGGCATTAAAAATCCCTTGCAATGCGATGAACGTGCCCGAAAGCACGGCAAATAACAGACCCATCCGATTTCCTCCTATCTCCTCGTCTGACTTTACGTGAGATGAGAAGGCTTGAAAAGGACATATGTCCGAAAAAAAGACAACTTAGGAGTAACCTAAGCTGTCTGTGGGATTATCCGAGCAATTTGACGATTTCTGCTCCGACTTGTTCTGAAGATTGCGGATTTTGTCCGGTAACGAGACGTTCGTCGACCGTTACGTTGACAGCCCAGTTGTCTGCGCCATCAAATTTTCCACCGCGCTCGCGCATCGCCGATTCAAGGAGGAAAGGTACCGCTGAGTCAAGCTGCATCTCGCGTTCCTCGGCATCCGTGAATCCTGTCACGCGCTTGTCTTTGACGAGCGGATCTCCGTTGCTCAAATTAACGTTGACGAGTCCAATCGGTCCATGACAGACGGCCGCGACGACGTTTCCGCCTTCATACGTATCACGGATGACACGCTGTAACGTTTCACTGTTCGGGAAATCAACGACCGTACCGTGTCCTCCCGGAAGGAAGACTGCGTCATACGTGTCATCGGCCACTTGATCGAGTCGCGCCGTATCTTTCAACAGGTGCTTCGTGTCCAACACCTCTTGCGGCAAATCGCCTTCTAGGCTGTTCGCATCGATTGGCACGTCTCCACCTTCGATGCTCGCTACTGTGACTTTATAACCTTGTTTCTCGAATTGAAGATACGGTGCAGCAAACTCCTCGAGCCAAAGCCCTGTCGCGTGACCGTTCTCCAGTTGATTCGCAGAAGTCGTGACAATCAGTACATGTTTAGACATTGCAAATTCCTCCTTCTAAATTAAGCATACGAAAGAGTTGTTCCCGCTGTGAGTTCATTCAAACCTTGGAACCCGTAACGCTACTCTTTTTTTGACCCGGTCCTATTTTTAGAACGGCAGAAATCCATCCACCATCTATACTGGTCTCATCAGCTGGCAGGAGGGAACGACCGTGATGAAGCATGTACTCGACTGGGGATTTCTTGCCGTCGTCGCTTTGATTGTGTTACTCGTGATTATTGGTGGGTTGTGAAGAAAGCCCAAAGCAGTTTCACCGAGATGTCACATGTAGGACTGTTTGAAGGAGGGGCTGTATCGGGAACAAACCTACTGTTGTCCTGTCGTCACTGTTACTTTAGAAAGGATGTTGAATATGTCAGAACGCGTATTTATCAGTCCGGCCAAGTACGTGCAAGGAAAAAATACAATCGATCGCATCGGGGAGCACGTTAGCCATTTTGGATCACAGGCTCTCTTGATTGCCGATGACATCGTCTGGCGCTTGATTGGGGAACGGGTGACCGATTCACTCAAGTCGAGCGGCGTGAACGCAGAAAAGGCCGATTTTGTCGGGGAAGCGTCCCGTCACGAGATTGAACGGATCGCCAAAGCAGCAGCAGAGAGCCATACTGCTTTCGTCATCGGAATGGGCGGCGGAAAAACGCTCGACACGGCGAAAGCTGTCGCCGACGAACTCGATGCCCGCATCGTCATCGTCCCGACCATCGCCTCAACGGATGCCCCGACGAGCGCCTTGTCCGTCATCTATACGGATGAAGGAAACTTTGAAAGCTATCGCTTCTATAAAAAGAATCCGGATTTGGTCCTCGTCGATACGAAATTGATCGCCGAGGCCCCGGCCCGATTCCTCGCCTCGGGGATTGCCGATGCGCTCGCGACATGGGTCGAAGTCCGGAGCGTCCTCGCCTTCGGCGGCAAAACGATGGCGGGTGGTGTCCCGACGATTGCGGCGGAAGCCATCGCCAAACGCTGCGAAGAGGTGCTATTCGATTACGGAATCCCTGCTTATGAATCGGTGAAGGCCAAAGTCGTCACTCCGGCACTCGAGTCCGTCGTCGAGGCGAATACACTTCTAAGTGGTCTCGGTTTTGAAAGCGGCGGGCTCGCAGCGGCCCACGCCATTCATAACGGCTTCACCGCCCTCCACGGAGACATCCACCATTTGACGCACGGGGAAAAAGTCGCGTTCGGCACACTCGTCCAACTTGCGCTCGAAGGCCGAACGCAGGAAGAGTTCGACCGCTACGTCGCCTTGTATATGGCGCTCGAGTTGCCGGTCACACTCGAAGACGTGAAGTTGAAAGACGCTTCCCGTGAAGACATCCTAAAAGTCGGTCAAGCGGCAACGGCGGAAGGTGAGACGATTCATAGTGGGTTCGATGTGACCGCTGAACAAGTGGCCGATGCCATCATCGCGGCCGACCGGTACGCTCGTCTCTATCAAAACAAATTGCAGTGAACAAGAACGAGGAACGGCTAGTTGAGCCGTTCCTCGTTCGTTTGTTTTCGCGTGACGAAGGAAAACGTTACCCCGATTGCCATGCAACTGACCGTCAAGACGAAAAACGTCAATTGGTTCGCATAAATGATGTTCGTGAACTGGTTCCATCCTGATGCGTACGCCGCATTCTCAGAAGCACGGATTCCAGCCCGGAGCGAAGCCGCTTGACCGGCGTTGATATATAGACCGATTCCAGCCATCACGAGGCTCCCGGCTAAAAGACCGACTCGTCCCAGGCGATGAACTGATTCGACCGCACGCCGAGCAAGCCGAATCGTAATCCAGATGAACAACAGGACGAACGGCCAACCGATGAGCAAGACGAGCACGTAGGGATTCCCTTCACCCGCCGTTTCTGTATAGGCGGCAGTCATCGTCTCGCCGAGTTTGAATAATACAAACGTTATGAGCGTGATGATGAACCACGCCTTGATCAATTTCTCCATGACAACACCTCACCCCCAGTATAACAAAAAAACACCATGCGCTTTCGCACACGGTGTCAGGTCAGGCTTTCGGACGGACTGCATAGTAGATCAAGATGACGAGCCACGTCCAAACGCCGGTGAAGATCCCGATAATCCCGACGATAAAGAACCCGAGCGGCATCATCGATTTCGTCCGATCATAGTCTTTCCACATGTTCGATAACCCTTTGATGTTGAAATACAAAAAGGCGAAGAACAAGACGAGCAACAATAACGGTAAACCAAAAATGAGTTCCATACGCTCACTCCTTTCTAGTCTCAACCATTCTCTTACATCCAGTGTACTACTTCCCGCTCTCCATCACATCGGGCTCGCGCAGTACAGAAAGCAGGTCAAGAGGCGGAGACAGTCCTGTTCACTATTCCCTAATTTCTCTTCTTTTCATCCCCTTAAAAACCGGGAAAAGAAGACTATCCAGCAAAAAGGGGGTCTTTCCTGTGAAGCTCATCCGTGTACTCCTCGTCCTGTTGCTCGTCTTCCCCACCACGTCCACCTTTGCCGCGACGCCTTCACCTCAGCCAGGCTATACCATCAAGACGACGAAATTGTATTGGCGGGCGATGCAATCGTCTCCGGTCGCCAAGACGCTTTTGACCAATACGCCTGTCCGCTACACGACCTACAACCGAAGCTGGTCGAACGTCTACATCAATGGCACACGCTACTACACTCCGTCTAGTAATTTGAAAGCCGGGATCCCAAAACTTACGGCTACAGAACGGCTTCGACTCGTCAATAAACAACACGGACTATCGAGCACGTATCGCTCTCGTCAACTCGTCACGTTGACCATCCCGACCGTCTATACAAAAGGAAGCGAGCGCACCCTCATGGCCGCTGAAGCCGCTCACGCCCTCGCTCGTCTCTATTATGCCGGTCGAAAAGAAGGACATACGCTGTATGCGCTCAGCGCCTATCGCTCCTATGCCACGCAAAAATCGCTTTACACGTATTGGGTCAATACCCGCGGCACGGCATACGCCTCAAAATATGTCGCCCGTCCCGGCCATAGCGAACATCAGACCGGACTCGCCGTCGATATGACGAGTGCGCGGATGCGGATGGGGCTCTATGCCTCGTTCGACCAAACCCCTGAAGGAAAATGGATGCTCCAACAGGCACACCGTTACGGGTTCATCGTTCGCTATCCGAAAGGCAAAGAGAAAATCACCGGCTACAATTATGAACCGTGGCATCTTCGTTATGTCGGTGTAAAAGAAGCGACGATAATCAAACAACAAAACTGGACGTTCGAGGACTGGTGGGCGAAACGTTGACGCGAGCATCTCGAGCGATTCATTGAATGCGTTCAAGGTATAATGGACGCGTACGATATCGCAGAGGAGGACATGTGCATGTGGATTGTCATGAACAAACTAGACGTTGAAAAAGGGAAAGTCGCTGCGGTCACGGCCCGTTTCCAGACGACGAAAGGCATCGAGTCGATGGATGGGTTCGTTCGGATGCAAGTGTTGACCGATACGTCGGACGAGACGAAAGATCAAGTCGTCATCATGACGACGTGGCGCGATGCGGCGAGCTTCGAAAATTGGCGTGATAGCGGAGCGTATAAACATGCCCATAAAAAACGGGACGACGGCACTTCTGAAGTGAAGCCCATCGTCCTTGGAAACACGGTCACCCAATATGAGGTCGCCATCGAGCACGGCGCCTCAACCGATGACGTATAAAATATCTTGCGGCCGGATGATCCCGAGCAAAGGTTCATCTTCTTGTCCTGTCTCGGTAATCAATAAGGCATCGAGCCGGACCCCGTCTTTCATGTTGATGAAATGATGATGCGCCTCGATGACCGACGTCTCTTTCGCGATAAACCGATACCGTCGCAGGTGCGGGTCGTGATGGAGCACGTGCTTGACCTGCACGCCTTCGAGTGACACACGAGGCCCGTCGACCGTTTCGGCGAGCCAACTGGTCACTCCTTTTTTCGTCAATAATCCGCGCCACGACCCGTCATGATTATAGACCGGGAACTGCGAGTAGTTCTTATCCCGAATCTCACCGAGCACGTCGACCAACGAGTCGTCGGCGTCGAACGTCGTCACGATTTTACGGAACATCGGAATGACTTGACGCGGGTGAAGCAACTCCCGTTCGACTTCAAGAATCAACTTGACAATCGATTCATGCGGTTCGGCGATAATGAAATCCGGCTCACGCCGCTCGTGAACGATGGCGTTGCGCAACTGACTCATCTGATGTAAATCTTCTTTATAGCGTTCGATAATGGGATTATGTTTGGCGAGACGATTGACCATGTTGCTGAAACTGAAATGCTGGCCGTCCCCCATCTCGCGACTCAAATGATCCTCGATCCGGTGATACGATGCGATAAATTCTTCTGCACGACTCATATATTCACACTCCTTATCGCCTATATATACCCTATTTTTTTCGGGTTCGAGCAGGAAAGCGTGACCCAATCTCGAATCCACAACTAATCATCTCTGAAATGGAGGGGGTCTCATGGCAACTCCGGTCTCACAAATGACACCGATCCCGAATAAGGACGCCTTCCGTTCCGGCATGCGGGCCGGTATACCGGTCGCTGTCGGCTATATCCCGATTGCCATCGCTTTCGGGCTGCTTGCGAAATCATTCGATATGCCAAACGTCATCACGCTCGCCATGTCATTATTCATTTTTGCCGGCGCCAGTCAATTTATTGGCGTCCAACTGATCATGGCCGGTTCGATGTATTGGGAGATTATCTTGACGACGTTCATCCTGAACTTACGGCACTTCCTCATGTCGGCGTCGTTGTCCCAGCGTCTCGAGACGACCTCGAATCGATTTCTGGCCGCCATCGCGTTCGGCGTGACCGACGAGACGTTCAGTGTCGCCTCGACGCGTGACGAATCGACGCGCGGCCACTTTGTGCTCGGGCTAAATATGATTGCCTTCTTGGCTTGGAACGTCGGAACATGGATTGGCGTCTTTCTCGCCTTCGGCTTGCCCGCCTCGGTCCAAGCGAGTATGGGCATCGCCTTGTACGCCATGTTCATCGGCCTACTCGTCCCATCCCTTACCCGCAAACCGGTCATCGTCGTGGCTGCAATCGCCGTCTTGACTCAAGCCATTCTCTACTTCGGCGTCTCTCCATTCATCCCGCTGTCGTCCGGCTTGAGCATCATCTTGGCCACGATTGTCGCCGCTGGAGCCGGAGCCTTGCTGTATAAGGAGGACGAAACATGATCAGCCTCTTGTTGCTCGTCCTTGCCATGGCGCTCGTCACATATATCCCGCGACTCGTGCCGCTGCTTTGGCTCCGGGACTTGAAATTACCTCCGCTCTTGAAGCGGTTTTTACTCTTCACGCCTTATGCGGTGCTCGCCAGTCTCATTTTCCCGGGCATCCTGCAGGCAACGACCAGTCTTATGTCAGCTTTAGCGGGTGGGGTGGTCGCCGCAACGCTCGCATTCCTTCGGGTCAACTTGATGCTCGTCGTCATCGGCGGCATCGTCGGGGTGTATCTCATTGAAACGTTCCTTTAACAAACAGGTCCGCCCAATTGTGGGGCGGACCTGTTTGTTTAAGCAGAGATGGCCTGACGTCGTAACCTAATGAATACATCGACGAACGCCGGATCCCACTGTGTACCGCGACCGCTCTCTAAAATCGATAGAGCCTTCTCGACTGGCATCCCGTCCCGATATGGACGGTCAGAGGTCATAGCGTCATATGCGTCGGCGATTGCCATGATACGACCGAAGAGCGGAATCTCCTCTCCGACCAATCGATCCGGATATCCGCGCCCATCAATCCGTTCATGATGGGACCGGACACCTGCCAATATCGGTTGTAACGCAGCCGGTAGAGAAATTTGATTCAAAATATGAATTCCGATGGTCGGGTGTTCTTGAATTTGCGCGAACTCATGATCCGTCAGCTTCCCTTCCTTCAACAACACATCGTCACGGATACCAATCTTCCCGATATCATGGAGTAGCGCCGATTTGCGGAGCAGCTCGATTTGTCCGGTCGGCAACTGGAGCGCCTGTGCCAACTCGACAGAATAGGCGGCGACTCGCTCGGAATGCCCGGCCGTATACGAATCCCGGGCATCGAGTGTTGCAGCGAACAAGACGAACAGACTGTTCAACAGTTGCTCGTTTTCCGCATCTCGATACGTGACGTTCGTGACCATCTGATTAAAGCCCGTGACGAGTTGGGCGAACTCATCCGAGTAAGGGTTGTCAATCTGATTCAATCGTCCGGCATCTAACGCGGCGACCCCTTCGGTTAATGCACTGATCGGACGTTTGATGTTGTCATACAGCAAAAAGCTGCTAAACGTCGCGACCCCGATGATAACGACTAAAATCACAGCCGCCCACTGCCAGTATGCATCGACCTGATTGACAGTCGACAGTTGCACCCCGGACGCGAGGATGAACAATGCGACCGGGAACACACCGATGACGAGCATGCTGATCAATAGTTTCGTCCGGACGCTAATGGAGCGATACGTCGCTTGGAGCGGCCGCCCGTACAAGTTTCCGCTCATCTCCTGCAACTGAAGCAACAACGGTTCAACCGAGCGATAGGTCAAAAAGAATTCAATCAACGCATGCAAGATGGCGATTAAAATAGCACCGAACGCCGCCAAGCCAATCAACCGATACGGCAAGTCAATCCACCCTTGTTCGATGGCGAGTGCCGTCATACTCATCGCCGGCACGGACAAGCCGAACAAATGCGGACCGAGAATCCGTTTCACCGTCAACGTAGGAAAGTGACTCGTTTGATCGAACGCCTGTTGAAGCTCCTCATACGTTGGTGTCTCTGTTTGAAACACACGACGGATCGGCCGGATGTGACGCCGATAAAGAAGCAGTTCAAGCCCAATCATCATCATCCCGGACAGCCCCATGATAGCCAAGAGGATGAGCATCTCCGTCTTGGATAAATCGAGCGTCTGAAAGATGAACAGCCCCCCGACACCGAACACGGCGATGCCTGAACCCCATATGTAATTCATGATTAATGTGTGTTGAAATCGTTGAAACATTTTCGCCTCACTCCTGCCTTTTCGTCGACCTCTTTCTTATTATATCGACTAAAGTGACACTTTTTTACAGAAATACAAAAACGGGCCCCTTTTTAGGGACCCGTCCTTCACCGTTACGGACGACGTGGACCTTCGTTGTCATCAAGTGAACGATTGTCTTGATCTGGCGTGACGTTTTCATGGAACGGGTTCGGTTCTGGACCGTCCACGTTCGTCACGTCAGATTGTGAGGCTTGCGGACGATTCGTTTCACGTTTCAACTCTTGTTTCGTTTGATCCGCTTCACGCTTCGACTGCTCCATGCCTTGTTTCGCCTGTCGCTTCGCAGCCTCGGCTTCTTGGTTCATTTGGGCTTTTTCTTGCTCGAGACCTTCTTTTGACACTTCTGTCTCATCGATTCGCTTCTCAGCTTTCTTCAAGTAGCGAGCTGCTGTCTCACGTCCGCCGAGACCGAAGGCAAGGCCGAAGGCGAGCGCAACTGCACCAAGGATGAGCAAGAATGCCGTATTGACGATCATTGGCGCAATGCCAAGTTGACTGATGGCCATGAAGAAGGCGATTCCAAGAATCGCGTACTTCGCGACGTGGCGCAGGACGCTCGGTTGGCCAGCTCCATCTACGAGCACACTGCCGACGAGACGCTCTGCCATGTTCGCGAGCCAGAAACCGACCGCCAAGATGACGATGGCTGCGATGACCATTGGCAAGTATGCGAAGATGGCTGTCGCGAGCGAAGCCATAAAGTCGAGGTTTGCGACTTGAAGGGCTTCCGATACGAACAACAAGATGATGATGATTTGAACGATTGTTCCGATCACTTGTGCGATCGATGTCGATGACGACGAGCGACCACCGAGACCCATCTTACTAGCGAGTGAGTTGACGCCTAAGTTCTCAAGGAGAGACACAACGACGCCTTTCAACCATTTAGCAAGGAAGACACCTGCGAGAATCAAGACGATGGCCACGATGATATTTGGAATCATTGCCAAGACGTCGTTGAGCATCGAGATGGCTGGATCCGAGATTCCGCGAATATCGAGCGCTTCAAGCGCTGAAATCGTGACCGGGATCATAATCAAGATGAAGACGATCGTACCGACCACTTTCGCGAGACTTGACCCTTTTACGTAGTCTGACAAGTGCAGTTTTTCAGCGAAGCGGTTAAGACCTGCTGCTTCCAAGAACTTCGTCAAGATGTCACGGACGATTTTCGCAACGATATAACCAATCGCGAAGATGAGTGCAGCCGCGACAAGTTTCGGAATGAAGGCGAGGAAACTGTTCAACAAGTCTTCAAACGGTCCGCTGATGCCTTGCAACCCAAGCGCATCAAGCACCGCCGGAAGAGCTAACAATAAGACGAGGTAGAAGACGATATTGGCGACCGTGTCGACCCATTTCGTCTGATTGACGCTCGTCGACTCTTGGCCTGTCTTCTCCATCAACTTGTTCAAGTTGAGGCGATGACCCGCCATTTGAATACCTTTTTTCAAGAGCGTCGCAATAATCCATGCGACGAGCAAGATGAGACCTGCTTTGATGACCCCTGTGATCAACCCAGAGAAGCCAGCATAGATTTGACTGAACGGTTGTGTGATAGCTGGTACGTTCATGAATTCGAAGATGATTAAAAATGCGAGAAGCAATACGCCGAAGAAGACGACTTTCCCGATGATCCGCTCAGGCGTCCATCGTTTCTCCTCTTTACCCGGTTTTCCAGGTTCCCCTTCTGGTTTGACACCGACACGATCGTCGAGGCGTGCTTTGCGAAGCGCTTTGCGCGTCACGTTTTCTAGAACTTTCGCCAAAATGAATCCGACGACAAGAATGAGCAATGCGAGCAAAAGCTCAGGCAGCCATGACATGAACGTGTTGAAATTATAAGTAGTATCGTTCATCTAACATCTTCCTCCCATCTCTTTTTAAAAATGATTTCATTTATTTGACTCTTTGTATAAATACCAACATTTTCATCTACCTAAACCTTGCCATTTCCTATTTCCCGATAAAGACTTGATGGGAAAACAGCTTTTTCAGAAAGCATTCTTAAAGAAAGAAGGCGTGTCTTTCTAGGTCAAATGTGATACGAATTAAAAGAAGAAGTCTTTTTGAGGAGGAAGTAAGATGAACATCGCCCTAATTGCCCATGACAAGAAGAAAGATGATTTAATCGTACTTGTGAAAGCCTACGCTCATGTCTTGGAAAAACACCATCTGTTCGCCACTGGCACGACCGGTAAGCGCATTGCCGAGGCGACCGGATTGCCCGTCCATTGCTTTCAGTCGGGCCCGCTCGGCGGAGACCAAGAAATCGGTGCCGCCGTCGCCCGGGGTGAGATGGACATGATTATTTTCTTCCGTGACCCATTGACGGCTCAACCGCACGAACCTGATGTGAGTGCCTTGATGCGTCTCTGTGATGTCTATTCCATCCCTTTGGCCACTAATATGGGTGGAAGTGAGATTCTCATCCGCAGTATCGAGCAAGGCGATTTTGAATCGCTGACCTTGACCCATAATGACAAACCACCTGTATGAACAACTTATCAAGAAGAAGAGAGGAATTTTTCTGAAACCACACGTATCGAACGACCCGGTCGTTCAACAGTTTTACGATCAAGTCCGTACGCATTTAAACGACCTATTAGATGACAAGCAGCAAGCCGATCGCTTGCTCGACAGTTTAGCCGGCTATATTCAACAGGCGGAAAAGAACGGGCAGCCTCTCGAAGGACTCACGAAACAAAACCCGCACGACTATGCTCGATTTTTAATTGAACAACCGGCGACAAACGAGGAGTACCAACGTCGCTACCATATGATGATCGAGGCGACGGATGAATTGAAACCTCATGAGAAAGCGCAGGCGAATCGGGAATTCGATTGGGCGATTGAGCGGCTCAACGAAGTTCAAGTCAAGCTCCAGGATGTCGAGATGCGTGATGTCTCCTTTTTAGCTTATACGAAAATTGAGGCAATCAAGTCATCTCGTCGCGTCTGGAATCAATTCGGTTGGCTACTCGGTATGATTTTGGCATTCGCCTACGCCAACTTATTGCTTGTGATGGATGATGTGTTCAGTCTGCGCTTGTTCACGGCACCCGCTACGCCTTACCCGCTCGATTATTTCGGCTTCGTCCTCCCTGTTCTATTGACTGGTGCCATCTTTGGCCTATTGACGCGTTTCCGTCACCACTTCCAAACGCTAGGACGACGGATTGTCTTCGCATTGCTCATCATAGCCTTGTACGTCGGTTTCGTGTTATTGACCCAGCCCATCTTGTTCGCACTCGGATGGTCGTTCTTGATTCAATTGACACCTGTGTATGCGCTCATCCTGCTTGCGATCAGCGGATTCATGGCCATGTGGACATTGGTCGAGTTCGTCTGGAAGAACACGCGGTGCCACCTCGGCAATGAGACGTTAATGATTTATTATTGATCACGCCATTCTCTCTAGGAGATGGCGTTTTTTGTTTGAACCTTTGCTAGAACGGAAATTACTAATAGCGTGACGTCAATTAAAAAATGAAACGAAATCGAAGGAGGCACAACATGTCGGATCGCAAAATTATTGGGTTGTTCCATGACGAGCAAGAAGTAATGGATAAGGTGAACGAACTCAAACAAGCTGGGGAAGCAGAGAAAAACATGCATGTCGTGGCCAAGCGGGACGGGGAAATTTCCGCCTTGCGCTACCATACCGATGTGAACGCCGAATCGGGGATTCGTGATGTCAACTGGCTGGACCGTGTGAAAGCGTTCCTTCACGGCAGTGACCGCATTCGTGATGAATTGCGGAACATGGGACTCAGTGATGCGGAGGCTGAAGAGTATTATACGTCGATCGATGCCGGCAAATTATTGCTTTACATCGATAAACACTCATACGAACGCTATCCGAATATGTATAAGAAAGATAGTGAACTCGACCATGATAAAGGGGAAGAAGCGGATGGCATCGCCTTCGACGCGAAGCCATTCAATGATCACGACGAAGAACCTCGCGGTACGAAAGAGGACCCGATCGTCCGCGGACATTCCGGTCTAGAAGACCACCGTCGATTATAAGGAGGAAACGAAGATGAGTGAGAAACGGTTTATCAGCATGTATGACACACAGGACGCGGCACTCGGAAAAGTCGAGGAGTTGCGTGCGAAGGGCTATAAAGACTCAGACATCTATGTCGTCGCCAAACATGAAGATAACGTCTCGATTTTGCGTCGTCAAACGGACGTCCATACCGAAGCAGCACACCACGCCGGCTGGTTTGATAAGGTACGGGCTTTCTTGAGCGGACATGAGGACGTCCATGCCGGACTTCGCAATATGGGCTTGAGCGAAGACGAGGTGAAGCGCCACTACAGCGATGTCGAGGCTGGAAAGATTTTAATCTATGTGGATGAAGATTTCGAGCGTCGTCATAATGAAGGGCTGACGATCGATTCGTCACCTTATACCGACTCGAGACACGATACGAGTCACCAAGGCCACCATACGGCCGATGGGCTTGAAATCGATTCGACGCCGTATAATGATCCGAAATCTGACACGACCCGTTCGACCCGCTCAGATCATCACACGTCCGATGGTGTGGAGATTGATTCGGAGCCATATAATGACCCGAAACATCGTGACGCGAACCGGGACGATCGCCATACGTCTGATGGTGTAGAAATCGATTCGAAACCGTTCAACGAATCGACGGCCGACAATCCGAACCGGGCCGTCGACCCCGAGCAGGACAAATTGGATAAAAAATCCGAGTTGACTGACCGTGAGAACAAGTTGCGTGGACTCGATGACCGGGCCCTCCGAAACGATTACGAAGATCCAGACAATATCCGCCGTTTCTAATCAAAATGCAACAAGGACCTGACCACAACCCGGTCAGGTCCTTGTTTTACGTTAATCGGTTTTTCGGCTCTTCTCCTTCGAGCACGTTCACGATGGCTTCCCGATTGAGCGCCATCATGGCAAGCCTTGTCTTGATGGAGGCGCTGCCGATATGCGGCAACGTCGTCACGTTCGGGAGCGTCAAGAGTGGATGGTCCATCGCCACCGGTTCTTTAGCGAACACATCAAGTCCCGCCGCCCAAATCCGCCGTTCCTTCAGTGCTTCATAGAGCGCCGTCTCATCGATAATCTCGCCACGAGCGACGTTGATGAAGACCGCTGTCTCTTTCATTTTCGCGAACTGGTCTGCGCCTAACATCCCACGTGTCTCTTCGGTGAGCGGCGCGAGGACGACGACGAAGTCGGACTGTTCGAGTAACTCGTCGAGTTCCGCATAGACGAAGCCATACATCGATTCCGATTCATGGCGACGCGTCCGATTATGGTACAACACATCCATGTCGAAGCCGCGGGCCCGACGTGCGACCGCTTCCCCGATACGACCCATGCCGATGATCCCGAGTTTGGCCCGGTACAAGTCCATCCCGACGTAACCCATCGGCGTCCACGATTTCCATTCGCCGTCTCGTAAATCGTGTTCTGCTTCCCCGAGCCGACGTGCCGTCATCATCATCAATCCGAATGCGAGATCGGCCGTCGTCTCTGTCAACACGTCGGGCGTGTTCGTCACGACGATGCCGCGTTCCTTGGCCGCTCCAATATCGATATTGTTATAGCCAACCGCCAAGTTCGAGATGACTTCGAGTTGCGAGGCCTGTTCAATCACTTCCCGGTCGATTGTATCACTGAGCATCGTCCAGAGCGCATGCGCTGACGCCGCTTCTTTCAACAAGACGTCGCGCGGGACGCTCTTCGCTTCTTCTTCCCACATGCGGACCTCGTACTTGTCTCGCAGTGGCGCCACTGCTTCTTCCGGTAACCGTCTCGTAATGTAAATGCGTTTCTTCATTCCGTCTCCCCCTTTGTCTTATCTCGACCAGTTTATCAAACGTGTCGAATCAAGGTTTCTTTTTCGTTACTGGATTTTGCTCCATGAACTGCTCGAATAGCGAGCCGAAGTCACTGTTGAGCAGTTGCTCGATTGTTTTCGATGAGTCCATCGCGTTCCGGTACGCAACTTCGTTGATGGCGAGCCCGATCGCCCAGGTGATGCCTGACGCAACAGTCGCATTGATGACACTCGCGGCGGCGTTTGCCCCTGGGAAGAACTTCATGACGTTCAATAAAATCGTCTTCGAGAGCGCCCGACCGATTTGAGGGATGATGGTGCTCCCAATCAGCGTCTTCAACATATCGTCATTCGCTTTCACACCCCAATAACGGAACAAGTGAACACTCATCGTCACTTGAATCGGAGTGAGCGCGATCGCATCGGCGAATGGGAGCGGGACCGCCGCCGCCGTCCCGGCACTGGCGACATAACCCGAGATGATCCGGTTCGCTTTCTTCCGTTTCAGCTTGAGCATCGCCTCGCTCTCTGCGTGAATCTCCATGAGCAGTCCTTCTTGGAGCGATTGGTCGAGTTGTTCGACAGACCAGGTGACGAGACGCTCCCAATCGAGATGGTTCCGAAGTTCTTGGTCATTCAACAGCTCTTCAGCGACACTGACTTGGAACACGGCCTGTTCCGGGACAACGTCCACTAACTCGTTTCGGAGCGCCGTCAGTTCATCTAGGTCGACTTGATCGATTTGCGTCAACAAGACCGCGACCGACGTCGCTTCGTTCAATTGTTTGATGAGCGCCCGATCAAGCGGCGTGACCCGTTTCATCGAGGCGTTGATGGCATACCAGACAAGATGAATTTGTTCGGCCGCCCCTTTCGTCTGGGCCCGTTCGACGAAACCGATGACTTCATCAGCATATGCTTGTTGCCGGGCACTCCCAATCTCATACCCTTCACTGTCATAAAGCACGATGGCGATGTCGTCACTCATGAACTGATGGATCCCGCGCGTCACCGGCTCGCCGGCGGCGACTTTCGTCAAGTCACGACCGAAGACGTGGTTGACGACGGAACTCTTGCCCGACCCGGTCGCTCCCGCGATCAAGATGTTCGGTTTTTTTACTTTTCCGCGCAACCGGTCAAGTTCTTCTTTTAAGTCATACGTATCCAAATTGAATGGGACTTTTTTCTCCATGTCTGTTCCTCCTCATTGATTGAGCGTTCGGCCAAGCCGTCGCATCTCTTCCTCGAAACCGCGGCGCACATCCAGCTCAATCGTCTGTTTAACCAACTCGTATTGCTGATTGACAGCTTTTTTGATACCTCGCTCCGCCGTCCTCCGTTTGAACGCCCAATAGATGAAGTGGACGCCCGGGATCATCCCGAGCACCATCTTCCGAACGGTGCGATTGAATGAATAGTCAAACCCGAGCTCGACCCGGCGTGTTTTGAACACAAGGTCAGACGGGGCACCGACGAGCGGATAACGCTCCATCAGTTGAATGTAGTGACGAACACCTTGGGCCATCGCGGCCTCTGTGGTCTCGGCGGCCTCCTCGAGCGTTCGTTCCAAGTCTTTTTCGATTTGACGGGCTTTCCAACTGATCATCACTTGTGGTGTGATCATGCGGATTGTTTCAGCCGAACGATAGCTTCGGGCGCGCCACGCCTCTAACTCGGTCAATAAATGACGCGTCAAGTTGTGTGGCAGTTTTCGTTCGACGTCTTTCCAGAGGTTGGTCCGATTACGTTGCCATACCGCCTCATATCCGATATACGGCACGACTTGTCCACCGAGCAACTTCTTTTCGACACTATTGACGCGAATCATCGCATCCCGTGAAATTCCGAGCTCGCGCATGAGGACTGCTTCCATCGCCTCCGCCTTCTCGACGTTCATCGCACTGTCCGGGTTATAGTTCGTCAAGATGATCGTGACGTTGCTTCGCTTCGCATAGAGCGGTTTTAAAATGGCTTCTAACTCGTACGCCTCGACGCGTCCCGAGTTGATGGACAGTAAGTAATAAATCGTATGGAACCAATCGGCGATATCGAGTGCACCTTCCCGTTGATTGACGATGGACAATACCGCCTCATGCCATTCGTCGGATCGGTCCGCCTCAAGTCCCCATGTATCGAAGAAACGGAACAAGATGCCTCGCTCAAGGTCATAGTATTCATATTCATGCAGCCCTTCCGCCGTCACTGGGCTGCCGGCACGTGACTCGGCCACATCACGCCCGTAAATATAATTTAAAAAAGCGCTCTTGCCGACCCCGGTCTTCCCCGCAATCAATATGTTCGAGACAAGCCCCGTGTTGTCCATATGGTTCCCCCTGCATTCGTTATATAATAACCATTATACTAAACGGACAAATTTGAAACGTCCGACGGAAGGATGAGACCGATGTTACATCATGTCGAACTGTACGTTTCTGATTTGAACAAGAGCCTCATGGCGTGGGACTGGCTCCTCACTGAGCTCGGCTATACCGTCTACCAACAATGGGAAGAAGGAAGGAGTTATCGTTTCGGCGATACGTATCTCGTCTTCGTCCAAACCGAGGCCGATTATCTCGAGCCGCCGTACCATCGCAAGAAGACCGGGTTGAACCATCTCGCCTTCCACGCCGAGTCGATTGAGCAACTCGTACGTTTCCGTGAAGAACTGACACAGCACGGATTCACCGAGCTCTACGCCGATCGGTTCCCGCACGCCGGAGGACCGTCCTACACCGCGCTTTACTTTGAAGATCCGGACCGGATGAAAGTCGAACTCGTGGCAACGATGTGAACAGTTGAAACGGCTTTCAAAAAAGTTTGTGAAAACAATTGCAAACTTTTTGTAGACCTCCTAGACTTAAGTTGTCTAAAGGAGGCCGTGTTCAAATGGAAAAACAAGCTGTCGAGTATATGGAAGAAGCCGCCTATAAAAAAGCGACGTTGTTGCGTCACGCGTTCGGTCACTACGCACTCCGCTCCATCGTCGCCGGTTTTCTGATTGGAATTGGGGTCGTCTTTGCCTTCTCCATCGGAAACATGTTCATCGATGTGCCAGGAACGATGCTGTTCGCGGGGATGAGTTTCTCGGTTGCCCTCGTCTTCATTGTTTGGACGGGCGGAGAGCTGTTCACGAGCAATACGATGTATTTGTATACGGGCGCGAAACGCGGACGTGTCGACTGGCGCGATTTAACGGCCGTATGGGGCATCAGCTGGCTCGGTAACTTGGTCGGTGCGCTCATCCTCGTCGGGCTCGTCATCGGTGCCCATAGCATGGGCGACGTCAGTGCCGACCACCTGTTATCGGTCGTCGCCGCGAAAAAAATGGGCGGAGACGTACTCGCGATTTTCTTGAAAGGGATTTTGTGCAACATCCTCGTCTGTATCGCTATCTTTATGCCGTTGAAGACGAAAAATGACGTTGCGAAGATTATGCTCACGATGCTCCCGGTCGTCGTCTTTTTCGCCGCCGGTTTCGAGCACTCGATTGCCAATATGGGAATCTTCGGGCTCGCGCTCTATTACGCCCCATCTGAGGCGATCAACCTCGGGCTGGCGTTGAACAATCTCGTGTTTGCCACGCTTGGCAACATCGTCGGAGGCGCCTTGTTCGTCGCCGGGACGTACGTCCATTTGAACGCGAAACCTGCCGAGAAAAATATTGAATCGATCCGTCAAAACGCATAAAAAGACAGGGGCCCCGATGCGCAGGGCCCCTGTTATTGCTTGATTGAATGAAATTAAGCTTTAGATGAGTCGGCAGCAGCCGCTTGGACCGCTCCTTGTGCGACTTCTTCTTCTTCGACATCCCAGCATTCCGTGTTCTCGATGCCGAGTTTGCGGGCCGAGAAGCGCGGGTTGAGACCTTGGGCACGCTGTTCTTCGTAGTCACGAAGGACTTTGAAGGCAACGCCGCCGAGAAGCGTGATGGCTACCAAGTTGATTAACGTCATCCCGGCCATGAACAAGTCGGCAAGGCTCCAAACGAACCCGAGGCTTGCGACCGATCCAAGGAAGACGAAGCCCATCGTGAGAAGGCGGAAGCCGAAGACGGCACCTTTACTCTTCTTGATGAACTCGATGTTCGTCTCACCGTAGTAGTAACTACCGACGATCGAGCTGAAAGCGAACAAGAAGACACTGACAGCGATGAAGGCCGGAGCCCATGAACCGATTTGTTCAGACAATGCGTTTTGAAGGAGTGCGATCCCTTCGCCATTCCCTGCCGCATAGCTGTCAGAGAGAAGGACGATGGCTGCTGTTGCTGTACAGACGATCAATGTGTCTAAGAAGACACCGAGTGTTTGCATGAAACCTTGTTTGGCTGGGTGTGACACTTCTGCCGTCGCTGCGGCGTTTGGTGCCGAACCCATACCTGCTTCGTTCGAGAAGAGACCACGACGGACACCCATCATGATGGCTGCACCGACCGATCCACCGAACGCTTGCTCGATACCGAATGCGCTCTTGAAGATCATACCGAGCACAGCTGGTATTTCTGCGATGTTCACAACGACCACGTAAAGCGCGATCACCAAGTAAAGAACAGCCATGATTGGTACGACGATTGCTGAGAAGTTGGCGACACGTTGGACGCCCCCAAAGATGACGAGTCCAGTCAAGACGACGAGTGCAATTCCACCAACAGCGGCTTCAAGACCGAAGGCGTTATCGAACGCTGCCGCGATTGTGTTCGATTGGACTGAGTTGAAAATGAGACCGAATGTGAAGGCAATCAAAACCGCAAACACAATACCGAGGACACGGTTGTTCAAACCTTTTTCGATGTAGTAAGCAGGACCGCCGCGGTATGCGACATCGTCTTTTACTTTATACACTTGCGCAAGCGTGCTCTCGATCATCGCGGTCGCTCCACCGACGAGAGCGACAACCCACATCCAGAAGACCGCCCCTGGTCCACCGAGCGTGATTGCAACTGTGACACCGGCCAAGTTCCCTGTACCGATCCGTGTTGCCGCTCCAATGAAGAACGACTTCGCCGAGCTGATGCTCTTACTGTCTGTGACATCTGATTTTTCGGTGACGACCCGGAACATCTCTTTTAAGTAACGGAACTGCATAAACCTTGTTTTGACCGTAAAGTAAATCCCGGCCCCGATCAATCCGACGATGAGCACGTACGACCATAAAATGTTGTTTAAAAAGTCGACGCTTCCTTGCAGCAAGTTTTGTACAGCTTCCATGAATAAGTTCCTCCCTGTTGTGTGAATCTAAAGTTGAAATGTTTTATGATGTCTTAGTTCTGAATTATACAAAGATTCTGACAATTATCAATAATTTTTTTATAGGTCAGTTCACACAAACTTCATATGTTATATAACAAAAAGTGAGTGATAGCTTTATTTAAAGCGCTTACAAAGTTAAACCTAAGAAATAATAAATCTTTATTTCCCTACTAATTTTTGATGTCTACATTCAACTTGTTTCAAACCATTCGCTTTATGAATAGGTTTTATTATGAAGGTTATGAAACTATTCTCGTTCCCTTTGAATTATTTCCCTGATTCTTGAGTGAACCAAAACTTACCGGGTAATAAATAACTATAGGTGCGCACCTTCTATAACACCACGTTCAGTCATCAGGAGGAAAGAAGGGAACGAGATGAAGAAGCATCAAAAATGGTGGTCACTCTTGTTCGTGCTCATGTTCGTACTGTCGCTCTTGCCAATGAAAGGAGTCGTTGCGGAAGAAAGTAGTCAACAATGGTGTGTGTCGACGACATCGGACACGACAATATATGCGGGACAAAACATCCCGATTGGTACCGTTGATTTTGAGTTCGTGACCGATGGGCTGAAGATTGTCATCGATTTGAATGACGGAGTCGTCTTGCAAGATGTACCGGAGAATATCAAGATTGATTTCCGTCTATTGAGCGGCTCATTGGAACGAGGAAACCCAGGAGGATACGACTTTAAAGCGTACTCAAACGTCGATCCGACCCACTTGCTAATTCCGTATGCGGACCTCGCGGGCTATTTAGGCGTGTTAGAGTCGACACTCAAATCGGACGGATTCCAATTTAACGTCTTCCTTCACTTGGATACGGTCGTGAACGGCTCTAGCGAGACGGCTTATCCTGGTGATCCGGGATCAGGTACCCCTTGGGTCCGCTACGTCACGTTGACGGTGGAAGAATGTACGCCACCACCGCCACCAATGGACGACTATGACGTGTATACGATCGGCTTCTGGAAAAACACATTCAACTTCGACAAAGTGACGTTCTCCTATGGAACGCTCATTACGATCGACGGCCAAACCTATAGCGTGATTGACGACCGTGAAGCACTAGCCCTGCTCATGGATCCTGCGAAAAAAGGAATGACCGAAGAGAAACGATTGATTATGCAACTGACGGCGGCAAAAATTAACGTCTTGTTAAACGGTGCTGATGTGCTCGACCTCGAACTCGTCTACGCCATAGACAATAGTGAAGTCGGGTTGACCGTCGGTGAGTTGCTTGCCGGTGCGGACGCGGCGCTCGCAAGCAAGAACATCGAACAGATGAAGTATTATCAACAACTGCTCGACCACTTCAACAATGGCTATTTCATCGGTACGTCACATGACTGAACAAACGTGGACAAACAAAAAAGGCAGTCGCTCACTGAGCGGCTGCTTTTTAGATGCCCGTCCGTTTCTTCTGGTTGTTCGGCTTCTTCGTCAACTGGTTCGTCAACGGTTTCTGCTTCGTCCCACGAAGTCCTGTCGGCACTTTCGTATCGTTTTGTTTCTTCTCGGCGAGCTTTTGCTTCATCGCCTCTTGAAAACTTAATTTCTTTTCACTCATATCATTCACCTCCAGCTTCGATCACTTTCACCCGACCGACCTGTCCATCGCTTAAGCGTACTTTAATGCCGTGCGGGTGACGCGGCGAGTTCGTCAAAATGTCTTTGACGACGCCTGACGTCAACTTCCCACTCCGCTGATCTTGTTTTAGGACAATCTGGACGTGGAGCCCTGGGCGAATGTCCGCGCGTTTCGTGCCATCCATACCCGACACCCCTTTCCGTATAGTCAACCTCTATCATATGCTCTTTTCCCGCGTTTGTCACAATCTATTCCACGATGCCGATTTGACTGACCGTTCTCGTCAAGTAACTTTGATCGGTCCTCAATCGACGCTTCGTTTGCCCCCACGCCGTCTCGACCTCGACCCGGCCGCGTTCAAATGAGATTGTCAAAATGTCTCGCCCGTCTGCATTTTGAAGCCTGGCTGCACCGTTCAACTCGTGATAGACGCGAGTCAAATCATTCGCGAACTGGACGTAATCACTTGTCCGAACCGTTTCTGGCTCCTGGTCGTGAACGAGCCGCAACGTGGTTCGTGACGCTTCCGCGATGACGAACCGGAATGTCGTCTCCTCGTTTCTAATCTCGAAGTGATGCATGATCCCACCTCCTAAAAAAGACACCTTCGACGTGAAGGTGCCTTCTCAATTATAAACGATACAACCTTGCTTCGAACGGCCGCATCATAAACGTTTCTGTCTCAATCGTCTCAGGGTCCATCTCATTCGTCAAGACGAGCGTCGCTTTATCGAGACCAGGAAGCGTCGCCTCGGCAGGGTTTGCCGTCAAGTTGACGACGACATAAAATGTCTGTTCTTCAAACTTCCGTTCATAGGCGAACACTTGCAGATGGTCCGGCAGCAAATCACGGTAACTGCCGTACGTGAACGTCTCTTCGGCCCGACGAAGACGAATCATCGCCTTGTAGAACGATAGAATCGAGTGGGCATCCTTCGATTGGGCGTCGACGTTAAGCGTCTCATATTCTTCGTGGATTGGCATCCACGGCTTCGTCGTCGAAAAGCCCGCGTTCGGTGACGCGTCCCATTGAATCGGGGTGCGGACGTTGTCGCGCGACGTGCCCCATACGTGCTGCATCGAATCGATTTCGCTCATCCCGTTGGCAATCCGTTCGAAATATTCATTTTTTGTCGCCACATCGTCATAGTCATGAATCGAAGGGAGCGGTACGTTTTTCATGCCGATTTCCTGACCTTGATAGATGAACGGCGTCCCGTGCATGAAGAAGTACATCATGCCAAGGGCGGTCGCGCTTTCGCGCCAGTAATGGTTCTCATCCCCGACGAGCGAGACGGCGCGCACCATGTCGTGGTTCTCGATATAGAGAGCGTTCCATCCCGTCTCGAGCAGGCCTTGTTGCCACTTGTCAAAGATTCGTTTCAATTCGACGACATCGAGCGGTGCCAGGCGTGACTTGCGCATGATGTCGACGTGGTCAAAGTGGAATGCCATGTTCATCGCCCCGTTGTCCGGCCCCATCCATAAGTCGGCCGCTTGCGGTTCAATCCCGTTCGTTTCGCCGACCGTCATGATGTCGTAATTGGCGAATGTCGCTTGTTTCATCTCTTGAAGATAATCGTGGATGCCGTCGATATTCGAATACATCGAGAACGCCGTGACGAACGATTTGCCGTCTGGAGATGGCAACATCGTCTCGGTCGGCATCTTCTTGATGTGGCTGATCGCGTCGACCCGGAATCCATCGATGCCTTTGTCGAGCCACCAATTGATCATGTCATAGACGGCGCCGCGCACTTCTTCATTTTCCCAGTTCAAGTCTGGCTGTTTTTTCGAGAAGACGTGCAAATAGTATTGTTCGGTCGTTTCATCATATTCCCAAGCCGAACCACCAAAGATACTCGCCCAGTTGTTCGGGGGTCCCCCATCCGTCCCGTCGCGCCAGATGTACCAGTCGCGTTTCGGGTCGTCCTTCGAGCGCTTCGACTCGACGAACCACGGGTGCTCATCGGACGTGTGGTTGACGACGAGGTCCAAGAGCAACTTCATGCCGCGTGCATGGACGGCCTTGAGCAAGGCGTCAAAGTCTTCCATCGTCCCAAACTCTTCCATGATGTCTTCATAATCTGAGATATCATAGCCGTTGTCATCGTTCGGGGACTTGTACATCGGACATAGCCAAATCACATCGATACCAAGGTCTTCTAAATAATCGAGCTTCTCGATGATGCCACGGAGATCACCAATCCCATCCCCATTTGAATCCTTGAAACTGCGTGGGTAAATTTGATACGCAATCGCTTCTTTCCACCACGTGCGGGTGACCGTTTTCTGTTTCTCTTGTTGTCTACTGACCATCGACTCCATACGCCGCCTGCCTCCTATATGTCATGATTTCTAGTTATATACTTGAACAGCAATACCTGTTTTAGGCTCAATCTAATCCTACAATAGCACTTGTGCAAGCGTTTGCAAATAATCAGACATAAAAAAATGCAGTCCGAGGACTACATTTTAGAGACGGTCGCGACTTGTTCACAAAACGAACCGATGACGTCGGCCAACCGCTCGCGATCATAATCCATCGTGGCCACATGGTACGAGCGTTCGAGCACTTCCCGTTGTTTCGGTGCTTGTACTTGTTCGTAGAGCCATACCGAATCTTCTGGAGGGACGACGTTGTCGATGGCGGAATGAATGACGCACGTTGGGACGGCCACCTCAGCCACCATCGGGCGCACCTCCTCGATGAGCGCGAGCAGTTCACGGATGGCTGACGTCGGGACTTTGTCATAGACGATCTCATACACGCCCGGTGCACAGATGTCCGGTTCGTCTTCATCGATGAAGCGACAGACGTCATCTGTGGCGTGACAGGCATAGCCCGGGACCGACAACGCCGCATTGATGGTGACGATCGCATCGGCATGACCGGACAAGGCCGCCTTCATCGCCAACGTTCCGCCCATCGACTGCCCGACGACGATGACGTGTCGACATCGCTCGCGTAAGAGACGGATCCCGGCCTCCATCGACTCGTACCAACAGCGGCGCGTCGAGTGCCGAAATTCTTCCGGGTCCGTCCCATGTCCTTTGAGCCGAGGCGCATAGACGGTGAATCCTTTCTCCATCAAAGCGATCCCGACATCACGCACACTTTGAGGCGTTCCGTTAAAGCCGTGACACAATAAGATTCCTATTTCATTTCCTTCATAAAAAAACGCGCCCGCTCCCGGGATGACCGGATAAGTAATTGTCGTCATTCGTTTCCTCCCTATTTAATCCACAGTTAACCGATATACTTAATTGTATTAATGAATTGTAAGAGTTGGACGACGTCCCGTCAACCCGATTGACCTCTGCCTTGTTTTCTTCTGGTCTGTAATCAAACTGTAATATGAACTTCGCAATAAGTGGATTGAGTTCTGACGTCTGCTTGGTTATGTTTAACATGTAGTTGAAAAGTTGGTAAATGATAGTGGAATCCGTCAATCGATGGAGGGAATACGAACGCATCTTCCTTACATCAAGTCGAGTAATGTAAGCGCTATCATTTTGTTTTGGCCTAAAGGGGGCATCCGCTCAAGCAAGTGACCACACGAACTGGGACATCGTATCGGCCATCTACATAATCAAAGGGAGACTAACACATGGGGAAACCACAAGCACGTTCATTCAAGCAAATGACCGGCCTCGCTTTATCGGCTGGACTCATCGTCAGCAGCATGACGCCGATTGCGGCAAACGTACACGCAGAGACGTTGAACGCTACAGATTTATTCATTTCGGAATATGTTGAAGGCTCTAGCAACAATAAAGCGATCGAACTGTTCAATGGAACGAATGCGGCCATCGACCTCTCGGCCTATAAACTTGAACTGTATTCAAACGGCGGGACGGCTCCAGGAACGACCCTCAACTTGACAGGTACGCTCGAGCCAGGTGGCACGTATGTCATCGTCAACGCCAACGCGAGCGATGCCTTGAAAGCGAAGTCGAACACGACAAGCGGTGTGACGAACTTTAACGGCGATGACACGCTCGTCTTGAAAAAAGGCGACACGGTGCTCGACGTCTTCGGTCAAGTCGGATTCGATCCGGGTACGAAATGGGGAACTAGCGTCGCCACGGCTGACCAGTCGTTGGTTCGAAAAGATACGGTCACGACAGGGGATGCGAACGGCGCCGATGCGTTCGACCCGGCCACTGAATGGAACACACAACCAATCGATACGTTCACGAACCTCGGAGCCCACACGTTCCAAGGCGTCGACTACGGCGATGGCGGTACGGTAGAACCACCGGCGCCGGTCACTCCGATCTCGATCAGTGACGCCCGTACGAAAGCCGAAGGTGAAACGGTCACGATTAAAGGCGTCGTCACGGCGAAACTGGCCAACACGATTTCGATTCAAGATGCGACAGGCGGCCTCTCGGTCCGTCCGACGTCACTCGCCGTCAACGTCGGGGATGAAGTCGTCGTCACGGGTGCGATCGGTTCGTATCGTGAACTGCTTCAATTGAACAGCGCCGTCGTCGTTTCAAAACAAGCGGCGAGCGTCCCGGCTGCGCAAGTTCTCACTGGCGAACAGATCAATGAGGACGTCGAGTCTGAACTCGTCACCGTCAATAACGTCACGCTCTCGGGCAGTGGTCAAAACTTGACGGCCACGGACGGAACGAAAGAATTCGTCGTGCGCGATGAGCGCGGCATTCTCGATTTACAGACGGACGTCAACTACTCGTCAATCACAGGAATCGTGCAACAGTTCGATAACACGTATCAAATCATCCCGCGTGACGCATCTGACACGGTCATCGACGCGTCGGTACTCCGTCCGGCAACTGCGAAGCCAGGTGCGGGCACGTTCGTCGGACCACAAGACGTGACACTCTCGACGACGACAGCGGGCGCTGACATCTATTACACGCTCGACGGGTCGGACCCGAAAGTGAACGGTACGCTTTATACATCACCAGTCCACATTGAAGAAACGAAGACGCTCAAAGTGGCCGTCAAATCAGGTGATGCGTTCAGCGCCGTGACGACGTTCGACTATAAAATCACGGACAAGATCCGCATCCACGACATTCAAGGCGCGAGCCATACGTCGCCGATGAACGGACAGACGGTCGAAGGTGTCGAAGGAATCGTCACGTACTCGTTCGTCTCGAACGGAACGACGTATTACTACATTCAAACACCTGACATGGAAGCGGACCAAGACGCACGCACGTCAGAAGGAATCATCTTGTATGGCGGCCGTTCGATCGCCGGCATTCAAGTCGGAGACCTCGTCAGCGTGAAAGGTCTCGTCAGCGAGTACGCCATCGAAGGATATAGCGACCGTCAACAGACGGACATGAAGATGACGCAAATCGATACACGTAACGGTGGTGTTGACGTCATCAAGAGCGGTGTCGCCCTCCCGACGCCAGTGAAAATCGACGAGTCGAACTTGCCGACCGAGTTCATCGACAGCGACGCCCTCGCCGTCTTCAACCCGGACAAAGACGCCATCGACTTCTGGGAGAGCCTTGAAGGGATGCGCGTCGAGACGGGCAACCTTAAATCTGTCTCCCCACAACAATACGGCGACCTCGTGACCGTGCTCGAAGGAACACCGACGGAGACGTTCAACGGTGGTGTGCTTCTTAAAAAAGATGACGCCAACCCGGAACGGATCCAATTCCGTCTCGAACCAAACGCGGAAGCGCGTGAATTCGATGTCGCGACCGGTGACCGATTCAACGGCCCGATCGTCGGAATCGTCGGATACTCGTTCGGAAACTACAAGATTCAAGCCTCACTCGACGAAATGAAAGCCGCCTTCGTCAAAGGCGATGCCAAGCGCGAGACGACGTTCATCGAAGCCGAAGAGGACAAATTGACGATCGCCTCTTACAACCTCGAGAACTTCTCGAATAACGTGAAGGAAACATCGGATGAGAAGGCACTTAAACTCGCGAAAGCGTTCGTCGAGGAATTGAACAGCCCGGACATCATCGGCGTGACCGAGGTTCAAGACAACAACGGTGAGGGCACAGGCGATTCTGCGGCCGACCAAAGCTATCAACGCTTGATTGACAATATCGTCTCGATCGGCGGCAAATCGTACAAGTACGTCAACATCGACCCAGAAAACAACAAAGATGGCGGTGCACCGAACGCCAACATCCGTGTCGGCTTCTTGTATGACCCGGAACGTGTCTCGCTCACAGAAGGCATCCCTGCCGGTGACGCGACGACAGCTGTCGGTTATGAGAACGGCAAGTTGACGCACAACCCGGGCCGCATCGACCCGCTCAACCCGGCGTTCAACAGCTCACGTAAACCGCTCGCGGCGCAATTCGACTTCCAAGGCGAGAACGTCGTCGTCATCGCCAACCACTGGAACTCGAAAGGTGGCGACACTGGCTTCTTCGGCTCGAAACAGCCGGTCGTCCTTGGCAGTGAAGTCCAACGGAAACAAATCGCACAAATCGTCCATGATTTCGTGGCCGATGTGAAGACGGACAACCCGGACGCGAACGTCGTCGCCCTCGGTGACTTTAACGACTTCGAGTTCTCAGACGCGATGCAAATCTTCAAAGGCGACTTGATGACGAACATGGTCGAAAAAGTACCTGCCGTCGACCGTTACTCGTACGTCTACCAAGGGAACTCGCAAGTGCTCGACCATATCCTCGTGTCGAACCACTTAGCGGCGACGACCGAGATCGATATGATCCACGTCAACGCGGACTTCACGGAAATGTCTGGTCGCGCAAGTGACCACGATCCGGTGCTCGCTCAAATCGACCTCACTCCGGAGCCGGAAGTGGAATTGACACGTTACACGGTCGAAAATAACCGTGCTGCTCGCCTCGTCCTTCAAGACGACTTCATCGGCGTGACGATCGGCAAGGGCACGAACTTCAAGAACGGTATCTTCGTACGTGGCGCTTACACGGAATTGACAGGTGACCCGCTTAAAAACATCGTCGTTCAAGTGAAACCGAAAGAAGCCGGTGCCATCATCGACTTCGACGGCGCGACTGTCAAAGAAGTCGTGGTAGATGGAACGAACTTGGCTGAAATCCGTGGCGCAGAGAATGTGAAACGAATCAGCTACACGAAAGGCGCGTCCGCTAACACGGTCGTCATCAAGAAGTAACGAACACACATCCGATTTAAAAAACCGCAGACACGTCGTCTGCGGTTTTTGGCGTTTTCAATCGTGAAATTCGGGGATTAAGAAGGAGATGCTGATTATCGGAGGATGACGTCATGGAGATGCACAACGGGAACTTATATTGGCCGATCACGGAATCGGAACAGATTGTCTTACAGAAACCAATCAAAAAAGAACGCTACGACGTACTCGTCATCGGCGCCGGCATGTCCGGAACGCTGACGGCCTATACCCTTCACAAGGATGGTGTCGATTTCGCCGTTATCGACCAAGGGAAAGTCGGTGCCGGGAGCACGGCCGCGAATACCGGGCTCATTCAATACTCGAACGACATCATGTTGCATGAACTCGCCGAGCAAATCGGCGAAGAGGATGCCGTCCGCTTCTATAAATTGTGTGCCGAGGCGGTCGATGCGCTCGACGAGGTCGCCGAGACGGTCGATGCCAAAGACGTCTACATCCGGCGCGACAGCCTTTGCTTTGCCAGCAGTGAGGCAGATGTCTCCAAATTGAAACGGGAGTATGAGATGCTGACGAAACATGGGCTTCAAGCCGAATGGCTCGACCGGGAGGCGTTACGCGCACGCTATCCGTTCGACAAACCGGCCGCCTTGATCACGAACGGGGACGCCGAGGTCAATCCGCTCACACTCAGCCGCCAAGTCGTCCGTTACTTGTCGACACAGGACGTCCCCATCTTTGAAGAGACGGACGTTACGGAAGTCGTCGCCGACGGAGACGACTGGCTCGTGCTGACTCCAGCAGGAACGTTCAAGGCGGGCCACGTCATCTTCGCGACCGGCTATCGCCCGGCCCCGCTCCTCGACACGCATCGAATCGAACTCAACCGTTCTTATGCGATTGCGACGAATCCCGTCCCTGATTTTAAAGAATGGGATGGCCAGGCGCTCATTTGGGAAACGAAACGGCCGTACCTTTATTTACGGACGACCGTCGACGGCCGCATCATCGCCGGCGGGCTCGATGAAGAGAAACCAGAGACGCCGCATAGCGAGGCGCTCATTCAAAAACGGGCCGAGCGGTTGCGCCAAGAAGTCGAGGCTTTGTTCCCGATGTATGATTTGACAGTTGAATACGCCTGGGTAGCCTTGTTCGGTGAGTCAATCGACCAACTTCCCTTTATCGGGGAACACCCGGACCGCCCCAATCTCTTTTATTTACTCGGATACGGGGGCAATGGAACGGTGTACAGCATGTTAGGTTCTAAAATTTTGAGTGAGCTGGTTCGTGGGATCGACAGTCCCGATTCTCGAATCGTACGGCTCGACCGCACACGTTAATCCCCTGACATCAGGGGATTTTTTTATATATAAGAATTGGAGTGATTTAAATGACAACGAAACGTAAACCGAAATGGGTGTATCGTCTAAGGCGCAGTCTTCTCTTCATCCCCGCCATGATCTTGACCGCCTATGTCTGGCCGCATGAGTCTATCGAGGATGAACGCGATGGCGCGATCACCCGAACAGAAGCGACACATGAGGAGGGACGCTATACAATCGAGGCGAGGCAGGCCGTGAAGGAAGACGAGGCCGTCCGCTATGCATATGACGTTATCGTCCACGGCCAACCCGACGTCGAGACACTCCAATCGATCAGCCAGGATGTGATCGACGAAGTGGCCGTACAAGACACGTTCCAAGCCGCCCTCATCCGTTTTTATGACCATGAAGCCTATATCGGTACAGAATCTCCGCTCGGCGAGGCCGTATTTGCGCCTGGTGGAGATTGGAGCCTTGCTGATACGGTAAAAGCCGGTTCTTATGAAGACATGACGTTCGGGTGGCAGTTGAAAGAAAAAGAATGGGGCACGCAACTTTCGGACAAGGAAGCACGTATCTGGCAAGCATGGAATCGTGTCTATGAAGCGGAACAGTCGGACGATCCTGACTTGAAAGCGAAGGTGACCCGCACCATTTCCACGAAATACGACTTGAATCCGGAAACTGTCCAACAAATTGTATTAAAGCAGAATGTGTGGGCCGCTTTATAACCTGAATCCTCCAGAAAAATACATCGAATTTTCCTTTCTTTGGCTAAATATATAATTGTATACTAATTGTATAGACGTAACTGGTTGAACGGCCAAAGAAAGGAAGACGTTATGAAACGATTGATGATTTTGTGGGTGCTGTTGTTCGTGATGGGTTCTACTATGACGCCACAGTCCGCCGTGGCCGCGACGACACCCCCTTATGAGGTGAGCGTCCCTTCCGGCACAACGCTTTATCAATTTGTCGGCAAGACACTCAAGCCGAAAGCGACGTTGCGAACAGCAAAGCGGTTCAAGGCGCTCAGCACGTCCGGTTATTACTATAAAGTCCAGGACGGAAGAACCATCTATTACGTGAAAAAGAAAGCCGTCAAACTAGTGGCGACAAACCTGTCCTTGACGACGTTTTCTGGTTCGACGTATGCACGTCTGACCCACGAATATATGCGCTCGCTCACCCGCGGCCAGACGCCGTACTACTATGATGAGTTGACAGCCAAGACCGCCGTCATCCGGGCTGACGCAGCGATGAAAGGGAACTGGTATATCCCCTCCCCGCCCTATCAGCTGCGCGTCCCGAACATCGATACATACCGCTTCGACGTCAGCGTCCCGGAGGTCGACTCGAAGTCGTTCAAGTTCCAAATCCATTACTTCACGACGTTGAACCAGTTGACGCAAGCATACGCCGCGACCGGAAACACTGAGTATCTCCGTTACGGAAAGCGGATCGTAACGAGTTGGACCAAGCAATATCCGGCTGGGAACTACAAACGCTATCCATGGCCGTATCACGACCACGGCACGGCGATCCGGACGTTCCATCTGCTCAACTTCTGGAACGAGTTCCGCTCGTCCGCCATCAACACCGACCCGGCGTTCTCGCAACTGTTCGCCAAGACGCTCTATGAGCACGCGACGCTCCTCGCGACACCGAGCTTTTATAAGCCGAACAATAACCATGGCATGTTCCAAGACATGGCGTTGACCGCTGTCGCGGAGACGCACCGAAGTTTCTATCGTTCGTCGTCATGGCGTTCGCTGGCGACGAACCGGCTCACACAGCAGTTGAACCATAGCTTGAGCACGGACGGGGTCCACCTTGAGCACTCACCGTTCTATCAGATTTATTTATATGACACGCTCGCCCGTTTCAACGACTGGGCCGCCGCTAACCGGTTCGCCTTGTCGAGCCGGATGGGAGACGTCAAAGATATGCCTGGTGCGCTGACGTATATGTTGAAGCCGAACGGGACACTCCCGATGTTCGGCGACACCCCGTCCATCGTTCACCGTCCGGACGCGATTCCCTATGTCGAGCGTTATCCACACTTGTATTATGCGATGACACAAGGGAGATCTGGGGCGCAACCGTCGACACGGGTCGGCAAGTTGTCGAACCAGTACGCCTTCTTCCGTCAGCATTGGGGCGGGGCTTCTGGTCCGTTCCACGACGCGGTCCAAGTGATGATGACGGCCGGCTATCACAGCAACATCCATAAACATGCCGACGATTTATCGATCGACCTTTACGGTTACGGACGCGACTTTATCGTCGAGAGCGGTCGTTACGCCTATACGAATCGACCCGAACGAAAGGTCGTCATGCAGGCAGCGGCCCATAATACCGTCCATGTTGCCGGACAGAACTTCAAATTGACGCCGAGCAACTTGCGACGCAGTCAAATCACTTCGGTCGGCGCTTCATCGACACAGTGGACGGCAGCCGGGACGAGCGGACTGCTCGGCCAGGGGATGACGCACACCCGTCGCCTCGCCTACGACCGCGACGGAACGGTGCTCGTGTACGATGACATCACGAGTCCGACCACGACCTCGTTCGTCCAGCGGTTCCATCTTGGGACCGGTTTGAACCGGGTCTCGAGCGGAAGCCGTCATGCCATGTTTAAAGACAACCAGAACCGCTCCATCCACTTGTTGCAACTCGAGGTCGGCACGACCCCGAAAGTCGCCGTCGGTGCGAGTTACGTGTCATACCGAGATTATGACTGGCAACGCCGCAATCAAGTCGTGACGACAAAGCGCGGCAAGCAAGTCGAGTATTTGACGCTGATCCATATCGGTGAAAAGACGACGAAAATCACATCCGCCACGGTCCAGACGACGGCGCGCCACTACGTCGTGCGCTACAAACTGTCGGACGGCAAGACGAAAACCCTATCCATGTTACGCTAACCTCCATTTTAAAAATGGGGGTTTTTTCTCGGTCGGTTAGGGAAAACTCGTTAAGTAGGCCAAAACGTGGCTTACAGCGCGTGTGCATACTTAAAGGGGAGGCAATTACATGGGGAACAAGAAGGAAGAGCAATTAAAACAACATATGATCGATAACGAGCAGCAAGCCGGGCTCACGACGAACCAAGGTCTAAAGATGGCGGAGGATGAGTTTTCGCTCAAAGCCGGGCGACGCGGACCGACGCTCATCGAGGACTTCCACTTCCGTGAGAAGATGACGCACTTCGACCACGAACGGATTCCTGAACGCATCGTGCATGCGCGCGGCGTCGGGGCCCACGGGGAGTTCCAAGTGTACGAGTCGCTCGCTGACTATACGAAAGCCGACTTCTTGAACGACCCGTCGAAAGTGACGCCGGTGTTCGTCCGCTTCTCGACGGTGCAAGGCTCGCGCGGTTCTGGGGACACCGTCCGCGACGTCCGAGGCTTCGCGACGAAGTTCTACACGGATGAAGGGAACTATGACCTTGTCGGGAACAACATGCCCGTCTTCTTCATCCAAGACGCCATCAAATTCCCGGACCTCGTCCATGCCGTGAAACCGGAACCGCACACGGAAGTGCCGCAAGGCGGAAGTGCCCACGACACGTTCTGGGACTTCGTCGGTCAAAACCATGAGGCGGCTCACCACGTGATGTGGGCGATGAGCGACCGCGGCATCCCGCGCAGTCTGCGCATGATGGAAGGGTTCGGCGTGCACACGTTCCGACTCGTCAACAAGGAAGGCAAGGCACATTTCGTCAAATTCCATTGGAAGCCAAAACTTGGCGTCCATTCGCAAGTGTGGGACGAAGCACAGAAGGCGCTCGGGAAGAACGCCGACTTCCACCGTGTCGACTTGTATGAAGCAATCGATAAAGGCGATTACCCGGAATGGGAACTCGGGCTTCAAATCATCGCGGAAGAAGATGAGTTCAAGTTCGACTTCGATATTCTCGATCCGACGAAACTTTGGCCGGAAGAAGACGTGCCCGTCAAACTTGTCGGCAAGATGATGCTCAACCGCAACGTCGATAACTTCTTCGCCGAGACCGAGCAAGTCGCGTTCCACCCTGGCCATCTCGTGCCTGGGATCGACTTCTCGAACGATCCGCTCCTGCAAGGACGCCTGTTCTCGTACACCGATACCCAGTTATCACGTCTTGGAGGACCGAACTTCCATCAACTCCCAATCAACAAACCGGTCTGCCCGTTCCATAACAACCAGCGCGACGGCATGCATCAGATGGCCGTTCATAAAGGACAGACGAGCTACCACAAAAATGCGCTCAACAACAATCAACCCGAGCCTGTTCCAGCCGAGCAAGGTGGGTTCGAGCACTATCAAGAGAAAATCGACGGGCACAAGATTCGTGGCCGAAGCGACAGCTTCCTCGACTTCTATTCGCAAGCGAAGCTCTTCTATAACAGCATGACCGACGTCGAAAAGCAGCACATTCAAGACGCTTACAGCTTCGAGCTCGGCAAATGTGAGTCGGACATGGTCAAAGAGAACGCCGTCGATTTGTTGAATCGCATCGACCGTCACCTCGCCTCTGTCGTCGCTGACAACTTAGGCGTCGAGCTTCCGGACGAGAACAATGAAGTCGTCTCGGACAAGACCTCACCGGCGCTCAGCATGGCCAATACAATCGCGAAACCGGACACGAAGAGCGTCGCCGTCCTCCTTGCCGGAGACGTCGATGCCGCGCAAGTGAAGGCGTGGGTCCAGGTGTTCGCTGACAACAAGGTCAATTACAGCCTCGTCGGGAAGAAGTCGTATACGCTCGGCGACCTTAAAGTGAAAGAGACGTATGATACGGTCGACTCGAGCCTGTTCGATGCCGCTTTCCTCGTCAGCACCGCGACCTCGGTCGAGGACGACGTGCTCGAATTCATCGAGAACACGTATAAGCACTTCAAGCCACTCGCGCTACATTTGCACCACGATGAAGTGCTCGACCGCTGCCGGGTGAAGACAGATCAACCAGGCGTCTACACGTTCAAACAACATAGTCTCGATGGTTTCGATACGTTTATCGACGGCATCGCGCAAGGACGGTTCTGGGACCGCGCCTAATGTGAACAGTTCAAGGATTCGACCCAAAACGACGGGTCGAATCCTTTTTACGTGCTTCCCTTCCCCTCCTCTCTAACGATATACTAGGTGGGGTATATAGCGTAAAGGAGGAAAGACTGGATGCGAAAAGAGTTTGCTACCTATGTGGAAAACCTTGAACTGCAACGACAGTTATACAAACGAACGTTAGTCACTGTCGTGCTCTCACAAATATTTGGAGGGGCCGGCCTCGCCGCCGGGATCACGGTCGGCGCCTTGCTGGCCCGTGATTTACTCGGGACCGACGCGTACGCGGGCGTTCCGACGGCACTGTTCACGCTCGGTTCCGCCGCCACCGCCTTTTTGATCGGGTTGATGTCACAGCGGGTCGGACGCCGCTTCGGACTAGCGACCGGGTTCTTGACCGGTGCGCTCGGAGCGGTCGGGGTCATCATTGCCGCGACGCTCGAGAGCGTACCGCTCTTGTTCATCTCACTCCTTATCTACGGGGCGGGGACAGCGACAAACCTCCAAGCCCGTTACGCCGGGACAGATTTGGCGAATGCGACGGAGCGAGCGACCGCGGTCAGTATCGCGATGGTCTCGACGACGTTCGGGGCTGTCGCCGGACCGAACTTGGTCGAGCCGATGGGACGTGTCGCCGACGGGCTCGGCTTGCCGACACTATCAGGACCGTTTTTGCTTGCGGGGGTAGCCTATCTCTTCGCCGGCCTCATTTTGCTCGTATTCTTGAACCCTGACCCGCTTCTCGTCGCCCGTGCCATCGAGGCGAAACGGCAAGAAACCATCGACACATCAGTCCATCCGGTTGAATCGACGCATGACCGCCGTGGTGTCTATGTCGGTGCGTTCGTCATGATCCTCAGCCAAATTGTGATGGTCGCCATCATGACGATGACGCCCGTTCATATGCGCCACCACGGACACGAGCTCGGTGCCGTCGGGCTCGTCATCGGGTTTCATATCGGGGCGATGTACTTGCCGTCCCTCGTGACAGGCGTGCTCGTCGACCGGATCGGTCGTGAAATCATGGCGATTGCCTCGGGGGTGACCTTGTTCTTCGCCGGGGTCGTCGCCGCTTTTGCCCCAGCCGACTCTCTCTTCTTGTTGATTGTCGGGCTCGTCCTGCTCGGTGTCGGGTGGAACTTTGGTCTCATCAGCGGGACCGCCATCCTCGTCGATGCGACGTCGACGGAGACGCGCGCGAAGACACAAGGCTCAGTTGATGTTTGGATTGCCTTAGCCGGCGCATCAGGAGGGATGCTCTCGGGCGTCATCGCCGCCCAGTCGAGTTATCTAACCTTGTCACTGCTCGGCGGCGTCATCTCCCACGTGCTCGTCCCGCTTGTCCTCTGGTATCGCCGTCATCTAGCCTGACGACCGACCGATGCGTGAACACGCATCGGTTTTTCTAGTGACAAGCGTCTGTTCGGACAAACCTCCATCCTTTTGTTATACTCCTTTAGTTATGTTTGTTAACTATTTAGAATCAAATGGATAAGGAGGCGGGCCGACGATGCAACTGACCGCACAAAAACTATGGACGAAAGATTTTCTCATCATCTCCCTCGTCAACTTCTTCTTGACGCTCATCTTCTTCTTGCTAATGGTAACCATCGGCGTTCATGCCGTTTCCACATATGGGGCTTCGACGAGCGAGGCCGGGCTTGTCACCGGCATTTTTATTATCGGGACGCTCGTCGGGAGACTCTTCATCGGACGCTTGATCGATTCGATCGGACGGCGCAAGACGCTTCTCATCGGTCTCACCTTCTTCACGGCGACAATTTTGCTCTATTTTATCGACCTCGGCGTTGGCTTTTTGCTGTTCACCCGCTTCGTTCACGGTCTCGGAATGGGACTGTCGAGTACGGCGACCGGAACAATCGTCGCCCAGGTCATCCCCGGCTCTCGAAAAGGCGAAGGCATCGGCTATTACAGCATGAGCTCGACACTCGCCACCGCCATCGGCCCGTTCGTCGGCCTGATGATGAGTCAGTACACGAGCTTCTCGGTCATCTTCCTAACTTGTCTCGTCGTCGGACTCATCAGTCTAGGAAGTGCCTTGTTCGTGAACGTCCCTGAGGCTGACAATCCGGAAGTTGTTCGGGGCTTGTCACTGAGTGCATTCGTCGAACCAAAGGCGTTGCCAATTGCACTCATCATTGGCGTCGCGGCCCTCAGTTACTCGAGCGTGTTGTCTTATATCAATTTCTATGCGAGTGAACTCGATCTCGTGGAAGCGGCGAGTATTTTCTTCCTTGTCTATTCTATTGCGGTCCTGATCTCGCGGCCCATCACCGGGCGCCTGATGGACGCGCGAGGGGCCAACATCGTCATGTACCCGGCCATCGCCTTCTTTGCGATCGGCATGCTTGTCTTGAGCCAAGCCAACAACGCAGTCATGCTGTTACTCGCCGGGGCGCTAATCGGATTAGGATTCGGGAATATCCAATCCGGCACACAAGCGATCGCCGTCAAAGCGGCGTCCCCTCACCGGATGGGCATGGCCACGTCGACCTTCTTCATCGCCTTGGACGCGGGTCTAGGATTCGGGCCTTATTTTATTGGCTTGCTCATTCCGTTGACCGGTTTTTCAACGCTCTATCTGTTGCTTGCCGGCGTCGTCTTCTTTACGTTGTTCCTCTATTACTTGATGAACGGTCGCCACGAGCGATCCGAAATGAAACAAGCTGCCTGACAGGACTTTTTACAGTCCCGTCTTTTTTAGAATGTTCACACATTTCATCGTCACTTACGGTAATATGAGAATGACGCGCCGAAAAGTTTTTGATTGAAATGAGGGACATGATGCACGCCGACCAGACAATCCAACACTATTCCTCCGTCCTCCTCCGAACGTTCGACAAAATCTCTGATTTTGTCTTCTTCATGGAAGTGGACGGTTCAACTTATCGCTATATATTTGTAAACGAGCCGGGGAAGCAGGCGATCGGCTGGACAGATGCCGATATCGGGAAACGTGTCGAGGACATGGTCCCGCCCGAGACAGCCGCTCTCGTCACACGACATTACGAGGAGGCTGTTCGGGAGCGAAAGAGTATCGTCTTCGAAGACTACCGCCTGGCCGAACCTTCTTACTCGGTCCAACCCGTCTCACATGAGATTCAACTACCGGTTCATTACTACGAATCCGAGGTGACCCCGGTCTTCGACGAGGCAGGCGTCTGCACACACGTCATCTCGGTCGTCCGGGAAGTGACGGAGCGGAAGCGTCGCGAACTCGAACTGTCGATTCTGAAAGACCAGCACGAGTCGCTCCGGCGCTACTCGCCGCATGGCATCTTCGTCCTCGATGACGCGTTTCGCGTCCAATCGATCAACCCCGCTGCCACGCAGATTACCGGTTACGGAGAAGATGATTTGTTAGGCGAGTCATTTTTAGCATGGTTGCCAGAGTCAGAACGAATGCTCGTCGACGACGGTCTCCGCTTTGCCTTGTCCGGCACCCCGCACAAATACGGGATCACGGCGCTTCAAAAGACCGGGGATTTCCTCGACTTGGCCATCTTGAATATTCCGATTGAAGTCGGAGGCCGAATCACGGGTCTGTTCGCCATCATTATTGACCATACTCCGGAGAAAAATGCCGAGCGTGCGACCCAAGAGAGCGAGCGTCGCTATCGCCAACTGATCGAGACGATTCCGGAAGGGATTATCGTTCATAAAGACGGCGTCATTCTATACGCCAACGCCCTAGCGCTAGAAACAATCGGAGAGACGAATATCGAGCGCGAATCAATCTTTAAATTTGTCGCCTCGGAATTTCATGAGACGACAAAGGCGCGCCTCCAAGCCTTACGGCAAGGTGATCCCGTTCAAGACACGGAAATCGTGCTCCTCACGCCGGGAGGACGAAGACTACATATGGACATCGGCAGCCTGCTCATCGATTACGAAGGCACGACTGCCGTCATGACTTTGTTGCGCGACGTCACCGAGAAGCGTGAGATGGAGCGCGCCCTGCACCAAAGTGAGACGCAATATCGCCTCATCACGGAGAACATGAGCGACCTCGTCTGTATCCTCGAGCGTGACGGTCAAGTGCGCTACGCTTCGCCGTCCCACAAGACCGTGCTTGGATATGCGCCCGAGCTTTACGAGGGTAAAAATACGCTCGACTTCATCCATCCGAATGACGTCGAGTCCGCGAGACGACAACTCGACACGATGACAGCGTCGAGCGAACCGCTCACCCTCGAATTTCGTCACCTGCACCAGGATGGACGTTGGATTTGGCTCGAGACGAAGATTCAAGCGATTTACGACGACGTTGGCCAGCTGCTCCATTATTTGACGGTCACGCGGGAAATCATGAAACGCAAAGTGTTGGAGAAACAGCTCAAGCACCTGGCTTACCATGACACGTTGACCGACTTGCCGAATCGGCGCTACTTCCTCGCCTACTTGGAAGAGACATTGGTGCGATTGGATGAAGGAGACGAGTCTCTCGCCGTCCTCTCGCTCGATATCGACTGTTTCAAACAGATTAACGACACACTCGGACATGACATCGGCGACGAACTGCTACGCCAATTCTCTGCTCGCCTGACCGATGTCCTGCGCAACCAAGACGTGATCGCTCGCTTTGGCGGCGACGAATTTTCGGTGCTCATCCGTTACACGGAATCCGATGCGCCGAGACGGGTGGCCGAAAAGCTTGTCACCGCGCTCCAACTTCCGTGGTTAATCGAAGGACATACGTTCGTTACGACCTCGAGCGTCGGGGTCGCCCCTTACCGACCAGGAATGTCGACGAAACAATTGCTCAAACACGCGGATTTGGCACTATATGAAGCCAAGGCCAATGGACGAAATCAATATGTCGTTTTTAAAGACCGCTCCTGAGCGGTCTTTTTTCACGTGAAACATAGATAACAGCACCTAAACACGAACATTAAAGAGGATTTATCAGCAATCATCAAGAATTTTTATCTTTTATCGCTATATCCCTTTGACATATGCTCTAATTTACGTTACATTACCGAATGGACGAAGTATTTATCATTCAACGAATCTAATTGTTCGTAAATAGGGGTGTGACAACATGGATAAAGTATTTGATTATGAAGATATTCAATTGATTCCCGCAAAATGTATCGTCGACAGCAGGTCTGAATGCGATGCGAGCGTGACGCTTGGGGGCTTTACGTTCCGACTTCCGGTCGTGCCTGCCAACATGCAGACGATCATCGATGAGAAAGTCGCCTTATCGCTGGCCGAGAACGGTTACTTCTACATCATGCATCGCTTCCATCCAGAGACGCGGCTCAAGTTCATCGAAGACATGCATGGACGCGGGTTATATGCATCGATCAGTGTCGGTGTGAAGGAAGATGAGTATCGCTTCGTCGAGATGCTGGCCGAATCCGGGCATACGCCGGAGTTCATCACGATCGATATCGCGCACGGTCATTCGAACGCGGTCATCCGCATGATTCAACACATCAAACACCACCTTCCAGGCTCGTTCGTCATCGCCGGCAACGTCGGGACCCCGGAAGCAGTCCGGGAACTCGAGCATGCCGGGGCGGATGCGACGAAGGTCGGTATCGGACCAGGCAAAGTCTGTATCACGAAAATCAAGACAGGCTTCGGCACGGGCGGTTGGCAACTCGCCGCGCTCCGTTGGTGTGCCAAGGCGGCGACGAAACCGATTATCGCGGATGGGGGCATCCGGACACATGGGGACATCGCCAAATCGATTCGCTTTGGGGCATCGATGGTCATGATCGGTTCGTTGTTCGCCGGCCACGACGAGTCACCGGGCGAGACGTTCGAACAGGACGGGAAGTTGCTCAAAGAATACTTCGGGTCGGCTTCTGAATTCCAAAAAGGGGAACGGAAAAACGTCGAAGGCAAGAAAGTGTTCGTCGAGCATAAAGGGGCGCTCCAAGACACGTTGACCGAGATGGAGCAAGACCTCCAATCGGCCATCTCTTACTCGGGTGGGGACAATCTCGATGCATTGCGCACCGTCGATTACGTCATGGTGAAAAACTCAATCTTCAACGGGGATAAAGTGTACTAAAAAAAGCGGCTCGCGTGAGCCGCTTTTTTTATGCATCAATCAATCGTTTCGTCATCATATAGTAATCAGAGCCAGGCGGATAGTCGTATAGGACGCCCGCTACCTCATAACCGAAGCGCTCATAAAACGTCTTCGCCTGAAACGAGAACGTCGTCAACTTGACGCGCGTCGCCCCGAGTTCGCGGGCCAACCGCTCCCCTTCCTCGAGCAGACGGCTTCCCAGGCCTGTTCCCGCATGTTCTGACGCGACCCATAACCGGTCCAAGTCGAACCAGCCCCAATAGACGCTCCCAAACAACCCTGCGATCATTTCCCCGTCGTGTTCCACTTTCAGCTGAACGACCGGGACGTCAGCATTGCGGATCTCGCGATGGTGCATCGAGTGAGCGTCATTGAACGTTCGCAACCGACTCGTCAAAAACTGTTGAAACGTTTCGTCTTCGTCGTGAATCCGTTTGATTTCCATCACGCTTCCCCACTCGAGCCGTTCACGAAGAACGAAATCAGCTCTTGTTCTTCCTCGTCGACCGAGCGCCCCGTCAAACGTTCGTACTGTGCGGTTATCTTTTCCTTATTTCCTGGGAAATCAATAGTGATTTGGGCCAAACTCCGTAATATGTCTCGGTCTTTCTCGTACTCGAGACGGGTCACGACTTGACCGTGCGACCAGACGTACGCCTCGGCCTCGAACTGGTCGAGCACCTCTAAAAGGCGAAGCGTCTGGGCCGGCGTCATCCGCCAAGACGGCGCGTACAAGTTCGCATAGAGGGCATCCCCTAAAAACAGTACCTTTTCCTCTGGTACGTAAGCCACGACCGCATCGGCAGCATGATCTCCACCGACATGCTTTAAGAGGACGTGGACCCCGCCAAGGTCGAGCGTGATTGTATCATCGAACGTCACGGTCGGTAAGACGACACGCATCGACCTGTCTTCACCGTATTCGAGTTGGATCGCCTCCGCGCAAAACGCGATTTCACGTCCGTCCTCGACCCGTTCGGCCAACGCCTCATCGTCCCACGTGTAGGGAAACAGTCGCTCGATTCCGGCTTTTGTCGCCGTGCTTGCAATCGAGACAGTATCGGTCAATGCCGACAATCCAAAAACATGGTCCCAGTGCCAATGCGTCAACGCCACGAGCGTTGGGCGCTTGATTCCTTGTACGGTCAAGGCGTCTAAAAATAAGTTCGTATGCGCCTCGGAGTTCCCTGCATCAATCATGAGTGTATGCGTGTCACCGACAACAGCTCCTAAAATCGGACGATCGGTCTCGGCGACAGGGGTCATGTACCAAAAGCGGTCGGAATATTGTTTAAGCGTCTGCATGACCGGCTCCTTCCTTATTCCATAATTTGTCGAACGCTTCGAGCGCTCTCCGTTCGTCATTGACGATTCGAATCGTTCGTAGCGGCAAATGACTCAACACCTTCAATTCACGTTGTTGCCGTTCTTCCAGAAGTCGAATCGTTCCTTCGATTCCAACCAATCCGTTCGCCCGGCCATACGCACGAGTCGTATAGTAGTCGACGAAACCTTGTTGCCACTCGGGCGGACGTTCCGCATACACATTACGAAACACAGCCGGGACATCGTTCGTCTCCAAGTACACAACCGTCGGATCAAGCGTAGTGATCAGGCCCGCCACGGTCTCAATATAACGCTCAATCTGTTCGTTCGGAACGTGTTGCGACACCATGCCGATCGTGAACGGATTTTGAAGAATGGCACACTCAAACACATAGTCTACCTCATCCCTTTGTGCACGTTCCACGAACCGATGCCAACGGCCGATCATGAGGTCGACATGTTTCTCGAACGGTAACTCATAGACGTCCGTGCCATAGATGGCCTCTCCAGCCCGATAGCGGACGAATCGACCATCTCCATCTTGATCGATGACATCTCCCTCGAACCGTATGTCCCCTTCGACCCAATGGACGTCATGCAAATCGACCGGGTGGGACGCATCGATTTCCGAATAGAATTTGTAGGAACTCCCTCTCGCCACAAACGTTTCGGCGAATGTCGTCTTTCCGCTCCCAGGCAACCCTTCAATCAGCCACAACTTCCCCATCGTCCGTCTCCTTTTCAGTGTTCTTGATATGAGTCGTACACGTAGTATCCGTCCCCGCCACAGTTTTTCGCGACGTACATGGCCGCGTCCGAGTGATGGATGATCGCATCAAGGGATGCTTGGTCCATCCTAGAGTAGGCGACACCGACACTGGCTGATAATCTAAGTCTCAAGCCGTTCCCGACCGTCATTTCCTGGGAAATGACATGATTCAACTCGCCAAACACGGTTGGATCGAGCGCTTCCGGCTCTGCTTCGATGACGATTAAAAACTCGTCGCCCGCAAATCGGTACGCTTTCCCTGAAACCGTTTGGCTGAACGTACGGATTCGTTTCGCCGTCTCGATGAGCACCTCGTCCCCGATCAAATGACCGTAGGAATCGTTTACTTGTTTAAAGTCATCTAAATCGATAAATAGCAGAGCGACCGTTTGCTTCCGATTCATTTTCTGTCTCAAATCGGTCATGAGCGAATGCCGGTTCGCCAGCTTCGTCAGCCCATCTTGGGTGATGAGCTCAATCACTTCTTGATGCTTGCGTTCACGTCGAATCTCGTTCTCCATCCAGCGGGTCACGAGCAGGATCGTATCGGTCATCTCGTTGATCGTCACCGTGTCGACGACATCGTCCAAGCTGCCTTGTTCAGCCAAAAAGACGACCCATCCGAACGTCTTCCCTTCATTCGCTAGTGGCAGGCTGATCATCGAGGCAAACTCGATTCCATCGATGACGAATTCGTTTCGACCCAGCTTTTGATGACCGATCGTCGTCAACGCGTGTAGTTGCTGCAACTCGTCTCCCGTCCAATCGAGTTTGCTTTCCCCATCCTCTGATAAGACGCGATAGGTGGACTCCGTCGAGAAAACGAGTGCGTGGGAATATCCAATCCAGTCACGGAGCACCGTCTGAATCCGTTTCAATTTATCACTGAACGGTTCGTGAATGGCCGTCACTTCATAGAGCGACTCGAGCGTCTGTTGCCGTCGGGCTTGCGCTCGCGCTTGCTCGGTCAATTCGATTTCCGCCATGACCCATCTGGCGAAATCTTCGAGCGTTTGCAGCGCCTCGGTATCGAAGCGACGTGACCGTTCGTCGGTCACGCATAGCGTACCGATGACGTGGCCGCTTCGTGTCAAGAGCGGCACGCCGGCATAAAAACCAATCCCTTCGAGTAACGGATTGTCCGACATCGCCTCGGCCGTCCGTACATCCTCGATGACGAGCGCCGATTTTCCTGTCACGACACGGTCGCACAACGTCCACTTCCGCTCCACGCTCGAATTTTCAAGCGCGACCCCTTGGCACGATTTGATCCATTGTTGATCCGTCGTCAAAATCGAGATCAGTGCGACCGGCATGTCCAACGTCCGGGCGACAAGCCGTGAGATCCGATCATACCGTTCTTCTCGCGGGGTGTTCAAAATTTCAAGCCGAAGGATTGTCTTCAGTCGTTCGGCCTCCGTCTCATCGAGTGACGTCACCGCCATGGCTTTATCTGACTCGCCCTGACGCAACGCCGCATGTTGTGAGACGAGCGCTTCAAGCGCCTGCTTGAGGTCAGAGGGTGGAAGGGGTCGACTGAAGAAGTATCCTTGAACCTCGTCACATCCGAGCTGATCAATCGCACGATACTGTACTTCAGTCTCAACACCTTCAGCCGTGACCTCTAAATTCAATTTCTTGGCGAGCGAGACGATCAGTTTGACGATTTCGTACTCTTTCAGCCCGTTGTCTTTGTCCAATTGATTGATGAACGAACGGTCAATCTTGATGCCATCGATATCAAACATTTTTAAATAGTTGAGCGACGAATAGCTGACCCCAAAATCGTCAATCAAAATCCGGAACCCCTTCGCTTTCAAATAATCGACTGTTTGAATGCCGAGGAGCGGTTCTTGCATGAGCGTATGCTCTGTGATTTCAAATTCGAACTGTTCCGGCAGCAGGCCATACGCCGAGAGAATCGGTAACAACTGCTGAATATAATCTTGGCGGAACAATACCGGCGAGACGTTGATTGCGACACGTCGGCCTTCAAACAAGTCCGGCTGGTCAATCATGTCACGGCAGACCCGATCAAAGACGAACTCGGTAATATCCTCGATCAAAAGTGACTTTTCGGCAATCTTAATAAACGTTTCCGGCGAGACGTTCCCGAGTGCCGCGCTTTGCCAACGCACGAGCGCCTCGAAATGAACCGTTCCGTCCTGACAGCCGACTTTCGGCTGGTAGACGACGCTCAATTCATCCGCCTTCAACCCTTTGACGAGTTCCATCTCAATCGTCATCTCATCGATGTAGTGCTGCACGTAGTCATCTTTCTCGTACACTTTGATGATTTGTTTCCCAGCCTGTCTGGCCTCCAGGAGTGCTGTTGACGCGTTCATGATGACCCGGTCTGCATCCTCGGTTCCCGCACTGATTCCGAGGCAGCCGGACAAGGCGAATTCCGTCTCGGCAACTTGGTACGTGTAGTCGGCAATCGCCGCGAGCAGGCGCTCCCCATGCATCGTCGCCGTTTCGACCGACGTGTATGGTAAGACGGCGATAAAATCCTCCCCGTCGACGCGACCGATGATTGAGCCTTTCGGCAATAGGTTCGACAAGTGCCGAGTCATCTCTTTAATCAGGCGATGTGACCGCTCCACGCCTTGGAGGGACAGAATGATTTTGAATCGATTGATGTGCAGCCGCATGACGCTCGTCGCTTCCGTTTCTTGTTTCAGGAACAACTTCTCGAGTTCGAGCTTCACTTTCATCAAGTTCGGCATCCCGGTCAAGTAGTCAATATTCTCGATGCTACTCAACAATTTCATTTCCGCCTCTTCCGATAAGTCCGTCGTCAAGCCGAGGACGTAACGCACCTCTCCCGCCTCGTTCTCGAGTGGCATGAGGACGGATGAGGCGAATCGGGCCGTGTTGGCGTCGATGTTCATCTTCGACATGAAATAGACGGGTTCATGCGAGGCGACGACTGCGTCGTAATGCACAATCAGCTCGTTGGCGACCTCGGCCGCGTACATGTCATGCAGATAACGTCCCCCTACGTCTTCCGGAAGTGAGGACGCCAGTTTCCCCTGCTCACTGACGCGCACATAACGGTAACCGTCAGGCGTCACTTCCATCAAAAACACCATCCGGTATAAATGAACGAAAACATCAAACAAATAATACGGGTCGATCTTCATCTGCTGCATACTGTACCTCCAGGCAATCTCCGTTTCCTCTAGTTTAGTTGTTTTAGACGATGTTGTTCACGAAACCGTTCAAAAAAAGGGGAAGCATTTTTTGAGATGTACTTAAAATCGGGTATAGATAGGTAAAAGTTGAAAAAGCGAGGTGAACCATCATGCTCAGTCGAAACGTCTACCCACAGACACGTCCAGGGAAATGGTCGGTCCTCTTGTTGCTCGCTGTGTTCTTTCTCTTAATCATCTCTGCCCTCATTGTCCAGTCGGGTCAACCATTCAATTTCGACACCCTATTCGACAACACGTGGGCTGCCGTCGTGTCGATATCGGCCGTCGTCGCCGCGTTCGGTGCGTTTGTCATTGGACTTTACACGATTTTCCGCAACCATGAGCGCTCGGTCGCCGTCTTCTTTACCGTCTCACTCGGTGGACTGGTCGCCCTGTTCGTCATCATGCAACTGTTTCTCTAATCGAAAACGCACCTATCCGTTAGGACAGGTGCGTTTTGGTCAGAGAAGCTCTTTGGCGAGGAGGCGGTAGACGTTCAGACGACTCTCTTGCGTATGTTGGATGCTGCAAATCATCGCCTCATCAAATCCATAATGGGCCGACTCTTCTTGTAGCTGCGTCGCGATTTGCTTCGGTGTCCCGACAAGATGAATCTTGCGGTTGTTGGCGATTTGAATCTTATCGACTTCGGTGAGGGGGTAATCGTGCGCCGCTTCCGGACTAAGCAGTTGACGGAGCTGGCCTTTCATCAAGAACAAGCGCGACAAATCCGACGGACGGGCCAAATACTCGGCTTCCTCTTCTGTCTCGGCCGTCGTGACGAGATACGTGACGCTAATGTCGGGCTTCTCCATGAACGCGGATGGGGTGAAGTGATGGCGATATGCGTCGAGCGCATCGACGCTCAGTTCACCGTTGAAAAACTGGGCGAACGAATAGCCGAGCCCCATCCGCCCTGCTTGAACGGCGCTGTTTCCGCTCGATCCAAGGAGCCACGCCTCAGGAAGCGTCACCCCGGTCGGAGCGGCCGGCGTGTTCTTATACCATCGCTCTTCCGGGGTCTCGTCGTTAATCAGTTGCAACGTCGTTCCAAGTTTTTCATACAAACCGTCCATCATCGGTTTTTGACCTTGTGACATCGCGTAGATGGCGTTAGGGTCTCCCCCCGGTGCCCGGCCGACCCCGAAGTCGATACGGCCCGGTGCGAGCGCGCTGAGTGTCTTGAACACTTCGGCCATCTTGAGCGGCGAATAGTGCATCATCATGATGCCACCCGACCCAAGACGAATCCGTTCCGTCTTCGCGGCGATATACGCTGCGACGACTTCCGGGGCCGAGCTCGCGAACGACATGCCTCCGTGGTGTTCGGCCATCCACATCCGGTAATATCCTAGTTCTTCTGCCACTTGGGCGAGTTCGACCGCGCTTTGCAACGCGTGTTCTGACGTATGGCCGGATGTCACCGGCGCTTGATCGAGTACACTTAATCTCATCTGTATCGCTCCGTTCCTAAAGTATATATGGTGAATATCTCGAATTTGTAAGACTCGCCGTCATCATACTAAAGTGAGCCCGAGAATACGAGCAGTTCGCTCGTGTGACCGTTTTCTTTTTTTCAGAAAATTGCAACGAGTTGTTGCCTGCTACGTATCCCCTTCTCTATAATGAACGAGAAGAAACTATTCTTTCATAGCGATTCACTCACGCATGATGGGGACATGCGAGTGAGGCGCGCCAACTACTTTTTCGGGGAAAAGGGGTAAAACACATGAATCAGACACCAAACAAGCCTGACCAAGGCGGGACGTCATTCACGTCCAACGACTTTCTGAAATTCTTAATTCCTTCTTTGATCGGCCTCATGTTCTTCATCGTGCCCGTTCCGACCGAGGACGGATTTACGATTCCGGTCGCACTCTTGTCGAATCAGTTGATCGACCTCATCGGCGGGATCGTTCCGACGCTTGCCGTCATCATGATGGGCATCTCAGTGCTTGGATCATTATGGACGTATTTGGCTAAACCGGCGTTCATCCTAGAACGGCCACACTTCAATTCACTGTTCAACGTCACACCGTTCTGGTTCGGGATGCGAGTCGTCGGTTTTATTGCTGGGGTGATGACGCTTCTCGTGATCGGACCGGAGATGATCACATCCGAATTCACTGGCGGACTCTTGCTGTATGATTTGATTCCGATTTTATTCGCGACGTTTTTATTTGCTGGGATGTTGCTCCCGCTCCTCTTGAACTTCGGTCTGCTCGAGTATGTCGGGACGATGCTCATCAAAGTGATGCGCCCGCTCTTCAAACTTCCGGGCCGGGCCTCGCTCGACTCGCTCGCATCTTGGGTCGGGGACGCGACGATCGGGATTCTTTTGACGACGAAACAGTATGAGAACGGCTATTACACGAAACGAGAAGCTGCCGTCATCGCCACGACGTTCTCCGTCGTCTCGATCACGTTCACCATCGTCATCTTGTCGTATATGGAGCTCGACGCTTACTTCCTGCAATACTACGGAGCGATTGTCTTATCAGGGATTGTCGCAGCGCTGATTATGCCTCGGATTTATCCGTTGTCGAAAAAGGCTGATACACCGTACGAAGAAACTGAACTAAAACCGGAAGAACCGGTGCCGGCCAACGTGAAGATGCGGACGTGGGCGTTGCGCCAAGCACTGTTGAAGTCGAAATCTAGCAAAGGTGCCGTCGCCACGTTCAAGGATGGTTTCCAAAACGTGCTCGACATGTGGCTCGGTATCTTGCCGGTCGTCATGGCCGTCGGGACGATTGCGCTCGTCATTGCAGAATATACACCGCTCTTCACGATTCTCGGTAAACCGTTCGAACCGATTTTGATGTTGCTCCAAGTTCCTGAAGCCGAAGCGGCTGCTCAGACGATGGTCGTCGGGTTCGCCGATATGTTCTTACCGGCTGTCCTCGGGAGCGGGATCGAAAGTGAGCTGACGCGTTTCGTCATCGCCACTGTATCGGTCACGCAGCTCATCTTCATGTCGGAAGTCGGGGGACTGCTGCTCGGATCGAAACTGCCGATTTCATTCTTTGACCTCGTCCTCATTTTCTTACTCCGGACGTTTATCACGTTACCTATCATCGTCGGGATCGCTCACTTGGTCTTTTGACGCCACAACGCCTCTTCTCATAGTTTCCTGAGAAGAGGCGTTGTTTGTATACTAAAGGAAAAGGAGGTGCGTCATGGAACATCATTACGCAGGTCAGCTCGAGGTCGCGAAAAAAGGCTATGCCGGGATCGTCGACCCTGTGGCTTACGTGAACGACCGCTATCATGGCCATTGGACAATCAAAACCGAAAAGCGGATTGAAGGAGTTCCGGCGCTCCTGCAAAAAACGTTCAACGGCGGCAAAAACAATTGTACGCTCACTTCGATGACGGCTGTCTTTCGTTATTACCGTGACCAAGGCTATGACCAAATCCCAGAGGACGTGTTCGAGATTCAACAGGATGCCCGCGCGATCGCCCTCGCCCATCAGTTCAAAGACGAGAAAGGCACACCCCCGACCCGCATCGCGACAATCGTCACGAAACTATGGGCCCACTACGGCTACAAAGGGCATAGCAGCTCACGTTATCTATGGAAATGGTCGACGTTCGAGCGCGAACTCGCGGCCGACCGTCCCTTCATCTTGAATATGGCGAACGGGTTCTATAAAAATCACTCTGTGACCGGAATCGGGTACATCATCTTCCGTAAACCCGGCTTTCCCGACGTCATCTTGCTCGAGGTGCTCGATAATCGGGTACGTGACGTCCGTTATATCGATTTCAACGAGTTCAACTTTTGGGGCAGCATCACGCGCGTCCATCCGCCAAAGCTTGACGTTCAGGCAAAATAACGACGAGCGCTCGTCTCGATGGCTGCCCCGATTCGAATCAGATGGTCTCGCTTCGCGTACGAACCGTGATGGAGTCCGAATACGTCTCGACCGTTCCCGAGACCGACGAACACTTCGGATGGTTTGAAATGCAGTCCGACCATCGGGACACCGAGCGTCGTATGATAACCGAGCTCGAACCGGGCACTCGGATACGCCTCGATTCGCTCACTGTAAGTGAATCCTTCAAACGACGCGCAGTTGTCCCGCCCAAGGACAATCAGACGAGACGGGTTCACATAACGAATTGTCCGTTCCAGCAAATCGAGTGACGTCGGGTGCTCCATCCATTGTCGCCCCGTCCGCAACCGGCCCATCTGACGCCACGTCGCATATTTGAAGAAGTCGACATGGAGCGCGGATTCGTCATAAAATGAGCGCCCCATGCCCTCAAGCAACGCTTCCAGTTTCGCTCCATTCCGCTTGCCGAACCAACTCGTCGTCGCTCGTCCGGCCTCAAAATAGGCCGCGGCGTGTTCAAGCGTCGCTTCGTGCGCCCTTTCGTCTTGAAGATAGGCATCGAGCGATTGGTCACGCCAATAAAATTTTTGCGACTCCCCGCTTCTGACGTTACCGTCCCGTTCGAAAAACTCGCCGCGCGACGGGTTTGTCCCGACGGTGAGCCATTGTTCCTCCGTCGGTCGCCCGTACCATAGAACCGGGGACGCCCCATCAATCAGCTCTGCCTGAAACGACGACGTCATGAGCGCTTGTTGAAATCGTATCGCGTCTTGCAATAGCAAACGTGCCTGCTCCATCATGCCACATCCTCTCTACTCGGTCGTTTCCCGCTTTCAGGCACCTCTAAAATACGTTATAGTGAGAGGACGAAGCCAAAAAAGGACGTGGATCTATGCGTATCAACAAATTTATCAGTGAATCCGGCAAGGCGTCCCGCCGCCAAGCCGACCGCCTCATCGAAGAAGGACGGGTAACCATCAACGGGAAGAAAGCGAAAATCGGGGACCAAGTGAGCCCAGGAGACGAAGTGCTCGTCAACGGTTCGGCCGCGCGTGTCGCACGAAACAACGTCTATATCGCCGTCCATAAACCGGTCGGCATCACGAGCACGACCGAGAAAAAAGTCAAAGGCAACTTGGTCGACCTCGTCAACCACCCGCTCCGCATCTTCAATATCGGCCGTCTCGATAAAGACTCGGAAGGGCTCATCTTGATGACGAACGACGGTGATATCGTCAACGAGATCCTTCGCGCAGAGGGTGAGCACGAGAAAGAATACATCGTCTCGGTCGATAAGCCGATCACCCCGGAGTTCGTCGAACAGATGGAAGCCGGCGTGAAAATCCTCGGCCAGAAGACGTTGCCATGTAAAGTCCACCAACTGTCGAAGTTCGATTTCAACATCACGCTGACGCAAGGACTCAACCGCCAAATCCGTCGCATGTGTGAAGCGCTCGGCTACGAAGTATACCGACTTCAACGCGTGCGTGTCATGAACATCACGCTCGGCAAGCTCCCGCCAGGACAATGGCGCGACCTATCGAAGAAAGAGCGCGAGCAGTTGTTCCGCGAATTGAATTACGAACCGAAAGAATGGTACTGAAAAGCAGCCTGAGACGTCTCAGGCTGCTTTATTCTGGTCGGAGCGAGTCGACATGGTCGGTCTCACGACGGATGAAACGTTTGAGTTGAGCGCTCAAATCATCGAGTTGCCCCATCGTCGTCTCGAACAAGAAGGACGCGTTCATGTCTCCCCCATCGCCTTTCATTTGTTCGACCACGGCGTTGACTTGCACGGTCCCTCTCGCATTCGCCAGTTCGAAGGTCAAGGAGACGTGGACGAGCGGAACATTGAGTCTCCACGTCTGGGGCGACTTCCCATTTCGTGCATTGAACGCGGATAACGTGGAGACGAGCGCTTCGATATCGGATGCGGTGACATACTCGTCCACCGTGACCTCGCACCATTTTGCTTTTAACGTCAATGCCACATTCATCTCGAGCGCATCCTCCCAAACACGTCTCATCTTGAACTGTTCGATCATAGCCATCCCTCACTCTCTCATTTCGAATATATCATGTCGTTTCAACGAAATCCGTCAACATTTCGCCAAAACGGGAATAGTCCTATACAGATGATTTTGTAACGAAAAGAGGTGAATCGTCATGAATGGCGCCTTGTTCCCACGCACCTCGGTCGGCAAGTGGTCGATTATCCTCATCGGCTTGTTCCTCGCCATGTACGTGCCGTTCCTCCTGCTCGATAACTTCGATACGACCTTCCACTCGACGCTTTGGAGCAACAACGCCGCGAACATGCTACGGCTCAGCTACATGACCACATTCTTCGTCCTTGGGCTCGGAGCGTTCGTGACCGGATGGTGGGCCATCTTGAAACAAAAAGAGTACGCCGTGCTCGTCTTCTTCGCGGCCGTTCTCGGCTCCGGACTGTTCGTTTTATTGGTCATGGAGCTCCTCGGTATCCTCGAGTAGAAGGCAAAACAAGGAGTTCGCTGCGGCGAACTCCTTGTTTCATGTGTACTTATTTGACGACGACGTGTTTCATCTGACTCGCGCGACCTTTCGCGTCCTCGATGTGGACCGAGAGGCGCTCCCCTTTTTTAAGGGTGCGTGTCTTCGTGACGAACGTTCCCGTGAGGCCGGTCGGCCCTTTCCCGATGACGCGGCGCTTCGCGTCTCGGACGATGACCGTCATTCCCGCATCCGCGCGACCCGATACTTGCTTCGCGTTCGCACGTGGTGTCGAGACGGTCGGTTGTTTCGCACGGGCACCTTTCACGACGAGAAGGCGTTCGCTCGAGGCGAGCTTCCCGTTGCTATAGACGACCCGGAGAACCGTGCCTTCTTTTTGAGCTCCGATATTCAATGCGACACGAGCCTGTTTCGACGTTCCGGTCGCGAGACGTTTCTCGCCGTTATAGACCGTCACTGTCGTCCCGCTCTGCACGCTAGCAGCAAATACCGTCGAATTGTCACGGACGACGCCTGGCTTGGCGTAGAGACGTAGCATCGAAGCCGCATGGTGCACGTTGACCTTGCCATAGCCGCTGATGTAGTCATAGTTGAACGGAAGTTCTTCCTCCGAGTCTTCCATGAAATAATCAAGGCCGTCTTCATAGCTCATCCCACCTGTCGCATCCCCGCCAGAGAAAGCAAGCGGCTCTGCCGTACGATGGAGCAACTGGCGAATCTCTTCGACTTTGAGTGCCGGACGTGTCGATAGCAGTAATCCAACGACAGCCGAGACGTGTGGCGTCGCCATACTCGTGCCGTCCATATAGACGACGTTTCCGTTCGGGACGAGACTCGCGACTTTCGTGCCCGGCGCCACGACATCGACCCCATAGCCATAGTTCGAGTAATCCGAGACGATGCCGAACGTGTTCGTCGCACCGACCGAAATCGTATACTTCGATGAAGCTGGATAAGAGAGACTTGAATCGCCATCATTCCCCGTTGCCGCCACGACGACGACACCGCGGTCATAGGCGTACTTCAACATGTAGCCGATCGTCCGGCTCTCGCTGCCGCCAAGGCTCATGTTGATGACTTTCGCACCGGCATCGACGGCATATTTGATTCCGAGCGCGATTTGTTCCGTATCCCCAGAACCGCTCGCGTCGAGCACTTTGACCGGGAGAATCGAGACAGCAGGCATCATCCCGCGCATCGATGTCCCGTTGTTTTGAATCGCACCGATGACGCCGGCTACGTGTGTCCCGTGTCCGTGATCGTCAAGCGCGCTGCCTTCCCCGTTCGGGTCGACAAAATTTTTCTCGTTGGCGATGTCGACACGTCCTTTGAAATCAAGGAGGCGATAATCGACACCCGTATCGAGGACGGCGACTTTCACCGAACGGACCGGCAATTTGAGAGCCTCATACGCATCGATTCCGATTCCAGCTTCCTGGAATGGCTGCAACACCGATTTCGAGTTGAGTGACCATTGATAGTCGTAACTCGTGTCGGCCATGAACGCTTGATACGTCTGGACCGGCTCGATGAATTCGACGTTCGTGTCACGCTCGAGCGTCGTCTTGGCCGTCGCCTGCGTTTTCGTGCTCGCCGACTCGACATCGACGACCGCGAAGTGGTCACCTGGGCGACCGATATCGATCTGCTCTGCCGAGACGTTCGACAATGCGTTCATCTTCCCGATCGACTTGCTCGGTGACGACTTGTATTTGACGATATAACGCGGGGCATCATCAATTTCAATCGATACTCCGAATTTGACCATCACATCTTGAAGCGGTGTCCCGGCAAGTGTACCTCTGCCGAGTGTGGCTGCTACTTTGTTTACTTCTGCCTGTAACGCGGTCGGGACGTTTGTCGTCACGAAGGCCTGCAAGCTCTTGATGGCAGCCTCATCCGCTTTCGTGAGCGTGTACGCCTTGCGGTCGACGAGCGCGTTCATGAGTGGCTGTAGCGCCTTCAAATCATTGTACGCTTGTTGACGTTTGGCTCCGTCTTTCACAATCGCTTTAATCAAGTACGGAGACGTGCGATAGTACAAGGCGGCCAAATCGTTCCCGGCCTCAGATTGCGACAACACTTCCGTCTGAATGCGACGGATAAGCTTCAACATCGAGTCGCGCTCCGGCGTCGGATTCAAAATCGACTCGACGGCGCACATGCCGGCCTCAGTCTCGATGTTCTCATATTTGACCGGCAATTTGACCGGGTTGTAGACGAGCTTGATGTCAGACGCAGCGGCCTCCTCCGCGTCTTCCGTCATTGGAAGGTACTCCACTTTGATGTAGTACGGGCCTTCCCATGCATACGGGAGACGAAGCGTCGCCGTCTGTTGTTCTTCCTCTTGTGTCGCGCTCGAACGATATTGTTCGAACGTCTCATCTTTCGCTGCCATGTCGGCGCTCGGATAGACCGAGATGTTCGCGAGTTTTGTTGACTCGAACTGGATTTCCATATGTGTCATCGATGACGGGGCACCCCGCTCCATCTTGAACCAATATGTATTCGTTGCGTCCGTCCCAGTCTCAAACGCGACCTCCACTCCCGGGCTGAGCGTCTTCGCATCTTGCATGCCCGCTCCTGCATCCGCGCTCACGTGGGGCGGGATCAAGGCCAAGACGAGCATGAGCACCGTGACGAATGATAATACTTGTTTCCATGTTGCTTTCATCTGTTTTCCTCATTTCTACATGTCCATAGCTACGACCGACGGATCCGTCAATTCATGTATACGAGATAATGGCTTGAAGGTTCCAACAATTAACTCCAAAAAATCACTTCATTTCATTATTTTAGGAAACGCTCAATTTGTCTATCTCTAATATGGTTTTTTCGAAAAATAATATGAAAAAGGCCAGAGGGATTCCTCTGACCTGGACAAGTGATTTTTCTTATTTGGCCGTGACACCCCCGTCGACGGGTAGTTCGATTCCGGTGATGTGGTTCGCCTCGTCCGATGCAAGGAACAAGACAGCCGCAGCCACTTCCCCCGCCTGACCGAGATTCGGCAAAGCGATTTGATTCAGGAAATGCTGTTTATAGTCCGGGTGCTCCATGTGCGGCGCGCTCATCGGCGTCACGATATAGCCCGGATGGACCGAGTTGACGCGAATATTGTGCTTCCCGTAATCGACGGCCGCAGCCTTCGTAAGTGAGCGAACGGCCCCTTTTGAAGCCGTATAGGCACCTGCCCCGGCCATACCGGTGAGCGCCGAGATTGACGAGATGTTGACGATTGAACCGCCGCCATTTTGCTCCATGAGCGGGATGGCATACTGCGTCCCGAGCATGACGCCATCGATATTGATTCGATACGTCCGTGACCAGTCGTCCTCGGTCTGTTCCAAGAACGGTTTTGCAAGCGCGATGCCCGCATTGTTGACGAGAATATCAAGCTTCCCGCACACCGATTGCACTTCATCATAAATTCTTTCCCAATCACTGCGCGAAGTGACGTCGTGCTGAAGTGCGAGCGCCTCTCCTCCGTTCGCCCGGATCGTTTCGACGACACGTGTCACCGCGTCTACATTGATGTCTGTCGCGACAACCGTCGCTCCTTCGCGTGCGAACAGTTTGGCCGTCTCTTCACCCATACCGCTGCCTGCCCCTGTAATGACCGCTACTTTCCCCGTTAACCGCATTGTTCCAGCTCCAATCTTAAATTATGATAGTCTAACTATCATAATAGTAGTCGATGCACATTCGATTCTCAACGAAACTGCTTCAAAGCGTTATAATGACAAGAGAACAAAGAGGTGATGATATGAGTAAACGTCAACAAAACAAAGAAGAACGATTAAATCGCATCATCAGTCAGGCTGAAATCCTGTTTCTGAAAGACGGATTCGAGCGCGTCCAAATGCAGGATATCGCTGACGCCGCCGAAATCGGGGTCGCGACACTGTTTCGCTATTTCCCGAAAAAAGATCAGTTGATTGTCGCAGCAGCTGTCCGTAACTTGGCACCGACGCTCGACGCGTTCAAGGAATTGACGAGCCGGACGGGAGATGCGTACTCGCGACTCGAGGCAATCATTGACTATTTGCTCGACCAACAAATGAAACGGACGAGTCACTCTCGCTTCCGTGAAGCGTTCGAGAGTTATGCCTCGTTCGTCGTAAGTCCCCTTCCCGGAATCGATAACTACATCGGACTACAGCGCGAGATTATGGAGACGCTCGAACCGCTCATTGAGCATGGGAAGACGGACGGCTCACTTCGAGGCGACATCGACGTGAAAACGACCGTCGTCACCGTCATCAATGCGTTCGGGACGTTCGGCAACAATATCATTTTGAAGTCTCACATCAGTTATTTAGAGGACGATATCGAACCGCACATCCAACAACGGGTGTTGCGAGAGATGCTCCTATCATATGTGCGGCCATAACGAAAGCCCCTTCGCGTGAAGGGGCTTTATTCATGTAGCTCGAGTGGCAGACCGTTTGGGTCGAAGAAGAACGTCATCTTCTCGCCCGTGAACGTGTCAAACCGAATCGGTTCCGTCGTGACACCGTGCGTATTCAGTTCGGCGACGACCGACTCGATGTCGTCGACTTTGAAGGCGAGATGACGGAGCCCGCACGCCTCCGGGAAGCTCGGCCGTTTCGGGCTATCCGGTTTGATGAACAGCTCAAGCTCGTACGCGCCGAGCCGCAGGTCGATCTTGTGATCGCCTTTGTCCGGACGATGATGCTCGCGGATGACGTCGAAACCAAGGATATCGATGTAGAACCGCTTCGCCTGCTCATAGTTCGAGGCGATAATCGCCACGTGATGGATTGTATGTAACTCCATAAAAATCCCCCATATACAAAAAAATGAGCACCTCTCACTAGAGGTGCTCTCGAAAAGTCTACCGCGTCGAACCACGCTCCACAACGTGCTCCCGAAGGAATGTCCGCCGTCTTACATAGACCAGCTCATCGCATGTACTCAACTATAGGCGAATCTGGCCCCCGCGTCAATCTTTTGTTTGAATCGGGTTGACATCTTCCTAAAAATTAGGATAATCAATAGTGTTAGCACTCTTATTGATAGAGTGCCAAAATCGAACAAATAAAAAGGAGAACGATCATGACAAAGAAACAGTTTCAAGCCGAATCGAAACGAATTTTAGAGTTGATGGTCCACTCAATCTATACGCATAAGGACATCTTCCTCCGTGAGCTCATCTCGAACGCGAGTGACGCCATCGACAAGATGTATTACCGGGCCCTGTCGGACGAGGCGATCGACTTCAACAAAGATGATTACTTCGTCAAAGTCGAGCTCGACAAGGACGCTCGTACGATCACCATCCGTGACACCGGAATCGGGATGACGGACGACGAGCTCGAGTCAAACCTTGGGATCATCGCCAAGAGCGGTTCGCTCGCGATGAAGCAGGCGACGAAGATGGAAGAAGATCACAGCCTCATCGGTCAATTCGGTGTCGGGTTCTACTCGGCGTTCATGGTCGCCGACCGCGTGACGGTCCGTACCCGCTCGGTCGACAGCGAACAAGGTTACTTGTGGGAATCAGAAGGCACGGACGGTTACACGATCGAGCCGACGGACAAGACCGACATCGGGACTGAGATCACGTTGCACGTGAAAACCGACACGGACGACGAGACGTATTCGACGTTCCTCGAAGAGTACGAGATCCGTTCGCTCATCAAGAAGCACTCGGACTTCATCCGCTATCCGATCAAGCTCGACGTGACGAAACACCGTCAAAAAGAAGACTCGGAAGAGTACGAGGACTACGTCGAAGAAGAGACGGTCAACAGCATGGTGCCGATTTGGCGCAAACGGAAGAGCGAGCTGTCGGACGAAGACTACAAGACGTTCTATCACGAGAAACGCTATGGCTTCGACGAGCCGCTCAAACACCTCCACTTGAACGTCGACGGTTCCATCCGGTATCAGTCGATTCTCTACCTCCCATCGACGGTCCCGTTCGACTATTACACGAAAGAGTTCGAGAAAGGACTCGAGCTATATTCAAATGGCGTCTTGATCATGGAGAAATCGCCTGACCTGCTCCCGGACTATTTCGGTTTCGTCAAAGGGATGGTCGACTCGGAAGACCTATCGCTCAACATTTCCCGGGAGATGCTGCAACAGGACCGCCAACTTCGCGTCATCGCCAAGAACGTGAAGTCGAAAATCAAAGGCATGCTCGAGAAGATGCTCCAAAACGAGCGCGAGGATTACGAGACGTTCTTCGAGTCGTTCGGCCGTCAAATCAAGTTCGGCGTCTACGACCAGTTCGGCGCTGCCAAGGACGAGTTGAAAGACTTGCTCCTGTTCCACTCGTCGAACGAGAACAAGCTCGTCTCGCTCAAAGAGTATGTCGAGCGCATGAAAGACGATCAAAAGTACATCTATTACGCGACGGGTGAATCGATTCATCGGATCGACCTGTTGCCGCAGGCGGAACGCTTGAAAGAAGAAGGGTTCGAGATTCTCTACTTCACCGAAGAAATCGACGAGTTCGCCATCAAGATGCTCCAGTCGTATGACGACAAAGAGTTCAAGTCGATCGCGAGCGGTGACCTCGGGCTCGATGACGAGGCGGCCCATTCCCTCAACGAGGACAACAAGGACTTGTTTGCCTTCATGAAACAAGAACTGGGCGACCGTGTTAAAGAAGTGCGCGCATCGACACGCCTCAAGTCACATCCGGTCTGCTTGACGGTCGCCGGCGACGTCTCAATCGAGATGGAGAAGATTTTGAATACGATGCCAAACGGCGGCGGCATGAAAGCCGAAAAAGTGCTTGAAGTGAACGCCGATCACGCCATCTTCCAGACGTTACAGCGCATCTATAAGGAAGACGAAGCGAAAGCGAAACAGTATACCGATTTGCTCTATCAGCAAGCGCTCCTTATCGAAGGACTACCGATTGAAGACCCGGTCGCCTATTCGAATGCGGTGTGCGCGTTGATGGCGGAGTAATGGAAAGGCAGAGGGTGTCCTCTGTCTTTTTCGTTTATTCAGTGAGAGACGTGATACAATTTATATAGATGAATTTTTTGGGGATGAGGTGTCGTATGCTGTTCGAAAAAAATAAATTGTACAAACGTTCGGAACTCCATGATCGGTATGGCGGAAGTCGACAACGAGGGATTAGTACACCCAACAAACATAAACTTATCTTTATATTCGATAGTGGAATGGACGAAGAGTTTGGATACAAAAATGGTTGGAACGAAGATGATGGCCTCTATTATTACAGCGGAGAAGGACAGGAAGGAAATCAATCGTTCTCGTTCGGCAACAAAGCGCTCCTTAACCATGTAGAGAACGGCGAAGACGTTTATTTATTTGAATCACTCGGACGAGGGACTTATCGCTTTGTCGATCAACTCATTTTAATTGGATTCGATATTCAATTTGGAATTGATAAATATCATAATCAACGAGAAGTCATCGTCTTTGCTTTTGAACCGTTACACGTGATTCAGGAAGAGGCCCATCAATTCTCATCGACGATGCGTTATAAACCGATTGAAGAGTTAGAGGAAATTGCATCACGCGATCCCAAACGAGCCACCGGCTTAAGTATGTCCGCACGAAAGCTACAAGTTCGCGAACAAACAGCAGCGCTTCTTTATTATGTGCTGGCTCGTGCCAATAACTGTTGCGAAGCTTGTGGGCAACCAGCTCCGTTTGAAACGGAAAACGGACCTTATCTCGAGCTCCACTCGCTCTATAAAGAATCCGATGATGGCTTATCGCAACCGGATCAAGTCGTAGCAGTTTGTCCGAACTGTCACGCTCGCCTGCATAAAGGTATAGACAGAGTAGAATTTAATCAACATATCATCAATAAGATTCAACAACCTTAATCTGCTTTAGATTGAGGTTTTTTATTTGTAATTGATAATGTGACGATTTATTACGAGAATCATGTGTTCATTTCTTCAGCAAATCTATATCTATGAGTAAGGTTTTATTTTTTTTGCATAGGTTATTGAAAACAAACTCACATTTATATTGTAACCGTTTTCTTCCCTTTTACCATGCGTATTATCCATTTACCGTTGATATATCAACTTTTTACCAAGCATGCAAACGCCTTGACATTTTTGGCGGGTTATATGAAGTTAGTATTACATTATAATTATTCTAGTAGAGATAGAATCCCACTAGAGTAAAAAACCAAGGAGGACATATCCCATGTCATTAATCGGCAAAGAAATCTTACCTTTCAAAGCACAAGCATTCCAAACAGGTGAATTCCTCGAAGTATCAGACAACGACTTCAAAGGTCAATGGAGCGTCGTTTGCTTCTACCCAGCTGACTTCACATTCGTCTGCCCGACTGAACTTGAAGATCTTCAAAACGAATACGCGACACTTAAAAACCTCGGCGTCGAAGTCTACTCAGTATCGACTGACACACACTTCACGCACAAAGCATGGCACGAAACATCAGAGAAAATCGGTAAAATCGAGTACATCATGATTGGTGACCCATCACACACAATCTCACGTAACTTCGACGTCTTGAACGAAGAAGATGGCCTTGCTGACCGCGGTACGTTCATCATCGACCCAGACGGCGTCATCCAAACAGTTGAAATCAACGCAGGCGGCATCGGCCGTGACGCGAGCACACTCGTTAACAAAGTCAAAGCGGCACAATACGTCCGCAACAACCCAGGCGAAGTTTGCCCGGCGAAATGGGAAGAAGGATCTGCAACACTTCGCCCGAGCCTCGACCTCGTCGGCAAGTTGTAAGGAGCGGATTTCATGTTAGAAGCAGATATTAAACAACAGTTGGACCAATACCTCCAGCTCATGGAGGGCGATGTCGTCCTCCGTGTCAGCGCTGGAGACGACGCGGTCTCAAAAGAGATGCTCGACCTCGTGAACGAACTCGCGAGCATGTCGTCACGCATCTCGGTCGAGAACGTCACGCTCGAACGCACACCGAGCTTTAGCGTGAGCCGTCCGTCTGAAGAGACAGGAATCGTCTTCGCAGGAATCCCGCTCGGTCACGAGTTCACGTCACTCGTCCTCGCGTTGCTCCAAGTGAGCGGCCGGGCGCCGAAAGTGGACGCGGATGCGATCAAACAGATTCAAAACATTCAAGGCACGTACCACTTCGAATCGTATATCAGCCTCAGCTGCCATAACTGCCCGGACGTCGTCCAGGCACTCAACGTCATGAGCGTCCTCAACCCGAACATCTCACACACGATGATCGACGGTGGTGCGTTCAAGGCAGAAGTGGAAGCGAAAGAAATCATGGCTGTCCCGACCGTCTTCTTGAACGGCGAGGCGTTCGGCAACGGACGCATGTCACTTGAAGAGATTTTGGCGAAACTCGGAACTGGTCCTGACGCTTCGGCATTTGAAAACAAAGAACCGTATGACGTCCTCGTCATCGGTGGCGGCCCAGCTGGTGCGAGCGCAGCGGTTTACGCGGCTCGTAAAGGCATCCGGACTGGTATCGTCGCGGAACGCTTTGGTGGTCAAGTGATGGACACGATGGGGATTGAGAACTTCATCGGCACATCTTACACGGAAGGCCCGAAACTCGTCGCGAGCTTGGAGGAGCACGTGAAAGAATACGGCATCGACGTCATGAACCTCCAGCGCGCGAAGCGCCTCGAGAAGAAAGACCTCGTCGAAGTCGAACTTGAGAACGGTGCCGTCTTGAAGAGTAAGAGTGTCATCCTTTCGACTGGTGCACGCTGGCGCAACGTCAACGTCCCAGGTGAAGCCGAGTTCAAAAACAAAGGTGTCGCCTACTGCCCGCACTGTGACGGCCCGCTCTTCGAAGGCAAGCGCGTCGCGGTCATCGGTGGCGGTAACTCTGGAATTGAAGCAGCCATCGACCTCGCTGGAATCGTCAAACACGTGACGGTGCTCGAGTTCGCTGCCGAACTCAAAGCCGACCAAGTGCTTCAAGACCGTCTCCACAGCCTCCCGAACGTGACCGTCGTCACGAACGCTCAGACGACAGAAATCACGGGTAGGGACAAAGTGAACGGCATCTCGTACTTGTCACGTGAGACGAACGAGACGCATCACGTCGAACTCGAAGGCGTCTTCGTCCAAATCGGACTCGTCCCGAACACGGACTGGCTCGACTCGGTCGAACGTAACAACTTCGGTGAGATTGTCGTCGACCGTCATGGCGCCACGAACATCCCAGGTGTGTTCGCAGCAGGCGACTGCACGAACAGCGCCTACAAACAGATCATCATCTCGATGGGATCTGGTGCGACTGCCGCACTCGGTGCTTTCGATTATATGATTCGCAACTAACAGGAAACGCGTCCTCACATTGGAGGACGCGTTTTTATAATGTCTCCCGAGTCTGGTAGAAACAAGATTTTGTCTCCAGAATCGATTTCAAACAAGTAGACGCGATTCGGTCGAAATGGGTTCCATCCCCTGTCCGATACACCGAGATCATTCACATATGTCACGTTCTTGTGTTCTCTTTTCAAAGTATGTTCCGCCTCGGTGACTGAATAACTCGGCAACCCAAAGTAAATCGCTCCAGCAATCAATAATGAAAAGATGACTCCCATTCTTATCCGATATCGGTTTTCTAAACTCTTTAGGCCAATCAACGCCACGATAATCATACTGGTCGCCGTTCCAAACGCCGCCGAGTTTCCATACCAAGCCTCATTGACGAACATCATTCCTCCAATGGCCAATATCCCGAACATCCACCACCACTTCATCCCCATCACCTCATGTCAATTATCCCAAAAACAGGAAAATAGACAACTCCATTTTAATTAACTCCGACCGATTCAAACGTTTGATTCCCTGGGAAAGTGGAATATCGGACAAGAGAACGGATTTTGAATGAGGAGGCATTTTATGAACATCCCAACAATCAAACTACATGACGGCTACGAGATTCCGGCCATCGGGCTCGGTACCGTCTATTTACGAGGTGAACCGGGCGTCGATGCCATCACAAGCGCCATTCGCAACGGCTATCGTCTCATCGACTCGGCGATTCGCTATGACAATGAAGGTGCCGTCGGGGAAGCCGTCCGACAATCGGGTATTCCACGTGAGCAACTGTTCTTGACGTCGAAGCTTCGCGCACAATACTTCGACTACGACGATGCGCTCGAGATGATTCGTGAGTCGCTCTACCGGGCTAACCTCGACTATTGGGACTTGTTCCTGTTGCATTGGCCGAACCCGAAACAAGACAAATATGTCGAGGCGTGGCGCGCACTCATCCAAGCGAAAGAGAACGGGTGGATCCGCTCCATCGGCGTCTCGAACTTTATGCCCGAGCATCTCGACCGCTTAATCGAGGAGACAGGTGAGACACCGGTCATCAACCAAATCGAGCTCCACCCGTACTTCTCACAAGTCGAGCAACGTCAGGCTGACAAAGAGCGCGGCATCATCACCGAGGCCTGGAGTCCGTTGAGCCGAGCCCGGACCGTCACGCATGACGAGACGATCGCGGAACTAGCAAGACAAAAAGGCAAGACCGTGTCCCAAGTCATTCTGCGTTGGCACGTCCAACTCGGTGTCATCCCGCTCCCGCGTTCGTCGAGCGAGTTGCACCAAAAAGAGAACCTCGACGTCTTCAACTTCGAATTGACCGAGGACGAGATGGAGACGCTCAACGCCCTGACGAAGCCAGACGGCCGCATCGATAATCAAGACCCAAGAGAATACGAGGAATACTAAAAAAGATTGAGCCGTCTGGGCTCAATCTTTTCTCGTTAAAACGCCGGAATCGCCGTTTCTTCGTAATTCTCTTCCAAGAACGCGCGGACTTCGTCACTTGTGAGTGCTTCGCCGAGTTTCTGGATCGCTTCTTCATCTTTGTTGTCTTCACGAGCAACAAGCGTGATGGCGAAGTCGTTCTCGACACCTTCCGTCAAGAGAGCATCGCTCTTCGGCGTCAAGCCGAGTGGAGCCGCGTAAGCTGGCGTCATGAGGACCGCATCGACGTCGTCATACGCACGCGCGAGCATGAGCAAATCGACTTCCTCGAACTTGAGGTTCTTTGAGTTTTCTGTGATATCGGCTTGCGTGTAATACGAACCGTTCTTCTCACCGAGCTCGATCACATCGTGTTGCGCGAGCAATGAGAGCGAGCGATCGATGTTCGACACGTCGTTCGCGATGGCGATGGTCGCGCCTTCCGGGATGTCGTCCATGTTGTCATACTCTTTCGAGTAGACACCGTAGTTGGCGAAGTAAATCGGTTCGATTGGGACGAGGTTGGCGTCATTGCTGCGGTTGAACTCTTCCATGTACGGGACGTGTTGGAAGAAGTTCGCGTCGACTTCTTTTGCTGCGAGCGCCGTGTTCGGTTGGACGTTGTCACCGAGGACGACGATTTCGAGCTCGATGTTGTCTTCTGCGAGTTGCTCTTTCGCGATTTCAAGCATATCCGTCATCGGTGGGATGAGCGATGCGACTTTGAGCGTCTGCGGCTCGTTTGACGGGGCTTCCGTCGTGTTCGTTTCTGAATCGTTCCCACACGCCGCGAGGACGAGTGTGAGTGAGGCGAAAAGCGCCATTAATTTTTTCATAAATTTTCCTTCTTTCTGTAGGTAATTAGCGTTTGTCGATGAGCCGAGCCACCGTCGTACCGGTGAACTGAATCATCTGGACGAAGACGAGCATGATCAAAATCATGTACATCATCAGCTCCGTCTTGAACTGTTGATAACCGTAGCGGATGGCAAAATCGCCGATGCCACCGCCCCCGACCACCCCCATGATGGTCGAGTACGAGATGAAGCTAATGATTGACGTCGTCAGCCCGAGGACGAGACCGGAACGGGCCTCGACGTATAAGAACTTGAAGATGACGTCTTTGATGGACGCCCCCATCGACACGGCCGCCTCGACGACGCCGCGCGGGACGTCAAGGAGTGACTGCTCGACGAGTCGCGAGTAATGGGCGATGGCGATGATGGCGAGCGGCACGGTTGCCGCCGCCGTCCCGATGGCCGTTCCGATGATGAGCCGCGTAAATGGAATCAAAAACACGACGAGTAATAGGAACGGGAACGAGCGGACGATATTGACGATCAAGTTGAGCACGGAGAAGACGGCCCGATTCTCGAGCAGTTGTCCTTTTCGTGACAAATAGAGCCACGTCCCGAGCGGCAGACCGAGGAGGACGGCCGCGAGAATCGAGACGCCGACCATGATGAACGTCTCCCCAATCGATTGCCAAATCTCAGTCTGATATTGCAGGAGCACCTCAGGCATGTGGTTCACCTGCCTTCTTCAGTTGATCGACGAACCAGGACGGATTGTCGTCGATGTCTGCGACCCCACTCGGAATGACGTCAATCGTCTCATACACCGAACCGTCCGTCATGACGGTCACGCGGTCGCACACTTGTTTGATGACGTCCATCTCATGCGTCACGATGACGATGGTGACGCCGAGCCGCTCGTTAATCGACTTCAACACGCCGAGCACTTCGGCCGTCGTGTTCGGGTCGAGCGACGACGTCGGCTCATCACATAACAAGACGTGCGGTTCGTTCGCGAGTGCCCGGGCGATAGCGACGCGCTGTTTTTGACCACCGCTTAGTTGCGCCGGATACTTGTCTTTGAACGACTCGAGCCCGACGAAACGAAGGCACTCGAGCACCCGGGCCTCATGCGTCGAGCGCGGTCGACCGGCCAATTTCAGCGAGGCTGCCACGTTGTCATAGACGCTCTTGTTCGCGACGAGATTGAACTGTTGGAAAATCATGCCGATGACGTGGCGCTTCTCGCGTAGCTGTCGACTCGATAAGCTCGTCAATTCGTCCCCATCGACCGTGACTTGCCCCGCGTCCGGTGTCTCGAGCAGGTTCATCAACCGGAGCAACGTCGACTTACCGGCCCCGCTCGCGCCGATGATGCCATATACCTCACCCCGCTCGATCTGAAGCGAGACGTCACGGACGGCTAAGTCGCGGCCGAACTGTTTGCTGACATTCGTTAACGTGATCATAGACGGTTCCTTTCTCTTATGGGAAAACTGGGTCAACCTCGTACCCCATTTTAGCGAACTAAAGCAAACTTGTCAGGTGAGGTGCTTCACAAAAAAAAGAACCGCACGGGGCGGTTCACTTTAACGGGTGCTGTTTGAAATGGTCAGCGATATGGCGCCGCATCGATTCACGATTTTCGGCAAAGATTCGATGCCGATGGCCGTTCCCCCCTGATGGATGGGGAAATCCGCTCACGACGCGTTCTGGCGCGATAATGCCCTTGTCGACGAGCGTCTCGACGGCCCGACGGACGTTAATCCCCATCGGCAAGATGAGGGCGTCCTCGAGGACGGCCATTTCGTCGGCGAAACCTCCTTCGACATAAGACCGGAACAAGTCCGTCTTCAACATGTCTGGACTCGACCCGTTGTAGTTCTTCCCTTTATAGAAGACCGGATACGGTAGCACCGCCGTGTTCTGAACGAGATGGTTCGCCTCGCCGAACAAGTCGAGCGTCGTCGGGAGACCGAGGTGGTGATGCAACTCCAAGTCGTCGAGCATCGTCACCAAGTTCTTGCGGATTGGTCCCGAGAAACTGCCCCGTTGTTTGACGGCTCGGAGCGCCTCCTCGTCTGGCGCGTCCGCCAAATCGCGGATTGCCTCGAACGATTGCCGCATTTGATACAGTCCTGGTGTAATCCCGGCGATGACGACTTTGGCCTGCGGGTTAACGTATTCGAACGGAGCGTAATAGATTGTAAGTTGTTTGTTCGGGTCCTCCTCGAGTAAGAACGGTTCACTCTTCAGTGTCGCTTCCTCCAGGTCGGGCAGTTCGAGAATATGTTGTTTATAGCGTTGAAACAAGTCAGTACGTGTCGGCATGAAAGTCCCTCCTCTGTTTTTCTGTTCCCTAAATCAGTAAATCTTATCGGAGGATGACGATCTCGTTTGCGCATTGACGCGACACATCGGCTTTTGTATAGTTAGGAACGACAAAAACGAATAGGAGTGACCAATTTGACTCCAACAGAACCGACGACACGACTCCTCGATCTCCTAAGCGAGCGTCACGACCAAATCCGTCGCATCAGCGAACGGGCTTGGAACGAGCAACACGATATCTACATCTCCAACTCCGAATGGTACGTGCTCGCCCGCATCTATAAGACGAAGCCGACCATTGCCGAAGTGACACGCAACGTCCACATCTCCCGCCAAGCGATTCATAAGCTCATCAAGAACTTGAAAGCGAAAGAACTCGTCACGGTGACCGATCACCCGACGAGCCGAAAAGATAAATGTATCGAGCTGACCGAGCTCGGGGTCCGTTGCTACGAACAGAACGAGGCACTGAAAGCCGAACTCGAACAAAAAATAGCCGATTCACTCGGTGACGACGCGTTCCGACAACTGAAAATGTTGTTGAAAGCCGACTGGAAATTGTAATCTCTCCTAACGATTGGGAGGGATTTTTTTGTGTCATATCTCACCTCAAATGTCAACCGAGTTGACATTTCGTGTCATGAACTACTATACTTGATGAAAGGAAGAGGTGATCGATTTGTTCAAAACTGGTGATTTAATCATCTATTCGACCCACGGAGTTTGCCGCATTGACGACATTTCCGACATGACGGTCGCGGGTGAGACGAAGTCGTACTATACGCTCCATCCCATCAACAACGCACAGAAGTTACAAATCAGTATCCCCGTCGATAGTGATAAAGTGATGATGTTGACGCTCCTTGAAGCCAAAGAAGCAAAAGAGATCCTTGAATCGTTCCGCTCGCCGGGTGTCGAATGGAATCCCCATCCGAACAACCGCAATCGCGAATTCTTGAACGTCGTGCACTCGGGTAACCGTCACGACATCGCTCAAGTCATCAACACGCTTGCTCGCCGCCAAAGCGAAGCTATCTTGTTGAACAAGAAGTTATATGAACAGGACCGTAAGATTCTAGAGAACGCTAAAACGATCCTCGTGAAAGAACTTTCGCTCGCGCTTGAATTGTCGGAAGAAATTATCGATCAACAAATTGCTGCTTATTTGAGCGAAGAACCTGTCGCCACTACTTGATTGGCCCCTTCCGTGCGAAGAGGTCTTTTTTTTATGCAAAAATCAAAAAGAAAAAGCGAGAATATGAACATATCCTCGCCTGTACTCGCTTAATTGTGGACGACGCCTTTCTCTTTCAAGCCGAGCGCCATCGCTGTCGATTCGTGAATCGTCTTGAACAGTTCCGGGTGATCGGAGAGTGAGACGCCATAAGACGGCACCATCTCTTTGATTTTCGGTTCCCATTCCGGCATCCGGTTCGGGAAACACTGCTCGAGCACTTTTAACATGACGTGCACGGCCGTCGAGGCACCCGGTGACGCACCGAGTAGTGCTGCGACCGATCCGTCTTCGGCGCTGACGACTTCCGTTCCGAACTGGAGCGTCCCTTTGCCGTCCGGCGTATCTTTGATGACTTGGACTCGTTGTCCGGCGACGACGATTTCCCACTCCTCGTTCTTCGCCGTTGGGATGAATTCGCGGAGCTCGTCCATTCGTTTGTCATGCGACAAGAGCACCTGTTCAATCAAATATTTTGTGAGCGGCATCTCTTTCGCCCCGGCCGCGAGCATCGTTACGACGTTGTATGGTTTGACCGATTGAATGAGGTCGAGGTTCGAGCCCGTCTTCAAGAACTTCGGCGTAAAGCCGGCGAACGGTCCGAACAGCAACTCTTTGCGCCCTTCGATGAAGCGCGTGTCGAGATGTGGCACCGACATCGGCGGCGCGCCGACTTTCGCTTTGCCGTATACTTTCGCGTTGTGCTGTTCGATAACGTCACGGTTCTTACAGACGAGGAACAGACCGCTGACCGGGAATCCGCCGATGTGCTTCGACTCCGGAATGCCTGTCTTCTGGAGGAGTGGCAGGCTACCGCCACCGCCACCGATAAATAAGAACGGCGCCGTGTGCGTCTCGATTGTGTTCGCCTCGATGTCTTTCACTTTCACTTCCCACAATCCGTTCGCCAACCGTTTGACGTCCTCGACGCTATGCTTGTAATTGACCTCGACACCTTGGCCGGTCAAATGATCAAACAGCATCCGTGTGAGCGCACCGAAGTTGACATCAGTACCTGAATCGATTTTCGTCGCCGCGATCGGCTCATCGACGGAACGTCCTTCCATGACGATCGGCATCCAGTCACGGAGTTGTTCCGGGTCATCCGATAAAACCATTCCTTCAAACAACGGATTATTTGTTAGCGCTTCCAAACGTTTTTTCAAAAAGCGGACATCGTTCTCGCCTTGGACCATACTCATATGTGGAATCGAACGGATGAACGCTTCCGGATTTTGAATCAAACCTTTATTGACGAGATGCGCCCAAAACTGACGCGAGATTTGGAACTGCTCGTTCACGTTGATCGCTTTCGAGATATCGAGCGTGCCATCTGGCTTCTCAGTCGTATAGTTCAACTCACAGAGGGCGGCATGTCCCGTCCCGGCGTTATTCCATTCGTTCGAACTCTCTTCCCCTGCACTTTCGAGCTTCTCAAAAACTTTGACTTCCCACTCTGGTACGAGCTCTTTAAAAAGCGACCCGAGCGTCGCACTCATGATACCGGCACCAATCAAAATGACGTCTGTTCTCTTTTGAACACTGCTCATGAAAACCCCATCCTTCTCCCCTGGATTTGTGTATGAGACGATTCGGTAAATCCCCATTCGCCGACTCGCCCCGTTTATAATTGTTATATTGATTATAACGCTTTTGTGATGTTTGATAAGGGTTAAGTACGGAAAACTTTTAGAGATTCTAACGAAGTCATCTCGCGGGAACTAGAGATGTTATGATGAATACAATCGATACTTAAGAGAATGAGGTAGCTATAATGAAAAAGAAAGTAAAAGTAGTTGCAGCAGTGATTGAAAATGAAAATCAAGAAATTCTCTGCGCCCTTCGCTCAACGAATATGTTGATTCCAAACATGTGGGAGTTTCCTGGTGGAAAAGTTGAAGACGGTGAGAATTTGCAAGAAGCACTTGAACGTGAGATTTCTGAAGAATTAGCTTGTGAAATCACGGCACACGAAGTGATTAATGAACATGTCCACGAATATGAAACGTTCATCATTCAATTGATTTCATTGCGTGCTGAGTTAAAATCAGGAACGCCGATTGCGACAGAACACGATGCATTAATTTGGTTGAAACGCGACAATTTACATTCCTTATTGTGGGCCCCAGCAGATATTCCTGCTGTCAACGATGTCATTAATCAAAAGACAAAAGCCGAGAACGTGTAACCCTCACGTCTCGGCTTTTATTAATGTGTTTGTTCGTGTAAATAGTCGTAAATTTGTTGATCGACACGTTCTTGGAGGAGTAAGTTCATCGTAACAACAGACAATTCCTGTCCGTCTTGATTCAGCATTGTCGTATCTTGAACAGATTCGCGATCCGGTTTGACTTCCCCCAAATAGTAGAAATCTCCGCCTTCATCATCATCCTTTTTCACAAAGAGATGAATATCGATTTCTCTTTCCTGTGCTTCAATGATTTTACGTACTTCTTCCGATTTTGTCGTTCTTCTGCTTCTCGTATACCAATGAAACACTTCTGGATTAATAAAGGAGTCTCCATAATTGACGCTAGCTTCAACGTCTTCACCCTTATGATATGTGACAAAAATCGGACAAGTTTGATGTTTTATTTTGTAGCCATACATCGTCGATTGTTCTTCTTTATCCCAATTTAATAGGCGGCAAGCATCTTTCCTCGTGTACTTTTCAAGTCGGGTTAATGGTTTTGTTTGATCGTATCGTTGACCTCTAGCTAAGGAAGCTGTTAATACATCTTTAAACAGCTGAGTGAACCATTCATCTTTTAATAAAGAGTGCATATGAGATGAGAATCTATACACCTCACCTTCCCAAGAAATTAAGGCGTGTCCTCCATACTTCAATCGATCAGCATCTTTAAAGAAGTTTAGTGATAATACGTTTTCTAAAGAGTGAATGGTAGCTTTATCACTTCGTATGCCCTGCTCACGCAAGCGATGAATAAAATCTTGTTTGTTCAAACTTTCCTGCTCCAACAGAAATTGCATTAACAATGCCTCATGTACTCGTTTTCCTGATAATAACTCTTGGGTCACCATCAACAGAACTTTCGAATGAATGGAAGGAAGATCAGGGAGATCAGGCTCCACTATATTCAAAAAGGCACCGTAATGACCCTTCTTTGTTCCAATAACAATTGGATCCATTGAATAATGTTCAACAAAATCACTTAGCATCGGAGGTCGGCCTAAACGGTTTTTCAAATTGTGATAAGCCTCTTTTAACACTTTTAAGTCCGTTAGTTTTGCTTGATTAATCGATTCGTAAATTCGTTCTTTTGCGATGGCTTCAAAATTAATAGTCGACGTACCAGAAATATAGCTACGATCGATCACTTTTCTCCGAATCGAATCTTTATTTTGAGAGCGGTCTCCGGATAAAGCGATTGGAATCAAATAGTTATTTTTATAGTTAGCAATGAAATCGATAACGGTCACGTATTGTTTTGAGCTGTGTTTTCTTAATCCCCGTCCTAGTTGTTGAATAAAAATAATACTTGATTCTGTCTGTCGCAACATGACGACTTGATTAATGCTTGGAATATCAATACCTTCGTTGAATATATCAACTGTTAAAATGTAATCTAGACGACCCTCTTCCAAATTAGTAACTTCAACTCGTCTCTTTTCTTGCGAATCATCTCCCGTTAAAGCACATGTTCTAAAACCTCGATGATTCAATTCCTCAGAAAGTCGTTTCGCTTCTCGTTTTGAACTACAGAACATCAAACCACATAAACGCTCTCCAGAAAAACCATAGTAATCAATCTTCTCGATAATCCGTTCTACACGCTCCTCTGACACGAGCTGAGTGAATACATCAAACTCAACTTGATTTCCACTCACTTCAAGATCTGTCACTCCAAAATAGTGGAAAGGACACAACATGTCCTCTTCAAGCGCTTCTTGTAACCGAATCTCATATGCAATGTTGTAATTAAACAACTTAAATAAATCATATCCGTCTGAACGTTCAGGAGTTGCTGTCATTCCTAATAAAAATTGTGGTGTGAAATGTTCTATAATTCGTTGATATGTAACCGCTCCTGCTCGGTGACTCTCATCAATCAATACGTAGTCAAATGCGTCTCGGTCAAACTGATCTAATGTTTCTTGTTTAGAAATTGTTTGGATCGTTGCAAAGACATACCTAGCCCCCATTGCTCGGCTCGAACCTGACAGGATACCAAAATCACTTTCATCACCACCAATGACTCGATGAAAATCATTCTTTGCTTTTTGCAAAATCTGTTCGCGATGCACTACGAATAGCATTCGCTTCGGTCGATAGCGACGAACATCAAAAGCGGCTAAATATGTTTTTCCCGTGCCCGTCGCTGATACGACGAGCGCTCTTGTATTTCCATGCGCACGAACGGCCTCGATTCCATTTAAAGCTGCTAGTTGCATCGAATTAGGTTCTACCTGTAACGCTTCTTTTAATCGATTGACTCCATACGAGTCTGGAAATTCAGCTACACGTTCTCCGAAGACTGGACGATACGAACGTTCGTAAGCTGAAATCCATTCAAGTGTCAATGGAACTGAAACACTCCACATTTCTTCAAACTGATCGAGGAAGTGTCCGACAATTTCTCCATTCTCGTGAGAGGTCAACTTCAGATTCCACTCGTAATTTGTCTTTAACGCTCCAGACGTCAAATTAGAGCTTCCAACAATTAATGAGTAGTACTCTTCGTGTTGAAAAATGTATCCCTTAGAGTGGAATGCCTCAACTTCTGAAATGCGAATATCTACATTCTTCAGTTTTAATAGTTCTTTAAAGACTTTAGGTTGATTAAAGTATTGGTACGTTGAGGTCATGATTTTTCCACGGATACCTTTGTCATGTAAGTCGGAAAGCGTAGATTTTAACGTAGCTAAGCCAGCTTCCGTAATAAACGCAACAGAGAATAAGAAAGATTGGCATCCCTTTAGTTCGTCTAGAAGCGAAGTGAGTACATCTTGTCGTTTATGTTTTTCATTCATTAATAACTCAGGTTTAAATGGACTCACGTGATGATGATGCTTATCAATGAACCCCTTTTCTAACGAATTTTTGAGTTGTTCTGTAAAATGAGTCATATGTACCTCCAACATGATTTATACTAAATTCAAATAATTTCAATACCAGTATTTTATTTTACATATATTTCATTATTATCTTCTGCATAAAAATGATCAAGGAGGAACTTTATGTCTACGTTCTATCTCATCCGTCATTGCTCGGCGACTGGCCAAGAGCCGGACGCCCCACTCACTGAAGCCGGCGAACAACAAGCACTCGCCCTCGCTGACTTCTTTCGAGACATTCCCGTCGAACGCATCATCTCGAGCGACTATACGCGAGCCATCGCCTCGATTGCACCACTCGCCACGTCCAAACAGCTGACCATCGAGACGGAGCCGAAGTTGCGCGAACGCATCCTCTCGCTCGAACCGCGCGACGATTGGTTCGAGTTGCTCCGTCATTCGTTCACCGATGCCTCGTTCCGTGTGCCAGGTGCCGAGTCAGGTCAAGATGCGACGGACCGGATTTTGAGCGTCATCACTTCACTCGACGACGTAAACGGCACGACCGTCCTCGTGACACACGGCAACCTGCTTGCGCTACTTCTTCAACATGTGGATAACCGCTTCGACTTCGACACGTGGCGCACACTCGGCAATCCCGATGTCTATTGCCTTAAAATTGTGGATAACTCTTGGTCTGTGGAACGTGCCTGGTCCGTCCCTGCCTGTGGATAACGTTATCCACAGAAAAAGCCGTCTCGCAGATGAGACGGCTTTCGTTTTATTTCTCTACGAAGAACATTGAGATGGCTCCGAGCCCGACGTGTGTCCCGACCGAGACGCCCATCTGCATAAGGTAAATCTCGCCCTTGAAATCGGATTCAGCTTGAATCTTCGCCTTCAAGTTCTCGGCAATCTTTTGATCCGACGTATAGCCGATGATGACGAAGTTGGTGATGTCCTTGTCGCAGCGTTTGATGAACTCGTCCGTATAGTGCTTGAGCACTTTACGCGTTCCGCGCTCTTTGGCGACGATGGCCCCTTTGCCGTTCTTCATGCTCATGATCGGCTTGACCATCAACAGCTTGCCGATAATCGCGCTCGCGTTCGAGATGCGACCGCTTTTAATCAAGTGGTCCAAGTCGTCGACCGACAAGAAGTGCTTCACTTTCAGCTTGTACTTCTCGTTGAAGTCGACGAGCTCCTCGAACGTCGCCCCAGCTTCACGCATCTGGGCGCTCTTCATTAACAACCAGCCGCTCCCGTGGCTCATCGAACGTGAGTCGACGATATGAATCTTCACCGTCGAATCGGGATGCGCCTCTTCGAAGTATTCTTTTCCGAGCACGGCCGATTGATACGATCCGCTCGTCCCGCTCGACATACAGATGCAAAGAATCTCGTCATGTCCGCTCTCAACGGCCTCTTCCATCAGCTTCATAAATGTCGCTGGGCTCGGCATCCCCGTCGTCGGGAATTCCGGTAGCGCTTCCAACATTCCGTAAAACTCATCGGGCTGGATGTCGACACGGTCCTCATACGATTTATTGTCAATCGTGATGATGAGCGGCGCGACGCCAATCTCATATTTTGCTAAAATCTCATCGGATAAATCACAAGTTGAATCTGCTAGTAATTTTATCATGGTACCCTCCAAATAATCGCCCTTAAATGACGAGAATCGTCCTAGACCACTACGTCGATTCAGACGTCACGATAGGACTTCTCCATTGTATCAGATATGGAGGGGTAGATGTTTTTTTGCCAGGCTCGGATATGCGTTTGTTTGCTCGTGTCGAAGCAGCCATTCCTTTCGCCAGAGGCCGCCCGCATAGCCCGTCAACGTCCCGTTCGATCCGATGACGCGATGGCACGGGAGGACGATGCTCAATCGGTTTCGCCCGTTGGCGCTACCGACGGCACGCACAGCACGGTCCCGTCCGAGTATCACGGCCAGTTCGCGATACGAGGTCGTCTCGGCGTATGGAATCATGACCAGCGCCTGCCACACGTCCTGTTGAAACACCGTCCCCTGTACCTCATACGGGAACGTGAACGATTGGCGACGTCCGTTGAAATACTCCTCGATTTCTCGGTAACACGTATTCAACACGTCCGGCGTCGTCTCATCCGCTTCAAAGCAGACGTCAGTACGTTCAACGAACAGGATGGAGCGGATGGCCGTCTCTGTCCCGACCATCTCCAGAATTCCAATCGGACTCACATAGTCCAGTCTATACGTCTCCATACAATGACCTCCATAAATAGAATGTGGCGTACGCTTCCCACCCGGCAAAGCGTTCCCCGTACTGCCTCACTTCGTCTGCCGTCAATTTGTCGTTTCGCCCGAGGTGATGCTTCAACGCCTGATGCAGACCAGCGTCCGCAACCGGGAACGCCGTCGGATCTTGGAAACACTTCATCCGGACATACGCGGCCGTCCACTCCCCGACACCGCGTAAGCTTAACAACCGTTCATGCATCACGTCGGGTGACTCGCTGCGTAACTGCTGTTTCGACAATCGTCCGTCCGTCATCTCCTGGGCGATGCCGATGATATATTCTGCTTTTCGGGTGCTGAATTGGAGCGGTCTCAGTTCACTCGGATCGAGCAGCGCGATCGTCTCAGGATTTGGGAAGGCCCAGTATGTCACGCCGTCCACCTTCCGGGATGGTCCATACTGCTCGACGAACCGTCGTTTCAGCGTGTAGGCGAACGAGAGTGTAATCTGTTGACCGATGACGGCCCATGTGAGCGCCTCGAACAAGTCCGGGAACCCGATCAGACGCAGCCCCTCGTACTCTCGGACGAGCGGACGCAACAGTTCATCCGTCTCGGCCATTCGCACGAACGCCGCGACGTCTTGGTCGAGGTCGAACCAGTCGCGGACGTATCGCTCCACGTGTTCCTGTTCTAAGCTCGTGATGTCGTCTTCCGGGAAGCCGATGACGAGCCCTTGGGACGTCTCCATGATGTCCCCTAGCAGCAACCGTCCGTCGACGTCGAACAGCTTCGAGACGGACGTTTCACGGGCGACATGCATTACTTCATCGTTTGAGCGTCGCAAAAACTGTAGACATTGCTGAAAATCAAACGGAGCGGTGACGTGAATCTCGAACGATGAGCGACTCATCGGCTCCCCCCTTTCGATACATGCTCGGTGAACAACCCTTGAGCCGTCGGAAGACGCGATAAAAGTTGGATGGGGTTTGAAAGCCGACCTCATAACAGATGGCGAGATTGCTCATGTCCGTCGTCCGCAACAGATGGGCCGCCTTGTCGATGCGAACCTTTTCGAGCAGACGGCGCGGCGTCTCGCCCGTCGCTTGCGTGAACGTCCGCTCGACGTAGAACGGGCTCAAGCTGACGTGCTCGGCAATCTCCTCAAGCTTGAGCGGCCGTTTGTAATGCGTGAGCACGAACGCCGTCACGTCATGGACGAGCGCGCTCGCCGGACTACGGTCGACCTCGGGCTGACATCGTTTGCACGGCCGAAAACCGAACGACTCCACTTCCGCTTTCGTCTCATAAAAATCGACATTCTCCCGCTTTGGCTTTCGCGAGCGGCACGAGGGCCGACAGTAAACCCCGGTCGTCTTGACCGCGGTATAAAACTGTCCGTCATACGCCGCATCACAGGCGAGCACTTTCTCCCACTTCTCTTCAAACGTCAGCATCTCAGTCCACCCCCTTTGTTCCACTGTATCAGATTGATTTTCGTTCACTCGTCCTGTTTCTTGCCCTTACAGTCTACATTCCCACGATTCAAGAATCTCATTTATTTTGAATCCGTCTCCCCCTCTGACTCGTACTATGATTACACGACTCAATTGAGTACACTTTAGCTAATCAAGATTTCGATAGTTTGTCAGAAGGAGTACATACGATGCAAAAGCGATTTTCCTGGAAACAACTGAAATGGTTGCTTCCATTCCTATTGATTGGATTGATTCTTTATCAGAGCGGCCAGGAGCTCCAAAACCTGTCGCTCGCCGCGGCGTTTCAAACGTTAGAGGCGTTGACGGGCTTTGAACAAATCGCCTTGATCGGACTTGGCCTCGTCGCCGTCTTGACGATGACCGGATACGACTACTTTTTACTGCGCTCGCTCGACGTCCATATCCCGCTCTCGAAGCTGCTTCGCGCGGCATGGATCACTAACGCGATGAACGGCATGATCGGGTTTGGCGGTGTCATCGGCATCGCGCTCCGGACGTCGCTGTATCGACCGTATACGGACACGTTGCGGTTGCTCCGAGCCATCGGTTGGATGACCCCGACGCTCATCAGCGGCTTGTCGTTGCTTGCCGCAGGCGTGCTACTCGGGCTCTTCCCAGCTAGCGCGCTCACCGAAACGAAACAATGGATTTGGCCCGTGCTCCTCGCGACACTCGCCGTCCTACCGCTCTATATCTATGTGACGCGGAAGCGTTCGAACTTAGATTGGTCGACATTGCTCGGCTATATCGCGACGTCGCTCGCCGAATGGGTGACCGCCGGACTCGTCGCCTTGTATGCCCTGCATTTGCTCGGAGGCGAAGCACCGCTCGCGGCCATGATGGGCGTCTTCATCGTCGCGACCATCGTCGGGGTCGTCTCGCTCGTCCCGGGTGGTGTCGGTTCGTTTGATCTATTATACCTCGTCGGGATGACCCAGCTCGGCATCGACCAAGAGATCGTCTTATCTTCTTTGATCGTCTATCGCTTCGTCTACTTCATCGTCCCGTTCATGATCGGCCTGTTCTTGGCGGCCCTCGTCTTCGGGGACCAGGTCGTCAAACAGATCGAGTATAAACCGATCATCGGGTCGTCCTATGAAATCGGGACCGTCGTCTGGCGCATCGTGTCGCGCACACTCGCCAAGACCGGACGGCTCGCCGGAAGCCTGATTGCGTTGATGACGAGCCTCGTCTTGTGGTTCCAGACGCTGTTACCGAGCGTGTCACCGCTCTATTCGACCGCCCTCTGGTTACAGTGGGTCGGCACGCTCGCGCTGTTCACGGCCGGTCTGTTGACGCTACTGACCACGTTCGGGATGTACATTCGGACGAAGCGTGTGCTCTGGCTCGTCGGGGTCGCAGTTTTCATTGCCAGTATCGGTGTCATCGCGCGCGGCTTCAATCTGTTTGAAGCGTTCGTCGTCGGCGGGTTCGCCTTGTTCGTTTGGTTGACCCGGACCCAGCACAAACGCTATCGCTCCATCGTGACCGTCAGCCGTTTCGTCCGCAACGTCGCCTATGTCGGCCTCTACGTCGGTACGCATGCGTTCCTGCTGCAGTCGTTCAGTCAGACCGACACGATTTTCTTCGACCCGGAAGCTGCCGCCGGCTTGAGCCTCGCCGCCGTCGTCTTGTCCGGACTGCTGTTGATCGGCATCTTCACGCTGTTCAACCGGTTGAAACGTCCAAAGCTCGGCACGTCGTTCGAACCGTCCCGCTTCGTGGCGTTTCAAGCCACGCATGCGACGACGAGCGCGTTCGACTTGGCCTATATGAACGACAAACTCGTCTATTATGGGCCGGACGACGAGGCGTGTCTCTTGTTCGCCGTATCTGGCAATCACGCCATCGTCCTCGGGGATGTGCAAGGAGCGCGAGACGCCGCGTCACACCTATTGCTCGCCTTTATCGAAGAGACGGACCGGCTCGGCTATATCCCGCTCTTTTATCAAGTCACCCCGGACTGGATGCCGCGCCTGCACGACGCCGGTTTCACGTTCTTCAAACTCGGTGAAGAGGCGACGGTCGACGTCGTCACGTTTTCGCTCACTGGTAAAAAGCGCGCCAACATGCGCTCGCTCCATAATCAATTCACGAAGCGGGGCTACACGGCCGACATCGTCATGGACCCGTCGCCCGAGCTGATTGCGTCACTGCGCGGCATCTCGGATGATTGGCTCGGCAATCGAAGCGAGAAAGGGTTCTCGCTCGGCTTCTTCAACGGGCAGGCCTTGCTTCACTATCCGGTCGCCCTCCTTCGTGACGAGACGGGACAAGTCGTCGCCTTCATCACGTTGCTCCGCGGCAGTGATACCGTCTCCATCGATTTGATGCGCTCTCACGGTGACGCCCTGCCCGGATCGATCGAAGTGCTGATTCTGCATGTGATCGAGTGGGCTCGGGCCAATGACTACGCCCACGTCGGTCTCGGCATGGCACCGCTCGCCTCGGTCGGTGAGCAACCGTTCGCGTACTGGCCGGAGCGAATTGCGGCCGACATCTTCGAGAACATCAGTTACATCTATCCGTTCAGTGGACTCCGTCAGTTCAAACACAAGTTCAAACCGACGTGGGAAGCCAGATATTTGGCCATCCGCAAGCGACGGAAGTTGCTCCCATCCTTGATGCGTACAGCACGGCTGATCAGTCGAAAACGAGAGTCTTAAACGCAAAAAGAGCGTCTCGCATGCATGCGAGGCGCTCTTATTTTCGATTATTTTACAGTCACGCTGACGTTGTCGATCGTCACATCGTGCGCGCCGAGCGGCGAGCCGTCCGTGCGGCCGAGCAAGAATTTCATTGCTGTCATGTCCGTCTGGCCCATAACAAACTCGAACTCATATGTGTTCGTCTCAGGAGTTACTTGGACGATTTCGCTCAAGTAACGTGTATATGCCGCGTTCTCGATCGTCACTTCCATGTTGCGGGCCACTGTCGACGAAGCATCAAAGCGTACGACGTACGTTTGACCTGCATGCAACTCGAGGCCGCCTTGCTCCATGAGCACGCTCCATGGCTCTTGTCCTTCTTGCGTGATTGATAACTGAGCTGCCTCGTTCACCGCTTCGACCGCCGCTTGGGCGTCAAAGTGGACGTACGAGCCCCAATGCGTCAACCCTTCTTTGAACGAACCGTTCTTGAGCGGTGAAGAATCGACCTCAATCGGTGTCACATCGATTAATTGCACATCATCGAGTGTGATTGTGCCTTTGGCAGAGCCGAGGACAAATTGGAGTTGGCTCAACAAGTCCGTCTCTTGTCCCATCGTGAATGGAATCTCGATTGCTTTGAACTTACGCGTCAACGACACGTCTTGGAGCGGGAGATACGCGTCTCCGTCCAATCCGTTCAAGCTGACTTGAAGCGATTTGATGCGTTCTGACTTGGCGTTGAAGCGGAGCACGTACTCACGGCCTTCTGTCAATTGAATGCCGTTTTGGACGAGTGTCGCCGGTTGGCCTTTTTTCTTGTTCGTGACGAACTCAAAATGACGGGCTTCCTCGTCAACTGTGCCTGTCCCTTTCGTCGCGCCTGGGTCGAACTGCCAGTACGTCAACCGGTCCATCGCCCCTTGGTCGAACGTGCCGTTATAGACGTGGTTCCCGTCTCCGAGCGCCGGTTTCGTCGCGTTCGGGTCGAGTGCTTCACGCGGTGTCTGTTCGACGCGGACGTTCCCGATTTGAACGCCTGCCGTGCTGAGTCCGACGTTGAACTCGAGGCGTGCCGCGAGATCTGTGTCTTCTGTCATGTCGAACGTCATCGAGTACGTCTTGACGTCGGTCGTCAAATCGAACGAGCCTTCATCCGAATACTTGGCGTAACCGCGGTCTGGTCCGCCGCCGACTTTGACAGCAATCGAACGGGCCGAGTCGGCACTCGCATCGAACGTCACTTTATAGTGACCGCCTTTGCCGAGTGACACGTTTTGAATCAATTGGTGCGAGTAAGGCTGACTGCCGGCTTGCGTGATCGAGATATCCGCGAAGCGTGAACCTGCCTGCTCAATCACGTCGATGGATCCGGCCCCACCAAAATCGGGTAACGCCACATAGTTCCAATTCACAGGGTCGAGCGCCTGCGAACCGTTCGTCACGGTCGTGATTGGCTCAGTGTAATCTTGATCGTAGACGAGATTGCCGTCTTCAGTCGGTTGTTTCGCTCCGTCCGGAAGCACGATTGTTTCATCCGTATACACCGGTTCGACCGCTTCGCGATAGTCGCGGTTTTTCAAATCGAAGACGCGGACATAATCGACTTTCATCTCGGCCGGGAATGGTGTCGTCGCATCGACGTCTCCATCAAACCAGCCGCCGACGGCCAAGTTCATAATCAAATAGAAGTTTTGATCGAACGGTGCCGGATAGCTATATTTTGTCGCTTGGTTCAAGCCTTTCGAGTACCAATCGTTTTGAGTCTGGTACAATTCCCCATCGACGTACCAGCGCAACTCGCCGGGTTCCCACTCGACCGCATATGTATGCCATTTGTCGATGCCGTCGCCTTCTTCAAAGTGATAGTCTTTACCCGTATATTTATTGTTCGGCCAGTTCTCGCCGTAATGGATCGTTCCGGCGACCTTATCCGGCTGACTGCCCCATGATTCCATGATGTCGATTTCACCAGACGCGGCCCAGGCACCGTAGCGGTCCTGTTCTGGCAACATCCAGAACGCCGGCCATAGCCCTTTGCCAGTCGGGAGCTTCGCCCGCATCTCATAGCGGCCATACGTTTGACTGAACTTGCCTTTGGTCGTCAACTTCGCCGACGTGTAATCGTATGACCCGAGTTCGTCTGTCACTTGTTCTTTTTTTGCACGGATGACGAGGTTCCCGTTTTTTACGAAAGCGTTTTCGTTTTTGTCCGTGTAAAATTGCTTCTCATTGTTTCCCCAACCCGGTGTGACCGGCGTACCGTCTTGGTCCTTCAACCAGTTCCCCGTGTCAAAATTCCACTTCGTTTGGTCAATTTTTGATTGGTTGAACTCATCCGACCAGACGAGCTTCCATTTCGTGTTGTCTTTTTTCTCCGGTTTTTCGGCAGATGCGCCTTGTGCGGCTGACAAGACAAGACCGGTCCCGAGTGCAAGTGCGACCCATTTCTTCATTACATTTCCTCCTTTGGCATGAATGAAGGCAGGGACGACGCAATCGACCTTGCCTCTGTAAGTGACGTACAAATTGAAAACGCTTTCCGAAAGCGCTTTCGTTAATTACATTATAAATTTTTCCCATACCTAGATTCAACCATTTTCTTGAAGTGAAATGAAAATGACATAAAAAAGCATCGACCCATGACTCAAGTCGATGCTTCCGTGACTGTCCAATCTGAAATCGTGACTTTGAATCCAGGCGCCTCCGTATCGGGACTGCAAGCGTACGGTCCGACGCGTAACGTCGACACGTCATGGAGATGAGCAATCCGCAACTGTTCACGCGTACCATCCTCGTATTCGAAGAACACCTCAACATCTCCATCTGTATAGACGAGTTCGAACGTCAACCGTCCGTGAATATCCTTGTTCGGGAAATCACGCGTCGACCAATCCGAATAGCCAAAGGATGTAACGACGGCCCCGAGGTGTGACGGTCCGTCCGGGATATATTCAACGGACGTCTTGAGCCAATGGTCGTCGTTAACGTACAGCAGGATCCCGGCCTGGTCATATGTATGGCTCGGCCCCATCTCAATCGTCGCCCGGCACGTGAACCGCTCGGCCGAAACGGCCGTCACCAACGCGTGCGCCGTCATCCGGTTGAATCCGTAGTGGGTGTTTCGCCAAAAGTCGGTGTCTGGTGCTGTCTGGAACGTCAGGCTCTCACCTGCGCTCACTTCATTAGGTTCATTGATCCACGTGTACTGCTGCCACATGATTGATTCCTCCCCACTGGCCTCGCATCGCGAACAACAATGGAATCATCGGTTCGTGATACGGGATGAATTCACCTGAACGGATCATGTCGAGAATCGTCGCCTCATCCGCCCACTTTACGGCCTGCACTTCTGATTCCTGTAACGTCAACTCGTCGAGGTCGACTTCTGCCTCGACAAGATAGATATCATCGAACCCCTCGTCAAAGTTGACCGTCAAATGAGGCCTTGTGTGGGATAAATCGATTTTCAGCCCGATCTCTTCTTCGAGCTCGCGCATCGCCGCCTGTTGGCTCGTATCACCTACCGTGGCGCTGCCACCGACGGTGATGTCCCACATGTTCGCCCAACCGTCTTTGAACGGTTGGCGCTGCTGAATCAACATCTGTCCGTCCTTGTTGAAAATGCAGACGTGGATGACGAGATGATAATCGCCGTTCTCGAGACGGTTGCCCCGCTGCCACGTCCGCCCGGTCTTCTTGCGGTCCACATCATACACATCCCAAAACTCCATCGTTCCATCCCCTTTATGTCGCCGCGCTAGCACCTGCGGCTTGGTCTGACTTCGCACAATCGATGGCGACGACGATTGAGATGAGCATGTGCTCCATCGTCTCGTCCATCACTTGAATCTCGTAACTGTCACCCCATGACAACCATTTCTTTTGGACGCTGCCGATGACTTGGCCGTTCTGCATCACTTGGAAGTCCATGTCCCACCAGTTGCCTTGCACATCGATTCCGGCCGCATCAATCGTATAACGCGGTTTGAATAACGTAAACTCTTTCGAAATCGTGACCGTCTCTTGGCCTTCGACGTCGACATAGAACTTCGGCAAGAAACTGAACGTCTTTTTCGTGATCGTGGTAATCTCATGGCCGTCTTTGTCCGAGATGGTAAACGACTTCGGAAGCTTCATGAAGCTTCCTTCGACGAAATACAAATCGTTCTCATCCGCATCCTTGATGGTGAAACGTCCGCGCAGGCTGAAAACCTTTTGTTTCATGTAGAGCGTGTTCATCGTCATCCCTCCGATTTGGTCGTGATACCATATATACGAGTATTTACCCAACTATGGTTCAGTTCATTGTATTTTTCTGTGCTGATCGTTGAGAGGAGTTTTTATGAACAGTCAAGTTTCAATCGAAGTGGATCTCGACTCTTTAACTTATGAGACACATATCATCGGCAATATTGCCTTTGTCATCGATGCTTATGCTTATTTCCCGGGACAAGGATGGTCTGATTTCGTCGCCGTCGTCTTAAACTGGTGGATTCCTAATGCCCGCGCCCTCTTATTCGCCCCATTGCATGAGACATACTCGTTTCAATTCATGGACGGCCCGATCCGGATAGCCGCTACAAAGGTGACCGCCACAGGAGTTGAGCTCACCTTTTTAGAAGATGGTCATGCTAAGACGCCTATGGGGACTGTATCGCTTGAGGAATTGAAAGATGCCCTCATCAAAGCGACACGTCAGTTCATCAATGCCGTGGATCGATTTGGCTGGAACAACGAAGAAGTGGAAACATTACGACACGCAGTCAAGGCGCTAGATGCAACCTGAATTCAAACAAAAAGACTACGCGGCAACCTACCGCGCAGTCTGTAAATCCGTTCTTATTTTTTGATTTTCCCACGATTCTCCAACAACTCAAAAATGCGCGCGGCTTGATCCGTATTATCAATCATGCCCGTGAATTGCTCTTTTTGAGGACCGTACGCATAGACCGGCACATCGTCCCCGGTATGACCGTCTGTCGTCCAGCCCGTCCCTGAGCGTGTATCGAAGATTTTTTCAATCGCATTGTCAATCTTCGTCACGTCTTTCGTCTCGGCAGCTTGCTGGACCAATTTGATTTCAGCGTCCGTCAAGTCGAGGTCGATCCATTCATTCAAGACAGTTTCCACATCTTTTCCTGCTTCAATCTGTTTCGCCATGAAGTCCGGCGTCCGTTTTGCAGCTTGAATCGCAGCCGGGTCCCAGTTATAGTTCCCGTCCGATCCGATCGAGAAGCCTCCGGTCGAATGGTCGGCCGTGACGATGACCAACGTCTCCCCGTTTTCTTTCGCAAAGTCTTCAACGACTTTGAATGCGTTCTCGAAGTCTTTCATTTCACTCATTGCACCGACGACATCGTTGTCATGACCAGCCCAGTCTATTTGACTGCCTTCGACCATCAAGAAGAATCCATCTTCGTCGTCTTCTAAGCGATCGAGCGCCGACGTCGTCATATCCGCCAGGCTCGGCTGGCTGTCGTCCCGGTCGATCATCTTGTCGAGTCCGACCTCGGCGAACAAGCCGAGCACTTGTTCATTATTGTCCTGCTTCATCTCTTCTGCCGATTTTACATAGCTATATCCATCTTGTTGAAACTGTTTCGCGATATTGCGGTCCGAGCGTTCGAAGAATTCGGTCCCACCGCCTAGCATGACGTCAATTTTATGTTCCCCATTGATTAAATCATCATAATAATCGTTAGCGATGGCGTTCTCACTCTTGCGCTCTTCTTCGTGGGCACCGTACGAGGCCGGTGTCGCGTGTGTGATTTCAGACGTTGCGACGATTCCCGTCGACATGCCGTTCTCTTTTGCCTGCTCGAGGACGGTTTTCACATCCGTCTTATCGTTATCGACCGCGATGGCATTGTTATACGTCTTCACCCCGGCGCTCATCGCGGTGGCCGCTGCCGCCGAGTCCGTCACGTTCTCTTCTTCATCTTCAGGATACGTCGACTGTAATCCGACCAAGTGAGGGTCGAATGCCGTCTGCGGCATATCTACCCCTTCTGTATCGTTCATATAACGAAGCGCCGTCGTGTACGGCACACCCATCCCGTCCCCAATCATAAAGATGACGTTTTTCGCCTTGCCGTTCTTTCCTTCTTTCGCCTGTACTTCGGCCTCATTTTGTTGCATCCCAATCAGCCCACCAAGTGCAAGTGTCGACACGACCGCCAATGGAATCACTTTTTTCATCGATTTCTTCATTTCCTTAGTCCCTCCCGAATATGTACTGCGTTTCTAGACTTTTGTAGACTAAAGGAAATTTGTTAAGAAGCTTTTTCAACACCGAGTCAATCCTGTATAGGTTTTGTAAAGACAACAAAATGCGCTTGGTTTTAAGCTCCACAAAAAAGAATCGACGCATGGTCGATTCTCCGTTTACTCTTTTAACGCCGTTTCGACGAACGTCATCAAGGCGTCAAGATTCGTCATGTTCTCGTTGCATGAGGCACTGTCTGTACAAATATACGTCCCAATCGCTTTATAATAGTCAGGATTTTTCGCTTGTTTCGCTTTTGTGATGGTGACACAGTACGAGACTTCTGCCAACTGGTTACAGAAGGCGCAAATATTTTTCTTCGCATTCGAGCTTGCCTTAAGCTCGATTCCTATGAGCTGATGATCCTTCTCGCAAACGATATATTTCCGATTGGAGCGCAGGTCGTTCCAGCTCATATAAGATATCCGATTCACATTGAGATCATCTCGGTCTGGAAGTCTCAGTTTTTTCTGTTTGGGAAACATTTTTTTCACTTGCTGTACCGACACTTGCGGAAACGACCGGACGTGAGGTCTTAACTCATCTATAAACCCATCATAGGCTTCGTCAGTTTGTAACGTTGATACGTCCAACATGGCAAGCCGAGCTGGTGTCGCTTCAGGAAACAGAAAAGCAATTTTGGCATTTGCCAAATCGATGACGGCTTGTAACACGGAAGACGGTAAACTTTTCTTTCGACTATCTCGAATCGTCTCGACTTGCTCTCGAATGAAATTAAATTGGTGGTTCTCAATAAAACGCTCTTGCATATTCAGTCATCCTTTCTCAATCCTGACTCCTTTCAGTGTAAAGGATTTTGGACGACCCGATTGTACCGACTTTGAATTAGAACTGTTCTATACAAAAACGGTACAGTCGCAAAAAATGCGCTGTACCGCTAGTTACTGTGAAGAGTAGACGATTTTCCGAATGGTCGTGACCGCTAAATGATAGTCAGCGGCCAACTGCTCGACCCGAGTCCCCTTCGCAAAGGATGTTCGAATCGCTTCATTCCGTTTTTCAAGCAGCTGTTTCCCACCACTGACCGTTCCCCAGCGCTTCTTGTCTTGACCGGTCCGGGGAACGTAAAGTGTCTCCCCTTGGACGTATCGTTGAACTTCCTGAAGCAACTTCTCTGGAAGAATCTGTTGCGCATTTACGTACTTCATCTCTGCTCGCTCCTTATAAAAAATCCGACAATAAGGAAGCAAAGCCATTGTTGTAAAAGACTAGATTGCGATCAAATTAACCGTTCTGCCCCATGCAAATGATCGCCTTTGTGACAACTGGCTTTGCATGAGTGATTGAAGACTTAGAAAATCTCAAACGATTTTCCACGTATATGCGCCCCCCTTTCCAATCACAAGATGTTGACTTCATTATACAGAATAGCTCGTGATGTGTGAAAGGCGGCCAGACGTATACGATGAAGCGATTGGGCTCATCAGCCGTTTTTCATGCTGAACGAGTCGACGAGCGTGAACGTGATGTCTTTCACGTCGAGACCGCCGAGCGCGAAGTAGAGCTGCAAATAGTTGTGTTGGTTCAAGAAGAACACTTGCTTCGTCTGCGTCACCCATTCCCCGTCCGTGCCGTTGAACGTGAACGTCGGGCCCGGGATGTTGTTGGCGAACAACGTGACCGGCATCTGGGCGAGTTCGCCTGCGTCCGACTTCGCCGTGATCGTCACGTCGTACGTCCCCGTCTCATCGACCGAGACGGCAAAGACATGCGTGTTCCCCGTCGATGTGTCGGCGTCACTCAAACTGACGCTCTCCCCGTTTTCGAGATGGCGATACGTCACATCAAAGTCGATGGCTTGTCCGGCTTCCTCGTCGAGCCCGATCACCTCGATCGTCCCGTCGTGAATGCCGAGCTCGCGCTCCATCGCCGGTGACTGCAAGACGAAACGACAGATGTTCGCCGCACTACGGAGCAGTTCACCGCGCGTGAGCGACCCGGCCGCGAGAGCCGCGCCCGTGTTGTCATCGAACGAGTTCGTGTCCGGACGGTCGACGACCATATACAAGTCGTTCTGCGACTGGACCATCGCCGCCGTGTTCTGACGGTTCGCCGGCTCGTCTTCATGGTGGTTCACTTTCGCCCACCAGTCGGTCATGACGATGCCGTCAAAGCCCCACTCGTCCCGGAGGATACGTGTGTTCTGGTCATAGTGTCCAGCCGTCCAGACGCCGTTGACGGCGCCATACGTCGTCATGATTGATGTCGCCTTGCCTTCTTTGACGGCCATCTCGAACCCTTTCAAGTAAATCTCACGCAGCGCCCGCTCCGAAACGATCGAGTCGATATCGTGACGGTGCGCCTCTTGGTTGTTGGCGCTGAAGTGTTTGAGCGTTCCCGTCACGCCGACGCGATGCATCCCGTTCAATTGAGCAATCGCCATCTTACCGGTTACGTGGGGGTCTTCCGAGAAGTACTCGAAGTTCCGGCCGTTCAGCGGGTTGCGGTGGATGTTCATCCCAGGTCCGAGGAGCGTATCGACACGATTTTTCCGCATCTCGAGTCCGGTCATCTCGAACAGGTCTTCCACCAATTCGACGTTGAACGTCGAAGCGAGGAGCGTCCCGTTCGGAAGGGCGAATGCCTTCGTCCCGATGTCCATCCGGATGCCGGACGGGCCGTCCGCGCAACATGCTGCTGGGATGCCGAGGTCGTTCAAGCGGTCCGATACCCCACCGAACGCGGCGGCCGTTCCCGGTGTCACGCGCGGCGAGTTCATCCCTTGTCCACGGACGATGCAGGCGAGGTCTTCATCCGTCAACTGATCGAGGAACGTCTCGAGTTCGGCCTTGCCGGCGTAAACGTCCTTCAGTGTTAAGCCGTTGTCACCGACGTAGTCGCGCGAGAGCGGACGTTCGGCGAGATAGCGTGCCTCGACATCGACCGCACGGAGCGGTGTCGGCACGTATTCGACCAAATAGCCATTCTCACCGACGACCGGCTTGATGCGGTCGAACGGAGTGACCGGGGCCATGTTTTCACTGAGCGTTTCAATGACTTGAAGCGAATCTACATTATACGTAAATACAGGTCGCGCCGTGCGGACGTCCGTCCCGAGGTGAAGCTCGTATGTCCCGCCCTCGAGAACGAAGCTTGATACGTGCCCTGTCGCGCCGTTATCGTCATAGCTCGCGAAGTCCGTGACTGGGACGCTGAGTGTGAGCGTCGTCCGTTCCCCCGGTGCGAGTGTGTCCGTCTTATCGAAGGCGACGAGTGAACGAGCCGGGTTGCCGAGCGTGCCTTGTGGCTTCTCGACGTACAGCTGGACAACTTCTTTTCCTTCAACGGCGCCTGTGTTCGTCACATCGACGGTCACCGTGATCACGCCATCCTGTTCGCTCGCCGTCGCGACGTCGGTCGTGAACGTCGTATACGATAAGCCAAAGCCGAACGGATAGAGCACCGAATCTTTGGCGAACGTCTCGAAATAGCGGTACCCGACGTAGATGTCTTCTTGATAGATGCCCTTGTCCGCATGTCCGAAGTTTTTCGTCGATGGGTAGTCCTCAATCGATTTGGCAATCGTATCGGTCAACTTACCAGATGGCGTGACAGCACCCGTCAAGACGTCGACGAGCCCGGTCCCACCTTCCATTCCACCCTGCCACGTATAAAGGATTGCGCTCGGTTGGTGCGCCCAGTCCATGTCGATGATATTGCCGACGTTCAAAACGACGGCCGTTTTCGCGAATTGTTTGGACACTTTCTCGATCAACGCCTGCTCGATGTCCGTCAACAAATAGCTGCCCGGGTCGGCCGTGTTATCTCGGTCCTCACCGGCCGTGCGTCCGATGAAGATGAGTGCCAAATCAGAAGCTGCGGCCGCTTTTGTGACGAGCTCGTCCGTCACTTCCATCTCTGGCTGCGACCACGGCTCACCGGCCCAACCGACACCCTGGTCGAACGGATTCGCCTCGACCCACGTCTCGTACGTCTCAAGAAGCGACGCGTTCAATTGAATGCCTTCTGTCGCCTGAAGCGCCTCGAGCGGACTCGTCACATGCGAGACGTTGACCATCCCGCCTGATCCTGTGCCGCTCTTGTAGTAGTTGAATTGGCTGCGCCCGAATACGGAAACGGTCGTCCCCGCTTGAATCGGAAGCGTCGCGTGTTCATTCTTCAAGAGGACGGCCCCTTCTGCGACGGCTGTCCGCGCCAGTTGTTTATATGTATCCCAGTTCAATGTGTAAGTCTTCATCGTGTCATCTCCTTCATTCCATTTGCGATTTCGATCATGCAGTCTTCGGCTTGCGGAAAGTCGCCGAGCTTGTCCATAAAGGCGTGGTCCATCCCGCGATATTGAATCAGTCGCGTCGGTACGCCGTCGCGTGCGAGTTTACGCGCGTACGCCTCACCTTCGAGACGAAGGTAATCGTATTCGGCCGTGACAATCAAAGCAGGCGGTAAGCCGTTCACATCATCCGCGAACAACGGCGACACGAGCGGGTCGGTCAGCTCGGCCTTTCCCTGTAAATAAAGCTGGTTGAAGAATCCTTCATTGTCAGCGAGCGCCCGGACGACTCCGCGAATCAAGTCGTGATGATGTTTGATTTCATAGTTGTCCAGCTTCCATTCATAGTCGTCTGTCGGAATCGATCCCAGATTGACGACCGGATAAATGAGCGCCTGGAAACGAATCATGTTTCTCTCGTTCGATCGGTCGAGTAAGCAACACGCCGTCGCCAAGTTCCCACCAGCACTGTCGCCGGCGACCGCGATGTCGTCGCGTGACACTCTGAGGTCATCGGCACGCTCGTGCACCCATTCGAGCGCCCGGTAACAGTCGTTCAGTCCTGCCGGAAACGGATGCTCCGGCGCGAGCCGGTAATCGACCGAGACGACGAGGGCGTTCGCTTTCTCGGCGAGCAGTTTACACGGGTTCTCGACCGTATCGAGCGTCCCGCCGAAGAAACCGCCGCCATGGAAGAACAGGATGGCCGGTAACGTCTCTTCCGTGCGCGGCCGATACAGGCGCGCCGGGATGTCGCCGTCAGCGCTCGGAATCAAAACGTGGTCTGTCGTGATGTCCATCGTCGTCACGTCACGGTTCGGCCAGCCCATGCTGGCACGGACCGACGCCAAGTCGAATGACGTTTCTGGCTCGGTTGCGTCATACCCTTGGATGACGGCCAATACCCGCGGGTCGAGGTCACCGGTCACATCAGCGTCCGGGACGGGTTTGATGATTGTTTCGACGCCGTTCTCATGATTCATGTTTTGAGACTGGCTCAAGAGCCTCACCAGTTGTGCATAAGTTTGTTTCATCACTGCATCCTCCTTATGTGATTAAAGGGTTTGCCCTCGATTGGTAGAATAAGGATTTATCATCTACGAAAACGAGGTCATTCTATGTACAGTACAGTTGAAAGAGACACACACTTCCAGCACGTTCTTAATCACCTACAAACCGACACAGGCGTTCAAGGTGTTGTTCAGCTCGGCTCTGGTGCCGCAGGATATCAGGACCGTTATTCCGATATCGATTTAATGGTGGCTGCCCGCACTGGCGTTGACCCCCAATCAATCAAGCGGCATTTGGCCGAATACTTTCTACAGTTATCTCCGGTTTTCATTAAAGAAAAGCAGTTCGGACCAGATATCTATTTATTGATTGTCCTGCTTGAGAACCGCTTAGAGTTTAACGTCTCCATCGCCCCGCTTGAAATACTCCCGGTTCGTTCCCCGCTTTGGAACGTCGTGGTCGATCGGAACGGGCAACTTCTCCAACACATGGAAACCGAACATGAACGGTTCATCGCCAGCCCAATCAGGTACGAGACTAGCGACGTTCCCTTCGAGTTTATCTATGCTTCGCTGGCACTTGAGAAAGAGTTGAAGCGAAACAATCCTATCTATGCATTGAAGATGCTCGAGACGTTGCGCGAGTTGACGTTGACGGCCCAGACATTGAAAGAGGGGCGAAAAGTTCATCAATTCAAGGCGTATCACACGTTGAAAAGTTCGTTCATTGAGGATTATTTACGGACGTATCCCGCTTCCATCGATCCGGTATCAATCCAACGCGCCAAGCAATCGATTCACACTTTATTCTCAGCCTGTTTGGAAGACCATCCGCAATTCAAACTTGAACCGTATATGCAGCGGTTGCTTCATGAGGAATGACATGCACAGGCTCCTGCTGAACGCACGTTGGCTATAAAAAGTCCGTTCGACTTGTCCAGCTTCACACTCGACCGATTTTCGGGATGAACGACGAACGGGTTGCTTTCGTGTATAATGAAGCGTAATACAAATTGCTAATGAAAATTTCTCGAATAGAAGTTTCTTACACGAAAATGAGGTAAACCTATGAATCAACCAAGCTTTTCAGACTATCGCCTAAGCGAAGATATCCAACGCGCACTAGGCATCATGAAATACGAATCACCGACCGAGGTCCAACAGAAAGTCATCCCGCTCGCACTCGAGCGTCAAGACTTGGTCGTCAAAGCCCAAACCGGGAGTGGTAAGACAGCGGCGTTCGGGATTCCAGTCACGGAACTCATCGAATGGGAAGAAAACAAGCCGCAAGTGCTGATTCTCACACCGACGCGCGAACTCGCCGTCCAAGTCCGTGAGGATATGACGAACATCGGTCGTTTCAAACGCATCAAGGCGACTGCCGTTTACGGCAAAGAACCGTTCTCGAAGCAACGTGATGAATTGAAACAGAAGACGCACGTCGTCGTCGGGACACCAGGACGCGTCATGGACCACATCGAACGGGAGACGCTCGTCCTCGATAAAATCGATTATTTGATCATCGATGAGGCCGACGAGATGTTGAACCGCGGTTTCCTCGCTGACGTCGAGGCGATTCTTCAAGAATTGCCGCGCGACCGCGTGACGATGGTGTTCTCAGCGACGTTCCCGAACGACATCGAGCGTTTATGCCAAAAGCACATGAACGAACCAATCCGTGTGGCTATCGAATCGAGCGGTGTCACCGCTTCGACGATCGAACATGGCTTGATTGAAGTGCGCCGCGAAGACAAGCTCGCCGTACTGAAAGATTTGACGGTCGTCGAAAATCCAGACAGCTGCCTCATCTTCTGCCGGACGAAAGAACACGTCGACACGGTGTACAGCGAACTCGATCAAGCCGGTTACTCGTGTGAACGCCTCCACGGTGGCCTCGAGCAAGAAGACCGCTTCGCCGTTATGGAAGGCTTCAAGATGGGTAACTTCCGTTATCTCGTCGCGACCGACGTCGCAGCGCGCGGAATCGATGTCGATAACGTCAACCTCGTCATCAACTATGACGTGCCGATGGAAAAAGAGAGCTACGTGCACCGGACCGGACGCACAGGCCGTGCCGGCAACGCCGGAAAAGCGATCACGCTCGCGACGCCGCATGAAGGCAAGTTCGTTCGCGCCATCGAAGCGTTCATCAAGTTCGACATCCCGGAAATGGATGCACCGACTGAAAGAGAAGTCGCGCGCAACCAAGCCGCTTTCGAAGAGAAGTTGAGCGGACGACGCGTCGTTCGCAACAACAAGACGGCCCGCATCAACCAAGACATCATGAAGCTTCACTTCAGCGGCGGGAAGAAGAAAAAACTCCGCGCCATCGACTTCGTCGGTACAATCGCCAAAATTCCTGGTGTGACGGCAGACGATATCGGTATCATCACAATCAACGACCAAATGACGTACGTCGACATTTTGAACGGCAAAGGCTCACTCGTCCTTCAGGCGATGGAATCGACACCGATTAAAGGTAAAAAGCTAAAAGTTAGTAAAGCCCATAAATAAACAATCCAGGTTTCGGAGAGAATGATCTCTCCGGGCCTTTTTTGTGTTTAACCAACATCATCGAAAGCGCTTTCGGAAACTGTTAAAAAAAATAACGTTGTTGAGAGAACGCTTTCAACAAAATAATACCGATAACTAGTCTTGAATTCAACCTTCCTCACCTGATTGTCATAAAAATAGCTCAGGCGTTGCGCCTGAGCCTTCGTCTTTTCAATGTAGAAAATCCATTTTCCCCTCGATTGTCGAACTATACCCTCGTTGCTCGACTTCACCTTGGTCTGTCACCCTATAATAATATTCGGCATCCGGCTCACTCGAAAACGTCACATATATCGTGTATGGATCCGTGCTCTCGTATCCTTCTGTCCGAAACGGGATCGTCGTAGTGGTGAACGTTTCATTCGGGTACCGTTCTTCGAGTTCGTCTTCAAGGATGACAACGTCCGCCGCGACCCGGCCCTCGATTAAAGACGGACGAATCGCATAAAACACCGCATACGTGATGATGCAGATTACAGCCAACAGACGAATCATCGTCCGCCATTTCCCGCGAAATACATAAGACGCCGCAAAAATCAGCATAACCATAACGGCTGCCATCAAATGTTCAATCAGCTCTATCGGATGCACTCGATGTCCTCCAGTCGGAATTTATTAGTCGAGCAGTTCTTCCGAGATCAGCTTGAATCCTTCGATTTCCGTGTCCTCTTCTAGTTCGATTAACAAGCACCGTTTCCCTTTCACGTTCACTTGTCTCACGTACTTCAAGTCTTGTGGACTGATCGAGATATTGGCGACTTTCGTATTGATTTTAATCGACTTCGATGTGTATTTCGGGACGACACTGCTCGCCTTCATCTCGTATTGTCGGTCGTCGACGACTTGTTGGAACGCCGCCTCGACTTTCTCCGTCGTCACGTCCTCGACGCCGCTCGCTTTCAAGACAACCTCCACAGTGCGGGCGTCAATCATCGGCACGCTCTCTTCCTCGTCCTCGCGTTCTGCTTCGGCGAGAATCATCTGGTTGATTTCATCGTAAACGGTAGCGAGCGTCCCCACGTTCACTTCTTCGCCGATAACGGTTTTGACGACTTCTTCGAACATCGCCTTCTCTTCGACCGCCGTCACAATCTCGGTGCCATTCAAGACGTTCTCGATAAAGCCGAAGTCTGGTTGATGAGCCTTTTGCGCGGCGTACAAGATATGGTTGACGTCGGCCGCGTTGTCCGTGAAGCACGGGAACATAAAGCCGCCGATCGGGGCATCGAGTTTGATGACCGGATTGATGAAGATGTTCGACTTGAACTCCCGCTCGATATAGTCGAACACGAGCGACTGTTTCGGGAGCTCGGTCTGATTGATGCTGCATAGGATGAATCGTGACGTCCATACCTCGTCGCGCATGTCGATCTCCGTCTCCTCGGAATGACGACGCGTCGGCTTATTGTATTTGAAGCGGATGAACGTGACGACCATATCTTTCTCGAACGGCGCCTCCTGGACCATCTTGAGCGCGATCCGCTGCATCATACCGGCCCACTCTTCAATCTCGTCGGTCCGGAGCGCCTCATAGAGCAATGTCTGCGTATGGTCGGTCTGCCCAGCTTCCGGGTGCTGGAACTTCACTTCGAACAGCTTCTCGTCGATTTTGCCACCGAGCACTTTCTTGAAATTGGCGAGGAACAACTCTTGATGCTCCTGCTCGACGAACGGGAACGAGCGTAACTCCTCGTAAAAAATCTCGTTGCTGTCTTGGCGAATATAAATATTATAAATGTCAGCGATTTTGACCGCTTCCGCATTCAATTTGAAATGCTTCCGAATCGCCGCGATGTCTTTTTGATTCATGGCGTACCACTCCTTCGTCCTTTACTACAAACCGCCTTCATTATACCAATAGTTGGTCTCTACGCGTATGTCAGTAGTGCTAAAGCCGGGACGTCTGATGTCATGTATCATGTCCCTGACCTCAAGTTTTATAATCGTTAGATTCATTTTTCGTAAATTTGCGTATTTCTCACTTCCTTGCCATGTATATTCGAGGTGCATCGTGCGTTTACGATGCACCTCGTCCAGTCGTCATACATAATAGGAGGCACAAACATGCTTAAAAAATGCATCAGTTCGTTATTCGCCATCATCTTGGTCATCACAACGCTTCACTTCACGACGCCAACCGCTTCGGCGCTCCCACCAGGTATCCCATCTAAGTCAATGGCGTTATCTAAATTAAACGCCTTGACGGTGAAAAATGAAGGGGCGATGACCGGCTATAGTCGTGACTTGTTCCCCCATTGGAGCAGCCAAGGGAACGGGTGTAACACGCGGCACATCGTCTTGAAACGCGACGCCGACTCGGTCATCGATGAGTGTCCGGTCACCACCGGTAAGTGGTACAGTTACTATGACGGCATCACATTCACATCAGCGTCTGACATCGACATCGATCATGTCGTACCTTTGGCCGAAGCGTGGCGCTCAGGCGCAAGCAGCTGGACGACGACGAAGCGTCAAAGCTTCGCCAATGATTTGAATGGGCCGCAGCTCATCGCCGTCTCGGCCAGCTCGAACCGTTCGAAAGGGGACCAAGACCCGTCGACATGGCAGCCGCCACGTACCGGTGCGCGCTGTGCCTACGCGAAGATGTGGGTCGAGACGAAGAGCCGTTGGGGCCTCAGCCTCCAATCCACAGAAAAGACGGCCTTGCAAACGGCCATCAATGCTTGCATCTATTGAGTTTTGAAAGGAGTTCGCTATGAACCAGCACTCTTCAGTATTTAAAGCCTCCCACGGCGTCATGACCGAGGAAGTCGGCGTCATCAGTGGAGAACTTGAATTACGGACGACATGTCAGGAAGACGGCACGCTCGAGCTCGCCATCACGTACGTCGGGGCGGCCGAGTGGTATACGTTACCGGGGAAAGATTACAAACTGCATGACGTGCGTGACCACGAGGTCGTGCATCGCTTGCTCGTGAACGTCCTCGAGCGCGCATAACAAATGAGCCGACACGGCATCGTGTCGGCTCATTGTTTGTACTTCTCTAATAATGTCTTCGGGATATGGCAGTAATCGTCCGGACATCGCTCAAGCCTGTCTTGATGCTCGTCCGCGCTTCGGATGTAGTTCGTGAGCGGTAATACCTCGACCGCGATTTGCTTCGCATCGCTCCGACTATTGATAAACGTGCGCGCGACTTCCAAGTGGCGCGGGTCGGTACTATAGACGCCGGTCCGATACTTTTCGCCGACATCTTCGCCTTGACGATTGACGCTGTATGGGTCGATGATTTCAAACAAGTACTTCATTAAATCCTTCATCGTGACGATGCTCGAATCGAACGTCGTTTTGACGCATTCGGCGTAGCCGTCATATTTTCCATCGAGCGAATCCGTCGTCCCATTCGCTCGCCCTGCTTCTGTCTCGACGACGCCCGGTAACGTCTTGATGAACGCTTGGACGCCCCAAAGGCAGCCCCCTGCTAAATAAACGGTTTCGATGAGTCTCACTCCTTGTCTGTCAGGTTTAGGAAATCCTCGCTATACTATCGTTATACATGATTATATCCAAAAAGGAGTACCATTTTGAAAACAATCAGACTCGCTCTTCTCCTATCCGCAGCACTCCATGTGATGTACATTATCGCCACGTTCGGGATTGGCTTCATCCGCACGCTGAACTACGAACCCGATATCATCGCCGAGGCGGATAACGTCACCATGTTTCAAAACGAGGTGGCCATTGGGACGACCGGTTCACCCTTCTATTTGGGATTCACGTTCATTGTCCTAACCGTCATTTTGGCGCTCGGACTATTCATAGTTCAACGGATCCGCCAAACTCGTTAAACAGGAAGGGAATCCAGGATAAATTCGCTACACTCGTGATAGAACCTAATTCAGGAGGGATGTCGTTTGAATCTCATTCAGCAAATCAGACAAATCTATGTGCCGGTGCACGACTTGGATCGCGCGGTACGTTTTTATCGGGACACGCTTCAGCTTCCGCTCTTATTCCAGGCAGACAACCTCGCCTTTTTAGAATGTAGCGGTGTGCGGCTCATGCTGTCGCGTCCCGAAAATGAAGATTTTGCGAAAGCGAGCTCTGTGCTATATCTCCAAGTGAACCATCTCACTGAGGCGTATGAACAGCTTTTGGCGAAAGATGTTCAGTTTATCGACGAGCCGCACCTCGTCGCGAAAATGGAGAATCTCGAGACGTGGATGGCTTTTTTCAAGGACTCTGAGGGTAACACGCATGCGTTGATGAGTGAGATTCATACAAAATGATAGGTTGCGGCTGTTCGGTGACCTTTCTTTTATTTTTTGACTAGTTTCTAGTGACTTACTCAATCGTTCCTTTACCATTTTTTAATCTGTTTGAATTACTTCAGCCAACCTCACGACTTGAAGCTCAGTTTTCACTTCATTGATGGAAGAGATTGTTCGCTTCGATCGTTCGGCCATTTCTTCAGGAAGATCTTTTAGACGTTCTCTTGAATCTGCTAGCTCTTTTTCAATTCGATCGTACTTGTCCTGATCAATTTTATTTTCATTCTTTTCTTCTTTCCAAAATTGCAGTGTCTCGATGGCTTTTCCACCCGTCCTTTTCACCTTTTGATAGGAAGAAATTGTATAGTTCGCCGTTACAATGACATTTGTAGATAATTCTAGAGCTTCCCTAGCTTCGATTGTCGAGGTTCGAACGTCCTCAATTTGATAAACGAGTTCCGTATCCAATTCGTGCTCCATTTCTAATAGCAATGCTGGATCATTCTCAGTTTGGTAGGTCTCATATAATTGACTCACCCGTTTACGCGTCTCAGCCATCTCTTGTTTGATACTCGATAAGTGTTCTAGTCGAAATAAAACGTCATCCACTTCATTTAACGTGCTGTTGGCAGAACTTAAATAAGAACTCATTTTACCTAACACCGGACTACTAACCACACTGTTAACTCCTGAAATGACAAGCGTTGCTGAATTGATATGTTCTAAAACGTTACGGACAGGGACCATATTTTCTTTTAACCAATCGACTTGTTGGACGAGTTGGGTTAAATCTTGATTGTATTCTTCTAAATCATTAATGATTTGCGGTACTTCTTTTTCAATGGTTGTGACAGATTCTGCTTGCATATCGTCGACGCGCGATTGCATCTCCGCTTGAGAAATAGACTCGTTCGTATCCCGATTCATATTAAATTGGCTAACAAAGTATCCGACTGTACCAGATACGACTACAGACGAAGCGATTGTGATTGGGATCAAATATCTTTGAAAAAATGATGTTCTTCTTGTCGTTCGTTCTCGTTTCGATTCCATTTTTGGAAAGCTCCTCTGCGCTTAAAAATATGATTTTTTATAAAAAATACCATTTTATGATGATTTTTATCTATATTGTAAATTCGAAACTGATAATCGACAATCCTTTTTAAATTGGACATAAAAAAGATTGGATTATGGTCTTAGTCTCTATTTAAAAATGTCTTCAGGACAAAATAAAAGGTTGATGAGCGTTGGCTCATCAACCTTTTATCAGACCTCATTTATTTATGATAAGGCTCATTCCTGTTGATCCGATACGCTCGATAAATCTGTTCACACAAGACGAGCTTCATCAACTGATGCGGGAACGTCATCTTCGAGAATGAGATCGTATCATCCGAGCGTTTCATGACGTCGTCCGACAAGCCGAGCGAGCCGCCGATGACGAACGCGATTTTGCTCTTGCCGTATGTCGCCAAGTGGTCGAGCTCACGGGCGAACTCTTCGCTCGTCCGTTGCTTGGCGTCGATGGCCAAAGCAATCACATGCGTGTCCGGACTGATTTTCGCTAAAATCCGCTCGCCTTCTTTTTGTTTTACTAGAATCATGTCCGCCTCACTCAAATGCTCGGGCGCTTTCTCGTCCGCGACCTCGATTTCCTGCACTTTCGCATAGGCCGACAAGCGTTTTGTGTACTCGGCAATCCCTAGTTTCAAATACTTCTCTTTTAGTTTGCCGACCGTGATAATTGAAATATTCATCCAATTCTTCCTTTTTCCACAGTTTTTTTGGAGTTATCCATAGGGTTATCCACAGAGTTATCCACAAATCCACATGTTGATAATCATTTTTTGCTTGACACAACATATGTTGCGTCGGCATCGCAGAACTCACATGTCACTTGTCCACTTGTGGATAGTTCTTCTAGCAACGGGTATTCCCCCGTCTCATCGACAATGATATCTAAAGCGATTTCAACATGTTCCTTGCATACTTTTTTTTCCACAATGTTTCCTCCTTAAAAAAGAAGCGTCGCCGCTCCTTTAGGTTGCTTCAGTTAATGTTGCCTCGGTCTTGCCTGCCTTGCCGCGTCGCGTATATTGAATCGTGACCTTATCGCCAACCGTGGCATCACGATACAGCGCGTCCCGCAAATCGACGTAACGTTTGATGTCGCGGTCGCCGATTTTGACGATGACGTCACCGACGCGGAGGCCCGCCTCTTCGGCCGGACTGCCGGGCGTGATCGCCTCGACGAATACCCCGTCTTCGTTGTCAAAACTAATCCCATACTCTTCCCGGACGTTACCCGGTACGGCGATGACTTCTTGAATCGTGACGCCGAGCTGGGCCCGCGTCACTTTGCCATCACGCTCGAGCATATCGATGACCGGCAGCGCGACGTTGACGGGAATCGAGAAGCCGACCCCTTCGACGCTCGCCTCGGCGATTTTCATCGAGTTGATGCCGACGAGCTCGCCGCGGATGTTGATGAGTGCCCCGCCGGAGTTCCCCGGGTTGATGGCGGCATCGGTCTGGATGACCTCGGCATTGTAGTCCATGAGGCCATCACTGTTCGTATCGACCGGCACGGTGCGTTCGACACCACTGACGATACCACGGGTGACCGAGTTTGAAAAGACGCCGAGCGGATTCCCGATCGCCATGACAGTCTCGCCTGCCTGGAGCACGGTCGAGTCCCCGAGCGTGATCGGAGCGACATCGATATTGGCGGGCAGTTCGACCGATGCGACAGCTAAATCGTTGAGCGGGTCCTCGCCGAGAATCGTCGCCGAAGCGACTTGTCCGTCAGAAAACGCGACGTTGATCTCGTCCGCTTCTTCGATGACGTGGAAGTTCGTGACGATATACGCCGTGTTGCCTTCGACCTTATAGATGACACCAGAGCCCGCTCCGGCCTCCCACTGCGAGTCCGAGGTGAACGCCCGCTGGATGTTCGTAATGCTGACGACGGACGTTTTAGCACCCGTCACAGCGCTCGTGATGTCGGATTCCGTGATGGTGACGGCTTGTTCTGTCCGAATCAGTTCATTTGTCACAAAACGAGAGGTTGGGGAATCCCAGAGCATCATCGCCAAAAAGAACAAAGCCGCTCCTAAGAATCCGCCAACCCCTCCGAGTAACAACGGTTTTAAGTTCATTCGCGGCTTATGGCGCACATGTTCTTCTTGTTTCGGGCGCCACTCGCTGCGAGATGGGTACGTCGGTTTTACATCGTTCATTGTATCTGCTTCGTGCTCTAAAGGTTCGACGTCTTGAGGTTCATACTCATGGTGTCTCTCTTCATTCACGACGCGTCCCCCCTTCAAGACAGTGTGTTATCTGTCTTTTCCCAAGTTCGCTTATAAAGAAACGAGCGAAGTGGGGGTCGATGGGTCAGTATCGCACAATTTAATGCGACCGAGGTCGACATCGCGCATCCCGAGTGTTTGGGACACGCTCATTTGAGCGAGTTCTTTCATATTGTTGTCTTTACTGAGGTGGGCCAAATAAATCCGTTTCGTCTGGTCTCCGATGACCTCGCTCATCGCGATGGCCGCGTCTTCGTTCGAGACGTGACCGTAGTCCCCAAGAATCCGTCGTTTGACGCTCCACGGGTACCGTCCCATTTGAAGCATCGAGACGTCATGGTTCGATTCGAAAATAAAATCATCGGCCCCACGGATGACGCCTTTCATCCGATCGGACACATAGCCCGTATCGGTGATGTGGGCGAGGCGTCTGCCGTCATGCGCGAACTGGTAGAACATCGGGTCGGCCGCGTCATGGCTGACGTTAAACGACTCGATTTCGATATCCCCGAACTGTTTAATCTCCCCTACCTCGAAGTGAAACTTCAAGGCCGGGTCGACTTTTCCAATCAACGATTCCATCGCATCCCACGTCTTCGCGTTCGCATAAATCGGTAAGTTATATTTTCGAGCGAGAATCCCGACACCTTTAATATGGTCGGAGTGCTCATGCGTGACGAGCAGTGCATCGATCCCATCAAACGATCGTCCAATCTCAGTGATGCGTTGTTGCATCGCCTTCCCGGTCAATCCGGCATCGACGAGCAATTTCGCCCGTTCCGTCTCAATGTAGAGGGCGTTCCCGGTCGAACCGCTCGCAAGCACACTATAGCGTAAAGTCACTCGATCACTCCTTTCATTCTTCTGAATCAAATTCAACCCGTTCGACGGTCCCATCGATCGCATTGACGAAGTAGACGTCCTCGTCAATCGTGATCGACCAGAGCGGCGGCATGATGATCAAGCTGCCGGAACTGTCGAGCGGCAGGCTATAGAAGCCCGTATTGATGGCCCGCATCTCTTGGTTCGGCTGGAAGTACTTCCGGGCCGCAAGTTGCGAGATCGCCTCGCTCGCCGTCAAGACGAGATCGTCTTGCGACTTCGAGGACAAGTTCGTCAAATGACGTTGTTTATAGTCGCTCACTTCAAGCGCTTCGTTCAATTGAAGTAACAGGAGCGACGGACCGATGTACTGCTCGGTCTCCCCATCGATCTCGGGGTTCGAGAAGATTTTATTGTTCTCATACGTCTGCACGAAGGCGACTTGACGCGTCTCGGCGTCATAGCGCCAGTACGCATACTCGGAACCGAACGGGACATACTCGGAGACGAACGTCGACGCAGTCGTCCGTAAATCGTCTTGATCGAGCGGGACCGGCTGTTTGAGCTCGACTTCGAGTTGCATATTGTCGAGCGTCGTCGCCAGCTGGGCTTCCCGGTTCTTCGTAATCATCGAGGCCGACATCTGTTCCGATGACCCCGTCAAATAACCGATATCCCGACCCATCCGCGGCAACTTCGACGCATCGACGTTTCGTTGGTCCAAGATTTGCGCGATCGACGTATTGTCGTTCGTCACGACCTCTGTCGCCCACGTTTCCGTCAAAAGCTGGAACAACAGGTAGATGTTCAGCGCGAGGAAGGCGAAGAGAAGAATCGTTTTCGCTTTACTCCAATCCACGATACATCATCCTTTCTGTCCAGTCATCCGGTTGATCGAATGGGATCCATCTTCCGGCTTCCCGAACGAACCAGTTCGGGGAGAACGTGACGTAACGGCTCGTGTCTTCATTGTATTCAATCTCATAGCCGAGTCGAATCTCGGTCACGTTTTCAAATCGTCCGGCATTGACGAGCGTATCGACCACATCTTGTCCATCCGCGAGCTGTGTCGTCCCGACCGAGATCAAGCGATCGATCTCGAGATGGTGCCGAGTGATCGACCGGACTTGTGTCCCGTCGTTCTCGACACGCAGCGTCGATAAGTCGACGGCATCGTTGTTGATAAACGCCTCCCGTTGACTGAACACCGGGAAACCCTTCACGTGAAACCGGAACACGGTCGTTTCAAAACCTTTGTTGGCCGGAGTGATCGCATCAAACCGAAGCGACAAACCTTGGCTCTCCGACGTCTCATCGACCCAACCTCCGTGGAAGTTGACGAACTCGACGATCGTGTCGAGTCCGATGACCGACTCCTGTTCCGAACTGTTGCGTGATAAGTTTCGATAACGGCTCGCGTTCAGGTTCGCATCATATTCGGCGACGCTAATCCCGTTCGTTAGTGCGCCCACGGAGCTGGCCGGATCGACTTCCTGCACGTTCGGGTCGCCCGGGAAGAACGTATCGCGCATCCAATCGAGACGGGCCGAGATTTGAATCTGAGATACGTCGTAAGCGAACAGCTCGTTCATCTCCGGTCCGACGACGGGGATGTAGTTGACGCGTTCATCCGTGTACGTGACACGACGCATCGATCGGTCTGAGTCTTTCAAGAACAGACTGTTGACGTCACCTTGGCCGACTTTCGACAAACGCCCTTCCCAAAGTGATTGGTCGCTCATGATCGTGCGGATGCGCCACGTGTCGTCCTCCATGAAGATGAGGGCCCGCTGTGGCACTTTCCCGGACAAGCTGTATGAGCCCGGAAGCATGTAGCTGAGTGTATCCGCATAATACGGCTCCGGTAAAATCAATTCGACGGCCTCATCGACACCCGCATACAAACTCGGGACGTTCTTGACGGCGAGCGGTTTAAATTCGCTCGCCTCGAACGACTCCCGGATGACACGCATAATCTGTTTCGGTGAGTTTTTCGTGGCGAAGACGGCGTTGTTCTCGTGGACGACCGTCTGGGCCGGTACGATGACTTGGCGCGGTTGTCGCTGCAGCGACTCATCCACCGTCGCGACTTGCGTCTCTGACTGGACCGACTGATACTTCGGATGGTAGTCCCAGAGGATGACCGTTTGGACGATGGACGTGACGATCAAGGTGAGCAAGACGAGCGATTTCACTAGTTCTGGCTTCGCCAAGAAGCGTGGTCGTTCCATCAGTCATTCACCTCCACGATCGTATCGAATGGGATGGTGAAGTAAATCGTCGTCCCGCGTCCGAACTCACTCTCGGCCCAAATGTCGCCGCCATGGGCGGAAACGACTTCTTTGGCAATCGACAAACCAAGTCCGGTCCCGCCGATATTGCGGGCCCGAGCCTTATCGACCCGGTAGAACCGTTCAAAGATTTTCTTCAAATTCGATTTCGGAATGCCGACCCCTTCATCTTTAATACCAATGACGAGTCGCTTGGCACGGAGCATCGTCCGGAACGTGATCGTCCCGCCTTCTGGCGAGAACTTGATGGCGTTCGTAATGATGTTGTCGATGACCTGCGTCATCTTATCTTGATCGGCGTGGACGTATACCCGACGTTTCATGAGCTTCCGGCGGAACTGGATCGTCTCGCCTTTCGTCATCTCATGCCGGTCGATGATGTCGTTGAAGAACTGGATAAAATCGAACTTCACTTTTTGCATCGTATACTCTTTGCTGTCCATCTTCGATAGCTGCAACAGATCGTTGACGAGGCGGATCATCCGCTCCGTCTCATTCTGGGTCGTCTCGAGGAAGCGCGGGGCGAGCTCGTCATCCTTATACGCGCCTTCGGCGAGCACTTCGAGGTAACTCCGCATCGTCGTGAGCGGCGTCCGCAACTCGTGGCTGACGTTCGCGACGAACTCACGGCGGTCTTGCTCGACTTGTTCTTGCTCGGTCACATCGTGCAGAACGACGATGAGACCGGTGATTGGTCCGCTATGCTTTTGAATCGGTGAGAAGTAGGCGCGGACGAGGAATAGTTCTTCGTCCGTACTGAGGTCGATCAGTTTTGGCGGCATCGTCCCGTCTTCCGGAATGACGATCTCGTCATCGAATTCGAGTAAGTTCTGTAGGTTCGTCCCCATCGCTTCTTCTTCAGCGAGTCCGATCATATCGCGGGCTTGGTCGTTCATCAAGATGACGCGCAAGGAACGATCCGTCGCGACGACCCCGTCCGACATGTTCTCGAGGACGCTCGTCAAGCGGCGCCGTTCGGCTTCCGTCGTTGCGTTCGCCTCCATCAGTTCATCGGTCAATTCGTTGAAGGCGTAAGCAAGTTGGCCGACCTCGTCGTCGGAATAGACTTTAACTTTCCGCGAGAAATTCCCTTTTCGCATCTCGACGGCTTGACGACGCATATCCGCAATCGGTCGCGTAATCGTCCGTGACAGCAACACCCCAAGGATCGATGTGATGATGAGAGCGATGAGTGTCCCGGTCGCGAGAATCCTCGTCACTTGTTCCATTTGGTTATAGATGGACTGCATCGAGGCCTCGATATAGATCATACCGGTCGTCGTCCCATCGACCTCGGATTTCACCGGGACGGCGACGACACGCATGCGTTCGTTCGAGTCTTCATAGACGAGCGTCTCTTGCGCTCCGCTCGTCGCAAACGATTTTTGAATAAACGAGTTCGCCGTCCGTTGTCCGACGAGACTTTGGTTATTCGGATTCGACGTCGCCCGGACGACACTGTTCGTGTCGATAATCTGGACTTCGCGAATGTCATCAGCTAGCGTCGTGCTCTCCGTAAACTCAGACAGCAGTTGATCCAGTACCTGGTTCAACTGCTGGTCCGAGGTCGAGTCACCGCCGTTCGATGCGATCCCTTCACTGACGTTATAGCTCAGAAGGTTGGCGCGATCGACGAGCGACTGCGAGAAGTTGTTGATGTATTGTCGTTCGAGGGAGCGCACAAAGTACACTCCGATGACTTGCATCGCAACAAGAATGAGCAGCGCATAGATGACGACGAGCTTCCACTGGATAGATTTAAAGAAGTTCGTCCGTTTCATCGTTTAGTCTTCTTCTCCTGCTTTTAAATAGTAACCGACACCACGGCGCGTGATGATATACGTCGGCGTCGATGGGTTGTCTTCGACTTTTTCGCGCAAACGCCGGACCGTCACATCGACCGTGCGGACATCGCCGAAGTAGTCATAGCCCCATACCGTCTGGAGCAAATGCTCACGCGTCATGACTTGCCCGATGTTTTGGGCAAGATAATGGATGAGCTCGAACTCACGGTGTGTCAGTTCGATTTTCTCTTCCCGCTTCGTGACCATGTATGAATCCGGATGAATCGTCAAGTCACCGATGACGATATCATTGGCGTTGGCACCTTTCGTTTCTGGGGCCGGGGCCGTTGCATGACGGCGCATGTTCGCCTTGACGCGGGCCAAGAGCTCGCGCGAGCTGAACGGCTTCGTGACGTAATCGTCAGCACCGAGCTCGAGTCCGAGCACTTTATCGATCTCAGAGTCTTTCGCCGTCAACATGATGATCGGCATATCGTACTTCTTCCGGACTTCACGGCATACTTCCATACCGTCTTTGAGCGGCAACATGATGTCGAGCAAAATCAAATCTGGTTTGACTTCTTCGACTTTCACGAGCGCCTCTTCCCCGTCATAGGCGACGTGGACTTGGTAACCTTCTTTTTCAAGCTTAAACTTCAATATATCTGCGATTGGTTGTTCGTCATCTACCACTAAAATCGTACGATCCATTCAGTGAGTCCTCCTCTTATCGTTAAACGTACATGTCTACATTGTAACTCTTTTTCTATAGGTTAGAAAGCGTGGTCCATTTCCGTGGAAATGAAAAGAGAGCCACGAGGGCTCTCTGTCTTATGCTTTGTAAATATCACGTAAGATGACCGTTTGCTCACGTGCCGGTCCGACCGAGAACGTCAACAATTCGATACCTGTCAACGCTTCGATGCGCTTGACATAGTTCTGCGCGTTCACCGGCAAGTCTTCGAACTTGCGAACGCCTGTGATGTCTTCTGTCCAGCCTGGGAGCTCTTCAAACACCGGTTTGCACTGTTCGAGCACGCGGAAGTTCGGCGGGTACTCGTCGAGGAGCTTGCCTTCGAACTCGTAGGCTGTACAAATCTTGAGCGTCTCAAGACCTGTCAACACGTCAATCGAGTTGAGGCAAAGGTCTGTGATCCCACTGACGCGGCGTGAGTGACGGACGACGACCGAGTCGAACCAACCGACGCGACGCGGACGTCCTGTCGTCGTACCGTACTCTTTTCCGACCTCACGGATCGTGTGACCGATCTCATCGTCAAGCTGGGTCGGGAACGGGCCGTCTCCGACACGTGACGTGTACGCCTTACAGACGCCGACGACGTGATGGATCTTCGATGGTCCGATTCCGGCACCGCTCGATACGCCGCCTGAAGCCGCGTTCGATGATGTGACAAACGGGTACGTTCCATGGTCGATGTCGAGCAACACACCTTGTGCGCCCTCAAATAACACTTTCTGTTCTTCGTCGAGCGCATTGTTCAACACGACCGATGTATCACATACGTACTTGGCGAACTGTTGGCCGTACGCGTAGTATTCTTCGAAGATGTCATCGAATTCAATCGCATCGACTTCATACATCTTCACGAACATGCGGTTTTTAATCGTGAGGACGGTCTTGAGCTTCTCAGCGAACACTTCTTTGTCGAGAAGGTCGGCGATGCGAATCCCGATACGCGCCGCTTTGTCCATGTAGCAAGGACCGATCCCTTTGAGCGTCGTCCCGACTTTGGCGTCGCCTTTCGCGTCCTCTTCGAGCTTGTCTTGCAACTGGTGGTACGGCAAGATGACGTGGGCCCGGTTCGAGATGCGGAGGTTATCCGTACTCACGCCACGCTCGTGCAAGTACGCGAGCTCCGTGACGAGCGATTTCGGATTGACGACCATCCCGTTCCCGATGACACATGTTTTGTCCGAGTAGAAGATCCCCGATGGAATCAAGTGAAGTTTATACTTCGTATCGTTGAAGACGATCGTATGACCAGCGTTGTCTCCCCCTTGATAACGCGCGACGACCTCGGCCTGCTTCGATAAGAAGTCCGTGATTTTCCCTTTACCTTCATCGCCCCACTGCGTTCCCACTACGACTACTGATGACATAATGAATCCTCCTTGTAGATAAACGTTCTATTCAAACCATCCGTAAGTGTACACTTGCTTCTCGCGAAAGTCAACCTAATACCGAACGATATTTTTATGTTGTAACCTTTCGTTCGTTATTGACGCCTCATTTCTTATTCAATGAATGAATTCTTTAAAAATCGAATACGTTTAGGTCCAAAGACCGACAAAAAAGGCGACGTCTCGTGACGTCGCCTTTGGCAGAATCATTCGTCCTACATCGGTGGCGCAAAAGCTTGCGTCTCCATGTTGACGAACTTGTTATATTCTTTTCGGAACGAGAGCTTGACCGTCCCGGTCGGACCATTACGCTGTTTGGCGATGATGATCTCGATCGTGTTGGCGTCTTCACTCTCTTTATCGTAATAGTCGTCCCGGTAGAGGAACGCGACGATATCGGCATCTTGCTCAATCGCCCCGGATTCCCGGATATCTGACATCATCGGCCGCTTGTCTTGACGGCTCTCAACACCACGTGAGAGCTGTGACAAGGCGATGACCGGCACTTGAAGCTCACGCGCGATCGCTTTGAGCGTACGCGAGATTTCCGAGACTTCTTGTTGCCGGTTCTCGCCCGGCTTGCCGTTCCCGACGATGAGCTGCAAGTAGTCAATCATAATCATGCCGAGGCCGTGCTCTTGTTTCAAGCGACGGCATTTGGCTCGAATCTCGTTGACCCGGAGACCCGGCGTATCATCGATATAGATACCGGCTTGTGACAGTGACGACATGGCGAGCGAGAGACGCCCCCAGTCCTCGGCCTCGAGCCGACCCGTCCGCAGACGCTGGGCGTCGATATTGCCTTCCGCACAGAGCATCCGCATGACGAGCTGCTCGGCGCCCATCTCCAAACTGAAGATGGCGACGTTCTCGCCAGTACGGACGGCCACGTTTTGCGAGATGTTGAGGGCGAAAGCCGTCTTCCCGACGGAAGGACGGGCCGCGACGATAATGAGGTCGTTGCGTTGGAAACCGGCCGTCATCTTGTCGAGATCGCTGAACCCGGTCGCGATACCGGTGATTTCGCCACTCGATTGGTGCAGTTTTTCAATCGTCGAGTAGGCGTCCGATAAGACGGAGCCAATCGGATGGAAGCTTGACTGCCCTTTACGTTGCGAGACTTTTAAAATGTTCCGCTCGGCGTCTGACAGGACGGCATCGACCTCATCTTGGCGTTCATAGCCGTCCGAGACGATATTCGTCGCAGTCCGAATCAAGCGGCGGAGTGCCGCCTTTTGATCGACGACGTTCAAATAATACCCGATGTTCCCGATGGCTGGAACCGCCTCGGCGATTTCCGCCAAATAGTTCAATCCACCGATCTCATCGAGAATACCTTGGGCTTGAAGCTCCGAACTGAGCGTGACCAAATCGACGAGTTCGCCCCGGTCATTGATCTTCAGCATCGCCTCAAAGATCCGTTGATGGCTGACACGATAAAAGTCGTCCGGGTCGACCCGTTCCGAGGCCGTGATCAGCCGATCGGAATCGAGAATGACGGCCCCGAGGACAGCTTGTTCCGCTTCGACGCTATGTGGCGGGGTGTTGACTTGAATCGCATCACTCATACGTGTCTACCTCACCTTCACGCTTCTTGAACATGAACGTTTAACATAGCCGTGACGTCGTGGTGCAACTTCACCGGCACTTTCGTGAACCCGAGCGCTTTGATTGGATGTTCGAGCTCGATTTTACGCTTATCGATCTTGTAGCCCATCCCTTTCAACGCTTCACCGATTTGTTTGCTCGTGACCGATCCGAAGACGCGACCGCCCTCACCTGACTTCGTCTTGACGACGATCGTCTCTTTTTCAAGCTTGTCCTTCAACTGCTGGGCTTGTTTCAATTCTGCTTCAGCCGCTTCTTCGGCGCGTCGCTCTTTTGCGGCGAACGCCTTCAAGTTGCCCGGTGTCGCTTCGACCGCCAAGTTCTTTTTAAAGAGTACGTTCTTCGCGTAAGCGTCCGCGACGTCTTTGACGTCACCAGCTTTACCTTGACCTTTAACATCTACTTTTAAAATGACTTTCATTCAGAATCCTCTCCCTCTGTTTCATCTGTCATATAATGATCGATCGCTTCTTGTAATAACGTTTTCGCCTGTTCCCGGCTCACGTTCAATTGTGTCGCCGCATTCGTCAAATGACCGCCCCCGTCCAGCATCTCCATGATGACTTGGACGTTGACATCACCGAGCGAACGGGCACTGATGCCGGTTCGGCCGTCGGGTAAGACGGCGATGACGAACGATGCTTTGACGCCCTCCATATTAAGGAGCTGGTCAGCGGATTGGGCGATCAACACTTGATGGTGCACTTCATCGTCCGAGGCGACGGCGATCGCCATGCCATCGGAATAGATGTCCGTGTTTTCGAGAATATGAGACTGTTCGATATACGAATCGAGGTCTTGCCGCATGAAGTGCTGGACGAGCACGGTGTCTGCCCCTTGAATCCGAAGGAAGGAAGCGGCATCGAACGTCCGCGACCCGGTCCGCAAGGTAAATCCTTTCGTGTCGACCACCATACCCGCAAGGAGCGACGTCGCTTCTAAAATCGATAGCTTGCGCGTCCCGGCCTGATACTCGATCAACTCCGTTACGAGTTCGCACGTCGAGGATGCGTACGGCTCCATATAGACGAGGACCGGATCTTCAATGAACTCTTCACCGCGGCGATGATGGTCGATGACGACGACCCGTTCCGCGCGGTCTAGAATATCCCGCGAGATGACGAGCGACGGCCGGTGCGTATCGACGACGACGAGGAGCGTCTGTTCGTCGATGAGCGGTTGAGCCTCGAACTCGGTCAAAAAACGGCTATACAGCTCTTCGTCGTTTTCGACTTCATTGACGAGACGTTGAATGCCAACGCTCGTCTCGCCGGCCGGGATGACGACGTACGCCTCACGTCCGACAAATTCAGCCAGTTTCATGATGCCGATGGATGCTCCAAGCGAGTCCATATCCGGGTTTTTATGCCCCATGATCAGGACACGGCTCGACTCGCGAATCAAATCGCGCATCGAGTTCGAGATGACGCGGGCGCGAACCCGAGTCCGTTTCTCGGTCGGGTTCGTCTTGCCGCCGAAAAAGCGGACTTTCCCGTTATGACGTTTGACGACGACTTGGTCCCCGCCGCGTCCGAGCCCTAAATCAAGGCTCGATTGCGACAAGTTCCCCAGTTCCGTCAGCGTCGTCTCCCCACAACCGATCCCGATGGAGAGTGTGAGCGGAATTTTATGCTCTTTCGTCGCCTCGCGGACCTCATCGAGAATCGAGAAGCGATTGTTCTCGAGTTCGGAGAGCGTCCGTTCGTTCATCACGAGAAAGAAACGATCGGCTGCCGTTCGACGCATATAGATGTGGTATTTTTGAGCCCATTGGTTCAAGAGGACGGTCACGCGTCGATTGATTTCACTCCGGACCTGTTCATCCACAGCGGTTGACATCTCGTCATAGTTGTCTAAGTATAAGACGCCGATCACCGTCTGCGTTTCCGAGTATTTTTGTTCAATCTCTGCCTCATCCGTCATGTCGAACAAGTAAAGGGTCTGATACTCCTTATTGTAGAGGACCCGATAAACGCGGTCTCCGACTTCGATGGTCGCCTCGTCCTCTTCTTCCTCAATCAACTCGGTGAACGCCGAGTGAATCGAATCGATCGAGATCCCGAGCTCCATCTCGAGCTCAAAGATGAGTCGAGACTGTTCATTGAACCAGCTGATGCGACGAGTTTCGTCAAAGACGAGAATCCCAATCGGCATGCCGGTGAGCGCTTCTTTCCCGACGTCTTCGATTCGATGCGACAAAGAATGGACGTATTGTTCCCAAGCCTTGCGTTCTCGTCGAATCGTCACTTGCTGATAGATGAAAAAAATCAGCGTGCCCACGAACAGGGTGATTGCCGCCACAATGCTGTAGAACGCCAATCCTAACGCGACAAGCAGTCCAATCACATATGGAACGGCGTGACGCGCGTACTGGTTCTTCACTGATGTTATTGCTTCACCACTGTGCATGTGTGCCTCCTAAAATGAGTGGTGTTCCACCCATGATATCTAAATGGTTTCTGCTCTATCATACCATATCCGTCCGTTTCACTTACACTCCTACATCGGCTCGGAAAACAAAAAACGACCTATCCCGAGGGATAAGCCGTGTGTCAAAAATTACTCTGCAACGTATGGAAGCAAAGCCATTTGACGTGAGCGCTTGATAGCGACAGTAAGTGGACGTTGGTATTTCGCTGAAGTACCAGTCACACGACGTGGAAGAATTTTACCACGCTCCGAAACGAAGCGTTTGAGCAATTCTACGTCTTTATAATCGATATGAGTGATGTTGTTCGACGTAAAGAAACATACTTTACGACGACGACGACCTCCTGGACGACGTGCCATGTGAAGACCTCCTTTTTAGTTTAGTTTCGAATCGACGCGATCAAAATGGTAGATCGTCATCCGATAAGTCGATTTTTCCGCCACCCGAGAACGGGTCAGCTTCAAAACCTTTGTTTGAGTTCGAGGACTGAGATGAAGTCGAAGAAGCGGCTGCGCCCCATCCTGATCCACTTGACTCACCACCACCGAAGACATCTCCAGCCGGTGCTGTATCACGTTGCGTTGAAGCACCGCGTGGTTCAAGGAAGCGTACGCTATCGGCTACGACTTCTGCCCGGTAACGACGTTGGCCATCTTGACCTTCGTAACTACTGATTTGAAGGCGACCGTCTACGCCGGCCATGCTGCCTTTTTTCAAATATTGTGCTACGTTCTCTGCTTGTTTGCGCCAAACGACACAATCAATAAAGTCCGCCTCGCGCTTCCCATCTTGTCCAGTGAATGGACGATCGCAAGCGAGAGTGAAGCGAGTTACGGCAATCCCGCTCTGCGTATAACGCATTTCTGGATCGCGTGTCAATCGACCAACTAACACAACTCGGTTAATCATCTCAAAGCTCCCCTTTCGCAATATGAAGCGTTAAGAATTAACGCTCGTCTTTAGTTGTCATTTGACGGACAACGTCATCAGAGATCTTCATGAGACGCTCTGTTTCTTGAATCGCTTTAGGCTCAGCAGTGATGTTGAGAAGAACGTAGTGTCCTTCGCGCATCTTGTTGATTTCGTAAGCGAGACGACGTTTACCCATGTCTGTTGTTTTATCAACAGTACCACCGTTTTCAGTGATGACGTTGTTGAAGCGTTCGATTAAAGCTTTCTTAGCTTCCTCATCAACTGATGGACGGATAATGTAAAGAAGTTCGTATTTACGCATTATCTTTCACCTCCTCTTGGACTAACGGCTCCTACCGGTTGTAGGAGCAAGGAGCAAACAATTGTTTTACTCACGTCATAATATACTATCAAACTTCTGTTCATTTTACAATACGTTTCCGGAAAATGCCTTAAACGTTGAAGCGGAACGTGACAACATCGCCGTCTTGGAAGACGTACTCTTTTCCTTCTGAGCGAAGTTTCCCTTGTTCTTTAACTGCCGTCATGTTGCCGGCAGCTGACAAATCTTCATACGATACGACTTCGGCACGGATGAACCCACGTTCAAAGTCAGAGTGGATGACGCCCGCACATTGTGGAGCTTTCATGCCTTGCTTGAACGTCCAGGCGCGCACTTCTTTCTCACCAGCCGTGAAGTATGTGGCGAGACCGAGCGTCGAGTAGGCGGCACGAATCAATTGATCGAGCCCTGACTCTTCGATGCCGAGGTCTTGCAAGAACTCAAGGCGCTCTTCTGGCTCGAGTTCTGAGATTTCTTCCTCGATGCGAGCACAGATGACGATTACTTTCGCCCCTTCTGTCGCGGCGTGTTCACGAACTGCTTGGACGTAAGGATTTTGGTCCGCGTCAGCCACTTCGTCCTCACTCACGTTCGCGACGTAAAGCATCGGCTTCATCGTGAGCAACTGGAAATGTTTGACGATGGCGAGTTGATCTTCTGTCAATTCAGCAACACGAGCCGGGCGCTCCGATTCGAGGACCGCTTGAACGATTTCCAGTGCTTCGAGCTCTTGAGCTGCGCCTTTGTCTTTCGACTTGACCATTTTTTGGACGCGTGTGATGCGTTTCTCGACCAATTCAAGGTCGGCCAAAATCAATTCGAGGTTGATGGTCGTGATGTCATCGATCGGTGAGACTTTACCCGCGACGTGTGTGATGTTGTCATCTTCAAAGCAACGGACGACTTGGCAAATCGCGTCGACTTCACGGATGTTAGCCAGGAATTTGTTTCCGAGCCCTTCCCCTTTTGACGCACCTTTTACGATTCCGGCGATGTCTGTAAACTCAAATGCGGTCGGTACGGTCTTCTTCGGTTTGACGAGTTCCGTCAACCGGTCAAGACGCGCGTCCGGTACTTCGACGACCCCAACGTTCGGGTCGATCGTGGCGAACGGATAGTTGGCTGCCTCTACACCGGCTTGCGTGATGGCGTTAAATAATGTCGATTTCCCGACGTTCGGTAATCCGACGATTCCTGCTGTTAATCCCACTTGTATTTCCTCCTCATCCGGCTTTCCCGGGAAATGTTGATCCGTCTGTGGAGTGGGTACGTTCAGTACACCACACCGTCACATCCTTCACAATTATAGTTAGTCCTCGATTAAACCGCAACTCACGGTTGTAACATAGAGAAGAACGCCACTTATTCAGCGGCGTTCTCTTGTGGAAGCACTTTTTTCAATCGCTTATCAAAGTCGCGGCGCGGCATGAGTACACTCGCCCCGCAGCCTTGACACTTGATACGAATGTCCATCCCGACCCGAGTCACCTGCCAACGGTTCGTCTGACAGGCGTGTGGTTTCTTCATTTCTACAAAATCGTTCAACTCATACGATTTAGCCTGCATTTTCGGGCGCTCCTTTAGTCGATGTGGTTGGCGGCATCATGACGGTCCGCGGATACGGGATCTCGATTCCGCGCTCATCAAGTCCGGTTTTCAACTCTTTATGCAAAATCCGTCCGGCCGCGAAGTGTTGCGTCGGTGGCACTTCGGCCATGAGACGATAGACGACTTCCGATGGTCCGAGCGACTGGACCCCGGCGAGCGTGATCGGCTCGATGAACAAGTCGTGATACTTCTCTTCGACCGTCTTCGCGATCTCTTTCAACGCCTTCTCGACTTTGCCCATGTCTTCTTCATAGGCGACACCGATATCGACGACCGCGACGCTGTTCTCGAGCGAGTAGTTCGTCACTTGCATGATCTGTCCGTTCGGGATGATCGTCACTTGCCCGTTCAATCCCTTCAACTTCGTCGTCCGAATCCCGACTTCGATGACGGTCCCGTCGACTTGTTGATTCAAATTGACGTAATCCCCGTTCTTGTATTGATTTTCAAAGATGATGAAGGCGCCCGTGATGACGTCTTTCACCAAGTTCTGCGCCCCGAACGAGATGGCGAGACCGGCGACCCCGGCCGATGCGATCAAACCAGCGATGTTGACGCCGAACTGGCCTAGCACCGTCAAAATCATAATCAAGCCAAGGACGTACCGAATCGTGTTTTGAGCCAGTTTTGACAGCGTCTCATTTTGGCGCTGGGCGACGATATTATCTTCTTTGATTTTGCGCAAGGCGAACACGCGCTGCACCATCGACGTCAAAATGCGTGACGCCACATAAAGCGCCAAGATGATGAGCGCGACACCTGTCAATTTAATGCCGAGCCCAATCCACATCTCCGTGTCTTGGAAATAAGCGACGAACCGATTGACGTTATCAATCGTCTCATCGGCCACTGTGCTCAAGTCTGTATCTGTATTTTGTGAAGCCATGTTGTCACCTCTAAAGTTATAGATTCTAACTCATCAAACCATAACTGACGACTTTTCTCAAACCCTACATCCGGACGTTATAAGTTTCGGTGTTCCGGGAATGGGATAATACGGTTTCATTCCGCAATTGCAACTAGACGCAGGCAGCTTAGAAGAGAGGATGAGATTCATGCCGTTTCGCCTAAAACCTCATAAACCATACTCTTTCTTCATCGAACATACCGAACGGAGTGGATCCAAGCTCTTTGCCGATCAACTGCACGACCAGTTGGCGAAAGAGACGCATCGTCCCATCGTCCTCGTGTGTATCGGTTCCGACCGTTCCACGGGGGATTCACTCGGGCCGCTCGTCGGCACCTTCCTTGAAGAACGGTCCGTTCGAAATATCCATGTTTACGGGACGCTGACGAAACCGGTCCATGCCTTGAACCTCGTCGAGACGCTCCACGAGATTCAGACACGGTTCCACCGCCCCCTCATCATTGCAATCGACGCCTGTCTCGGCCGATTGTCGAGTGTCGGGTATATCTTCTTTTCGGAAGGGCCGCTCGCTCCTGGCGCCGGCGTCCAAAAAGAGCTCCCTTCGGTCGGTGAATACAACATCAAAGCTGTCGTCAACGTGAGCGGCTTTATGGAGATGATGATTTTGCAGAACACACGCTTACATCTCGTCTACGAGTTGGCCCGTTTCATCACCGATGGCTTTGCCGAATTCGACTTACGAATCGGACGGCTCCATCAAGAAGAGGCAGCCATTACCCGGCTTCGTCAATCTCGCGACGAATCGAAATCTTGAGGCGATAAAAGCGTCAACAAATGCTCCAAATCGTCTTGCGAGAAATACTTCAGCTCGAGGACGCCCCCTTTTCGACGCGGGCGAATCGATACATCCATTTGAAGACGTTCCGCTAGCACCGCCTCGACGGCTTCGACGTCGGCGTCTGAGCGCTTGAGCGTCTTTTTTTCGATGCGTTCTTTTTGTAAGTAGCGCTCGAGCCGTCGGACCGTCCATTGCTCGGCGATGACGCGACGAGCAATCTGTTCCATCGCCTGAGCCGATTTCATGCCTGTAATGGCGCGGGCGTGGCCCATCGTCAATTCGCCAATCATGACCGCATGCTGGACCGCACTCGGTAACCGGAGCAGTCTGAGGCTGTTCGTCACATGGCTCCGACTCTTCCCGACACGTTCAGCGAGCTGTTGTTGCGTCAGACCGAGTGTCTGCATCAACTGTTCGTAGGCGAGTGCCTCTTCGATTGCGTTCAAGTCGGCGCGTTGAATATTCTCAATCAAGGCCAGCTCCATGACGCGGTCCGAGTCGGCTGTAACAATCAGCGCCGGGATATCCGTCTTGCCGGCTAACTTCGCAGCTTGAAACCGGCGCTCGCCGGCGATGATTTCATAAAATCCACTCGCTTTACGGACGACGATTGGTTGCAACACACCGTAACGCTCAATCGACTGCCTGAGTTCGTCTAACTTTTCCGGCTCAAACTGTTTGCGGGGCTGGTTCGGGTTCGGGCGAATATGATTGATCGGTAATCGTTCCATCCTGATTCCTCCATTCCATCTGATTGCTACAAAAAAAGCACGGGCTCACTTTTGTGGCCGTGCTTTCGGGATTCGAATCCGAATTTCAACAAATTCATCTTCTTCGACTTCCTCGGTTTGGACTTCGATGCCGGTTTTACCGATCAAGCTGACCGAGTCCCGGATCGTGTTGATAGCGATTCGCGTATCTCTAGCAAAACTTTTCGTCCGACGGCGCTGTTTTTTCGGTTTCCGTTTCTCTTCCTCAATCGGTGTCGTCAAAAATTCGACGCGTTCTTCCGTCTCTTTGACGTTAAAGTCTTGTTCTAAAATTTCCATGAGCACTTGGATTTGAAGACCGGACTCTTTGAGCGGTAAAAGCGCCCGGGCATGACGTTCGTTGATTTGACGATCACGCAAACATTGCTTCACATCTTCCGGTAATTTTAATAGACGCAATTTATTGGCAATTGTCGACTGACTTTTGCCAAGACTCTTCGCAAGTGCGGCTTGTGTCAGTCCGTTCATTGCGAGCAGACGATCATATGCTTCCGCTTCCTCGATTGGACTGAGCTGTTCCCGTTGCAAGTTTTCAATCAGCGCCAAGGCAGCTGTCGTATCGTCATCCATCTCTCGGACGATAGCCGGAATGACAGACCATCCGAGCGACTTAACAGCCCGGAAACGACGCTCCCCAGCGATAATCTCGTAGCGATCCCCTTCCGCCTTGCGAACGACAATCGGCTGCAAAAGACCATGTTCGTCAATCGTGACGGCCAATTCGTCAATTTTAGCCGGCTCGAATACTTTACGCGGTTGATAACGGTTCGGTAAAAGCAACGATAAGGCAATTTCTTGGACAGCATCATTCGATTTGACTTCTGCCAGTTCCGCGACGGCTACTTCCGGACGACTTCCAAACAGTTTAGCAATTGTTTTCTTCAACGTCGGCACCCCTTTATGTAAAAAATAAGCAGATTCCACTACCGGAATCTGCTTTTGGTTTCACGTGAAACACTATTGCTCAGATTAGCGGCTCTTTCGCCGGTGTACCCGCTTTACGTGGATATTTCCCAGGCGTTTTTCGTAATTTATCTACAATTACGATATTACGCTCACTCATCTCTCCTGGCAATAGGAACTGGTGTGTCGTTTTTATTTCCCCACCGAGCACGGCCAAGGCGTTTTTCGCATCGATAAGCTCGTCAGAAACCTTCGCTGCTTTGAGCGCTACGAACGTTCCGCCGACTTTTGCGAGCGGTAAACAGTACTCGGCGAGCACCGTCATCCGGGCAACTGCACGGGCGGTTACGACATCAAATTGTTCACGAAATTTTCTATTTTTTCCAAACTCTTCGGCGCGTCCGTGATGGAACGCGACACCTTCTAGCCCGAGCGCGAGCGCGAGTTCGTTTAAGAACGTGATTCGCTTGTTGAGCGAGTCAATAATCGTTACATGAAGGTGCGGGAATAGAATTTTGAGCGGCAAGCTCGGGAATCCTGCCCCGGCACCGACGTCACAGACGGTCTCGACGTTTGAGAAATCGAAATGGAACGCCGCGCTAAGCGAGTCGTAGAAATGCTTCAAATACACTTCTTCCTTATCTGTGATCGCCGTCAAATTCATCTTCTCATTCCACTCGACGAGCATCTCGAAATACAGTTCGAACTGAGCGAGTTGTTTCTCGCTCAATTCAAATCCTTCTGCCTGCAACGCCTCAATAAATTGGGATTGGTTCATCGTTTCACTCCACTGTCGCGTATTGTCCTTGCTCGATATAGACAAGAAGGATCGAAACGTCCGCCGGGTTTACCCCGGAAATACGTGACGCTTGTCCAATCGAGAGCGGACGAACTTGTTTTAGTTTTTGTTTCGCTTCCGTCGCAAGACCACCGATTGCATCGTAATCGAGTTTCTCCGGAATCCGTTTTTCTTCCATCCGACGCATCTTCTCGACTTGCTCGAGCTGCTTCGAGATGTAGCCTTCGTATTTCACTTGAATCTCGACTTGCTCCGCCACTTCAAACGGCACTTCGATCGGGGCCGGTGCAAAGCGCATGAGCGTCGCGTACGTCACTTCTGGCCGCTTCAAAAGAATACTGGCATGTGTCGCTTCTTTGAGCGGGTTCGCGCCAACTTCTTCGAGCACGGCGTTCACGTCAGCCGACGGTTTGATGACGAGTCCGTTGAGACGTTTTACTTCTGCCGCAATCGCGACTCGTTTGTCTTCAAGATGGGCATGACGCTCTGGTGACAATAGACCGACTTCATGACCGATGTCGCTCAAGCGAAGGTCCGCATTGTCGTGACGCAGGAGCAACCGATACTCGGCACGGGATGTGAGCAAGCGATACGGCTCGTTCGTCCCTTTCGTCACGAGGTCGTCAATCAAGACGCCGATATACGCCTGTGAGCGGTCCAAGATGACCGGATCTTTGCCGAGCACTTGGCATGCGGCGTTGATTCCGGCCATGATTCCTTGTCCGGCCGCTTCTTCATAGCCGCTCGTCCCGTTGATTTGACCTGCCGTGAACAATCCGCCGACCGTCTTCGTCTCGAGTGTCGGCCAAAGTTGCGTCGGCACGACCGCATCGTACTCAATCGCATATCCAGGGCGCATCATCTCTGAGTTCTCAAGTCCAGGAATCGTCCGGAGCATTTGATGCTGAACGTCTTCCGGCATACTCGTCGAGAAGCCTTGAACGTAAATCTCTTCCGTGTCGCGACCTTCTGGCTCGAGGAAGATTTGGTGACGCGGTTTATCGTTAAACCGGACGACTTTATCTTCAATCGATGGGCAGTAACGCGGGCCCGTCCCTTTAATGGCACCCGAGTACATCGGCGAACGGTGCAAGTTCTCGTCGATCAATTGGTGTGTCCGCTCGCTCGTGTAGGTGAGCCAGCACGGGATTTGCTCGATCGGGTCGAGGTCTTGCGACGTGTAAGAGAAGAGCGACGGATTGTCGTCCCCTGGTTGAATCTCCGTCTTCGAGTAATCGATCGTCTTGCCGTCGATGCGTGGTGGTGTCCCCGTTTTGAAACGGACGAGTTCGAGCCCGAGCTCTTCTAAATGCTTCGACAATTCGACCGAAGGCATCTGGTTGTTCGGACCGCTCTCATACGACAATTCGCCGATGATGATTTGACCGCGCATGAACGTACCCGTCGTGACGATGACCGCTTTCGAGCGGTACTCCGAACCGGTATTCGTGACGACACCGGCGACTTTCCCGTCTTCGATGAGAAGTCGTTCGACGAGCGCTTGACGAAGCAATAGGTTCGGTTCGTCTTCAAGCACTTTCTTCATATGATTTTGGTATTGGAATTTGTCCGCTTGCGCTCGTAATGCGCGCACTGCTGGACCTTTTGATGTGTTGAGCATCTTCATTTGAATGTATGTCGCATCGATCGCCTTCGCCATCTCGCCGCCGAGGGCATCGATTTCGCGAACGACGATCCCTTTCGCGGGACCACCGATCGATGGGTTGCAGTACATGAATCCGACCATATCCGGATTCATCGTGAGCATCGCCGTTTTCGCGCCCATGCGTGCCGACGCCAGTGCGGCCTCGATCCCTGCATGACCGGCTCCGATGACGATGACATCAAACTCGCCTGCCGTGTAAGCCATAGTTGTTCCTCCTTATTATTTCCCAAGACAAAACTGTGAAAAGAGTTGATCAATCAAACTTTCTTGAACGGTGTCCCCGTTGATCTCGCCGAGCGTGTCCCACGCCCGTCGCAAATCGATTTGGACCATATCGATCGGCAAATTCATGACGGCACTTCCGAGCGCCTCATCGATTTGTTCGATCGTCCGTTTGATGAGTTGAATGTGTCGTGCGTTCGAGATATATGTCATATCCTGTGATTCGACGCCTTTAGCGAAGAACAAGTTCGAGATCGCCTTCTCCAATGCGTCGATTCCCTCTTCTAATAAGAGAGACGTCGCCACGATCGGGCGACCTGCCGCTAGTTTCTCCAGCTTAGAAGAATCCATACTTTGTGGCAAGTCCGTCTTATTGATGATGATGATCGCATTCATACCAGCAATCGCCTCAAACAAGGCCTCATCCTCGACAGTCAGACCTTCGTGCCCGTTCAAGACGAGCAAAATCAAGTCCGCGCCCGTGAGCGCCTTGCGCGATTTCTCGACACCGATCCGCTCGACGATGTCTTCCGTCTCGCGAATCCCTGCCGTATCAATCAATTTGAGCGGAACGCCTTTGACGTTCACATACTCTTCAATCGTATCGCGCGTCGTGCCGGCGATTTCCGTGACAATCGCTTTCGTCTCTTGAACGAGCGTGTTCATGAGCGATGACTTGCCGACGTTCGGCCGACCGATAATCGCTGTCGCGAGACCTTCCCGCAAGATTTTCCCTTGTCGCGCCGTCTCAAGCAGTTGCTCGAGCACACGCTTCACTTCGCCCGCCTTGTCTTCGACGATGGCCTGGGTCATCTCTTCGGCGTCGTATTCCGGGTAGTCGATATTGACCTCGACCGCCGCAATCGTCTCAAGCAACAATTGACGCAACTCGCGGACAAGCCGTGACAAACGTCCTTCCATTTGTGACATGGCGACGTTCATGGCCCGATCCGTTTTGGCACGAATCAAATCCATGACGGCCTCGGCTTGCGACAAATCGATGCGTCCATTTAAAAAGGCGCGTTTCGTGAACTCGCCCGGTTCTGCCAAGCGGATGTCCGGTTGTTCAAGAATCAGTTCGAGGACACGATTGACCGCGACGATTCCTCCGTGGCAATTGATTTCGACGACGTCTTCTCGCGTGAACGTCTTCGGTGCGCGCATGATGCTCACCATGACTTCATCGACGACCTCGTCCGTGCCAGGACGTTTCAATTTTCCGTAATGGATCGTATGTGACTCCACTTTCGTCAAATCTTTTCCAGAAAACACACGGCCCACCGTCTCGACGGCGCGGTCACCGGACAAGCGGACGATTCCGATTGCCCCTTCACCCATCGGCGTCGAAATCGCCGTAATCGTGTCAAACTCTAGCATCATCTTTCCCTCCCATACTTCTTACTACTTCCTCTATCTTATGCATAACGCACCTACTATACACGATATTTGTCTCGAACGAAAGAGTCCGACCTCTCGAGCAACGGTTGCATTTCAAGGAATTACTTTAGTACAATAAAGGAATATATTTCCATGGAGGACGTGATGAAATGCGACAGCAAGATGCCATCGCCACATTGACCGACAGCCTCATCTCCGACAAGGATGTGCAGGCCATTTTCTTGAAAGGATCGTTCGGACGTGGTGAAGCGGACGAACATTCCGATGTCGACTTGTACGTCATGGTCGCCCCTGACAGCCTGAATGAGTTCTTGCCGCGCCGCCGCGACCATCTGGCCACATATCGCCCGATCCTGCTCGAGGACGAAATCGATATCGTGGCCCCGCAACTGATCGTCGTCTATGATGATTTCTTGCATCTCGACTTCTTCACGGTGACGGCGGACACGTTGAACCATCAAGACACAATTACGGTGCTGTACGATCCGGAACACCGACTGCAACATCACCCGAGTTCGCTCACTTTATCGGTTGAAGATTTGAGCGGACACGTGTTTGATGCGATTTGGTTCTTTTTCCAATATACGAAAGCCCGTGACCGCGGCAACGATGTCTGGGCCGTCGAGATGCTCCGGCAAGGCATGAGTCATTTCGCTTACGCACTTGCCGCTCATTACGAACCCGAACGGGCCGCACTCGGGTTGAAAGACGTGGCCGCCCGGCAGCGGATTGAAATCCGGACCTTTTATGAAGCGTTGACACCCGACCATCATGCGACAGCCGCTCGCTGGTATATCTCCCGTCTCGAAGCCGAGCGTCCCTTCTTCGAGACGACCGTTGCGTTCGAAGTGATTCGTCCGTTTTTGGACCGACTCGTCATCCGTGAAAAAAGCCGCTCCTGATGTGAGCGGCTTTCGTTTATGCTTGCTGACGTCTCGACGAGCGGAGCGTGAAATAGAGCACCCATTCGATCACCCCGACGGCGATGAGAAAACCGCCGAACAATTGGAACAAGACGAGCAGGCTATCGAACGGGTTCGCCAACATGAGCAGGCCAATCCCAATCCACAATAGACTGCTCAGCATGAAGTACATCCACCGATTGGCGATCGTCCGGCGAAATCCGACGGCTTGAATCAACCGGATGATCCCCCCGAACAAGAAGAGGGCACCGATGAAGATTGGAAGCAGGCTCGCTAACGTCTCGGCGAAGAAAAAGACGATCAAGGCGATCAATAGATAGATGATTCCCATAAAAAAGCCGGGTGGGAGGCCATTTCGTTTGTGGCGCAACCCTTGAACGATGGCGATTAGACCGATGATGGCAAAATAAGCCGCGACCACATAGACAATCGCATCAAAAAAGAAACGTGGATATAAGATGATGAGTAAACCGATGATGACATAAAGTGCTGCCTGAATGAATGTCGACCGTTCCAACCGTTTGATAAGCGTCTCCATTTGAAAGACCCCTTTCCGATGTAACGAAGTAGACCACTTCTTCCTTTATTCCCGTATTCGGCCCTTATCCATCCGAAGCGACAAAAAAAGGCTGTGGATTGGTTATCCACAGCCTTAGGATTTATTTACGTTTTTTCTTTTTCGTCTTCTTCTCTTCTTCAGCAAGCGCGGCACGTTCTGCTTCTTTCGCCGCAATCTTCGCTTCAGCTTGGACTTTCATCTTCTCACGCATCGGGAGCATGATTGCCATCGTCACGATGATCGAGATGATGTAACCGACGACCCAGTACATCGAGAGGGCAGCCGGAAGGGTAATCGACATGACGAAGATCATCACCGGGAAGATGTAGAGCATCATTTTCAATTGTGGGTTTTGTTCTTGGCCCGCCATTGAAATTTTTTGCTGTGCAAACGTCAAGATTGCCGCGAGAATCGGCAAGATGAACGTCGGATCTGGTGCCCCGAGGTCGAACCAAAGGAACTGCGCTTCAAAGATTTCAGGTGTCCGACGGATCGCATCGTAGAACGCGAAGAGGATCGGCATTTGAATCAAAATTGGCAAGCAGCCCGCGAGCGGGTTGATTTGATACTCTTGATACATCTTCATCATTTCTTCTTGAAGCTTGCGTTGCGTCTCTTGGTCTTTCGAGCTGTACTTCTCACGAAGCTTGAGCATTTCCGGTTGCAACACTTGCATCGCACCCATGCTCTTCGTCTGCTTGATCATAAGCGGTAAAATCAAGAGACGAACGATAATCGTCGCAACGATGATCGAGTATCCGTACTGCCACGTCCCACCGATTAAGTAAGCCGCTTCTTTCAACAACCATGCCAATGGCCAAACAAAGTATTTCGACCAGAAGCCTTCCGTCTCAGCCGTGATCGGCTCTCCTTGGATCGTCGATGGGTCGACACAACCAGCCATCAACATGATGACGCCGGTCATGACGGCCAACAATCCTAATTTTAGCTTTTTGCTCATAGTTCCTCCTACGCTTTCTTTATCGATTCTTTTGTTTCATCACACGTCTATCGGTCAATCCTAATTAGTTCGCGTTATATATGAAAGAACGAGCTCGGATTGTTACGATCGATCGACTTGTCTCTGCTTCCAAACTTTAGCCCGTTTAAAGACGTGTTTCAAGCTTTCCGTCACTTCATCTTGTGTAAGGGACGTCGCAGGTTTGCGCGCAATGATGACGTAATTGTGCGGAGCCACGTTTGGTTCGAGCAAGCGAAGTGATTCACGCATCAATCGTTTCATCCGGTTTCGTTCCACGGCATTTCCAAGCTTTTTACTGACCGAAAGTCCGACCCGGAAGTGCGCTTGATCCGCTTTTTGCGTGTAGACGACAAACTGACGATTGGCCACGGAGCGTCCTTCACGAAACACCGCTTGGAACTCTTCATTCTTTTGCAGGCGGTATTCTTTTTTCAAAATTCTCACTCCATCCTTCACTTCAAAAATCGTCAACTAACATCATACCATATCCCATTCGTTTCAACGAGGGCGAATCAGCTTTTTCCGTCCGTTTGTGTGACTTCTGTGACGATATAAAAAAAGATTGCCCAAGGAAAAATCCTCGGGCAATCTCATGATCTTTATTAGACAGTCAAGGCTTTGCGGCCTTTACGACGGCGAGCTGCAAGAATGTTGCGGCCGTTTTTAGTCGCCATGCGAGCACGGAATCCGTGGACTTTCTTACGCTTACGGTTGTTAGGATTGAAAGTTGGTTTCATGGTTAAAGCACCTCCTCAAGGTTAACGCTCTATTAGCAAGTTATAGTTTCATTTAAGGCAGTCTTTAAGATTATATAAACAGTTCCCCAGATTGTCAATGAATTTTCGTTAGGTTTTCCATTAGGGCGAAATCAATTGCCAGGGGAGGGGGAGACGATCTCTGGATGGCACGATTTAGAAGAAACGGAAGCGTTAAGTAACATCGAGAATTAACAATCTTACAGTGACTTTTTTACAAACAGCTGTCTTAAGCCATTTTATCCACATATCCCAAGAGTTATCCACACTTATATGTGAATAACTCCTTCTTTTTCAACAAATTAAGCATGCCGTTTTTTAATTTTTCATTTTCTTCTCTTAAAAAAATATTCTTCTCCATTCCTTCTTCCTCTTTTGTGTATAACTTTTCTGACCACAACTTTGCTTACTAACAATTATCCACAACATATCCACAGTTTATCCACACTGTACACAGCATGTGGATAACTGCCTGTGGATTCTTTTGGTCGTCTGTGGATAAATATCAAAAACCGTTGCCACGTCTATTTTATTTTGATAAACTGAATGTGCACAAACTTGTGGATGAACTTTTAGCAATTCCAAGATATACACAGGCTGTGGATAACTGTTATCCCCAACATCAACACCATGTGGATAACGTTATCCACAGTTTTTGTTCTCTGGGGATAACCCTAGTATCTACTATAGAATAGTGAATGTGTATATCATGTGAATAAGTTTCGCCAACATGTGAGTAAAGGAGGTCTTTCATTGAAGAATGCTCGCGAGATTTGGAGAAATGTTTTATCTCTGATTGAAGAAGAGGAACGAACGCCAAAAGCCAGCTTTGATATGTGGTTGAAATCAACAGAAGGAATTTCGTTGATGGGGACGACGCTCGTCGTATCCGCACCAGCCAGTTTCATTGTGACTTGGCTTGAACGTCAGTACTTGTCATTGTTACAAGATACGATTGAAGAAGTGACAAACAACAAGCTTGAGATTCATTTTATCGAAGAGTCGCAAGCACACAAGTATGCACCTGCGGATGGATCGAAAGAAACGATTGCTGCCACAGAAATGAAAGAACAGCCGCTTCCAGTACTGCCAAAAGAGGAAGGGAACCTCGGACAACTGAATGACAAATACATTTTCGAGACATTTGTCATCGGCTCCGGAAACCGGTTTGCCCATGCCGCCTCGCTCGCCGTGGCGGAAGCTCCGGCCCGTGCCTATAACCCGCTCTTCATTTATGGGGGAGTCGGACTCGGCAAGACGCATTTGATGCATGCGATTGGGCATTACGTGAAAGGGCAAAAGCCTGGCGCACGAATTGCTTACGTATCATCTGAAAAGTTCACAAATGAGTTCATCAACTCGATTCGTGACAATAAGACCGAAGAGTTCCGTAACCGTTATCGGAACATCGATGTCCTCTTGATTGATGACATTCAGTTCTTGGCCGGTAAAGAGCAGACGCAGGAAGAGTTCTTCCATACGTTCAATGCGCTTCATAACGACCAAAAACAGATTGTGATTTCTAGCGACCGACCGCCTAAAGAGATCCCGACGCTCGAAGATCGTCTTCGTTCGCGGTTCGAATGGGGTCTTATCACAGATATCACACCGCCTGACCTCGAAACGCGGATTGCCATCTTACGTAAGAAGGCGACAGCAGAAGGGCTTGATATCGCAAACGACGTCATGCTGTACATCGCCAATCAAATCGACACGAACATTCGTGAACTCGAAGGGGCGTTGACGCGCGTCGTCGCCTACGCCAAACTCGTCGGTCGTCCGATTGATCCGGATGTCGCTGCCGAAGCGTTGCACAATATCATGCCGGTCCAAGAAGCGAAGAAGATCGTCATTCGTGACATTCAAGAGATCGTCGGTCGTCACTTTAATATTGAAGTCGATGAGCTGAAAGCGAAGAAACGGACGAAGACGCTCGCATTCCCTCGTCAAATCGCGATGTACTTGTCCCGTGAGATGACGGAAAGCTCGCTTCCTAAGATAGGAGAAGAGTTCGGCGGACGTGATCACACGACCGTTATCCACGCTCATGAGAAAATTAGTACGTTACTCAAGCATGATCCAGAGATGCAAGAGACGATTCAGACACTAAAGAAGGCTTTGTCCTAACGTCTTATGTTTCGCTGTGGATATCCTGTGGATAAACCCACATAGTTATCCACATGTTATTCACAGGCAGAATGGCTTAGTACGAGTGGTTCAAGTGACTTATCCCCAGTATCCACAGCCCTTATTACTATTATGACTTAAATAATACTATTATTATTAAACTATATGACTCAGTTCACTTAGGAGGAATTATCCACATGCACTTAACGATTCAGCGAGATGTATTCATGCAAGCCGTACAAGACGTATCGAAGGCCGTTGCTTCTAGAACGACGATTCCAATCCTCACAGGTTTAAAGCTTGAGGCTCATGCCGATGGGTTGACACTCACAGGAAGTGATACCGAGATTTCAATCGAACGCTTAATCCCGATTGAAGAAGGCGGAATCGAACTCATTCAAATCCAACGAGCAGGCAGCGTCGTGCTCAATGCGCGCTTCCTTGGCGAAATTGTTAAAAAGTTGCCGACGAATGAAGTGACACTTGAAGTGTCTCCAAACTTTATGACGCGGATTGAGTCAGGACAAGCCGAATTCCACTTGAACGGACTCGACCCAGATGAATACCCACGTCTTCCTGAGCTTTCAAGCGAGCGTCGTTTTTACTTGCCGGCTGATTTGTTGAAGACAATCATCCGCCAGACGAGCTTCGCTGTATCAGCTCAAGAGACACGTCCCGTTCTTACAGGGGTTAACTTCTCAGCTGAAAAAGGATTTTTGACTTGTGTCGCCACGGATAGCCACCGTTTAGCCCTCCGTCGGGCACGGTTCGAGACCGACAACGATTTGACGTTCCAAAACGTTGTCGTACCGGGCCGCTCATTGAACGAGCTCGCTAAATTGCTCGACCGCGAAGAATTGCCAGTCGAGATTGTTTTGACGGATCAACAAATTTTATTCCGAATGAAAAACATCTCGTTCTTCTCACGTCTCTTAGACGGGGCGTACCCGGACACATCACGTTTGATTCCGGAAGAATACCGGACAGCGGTCCGTTTGAACGCTAAAGATTTCTTGCAGGCAATTGACCGAGCCTCGCTGCTCGCCCGGGCCGATCGCAACAACGTCATTAAATTTGTCGCGGAAGAAGCGACGACGGTTGAAGTTTCGTCCCACTCTCCAGAAGTCGGGAAAGTGTCAGAACGCGTCAGCATCCTGTCGCTTGAAGGAGAAGAGTTAAAAATTTCATTCAACTCTAAATTTGTGATGGATGCACTCCGTGCGCTTGATGCTTCAGAAATCGAAATCCAGTTTACGGGTTCGATGCGACCGTTCATCTTGCGTCCGGTCGAACAGGATAGCGTCCTTCAGTTGATCTTGCCAGTCCGTACGTCTTAAATCTGACGGAGCGGATTCGGGGATGATGAGGTGTTTCACCTTATCATCCCCGTTTTTGCCTTATTCGACGTTTTTCGATAAACTAATAAGTATGGCGATTTTTTGTACTAAGTATGAAAGAAAGGAAGTGACGACATGCAAAAAGTGTCGATTACAACCGAGTATGTAACACTCGGACAATTTTTGAAGTTGGCTGATATTATTTCAAGCGGAGGCCAAGCGAAGTTCTTTTTAGAGGACGTTCAGATCAAAGTGAACGGCGAGGTCGATCAACGTCGCGGACGGAAACTACGGGATGGGGATACGATCGAAGTCGAAGGCTTCGGAGACTTCCAAATCGAGGGGAACTAACGTGCACTTAAAGTCGATCCGATTGCAAAACTACCGCAACTACGAAACCCTCGAGCTAGATTTTTCAGAACAGACGAACGTTCTCATCGGGGAAAATGCCCAAGGGAAAACGAATCTACTCGAATCGATTTACGTACTTGCGCTCGCGAAGTCACATCGGACGACGCAAGACCGTGAACTGATCGGCTGGGAAGCGGATGCTGCGATGGTCGAAGGGCGGATTCATAAACGGACCGGTGAGACGGTCCAATCGCTCACGTTTTCACCGAAAGGGAAAAAAGCGAAATTGAACCATCTCGAACAACGTCGTCTCAGCGACTACGTCGGGGCCTTCAACGTCGTACTGTTCGCACCAGAAGACCTCGCCATCGTCAAAGGCAGCCCGCAAGGACGACGTCGGTTTTTAGATATGGAGATCGGGCAAGTGAGTCCTGTTTATCTACATGAATTAAACCAGTACTTGAAGACGCTAAAGCAACGAAACGCCCTGTTGAAACAGCTCTCAATCAAAGGCGGGGATGAGACACTGCTCGAGGTACTCACCGATCAAATGATTGAACTTGCGGTGAAAATCGTTTCACGGCGCCATCATTTCATCGATCAACTCGAAAAATGGGCCGGGCCGATTCACGCCGGCATCACGCGAAACTTGGAGACACTGACGATTCAGTACGTATCGGATACATTCCAAAAAGAACGTTACCCAAAAGATGCGATGTTTGAAACGTATCGTCGAAAGTTTGATAAAATAAGAGAGAACGAACGAAGACGAGGTGTGACGTTATTTGGTCCGCATCGAGATGATTTTGAGTTGTACGTCAACAATCGCAATGTCCAAACGTTCGGTTCGCAAGGTCAGCAGCGCACAGCGGCTTTGTCTTTAAAGCTAGCGGAGATTGAACTGATTCACGAAGAGGTCGGGGAATATCCGCTGCTCTTGTTAGATGACGTGTTATCTGAATTAGACGACCATCGCCAAACCCATCTGCTCGATACGATGGGCCAAAAAGTCCAAACGATTATCACGACAACCAATATTGATGGGATCGCTCACGAAACGATTCAACAAGCAAAGGTGTTTCACGTGAAACAGGGCGAAGTTGAAACAGAATCTGTATGAAGTAAGACCAATCCATATGAACACCAATTCATGTATAGTAGGTGAATGAAACCGATGAGTAACGAAAACGAAAAACAAATGCAAGATTATGGTGCCGATCAGATTCAAGTACTTGAAGGGTTAGAAGCTGTTCGCAAACGCCCGGGGATGTATATCGGTTCGACGAGCTCACGAGGACTCCATCACTTAGTATGGGAAATCGTCGATAACTCGATTGACGAAGCACTCGCGGGACACTGTGACACGATTACGGTCACGGTCGAGCCGGGTAACTCAGTCGTCGTTGAAGACAACGGGCGAGGCATCCCGGTCGATGTTCAAAAGAAAACGGGACGTCCAGCCGTTGAAGTCATTTTCACGGTCCTTCACGCCGGAGGTAAATTCGGTGGTGGCGGATATAAAGTCTCAGGCGGTCTGCACGGCGTCGGAGCCTCGGTCGTTAACGCCTTGTCGACGAAACTTGAAGTGTTCGTTCGCCGTAACGGCAACGTCTACTACCAATCATTCAAACGCGGTGTTCCACAAGGAGAACTCGAAATCGTTGGTACGACTGATACGACGGGTACGACTGTCCGTTTCTTCCCGGACGGCGATATCTTTGAGGAGACGCTCGAATACGACTTTGATTTACTCGCCACACGTCTGCGCGAACTTGCCTTCCTGAACAAAGGGCTTCGCATCGTCGCAAAAGACGAGCGCAGTGATGAGACGATTGAACGCAACTATCATTACGAGGGCGGAATCAAGTCATACGTTGAACACTTGAACCGCTCAAAAGCCTCAATCCACGATGAGCCTGTCTATGTACATGGCACGAAGGATGGGATTGAAGTTGAGATCGCGCTTCAGTACAACGAAGGATTTGCGAGCAACATCTATTCATTCACGAACAACATCCCGACCCACGAGGGCGGAACGCACGAGACAGGGTTCAAAACGGCACTGACTCGTTCGATCAACGACTATGCAAAACGCTTCGGTCTCATGAAAGAAGCCGATGGTAGCTTGTCAGGGGATGACGTACGTGAAGGATTGACGGCGATTGTCTCGGTCAAACACCCATCGCCACAGTTCGAGGGTCAAACGAAGACAAAGCTCGGCAACGCTGACGCTCGTACAGCGACAGACTCGCTCTTCACAGACACGTTTGAGCAGTTCTTGCTTGAGAACCCGTCTGTCGGGCGATTGATTGTCGACAAAGGTTTAATGGCGGCACGTGCTCGTCTTGCAGCGAAACGTGCTCGTGAAATGACTCGCCGAAAAGGAATCCTCGAAGTCAGTTCATTGCCTGGGAAACTAGCAGACTGTTCATCGAAAGATGCATCGAAGTCTGAATTGTACATCGTTGAGGGTGACTCGGCCGGTGGCTCTGCAAAATCAGGTCGCGATCGTCACTTCCAAGCGATCTTGCCGATTCGAGGTAAAATCATCAACGTCGAAAAAGCGAGACTTGATAAGATTTTAGCCAACCAAGAAGTTCGTACAATTATAACGGCGCTCGGGACTGGGATCGCGGAAGAGTTCGATCTCGCGAAGGCGCGGTACCATAAATTGATTATCATGACCGATGCCGACGTCGATGGAGCCCACATTCGGACACTGCTCTTGACGTTCTTCTACCGTTACATGCGTCCGCTCGTTGAAAGCGGCTATGTGTATATCGCGCAACCGCCACTTTACGGCTTGAAGCACGGAAAAGACGTCACCTACGTCCAAAATGAACGGGAACTGCAAGAAGCGATTAAACAGCTTCCAGAAAGTGCTCGTTACAGTGTACAGCGTTACAAAGGTCTCGGTGAGATGGACCCTGAACAGCTGTGGAGCACGACGATGAATCCAGAGACACGCTCGATGCTTCGTGTCGACCTTCAAGACGCCATTGAGGCGGATGAGATTTTTGAAACACTCATGGGTGACAATGTCGAGCCGCGACGTGACTTCATCCAATCACATGCGCATTACGTGAAAAACCTCGATATTTAAAAAGAAGGGTAGGCAATAACGAATGGCAGAACAAGAAAATATCAAGGATATAAATATTAGCCAAGAGATGCGCACCTCGTTCATGGACTATGCGATGAGCGTAATCGTGTCACGTGCCCTCCCAGATGTACGAGACGGTTTGAAGCCGGTTCACCGCCGCATTCTTTATGCGATGAACGAACTTGGAATTCGTGCTGACAAGCCCCATAAGAAATCGGCGCGTGTTGTCGGTGACGTTATCGGTAAGTATCACCCGCACGGTGACTCTGCCGTTTACGAGACGATGGTTCGGATGGCGCAAGACTTTAGTTACCGTTACGAACTCGTAGATGGCCACGGAAACTTTGGTTCTGTCGACGGTGACTCGGCGGCAGCGATGCGTTACACAGAAGCGCGGATGTCGAAAATCGCGATGGAACTCGTCCGTGATATCGGGAAGAATACAATCGATTACCAACCGAACTTTGACGGGGAAGAAAAAGAACCGGTCGTCATGCCTGCCCGGTTCCCGAACTTCTTGGTTAATGGAACGAGCGGGATTGCAGTCGGGATGGCCACGAACGTACCGCCGCATAACTTGAACGAAGTGATTGATGGGGTGCTTGCATTGACGCATAATCCGGATATCACGATTTCTGAGTTGATGCAGCATATTCCTGGTCCTGATTTCCCGACAGCTGGTGAGATTTTAGGACGTAGCGGAATTCGCCGCGCCTATGAGACGGGTCGTGGATCGATCACGATGCGTGCCAAAGCTGAGATCGAAGTGTTGAAAAATGGCCGTGAGCGCATTCTCGTTCATGAAATCCCGTATCAAGTGAACAAAGCGCGCCTCGTCGAAAAGATTGCCGATTTGGTACGCGACAAGAAAATCGAAGGCATCACCGACCTTCGTGACGAATCAGACCGTAACGGGATGCGTGTCGTCATCGAAGTACGCCGCGATGCGAATGCCAGCGTCATTTTGAACAACTTGTACAAACAGACGCCGATGCAAACGACGTTTGGGGTCAACATGCTCGCCCTCGTCGGCGGTCGACCGAAGACACTCAACTTGAAGCAGGCGATTTATTACTATATCGAGCACCAAAAAGAAGTCGTTCGTCGTCGGACACAATTCGACCTCGACAAGGCTGAGGCACGTGCGCACATCCTTGAAGGATTGCGCGTGGCACTCGATCATTTGGACGAAGTCATCGCCATCATCCGTAGTACACGGACCGGTGACGAGGCTCGCGAGAAGTTGATTGCCCGTTTCGGGTTATCGACCGAGCAGACACAAGCGATTCTCGATATGCGTCTTCAACGTTTGACTGGACTTGAGCGTGAGAAAATCGAAGGCGAGTATCGTGAGATTCGTGCCTTGATCGAAGAACTTCGTGCCATTTTAGGGGACGAAGAGCTCTTGCTCCAAATCATCCGCAACGAGTTGACAGAAATCAAAGAGCGTTACGGCGATCCACGTCGGACGGTAATCCGTACGGACATCATCGAACTCGAAGATGAAGATTTGATTCCGGTCCGTGACATGATGATCACACTTACGAGTGAAGGATACATCAAGTCGATCCCGAGTGACTCATATCGTACGCAACGCCGTGGTGGACGAGGGAAACAAGGAATGGGCACGAACGATGAAGACTTCGTGTTACGTCTTTTGTCTGCATCTACGCATGATACGATTCTCTTCTTTACGAATTTCGGCCGTGTCTTCCGCTTGAAAGGCTATGAGATTCCTGAGATGAGTCGGACTGCGAAAGGGATGCCGATTATCAACTTGCTCCAAGTCGATAAAGGCGAGAAAGTCGAAACGATGATTCCGGTCGATTTCCAAAGTTATTTGGCGGACAAGGCCATCGTCGAGGATGGCACTGAAGACTCGGAAGCGGAAGTGGCGGATGAGCAATTGTCGCTCGTATTCATTACGAAGCAAGGACTCGTTAAACGTTCACCGCTCTCGGCGTATGCCCGCATCAATAAAAATGGACTTCGTGCCATCAGTTTGAATGACACCGATGAACTCGTCACCGTTCGTCTCGCGAAGAGCGACGACGAAATGTTGATTGTGACCCGTGAAGGGATGTCGATTCGTTTCCCACTTGAAGGGGAAGTGCGTTCGATGGGCCGTACAGCTCGCGGCGTTCGTGCCATCCGATTGAAAAAGGACGATGATCAAGTTGTCTCGATGGAAATCGTACGACCGACACAAGACGTATTGATCATCACGGAAAAGGGTTACGGAAAACGTACCGCAATGGAGCAATTCCGTACGCAAGGTCGAGGTGGTTCTGGAATCATCGGAATCAAGACCGACCGCGGTACCGTCGTCGGTATGCGAGTCGTGGATGAGGACGACGATATCATGCTCATGACCGAGCTTGGTGTCGCCATTCGAATTGACGCACAGACGATTTCACAAATGGGTCGCAGTACGCGCGGTGTGAAAGTCATGAACATCGAGGATGGCGATCGCTTAGCGACCATCGCAAAATTGAAAAAAGATGAGCTAGAAGAGGAATCAGCAGATGAGATGGAGAATGGATTTGATGGTGAAGCACCAGAAACCGACCTATCGTCTGAAGTGACCGAATAAGGCGAAACA
>NZ_CM168041.1:10000-30000 GCF_057004685.1 Exiguobacterium sp. FD-YE-25-4 | reverse complement strand
CGGTGAAATCATAGTACCTGTGAAGATGCAGGTTACCCGCGACAGGACGGAAAGACCCCATGGAGCTTTACTACAGCCTGATATTGAGGCTTTGTACGCGATGTACAGGATAGGTGGGAGTTTGTGAAGCCGGAGCGCCAGCTTCGGTGGAGACACCCTTGGGATACCACCCTTTGCGTATAGAGTCTCTAACTCGCAGCCGTGATCCGGCTGGAGGACCGTGTCAGGTGGGTAGTTTGACTGGGGCGGTCGCCTCCTAAACAGTAACGGAGGCGCCCAAAGGTTCCCTCAGAATGGTTGGAAATCATTCGAAGAGTGCAAAGGCAGAAGGGAGCTTGACTGCGAGACCTACAAGTCGAGCAGGGACGAAAGTCGGGCTTAGTGATCCGGTGGTTCCGCATGGAAGGGCCATCGCTCAACGGATAAAAGCTACCCTGGGGATAACAGGCTGATCTCCCCCAAGAGTCCACATCGACGGGGAGGTTTGGCACCTCGATGTCGGCTCATCGCATCCTGGGGCTGGAGTAGGTCCCAAGGGTTGGGCTGTTCGCCCATTAAAGCGGTACGCGAGCTGGGTTCAGAACGTCGTGAGACAGTTCGGTCCCTATCCGTCGTGGGCGCAGGAAATTTGAGGAGAGCTGTCCTTAGTACGAGAGGACCGGGATGGACGCACCGCTGGTGTACCAGTTGTTCCGCCAGGAGCATCGCTGGGTAGCTACGTGCGGACGGGATAAGTGCTGAAAGCATCTAAGCATGAAGCCCCCTCCGAGATGAGATTTCCCTTTGAGCAATCAAGAAAGACCCCTCAGAGACGATGAGGTAGATAGGTCATGGGTGGAAGCACGGTGACGTGTGGAGCTGAATGATACTAATCGGTCGAGGCTTTGATCTAGTCTAATGGTTTGTATGAATTGATGAGTCTTCAGTTTTGAGAGAACGATCTCTCTTGTCTGGTGGCGATAGCGAAGCGGCCACACCCGTTCCCATGCCGAACACGGAAGTTAAGCGCTTCAGCGCCGAAAGTAGTTGGGGGTCTCCCCCTGTGAGGATAGGACGTTGCCAGGCCAACGCGAAGGACGATCAAGCATCCGCTTGGTCGTCTTTTTTTGTGGATTGCCATTAAATTTTCTATTCGTAAGCGACACATATAATCTAATTCCGAACATTAAAAGATGAAAGTGAATGGAATGAACACAATTCTGAACTTTCTGAACATCGTGAATTGAATTGCACTTTCGTCCTATACCTGTTACCATTACAGAAATATTTCGAAACAAAGATTCGGGTCCGATAGGGAAAGGGGCAATCGATTTTTATGTGGGAAAACAAGTTTGCAAAAGAAGGATTAACGTTTGATGACGTGTTACTCGTACCGCGCTTTTCAAATGTCTTGCCAAGAGATGTGAGTTTGAGCACTAAACTTTGTGAAGGTCTAGAGTTGAACGTACCAATCATCAGTGCAGGTATGGATACGGTCACAGAAGCACCGATGGCCATCGCCATGGCACGCCAAGGTGGTCTAGGAGTCATTCATAAAAACATGTCGATGGAGATGCAGGCAGAACACGTCGATCGCGTTAAACGCTCGGAGAACGGCGTCATCACGAACCCGTTCTATTTGACGCCTGAGCGTCAAGTGTACGATGCAGAGTACTTGATGAGTAAATACCGTATCTCAGGTGTTCCAATCGTTAATTCGGAAACAGAACGCAAATTGATCGGGATTTTAACAAACCGCGACCTTCGCTTCATTAAAGATTACTCGACAGTGATTGCGGATGTCATGACAACGGAAAACCTCGTCACCGCAAAAGTAGGGACGTCCCTTGAAGAAGCAGAACGCATTCTTCATCAACATCGGATTGAAAAATTACCGCTCGTTGATGATTCAGGTGTGTTAAAAGGTCTCATTACGACAAAAGATATTGAGAAAGTCGAACAGTTCCCGCACGCAGCGAAAGACAAACAAGGTCGCTTACTCGTTGCAGCCGCCGTCGGTGTCACGAAAGATGCCGCATCGCGTGCTCAAATCCTTGTCGATGCTGGTGTCGATGCTCTAGTGGTAGACACAGCTCACGGGCATTCAGCCGGCGTCATTGAGAAAGTAAAAGAGTTACGTGACATGTTCCCGACACTCCCGATTATTGCAGGGAATGTCGCGACAGCCGAAGCAACACGGGCTTTGATTGAAGCCGGTGCATCGGTCATCAAAGTCGGGATTGGCCCAGGGTCAATCTGTACGACACGAGTCGTAGCAGGTGTCGGCGTTCCACAAATCACAGCGGTATACGATTGTGTCACAGAAGCTAGAGAATATGGTGTCACAGTCATTGCCGATGGTGGAATCAAGTATTCAGGTGATATCGTGAAAGCAATTGCGGCTGGTGGTCATGCGGTAATGCTCGGTAGTCTTCTCGCTGGTGTGAAAGAGAGTCCAGGTGAGATGGAAATCTATCAAGGACGTCAGTTCAAAACATACCGTGGCATGGGTTCTGAAGCCTCGATGAAACGTGGAAGCCAAGATCGCTACTTCCAAGAAGCGGACAAGAAATTCGTGCCGGAAGGTATTGAAGGTCGTGTCGCTTATCGTGGCGAGTTGGCAGATACGGTGTATCAACTCATCGGTGGCCTTCGCTCAGGAATGGGTTATTGTGGGGCAGCTGACATTCGGGCGTTACGCGAAGATACGCAGTTTATCCGCATGACAGGGGCTGGCTTGCAAGAAAGCCATCCACATGATGTTCATATCACTAAAGAAGCTCCAAACTACTCACGTTAAACGAAAAGCCGTTGTCTCGATTCAGAGGCAACGGCTTTTTATTATTATTTTTTAACTTTGTTGACAAGAATGACTGTACCACCATCATCTTGCGCAGGCAAGCTGACCGTGACTTTGCCATCTCGTTTGACCACATAGTTTCGTCCACTATAGCGATCGACAAGTTTCGTCTTATACTTAAGGTTCGTTTGGAACGTAATCGTTCGCTTCGCCTCTGTCGTATTCAAGGCGACAAGGATCGAGTCCTTGCCGTGTTTTCGTTCAAAGACAGAATATCCCTTCGCAGACCCACCCGCAATAACGGCCCGTGTTCCTTTGCTAAATACTTTCGAATAGTCAGCACGAATATTGAGAAGCTTCTGGTAATGCGTGTGCATCACTTTGCCTTCTCCTTTGACTCGCTTCCAGTCGAAGTCATAACGGTTTTCATTGAACTCGCCTTTATCCATATCCAAGGCATGTTTTCCTGACTGACCGACCTCTTCACCATAGTAGATGACAGGTTGACCTTTCGCCGTCATTTGAAGCGAAGCGGCGACCATGTGTTTTCCTTCATCTCCTCCGGCACGTGATACGAGGAAACCATCTTCGTCATGACTACTGAGGAACTGTCCGAGCGTCGCTTCATTCGAGAGTTGTGTGTTGCGGTATTGGAGCGCGCTCTCGACGTCATCAATATTCCCGTTGATGAACCGCTCAGCTTGATATTTGAAGTCAAAGTCGAGTAGCGAATCCATTTGGCCGCTCTGTAAGTAACCGCCCGTGTTGTTTACACTCGCGCCGTAATGTTCTCCAATCATCTTGAAGTCTGGTTTAAGTGCCGTTAACTCGTTTTTGAACGACTTCCACGTTGTCGAATCGACGTGTTTGACTGTATCAACGCGGAAGTAGTCGATGGTGTTACCCTTTTTCGTCTTCGAGCGTTTAATCCAATCTGTCTGCCATTTGACGAGTTGTTCACGAACAGCTGCTTCCTCTGTTTTAAAGTCTGGCAGCCCAGAGAGTGACATTTTTAAATCATCCCCATCGACCGGGTTCGAACGAATCATTCCCTCGAACGCTTTACGTTCCTGATTTGTCGGGAAGTTTGTCGCACCCGTGTCCACAGCCCCTGGTTCCATGCCGTAGCCAGGGTGGTTCAGGACGACGTCGACCATAATCTTGATGCCTCGTGCGTTTGCTTCGTCGATGAGACGATGGAACGCCTTCATATCCCCAAGATGCTCATCGAGTTTTTCGAAGTTTTTCGCCCAATAGCCGTGGTAGCCGTACTGTGAGCCGTCTTTACCGTAACGAAGATCCCAATCAATGTTGTCGACGATCGGCGTGATCCAAATTGTATTGATACCTAACTTGTCCAAATAGTCGAGTTTTTTCGTGACGCCGGCAAAGTCGCCGCCGTGATACGACTCAAGATGGTCTTGGTCGTAGTATTCACCATTCGGGTTATTATTCGTTTTATCCCCGTCATAGAAGCGATCGGTCAGCATGAAGTAAATCCGTGCCTCATCCCAATCGAACTCTTGCTTGTCCTTCATCGAGACCGGTCGGACCGTCAACGATGTTTTCGTCTTATGAACGTTTCCGTATTGGTCAATCGCCGTAATCGTCAAATACTTATTGCCTGGTTTGACAGTATCTTTCACTGCAATCGTCTGTTTGTTCAGTGCCGGGTCTACCGCTAGCTTGGCTGGTCCACCGAGTGGACGGGCATCGATGTACATTTCTCGTAATTGGACACCTTTTGGCAACGTCGGTTTCACCTTGACGACCGCGTTTTCTCGAGAACTAATCGCTTTTGGAGCAACAGAAGCGGTCAATTTGACGTTGGGACGACGATATTCAACGCTCGACGCCTCAAAGTAAGGGTCTTTCACTTCAGTCGTGACACCGTCTTTCGTGACAAGGAATGTATAATCATGCTCCCCTTCCGGCAATTTTACCGTATGACGGAACCATTCGTTCTTCGCTTCGTAAGTCATCGGGTATGTCGTGCCATTGACTTTTAACGCGACGCTGTCGATTTCATCGAGTTGTCCTTCTTCATACAATGCTTTGTCACGGTAGAAGAACGTGACGGCACCATCTTCAAACACGGGCCCTTGAATCGTCGGTACTTGGTGGAACGTTCCTTTTCCGCTCTCGACGACGACCTTTGTGACTCGATCATTGCCGAGTTTCACATAACGGTCTTCCCCGTAACCATCCTTCACGACCCAATCCGTGCCTTTGCGGATGACAAAGCCTACGTTGGTCGCATCTTTTCCGACCGGGATACGGAAGACGGCACCTTCTTCAGTGATTTTGTATGGATCTACTTGGCCATCTTTGGCACCAGTACTCCACGTCCATAAATTCCAATCGGTATAATCGTTGTCGGCCCGGACGTACAACATCTCGATGTAGCGTTGTGTTTTCCATGGATCGGCGATTTCAGTGATGGTTTTAAATGACGTCGTCAATGCTGGTAACGTCGTGTTCGACAGGTTTCCTTTCACAGCGTCCGCGGGAAGGGTCGCGGTATATGTTTGATTCAAGCCGAGTGCTTCGGTCGGTGTGACGGTCACTGTCGATCCGCTCGCTTCAGCCGTGAACGGTACAGCTGTCTCCCCATTCATCAAGCTGATGTTCGAAGCGTCTAACGACACAGGCTCATTGAACGTCCAAATGATTGGGGATTTGATGTCCACTTGTTCCGATTGATTGGCCGGTGTGACTGCTGTCACTTCGAGTTGACTGACCGTCTCGACACCGCTCAACGTGAAGGCTGGGCTATATACCGATTGTGTCGACGGAGTAGCCGAAACGTTCCAACTATCGGCGACTTTGTTGGCCGAATTACTTGGAATCGTGTCGAACGCACCATGCTCGGTAGCGTTATTCCCGCTGAGTACCGTGAGGACCCGAACGGTATCCTCGTTGCTTAGGCCAAGCAGGGACAATGGGATTTTGCCTTCAAATCCTTTCGTGCGGTCAATAGCAAACGAGGCGCCGTTCAAGTTGCTTAAGTCTGCGAGTGGTGTGGATTTACCTGCTTCATACAGAGCAGCTTCTTTTACTGACGTGTCGCCATCGACGCGAAGTAAAATATGATACTGTGGTTTTTTATCGGTTTGGCTAAAGTTGAACGGATAGCCAAGCGGGTTTGTCGCTACGCCTGAATCTTGTTCATTGATTTGGAGGGCGATATTTATGTACTGACCATTGTCGCCCCAGTTCGGGACGTTGTTCGCATCCACATAAAAGTAAAGGTTACGTGCATCGTTCTGCAGATAGACGTCTCCTAAATCGAATCCTTGCCAACCCGCCTGTGGGGATGTAGCGAGCGCTGGCGTGTTCGTCCAATCTGTTTTTAAGCCATCAATTGAGATTGTGGCAGGTTCAGCCAAAGCGTTCATCGGGACGCCGGCTTGGATCAGGAGAACGGATGATAAAAGTAACGTGGTCGTCTGTCGTGCCGCTTTCTTCTTCATAAAGCACCTCTTTCATGGAATGTGTCGTCTACAGGGCAACGAATTTTCAAAATTGTGCAAACGGTTTCAGGAATAGTTTAGCTGAATATGTAAGCGCTCACAATATGTTTTTTGAAAAATAATAAAAACGCCTATCGGTTAGAGAGGCGTTTGCTTCACGAGGCGTCCTTTCACAATCAACCGTTCCGTCGCATCGAACGTACACGTGACGAGCGTAATCGTCGGTTCAGTTGTTGGTTCGAGTACATCAACTTGTGTCGGGGGGACAGTCTCTAGGGAAGTAATTTCGTACTGGAACGTGTGCTTCATGTCGGTTACATAGATGGACATGCCGATGTCGAGGGTATGGAGTGGCCCGAACAGTGCGGTCGGGCTTTGCGTATAGTGGCCGGCAAGTGCGTAGTTTCCGGTTCCCATGTGCTGGGACGGATCCATCGTTCCGGCACCGACAGCCAAGTTCTCGTTATCGAGACCATATAAAATGGGCAGTTCAAGGTTAACATCTGGAATGGAAATGAGACCCAGGGTCGGTAATTCGTGAAACCGATTGCGCACAGTCAATAGTTGTTCCCAGGATAATGGCTCGACGTTTGAAAACTCAAATTCGCCGGTTTCGGGCTGTTTCGGTTGAATCTCGGCGGTCACTTGTTGACTGTTCCACGTCGCGAGTTGGTCTTTCCACCACGATTCGGATAACAGGAGTGTACCGATTAATAAGAGGAGACCACCGACGAAATAGCGTGACCGTTTCATCAATCTCTTCCTTTCTCAATGTTCCAACACGACATGAGTGCACTGACGGCGGCAGGTAGTACTTCTTCAGATAAGGCGGCAAACCCGAATAAAAGCTGTGGGACCGTATCGCTCGAGTTGATGCGATAATCGGTCATCGCATTGATTCGAATACTCGCGGCTTCGGCCAGACGTTTTAATTCTTCGCTCGACTTTGTCGTTTGGACAGATAGCACAACATGAAGGCCTGCGCTCGCCCCTGTGATGGAGACAATCGGTTCATACGGTTTGAAAGCGGCGATGATGATTTCAAGTTTACGTCGATATGTTTTACGCATCCGGTTCAGATGTTTCTCAAAATCACCGGTCGCCATAAATTCGGCCAACGTGTGTTGCTCGAAGCGGGGCACGCTGCATGTGAAGTGACGATAACGTTCCCGGTAGCGATTCAACAGCGGAGGGGGGAGCACCATATAACCGATTCGCAATGAAGGCATTAGCGATTTCGAGAACGTGCTCAAATAGACGACCCGCTCGTTTTGATCCATGCTTTGCAAGGACGGGATGGGCTTACCGCTATAACGGAATTCGCTGTCATAATCGTCTTCGATCACATATGTTTGCCGCTCCGATGCCCAGTTGAGCAGACGTTGACGGCGGCTGACCGATAAAATCGTTCCGGTCGGGAATTGATGGGCCGGTGTCACATAAAGGGCATCGATGGCTGCTTGTTCCACCACATCGACACGGACGCCACTCTCATCGACAGGAATTGGAATGAACGTCCGTCGTTGATGGGCGAAAAGTTGGCGGGTGAGCGGATACCCCGGATCCTCAATGCCGAACGTCGTGGTATCCGGCAACAGTTCTAACAATTGGGGCAACAGCTGCTCGGTTCCCGATCCGACAACGATTTGCTCGGGAGAACAATGCACACCGCGCGAATGATAGAGATAGGTCGCAATCTCTTGACGAAGGACGAAATCGCCTTGTACAGAGCCAAGTGACAGCAAATCGTGATGTTCTTCCGAGACGACTTGTTTTAAGTGCCGGCGCCAACGTTCGAATGGGAAAGCGGTCGTGTCGATTTGACTCGGATACAAGTCGAACTCATATGTTTTTTTCACCGGGAGCGGTTCGATGACGCTACTGCCGCGCCGGACGTACAGTTCTTCTTGCGGTAACACGTAGAAGCCTTTGCGTGGCAACGACTCGATATATCCTTCCGCGAGCAGCTGGGCATAAGCCAGTTCGACTGTCGTTTGTGATACATCTAAAAACTCGCCTAACTTACGTTTGGACGGAAGTTTTGTCCCGGTGGTGAGGGTGTCATCGACGATGGCTTGTCGAATGTGCAAATAGAGTTGTTCATATAACGGGACGCTCGAGTCAGCCTCGAGCGAGAACGTGAGCATATCCATAGTTAATCCTTTCTAGTCAGCCAAAGAAAAAATAGAGCATGAATCCGATAACGAGTAGGAGCGAAAACACTCCGGCTTTCCCGAAAAAGCTTCGTCCATGCGCCTCGTCACGACTGTTCCATTGGTCCATTTCATCATCCCCCTTGTCCTTTACAACATTCGAGAATTAGGAAATGAAGTCCTTTGTTTAAACTGACCACTTCAGAAAATACAAAACTGGCACTTTCAATATAGTCAAATCAATTTATACTTGCAAGTAGACTAGCTTATTGGAGGGGATTCACTTGGAAAAGAGACAAGTAGGGACAGACAAAGTAAAACGCGGTATGGCCGAGATGCAAAAAGGTGGCGTCATCATGGACGTCATCAACGCGGAGCAAGCCAAAATTGCTGAGGCAGCAGGTGCAGTTGCCGTCATGGCACTCGAGCGCGTACCTTCAGACATTCGCAAAATGGGCGGCGTTGCTCGTATGGCCGATCCGACAATCATCGAAGACGTCATGGGTGCGGTATCGGTACCGGTCATGGCGAAGTGCCGGATCGGTCACATCGCTGAAGCCCGTGTCCTTGAATCAATGGGGGTTGATTTCATTGACGAGAGCGAAGTATTGACACCTGCTGACGAAGAGTTCCATCTCTACAAACGTGACTACAAAGCACCATTCGTCTGTGGCGCTCGTGACCTCGGTGAAGCATCACGCCGCATCGGGGAAGGTGCAGCAATGATTCGGACGAAAGGTGAACCGGGAACCGGCAATATCGTTGAAGCAGTTCGTCACATGCGTACCGTTCAAGCTCAAGTGAAACGCTTGCTCTCGATGAGCATCGATGAAGTGATGACGGAAGCGCGTGACCTGGGTGCCCCGTTTGAAGTACTCATGCAAATCCGTGAAGCAGGGCGCCTCCCGGTCGTCAACTTCGCAGCAGGCGGAATTGCGACACCAGCTGATGCGGCACTCATGATGCACCTCGGAGCGGACGGCGTCTTTGTCGGATCAGGAATCTTTAAAGCGGAGAACCCTGAGAAATTTGCCCGTGCCATCGTTGAAGCGACGACATACCATGATGACTATGAGCGCATCGCACACTTGTCGAAAGGACTCGGCGAAGCGATGAAAGGGCTCGACGTCCGCACGCTCAAACAAGAAGAACTCATGGCACCGCGAGGTTGGTAAGATGACCACGATTGGTGTACTCGGAATGCAAGGTGCGATTCGCGAACACGTCCATATGCTCGAAGCACTTGGTGCGAATACGCTCGTCGTCCGCTCGGTCGATGACTTAAATCGAATCGATGGACTCGTCTTGCCGGGTGGGGAGAGCACAGCGATGCGTCGCTTACTCGATCGGTACGAGTTGCTCGAGCCGTTACGTGAGAATGCGGAGTTGCCGATGTTTGGAACGTGCGCTGGTTTGATTTTGCTCGCGACCGAAGTTGAAGGATATGACGCGCACTTGCGTAAAATCCCGATGACGGTCAAACGAAATGCGTTCGGACGACAAGTTGATAGCTTTGAAGTCGATTTGACTGTCAATGGAATCGATGAAGCTGTCGAAGCAGTGTTCATTCGAGCGCCGCAAGTCGCATCGGTCGAAGCGAGCGTCGAGGTGCTCGCCGAGGTCGAAGAAGCGATTGTCGCGGTTCGGTATGACAAGTATATGGCCTGCTCGTTCCACCCGGAATTGACGGACGACTTGTCGATGCACCGCTATTTCTTGGACATGGTTGAAGCGACGAAGCGACAACTCGCCTGATTGAAAGGCTCTCTAGCAAATAGGGAGCCTTTTTCATGTGTTTTTTTGCTACACTGTAACGAGATACGTATAGAAAGGGGCAAGACCGTGAGACAAAGATGGATCGGATGGATGCTCGTTTGGGCAATCCTTTTAAATATGATCGTGCCGACGGATGCATCGGCGGCACCTAAAGTTGATGCGACCGGCGCGATGCTCGTGGACATGACGACGGGACAAATCCTGTTCTCACAAGAAGAGGACGCGATGCTTCCTCCGGCATCAATCACTAAGCTGATGACCGCTTTTCTCGTCCGAGAAGCCATCGAAGCGGGTGACCTCAGTTGGAGCCAAGAAGTGACCCCGAGCGACAAGGCGTTGGCGCTGACCCGAAAACCAGGATTGGCTCGGATTCCGCTCGTCAATAAACCGTACACGGTGAAAGAGCTATACGACGTGGCGTTGATTCGTTCCGCGAACGAGGCAGCGGTCACATTGGCCGAGGCCGTCTCTGGTTCGGAAGGGGTATTCGTAAAGAAAATGAACGAACGGGCGACCGAACTTGGTATGACCCAAACGACGTTCGCCAATGCATCGGGACTTGACTCTGTGTCAGCGGGACGTCCAGGGGAGAATTTGACATCGGCCAATGATTTGATGATGTTAGCTTTGGCGTATTTGACGAAGTTCCCGGAAGTGCTCGATGTGACGAAACAAGCGTATGTTGATATCGACGGAGTCCGATTTGAAGCGACGAACCGGATGCTCGCTGGTCGTGATTTAGCCTATCCGGGTATGCTTGGCTTTAAAACGGGCACGACTGACGATGCCGGTTACTGCTTCATCGGCGTGTCGACGCGAGATGGACGTACCGTGCTATCGGTCGTTCTCGGAGCGAAGACCGATCAAGGGCGCTATACTGCTACAAAGGCGCTTCACGACTACGCCTATGGCGATTTTGTCTTGACCCCGATTTTACGGACTGGTGAAATCGTCCCGGCGACGCTCCATGTCGCTGAAGGTACAGTCGAGTCAGCAAAAGTGCGCACGACGTCAGCCTTTGAAGTACTCGTCGAAAAAGGACAGGATGTACCTGAACCGACTTACGATCTTCCGGATACGAAAGCCCCAATTGCGGCCGATCAACAGGTCGGGACCGTCACCATCGAGCCTTCCGGAAGCGTCCGGTATCTAGATGGTGAACTTCCACCTAAAGGAACGCTCGTCGCGGCCGAACCGGTCGAGATGGCATCGTTTTTGACACGTATGACGCGTGCCTTCTCCGACTTTTTAGATGAGATTCGACTCGTGCTCGGAAAACTGAGTCTTGTCGATAGAGTTGAGATGTTGTAAAGTAAAACTAATTCAATGACAGATGCAATGATGGGGAAAAGTACGTTACGGTCATCTACTGACAGAGAGCTAGTGGTTGGTGCAAACTAGTGGGATGATGTAACCGAATCGGCCTCGGAGCATTGGCTTGGAAACAAGTCACGTTACGCACACGTTACGTGCATCGAGTGGCCCGATTTCGGGCAACGAGGGTGGCAACGCGGATCCAAGGTGGTTCGTCCCTTTCCTACGGGAAAGGGGCGTGCCACCTTTTTATGTGAAAAAAGGAGGAATAACGAATGTTAGACATTAAACGATTACGTTCAGATTTTGAAGAGATTAAAACGAAGCTAGCTCATCGCGGCGAGGATTTGAGTGCGCTTGACCGTTTCCCGGAGTTGGAAGAGAAACGCCGCAACTTGATCAATGAGGTTGAAGTGAAGAAAGCGAAACGAAATGAAGCGACGAAGCAAATTGCGGAATTAAAACGCAACAAACAAGATGCGGATGCACCGATTCTCGAGACACGTCGCCTCGGGGACGAAATCAAATTGCTCGATGAAGAGTTGCGTGAAGTCGAGGCCGAATTGAACTTGATTCTCCTCAGCATCCCGAACATCCCGCACGAATCAACGCCGATTGGAGAAACGGAAGATGATAACGTCACGATTCGCGAAGTCGGAACAAAACCGACGTTCGAATTCGAACTCAAACAGCATTGGGACGTCATGGAAGATTTGAAAATCGTCGATGTGGAACGAGCGGGTAAAGTGACAGGTAGCCGGTTTGTCTTTTATAAAGGTCTCGGCGCCCGTCTCGAACGTGCCCTCATCAACTTCATGATGGATATGCATGCCGATGAACATGGCTATTCTGAGGTGCTCCCTCCTTATATGGTCAACCGCGACGCGATGACCGGGACGGGACAACTTCCTAAATTTGAGGAAGACGCATTCAAAGTGGCGGATACGAACTATTTCCTCGTACCGACGGCAGAAGTTCCGGTAACGAACATGCACCGTGACGAGATTATCACGGAAGACCAACTTCCAATCACGTATACGGCGTATAGCGCTTGTTTCCGTTCAGAAGCGGGATCAGCCGGACGCGACACGCGTGGGCTCATTCGTCAGCATCAGTTCAACAAAGTCGAGCTCGTCCGGTTTGTGAAACCTGAAGAGTCTTATGAACAACTCGAACTCTTGACGGGCCACGCTGAAGAAGTGCTTAAGCGTCTCGGTCTCCCATATCAAGTGCTCAGCATGTGTACGGCCGATCTCGGCTTCACGGCTGCGAAGAAATATGACATCGAAGTGTGGATGCCGGCGCAAGGGATGTATCGTGAAATCTCATCTTGTTCGAACTTTGAAGACTTCCAAGCACGCCGGGCCGGAATCCGTTTCCGTCGCGAAGCGAACGCAAAACCGGAATTCGTCCACACGCTTAACGGTTCTGGCCTCGCAGTCGGACGGACCGTCGCTGCGATTTTAGAGAACTTCCAACAGGCAGACGGTTCAGTCGTCATTCCGGAAGTATTACGTCCATATATGGGCGGTATCGAGAAAATTGAAATGCCTCAGTAATGAACAAACCAGCCCGTCTGAAACGTATCGTTCAGGCGGGATTTTTTTTGGTTTTTTTTAATGTTTTTTCACAAAAGGGTTTGACATCTGTCTGCCAAGTTGGTACTATAAATCATGTCGAGCGAGATGTTTGCTCACCAATTGTATATGAGCTTTGGAGGTGTACCCAAGTGGTTTAAGGGAACGGTCTTGAAAACCGTCAGGGGTGTAATAGCCTGCGTGGGTTCGAATCCCACCACCTCCTCCATTTTTATTTTTGGAGGCTCAACAATTTCATACTTTTTTGGAGGTGTACCCAAGTGGTTTAAGGGAACGGTCTTGAAAACCGTCAGGGGTGTAATAGCCTGCGTGGGTTCGAATCCCACCACCTCCTCCACTTTCTTTTTTTTACACTTTTTTAAGCCTGGAGTTGTACCCAAGCCCGGCTGAAGGGGACGGACTCGAAATCCGTTAGGAGTCGTAAGGCTCGCGTGGGTTCGAATCCCACCAACTCCGCTTGTTTTGGCATCTGCATGGGCAGATGCGTTTTTTTATGGTCGTAGACTCCGGTCTGCGGCTTTTTTGTTTGTGGCAATCCGACGAAATCTGGCTAAGCCGCGCGTAAACCGGGAATCTACATAGAGTAGACTATAGTGGCGCGTAAGGAAGGAGATGAGCGTCATGGATTGGATTGAGATGTATATCGATGAGGTCGTGCGACACGTTCCACCGAAGCGGCGCGAGGAAGCGGCTGCCTCGGTTCGGCAATCGATTGAGGCGGCACTGCCCGACCAACCGTCTGAGGCAGACGTAAAACGGGTGTTAGCAGAGATTGGGCATCCAACCGTCGTTGCCGCACGTTATAAGGAAGGACAGTATGTCATCGGACCACGTTTTTTCCCAATGTATGTGACCGTAATTAAACTTGTCGTTCCAATCGTTTTAGCTGTCGTTTTCTTCGGTCTCGTGTTGTCTAGCATGCCGACGTTCTCAGGACCGCTTATGCCGACGATCGGCACATTTTTGACGAACATGTTCGATGCGCTGTGGGAGGTCGGGATTCAGCTCGTGTTTTGGATTACGCTCGTCTTCTTTTTGATTGAGCGCTATGCACCTGATGATGTACCGGCGCCAGATATGAAATGGGATGTGTCCAAGCTGAAAGAACGGGTGAAGGGCGGTCGAATCAGTAAATTTGACGCAGGGTTCGGGTTGTTTTGGACAGCCGTGTGGTTTGGCGTGTATATTAACGCCGAACAGTTACTAGGGATTTATGAATCTACGAACGCGGGGTTCACGATGATCACTCCCATCTTCAATCAAACGTTCCTGATGGATGTGATTTGGTTATTTGTGACCGTCATCTTGCTTCAAGTCGTGCTTGGGGTATGGAAATGGATGAACGGACATTGGACGTATGCGCTCGCTTCGTTTAATTTGATCTACAATATTGCCTCGGCAACGTTCATCATCTGGATGGCCAGTTCCCCACAGTTACTCGATCCACGATTTTTGAACTGGATCGAGACGAACGTTCCGAACGGTATGCTCTCGTTCGATTGGGTATTTGGATTGGTCGTCGCCATCACGATTTTGGCCGCAGTGTTTGATTCCATCGACGGTTTCCGAAAAGCTCGGAAGACGCCGACGTATCGAAAACCTCGTATCGCCCACACATAAAAAGAAGGTGCACCGCTCAAGCGAGCGGTGCACCTTCTTTACTTATCTGACTTTCGCTTCGCGAGCGATCGTCAATTGTTTCTCGATTTTCTCCAAGATGAGTTCAACCGAGTTAGGGTCATTGATCAAGTCATACTCTTCGATTGAGAGACGAAGTACAGGGCAAAGGTTGAAGTTGTTGATCCACTCCGTATAACGAGCGTACATCTCTTCCCAATATGTGATCGGTGTTTGTTGTTCCATCTCGCGCCCGCGCATTTGAATGCGGTCGAGTACTTGCTCGAATGAGCCTTCAAGATAAATGAGAAGGTCAGGGTGTGGGAAGAATGGTGTCAGTACCATCGCTTCAAACAAACTTGAGTACGTCTCGTAGTCGGTTGGAGACATCGTCCCTTTTTCATAGTGCATCTTGGCAAAGATGCCAGTATCTTCGTAAATCGAGCGGTCTTGGATAAAGCCGCCGCCGTATTGGAAGATTTTCTTCTGTTCTTTGAACCGTTCAGCCAAGAAATAGATTTGAAGGTGGAAACTCCAACGCTCAAAATCATGATAAAATTTATCGAGATAAGGGTTCGTGTCTACTTTCTCAAGTGAAGTGCGGAAGTTGAGGGCATCGGCAAGTGAGTTCGTGATCGTTGATTTACCGATTCCGACCATTCCACCGATCGTGATGATCGTATCGTTCGGAATGTTATATTTTTCATTCAGCGTCATTTGATTTTTGCTCCTTTAGTCAATTCTAATTCACGTTCGATCGTCGAGAGGACGTGCGTCAAATCATCCGGATTTTGGACGAAGTCGAGCTCATCTCCGCTAAACGAAAGAATCGTCACTTCGGGATGCGTCGCGCGGTATGATTCGATAAACGTTTCATAATCATGAGCGAGCTGTTCGAGGTAATCGCGAGACATGTTCTCTTCTACTTCACGTCCACGCAAGGCGACACGTTTCATTAACGTCTCGATGCTGGCGTGTAAGTAGATGACGACATCAGGTTTCGGCATATCGTGTGTCAAAATCTTATAGATTTGCTCATATTTGTTCAAATGAGCTGGTCTCAGGGAACGGTGAGCGAAAATTAAGTTCTTGAAAATATGATAGTCAGAAACGACGGATTGCTGTTGACTCAAGTGGTGTTTGTGGATATCGTCTAATTGCTTGAAGCGATTGCAAAGGAAGAACATCTCCGTTTGGAAGCTCCATTCGTCGATATCTTCATAAAACTTGCCGAGAAACGGATTCTCTTCTACAATTTCATTCAGCATCTGCATTGAAAAGTGCTGACTGATGATATGGGCCAGTGACGTTTTCCCGACACCAATCGGTCCCTCTACCGTTATAAACATATGATGTCATCCTCCATTATCCAAAGTGCAAGTTCCATTCTAGCATACAATGAAGTGGATAGGGCGAGCGAAATGATTTTCATTTTTTTTCATAATAAGTGATCAGAAACGGAGTGTGTATATGGAACGAGATGAACGATTTATGAGGCTTGCCATTGAAGAAGCAAAGAAGGCGGAAGCAATCGGCGAAGTCCCGATCGGATGCGTCATCGTTAAAGGTGATGAGGTGATTGCCGTCGGTCATAATCGTCGGGAAACCGACTTGTTGGCAGCGGCCCACGCCGAGATGATTGCGATTGAGCAGGCAAACCAGGCGCTCGGCAACTGGCGTTTAGAGGATTGCGAACTGTTCGTCACGTTAGAGCCGTGTCCGATGTGTGCGGGTGCCATCGTGCTGTCTCGTGTGAAGCGGGTCATCTTTGGTGCCCACGATCCGAAGGGTGGATGTTGCGGGACGCTCATGAACCTCGTCCAAGACGAACGCTTCAACCACCAAGCTGAAGTGACTGAAAATGTTTTAGCAGAAGAGTGTGGCGAGTTGCTGACAGTATTCTTCCGAAACCTTAGAGAACGGAAGAAGCAGGCGCGGCTTGAACAGAGAGGTTGCAACCCACCTGATTAAACAGTATAATGTAATAGCACTCAACGTAGTGCCTAACTTCATTTACCCATTTGCCGTGCTAGGCGGGGAGGTAGCGGTGCCCTGTAACTCGCAATCCGCTATAGCGAGACTGAATTCCGATTCGAGGGAGTGCATTGGTGTGGCCTGTCCTCGTGTAAGTGGCGTTGACGTCTGAGTCCTGCGCAACGGTCACCCATGAACCAGGTCAGGTCCGGAAGGAAGCAGCCTTAAGTGGTGACGTACCGTGTGCCGCAGGGGTGCTTGGGCCGAGCAAACTGCATGAGTAACGCACATTGACGTGCTTTCAGAAATCGGTGCGCGGCAGATTTATTTAATAACTTCAATCTACGGCCCCAGGGTTGTAGATTTTTTTGTATGATGAAATAGAGAATGTAAGGAAGAAAGGAGGCGGGGACATGGCGTATCAAGCGTTGTATCGGGTTTATCGTCCGCAGTCGTTCCAAGAGGTTGTCGGTCAAATTCATATCACACGTACGATTCAAAATGCGTTGCTTGAGGAACGAATGTCACATGCCTATTTGTTCTCGGGTCCACGAGGGACCGGGAAGACAAGTTTGGCGAAAATTATCGCGAAAGCCATCAACTGCGAGACAGCACCCACACGAGAACCGTGTAACACATGCCCGACTTGTATCGCAATCACGGAAGGGACGAGCCCGGACGTGTTTGAAATCGATGCGGCTTCAAATAATGGGGTCGACGAGATTCGAGAAATTCGGGATAAAGTCAAATATCCGCCTTCTCAAGCGCGCTTCAAAGTATATATCATTGATGAAGTGCATATGCTTTCGACTGGGGCGTTCAACGCCTTATTGAAAACGCTGGAAGAACCACCGGCGCATGCCATCTTTATTTTGGCGACGACAGAACCGCATAAAATTCCGGCAACTATCATCTCACGTTGCCAGCGCTTTGATGTGAAACGGCATGAAGTCGGTCAATTGCAGACACGTATGGCATATATCTTGAACGATCAAGATTATGACTATGATCCAGAGGCGCTCAAGCTGATTGCCCGTGCTGCCGACGGTGGGATGCGCGATGCACTCAGCCTGCTCGATCAAGCGCTCGCTTTTAGCGATGGCCGTTTGACCGAAGACGCTGTGCTAGAAGTGACCGGCGCGGTGACAGATGATGCTCTGCTCGATATGGCTTACGGCTTACAGCAAAAGCAACTTGATCAAATTTTGAGTACGTTGGAAACGATGCTGCGTGAAGGTAAGGATTTGAAGCGATTCATTGAAGATCTCGTATTCGTTCATCGTGACGCCTTACTATTAAAGGCCTCACCTCAAGCGGTCGATTTACTCGAACGCGCTCGTCCGACAGAGACGTTCCGACAATTTGTTGAAGCGACGTCGACAGATGAACTATTCCAAGTGATTGAAGAGTTGAATGATTGTCAGCAACAGATGCGATTATCGAATCATCCGAAAGTTTTGGTAGAACTAACGTTTATTCGTATCGCCGAACAAGGGCGGACGATGACAGAACAGATGAAACAACTTCAAGAGCAGGTCCGTGAACTGAGTCGCGAGTTGAGTGAGGTCAAAAAAACGGGAGTCCCTGCAGCGGAAGCAACAACAGAGAAACCTAAAGTTGCCAAGCGAACTCAAATTCGAGTCCCGAAAGAACGCATCCGTCAATTATTGCAACGAGCGGAACGACAGCATTTAAACGCAATACGTGATAGCTGGGAAGATATCATGGGGAATATCCGAACGCAGGATGGTCCAATTTTTGCACTATTCTATGAGAGTGAGGCTGTGCTTTGTGCTAGTGACACCTTACTGGTACAATTTAAAGATGGGATGACGTGGCACTACGAGCAAGTTAGCTCGAACGGTCGCACGCGAGACGTGATTGAACAAGCCTTGTTTGAAGTGACGGGAATTCGTCGAGAAATCATGGCCGTACTAGAGACCGATTGGGTTGAGTTGAAGAATGAGTTCATCCTTCGTAAACAAGCTGAACGTTCGGATCATAAAGAAGAGGAAGTGGTTGAAGAAGATCCACTTGTCTCGAAGGCCGTTGAACGTTTCGGTGACGTCGTTGAAATTGAAGAAGTTTAAAAGGAGGCGCTCTACATGCGTGGAATGGGAAACATGAACAATATGATGAAGCAAATGCAGAAAATGCAAAAAGATATGGCGAAAGCTCAAGAAGAATTGAAAGACTTGACTGTTGAAGGTACGGCAGGTGGCGGCATGGTAAAAGTTATCGTCAGTGGACATAAAGAAGTGCTAGATGTCATCATCGCTGAAGATGCTGTCGATCCAGATGACGTCGAAATGTTGCAAGATCTTGTTTTGGCAGCAGTTAACGACGGGATGAAGCAAGCTGACCAACTCGTTAATGACAAAATGGGACGTTTTACGCAAGGGATGAACCTTCCAGGCTTTTAAGTGAAGAAAGGAACGATGTGAGTTGCAATACCCTGAAGCGATCGGACGTTTGATTGAAAGCTTTACCAAATTGCCGGGCATTGGTCCGAAAACTGCCATACGTCTAGCATTCCACGTATTAGATATGGAAGAAGACGATGTGCTGACGTTCGCTAAGGCTCTTGTCAGCGCTAAGCGTGATATTAAATATTGTACGGTATGCGGGCACATTACAGATGTTGACCCATGCGCGATTTGTACGGATTCCCATCGCGACGAGACGGTGGTCTGTGTTGTTCAAGATTCTAGAGATGTGATTGCGATGGAGAAGATGCGAGAGTATCGTGGGAAGTACCATGTCTTGCATGGGGCGATTAGCCCAATGGAAGGGATTGGTCCTGAAGATATTAACGTGTCGAGCTTGTTAACGCGTCTTCAAGAAAATGAAGCGATTAGTGAAGTGATTTTGGCCACTAACCCGAACATCGAAGGGGAAGCGACTTCAATGTATCTGTCCCGACTCTTAAAACCGACTGGAATTCGTGTAACGCGTCTGGCGCACGGTTTACCTGTAGGCGGCGATCTAGAATATGCGGATGAAGTGACCTTATCAAGAGCGATGGAGGGTAGACGCGAACTATGAGATGGTTTCGCAAACCTCTCCGAGATGGATATGACCAACGATTTTTGTTAGAGCTGTTAGATGCTAAGGCGAAGTACGAATCGAAACGTCACATACTTGAAGTGAGTATCGAAGACACTGGGGAATTAGCAGCGCAAGTTAAACAAGCGGAAGCATTGTACTTCTTTTATTTAAAAGAGGCGAAGCAACGCAAAGTTTCACTTTCGAATTTAAGATCGTAAGGCGAGATATTCCATCTCGCCTTTTTATATGCCGAATGGTTAGGTCCATT
>NZ_CM168041.1:5000-7500 GCF_057004685.1 Exiguobacterium sp. FD-YE-25-4 | reverse complement strand
CCCAAGGCTAAATACTTCCTAGTGACCGATAGTGAACCAGTACCGTGAGGGAAAGGTGAAAAGCACCCCGGAAGGGGAGTGAAACAGATCCTGAAACCGTATGCCTACAAGTAGTCAGAGCCCGTTAACGGGTGATGGCGTGCCTTTTGTAGAATGAACCGGCGAGTTACGATGGCGGGCGAGGTTAAGCCGATGAGGCGGAGCCGCAGCGAAAGCGAGTCTGAATAGGGCGCATCAGTCCGTCGTCGTAGACCCGAAACCAGGTGATCTACCCATGTCCAGGATGAAGGTCAGGTAACACTGACTGGAGGTCCGAACCCACGCACGTTGAAAAGTGCGGGGATGAGGTGTGGGTAGCGGTGAAATGCCAATCGAACCTGGAGATAGCTGGTTCTCCCCGAAATAGCTTTAGGGCTAGCCTCGAGGTGAAGAGTTCCGGAGGTAGAGCACTGATTGGACTAGGGGCCCCCACAGGGTTACCGAATTCAGTCAAACTCCGAATGCCGGCAACTTGTACTCGGGAGTCAGACTGCGAGTGATAAGATCCGTAGTCGAAAGGGAAACAGCCCAGACCATCAGCTAAGGTCCCCAAGTGTATGTTAAGTGGAAAAGGATGTGGCGTTGCACAGACAACTAGGATGTTGGCTTAGAAGCAGCCATCATTCAAAGAGTGCGTAATAGCTCACTAGTCGAGTGACGCCGCGCCGAAAATGTAACGGGGCTAAACATACCACCGAAGCTATGGATCCCGTAAGGGATGGTAGGGGAGCGTTCCAAGCAGCAGTGAAGCGGTATCGTGAGGAGCCGTGGAGCGCTTGGAAGTGAGAATGCCGGTGTGAGTAGCGAAAAGAGGGGTGAGAATCCCCTCCGTCGAAAGCCCAAGGTTTCCTGAGGAAGGCTCGTCCGCTCAGGGTTAGTCTGGACCTAAGCCGAGGCCGAAAGGCGTAGGCGATGGACAACAGGTTGATATTCCTGTACCGCCGTACCACCGTTTGAACGATGGGGGGACGCAGAAGGATAAGGTAACCGTGCGACTGGAAGTGCACGGACAAGCAGCGAGGCCGTCGGGTTGGCAAATCCGCCCGACACACAAGGCTGAGCTGTGATGTGGAGCCCGTAGGGCGAAGTACCGGATTTCACGCTGCCAAGAAAAGCCTCTAGTAAGGAGGTCGGCGCCAGTACCGTAAACCGACACAGGTAGGCGAGATGAGAATTCTAAGACGCGCGGGATAACTCTCGTTAAGGAACTCGGCAAAATGGTCCCGTAACTTCGGGAGAAGGGACGCTTATGGCAACATAAGCCGCAGTGAATAGGCCCAAACGACTGTTTAGCAAAAACACAGGTCTCTGCTAAATCGCAAGATGAAGTATAGGGGCTGACGCCTGCCCGGTGCTGGAAGGTTAAGGGGATGTGTCATCGCAAGAGAAGCACTGAACCGAAGCCCCAGTAAACGGCGGCCGTAACTATAACGGTCCTAAGGTAGCGAAATTCCTTGTCGGGTAAGTTCCGACCCGCACGAAAGGCGTAACGATTTGGGCACTGTCTCAACGAGAGACCCGGTGAAATCATAGTACCTGTGAAGATGCAGGTTACCCGCGACAGGACGGAAAGACCCCATGGAGCTTTACTACAGCCTGATATTGAGGCTTTGTACGCGATGTACAGGATAGGTGGGAGTTTGTGAAGCCGGAGCGCCAGCTTCGGTGGAGACACCCTTGGGATACCACCCTTTGCGTATAGAGTCTCTAACTCGCAGCCGTGATCCGGCTGGAGGACCGTGTCAGGTGGGTAGTTTGACTGGGGCGGTCGCCTCCTAAACAGTAACGGAGGCGCCCAAAGGTTCCCTCAGAATGGTTGGAAATCATTCGAAGAGTGCAAAGGCAGAAGGGAGCTTGACTGCGAGACCTACAAGTCGAGCAGGGACGAAAGTCGGGCTTAGTGATCCGGTGGTTCCGCATGGAAGGGCCATCGCTCAACGGATAAAAGCTACCCTGGGGATAACAGGCTGATCTCCCCCAAGAGTCCACATCGACGGGGAGGTTTGGCACCTCGATGTCGGCTCATCGCATCCTGGGGCTGGAGTAGGTCCCAAGGGTTGGGCTGTTCGCCCATTAAAGCGGTACGCGAGCTGGGTTCAGAACGTCGTGAGACAGTTCGGTCCCTATCCGTCGTGGGCGCAGGAAATTTGAGGAGAGCTGTCCTTAGTACGAGAGGACCGGGATGGACGCACCGCTGGTGTACCAGTTGTTCCGCCAGGAGCATCGCTGGGTAGCTACGTGCGGACGGGATAAGTGCTGAAAGCATCTAAGCATGAAGCCCCCTCCGAGATGAGATTTCCCTTTGAGCAATCAAGAAAGACCCCTCAGAGACGATGAGGTAGATAGGTCATGGGTGGAAGCACGGCGACGTGTGGAGCTGAATGATACTAATCGGTCGAGGCTTTGATCTAGTCTAAGGTTTGTATGAATTGATGAGTCTTCAGTTTTGAGAGAACGATCT